>NZ_CP041406.1:0-676353 GCF_014905135.1 Sulfurimonas paralvinellae | reverse complement strand
CTTCCACTACACACCAGCAGCTTTCTCATGAAGAGCTCATTGCCTGTGGTGTACCGGAAGGACTCATTAGAATCTCATGCGGATTAGAGAGTGCAAAAGATCTCATTGATGATATTGCACAGGCACTTGACGCGTAATTAAGAGACTTTTGCTAAAATGTCATCAATATTTTAAAAAGAGCGTATAATTTGAGCCTGAACCTGCAGACATACACAGAACATTTTACCAATCCACTCTACCTTGAGAGTGGACGTATATTAGAGCCTTATGACATCACCTATGAAACATATGGTGAGCTCAATGAGGACAAAAGTAATGTAGTCGTTGTCTGCCATGCACTTACAGGAAGTCATCATGCTGCTGGAACTTACGAAGGTGAAACTAAATCCGGCTGGTGGGATGGCCTCATCGGTCCAAATAAAGCTATCGATACAGACAAATATTTTGTAATCTGCTCCAATGTAATAGGCAGCTGCTTTGGTTCAACCGGACCAATGTCACCACAACATCCGCATCAAGAACCCTATCGCTATAAGTTTCCGGTAGTGAGTATCAAAGATATGGTAAAAGCACAGCGAATACTCTTTGACAGACTCGATATTCATAGGGTTCACGCAATCATCGGCGGTAGTATGGGCGGTATGCAGGCACTTCAATTTGCTATTCATTACCCTAACTTTGCAAACAAGATCATAGCCATGGCCGCAACACATGCAACACAGCCTTGGGCGATCGCTTTTAACAAGGTAGCGCAAGAAGCAATACTCAAAGATCCTGATTTCAAACAGGGCTATTATGACCCTGAAATCATTAAAGAACAGGGATTGGCCGGTATGGCAATTGGACGTATGGCCGGTCATATCAGTTTCTTATCACCTGAATCCATGCGTGAAAAATTTGGCAGAGATTATAAGCTGACAGACGGGCTGTATGAACTTTTCGGAAAATTTCAGGTAGAGTCATATCTCGAGTATAACGGCTATAACTTTACAAAATGGTTTGATCCCCTTACCTATCTTTACATCACAAAAGCGATCAACATCTATGATCTCTCACGTGGTTTTGATTCACTGCGTGAAGCGCTTAAACGTGTCACAGCAAAGATGCATCTTATTAGTTTTAAAAATGATATACTCTTTAAAAATTTCGAGATGTTAGAGATTGCCGATGAGTTTAAAAATATCGGTAATACCAACTATGATTATATTGACATAGAAAGTGACTACGGACATGATGCCTTTCTTGTGGAACTTGAAAAATTTGAATCTTATGTGAAGGATACACTCGATGGCTAAAGAACAATTTGAAACAAAACTCGAAAATGCAAAGAAGATACTTGAAACCCTCATGAAACCGGAGATTACACTTGAAGATAGTGTCAAAGCTTATGAGCAGGGGATGAAAGAGTTGAACGAAGCACAAAAAATGCTCGAAGATGCCGTCATCAAAATCCAAGAGATAAAAGCTTCTTAATATGCGTGCAGCCGTCCTACAACTCAGCTCACAAGGCATGAGTTCCACAAAACTCTACAACTACATTCGCATAGCCAGTAAAAAAGGTGTAAAAGCTCTTCTTTTAGGTGAGTATATTCTCAACCCGTTTTTCAAAGAACTGCAGTCTATGTCTCTAAGCATGATAAAAGAGCAGGCATCCCATCAAATCAAGATGCTCAAAGAGCTCTCATCTACCTATAATATGACAATTATAGCACCACTTGTCATTGTCAAAAAAAAGCAGGTCTATAAGACTATTGCTAAATTTTCTCCGGCTTCAACCGCTTACTATGAGCAGCAGATTCTCATCAACTATGCCCATTGGAATGAAGAGAAGTTCTTTGCAAATGAAATTAAACCGCTGCAGTCTCCCCTGGTTTTTAAACTAGACGGCTTTAAATTCGCAGTCATCAGTGGATTTGAGCTTCACTTTGATGCCATTTTTGAAAAACTCGACAGTAAAAACATTGACTGCATATTAGTGCCGAGTGTTTCTACCTTTGAATCATATGAGCGATGGAAAGCACTTATCTCCGCGCGGGCATTCACACACAACTGCTATATCCTTCGGGCAAATAGAATAGGGGAATATAAAGACAATGAATACACATGGAGTTTTTATGGTGATTCCATCTTAGTTGATCCAAATGGAGAACTTCTCACGCATTTAGGAAATACAGAAGAGTTGATGATAGTCGATATGCAGCACTCTGATGTCATCAGCTCACGCAGAACCTGGGGATTTAAAGAAGCAATAAATAAAAGAGTGTTATAATCACTAAATTTTGATATAAATATTTTTTATAAAGGCTTCTTCATGATGCAATACTTCCATAGACAGGTTCAACTTTGGGGTGAAGAGACACAGTCTTCCCTGCAAGATAAAAAAATTGCCATTATCGGTTCAGGCGGACTTGGTTCCTCACTCGCTTTTGCTCTTGGTGCAACGGGAATCGGAGAGATTCACATGGTGGACTTCGATGAAGTAAGTCTTCATAATATTCATCGACAGATTGCCTTTAAAATGGGTGATGAAGGAAAGAATAAAGCCCTCATCAATGCCCATATCATAGAAGAGCGCTGCCCTTATGCCAAAGCAATCGCACATGAGATGAACTTTGAAGAGTGGAGCAAGCTGGACATTAACGTTGATCTTATTCTTGATGCGACAGACAATCTTCCTACACGCGCAGAGATAAACGCTTATGCAAAAGCCAAAAATCTCCCATGGGTCTACGGCAGTGTAGAAGCCTTTCACGGACAGGTTGCTTTCATTGATAAGTCATCATTTTCTGACTCATTCAAGATTATCAAAAAAACACCAGCTGGAATCGCCGCACCTATCGTTATGCATATAGCATCCCTGCAGGCAAATTTAGCACTGCGATTTTTAGCAAAGCAAAGCGTTAAAAAGGATCTGCTCTATTATCTGTTTTTTAATGATGAAGGAGAATTAGTCACGCAAAAGTTTGGATTGCCAAAGGCTGATTGAAAAAGTGGTGGGTTCTATGTGACTCGAACACATGACCACTCCGTTATGAGCGGAGGGCTCTAACCAACTGAGCTAAGAACCCACTTTTTTGGTAGGTCGAAATTATACAGAGGCCTTGCTTAGAAGTTGCTTTAATTTTTTGGTACTTTTATCTTATAGACTACAGCATACAGCAGTGGAACATAGAGTAGATTTAACACTGTTGCCCATGCTATACCGTAACCAAGAGAGACTGCCATAGGCTGCAGAATCTTTGCCTGCCCTGAAGCAAAAAATATCAATGTCAACAATCCGAGTACCGTTGTCAAAGATGTCAAAAGAATCGGTCGCAGACGTGTCTGTGCCCGTCGCATCAACTCTTCCGTATCTTTTGCTTTTTTGATAAAGTCAACCATGATCAGTCCATCGTTGACGACAACTCCTGCCAGTCCTACTATTCCTATGAGTCCCGGCATTGTAAGGTTAAGTCCCATCAGCCAATGCCCTACAAAAACACCAAGTAATACAAGCGGTATTGTACTGATAACAATTAAAGATTTCTTTATAGAATCAAACAGCCATACCAAAGTAA
The DNA here is from genome assembly GCF_014905135.1 of Sulfurimonas paralvinellae. Taxonomy (NCBI): domain Bacteria; kingdom Pseudomonadati; phylum Campylobacterota; class Epsilonproteobacteria; order Campylobacterales; family Sulfurimonadaceae; genus Sulfurimonas; species Sulfurimonas paralvinellae. Next base: position 672,796 of record NZ_CP041406.1, on the reverse strand, counting down.
TAAAAATTAAAAATATTGCAATAAGTGCAGACTGCATCATCTCTTTTTTATTTTTATTGTTCTCTTTCTCTTCACCCTTTATCTCAACGATCATGCCTTTTTTCTTGAACTCTTTAAGCAGCGGTTCTATCTGCTGCATAAGTTCAGAAGATGTTATGATCTTTTTATCTGTAGAAGCAAAAAGACTGCGAACACGCTTGCCGTCCTCTTTTTTCAGCGTTACATAACCCTGTTTATATTTAAAATCACAAATATCTTTGAGTTTTACATACTGCTTAGATGAAGGTACCTGCAGTTCAAGGTTGTTCAATGAATCGATCTCACTGTCAAGCTTACTTTCCAAACGGATTCTAATGAGTCCTGACTTGTTAAAAAGTTTACCGTATTCACCTTTAAGATAATAGGCGCGAAGTACATTCGATACGATTCCTTCGTTAAAGCCCAACTCCTGCCCGTATCTATTGACTCGGAGTTTGAGCTCTTTTTCTCCAGGAGTTGCATCATCAGAAATATTGAAAACACCTTGTATTGAAGAGAGTTTTTTCTCTAACTGCTTAAGATAAGGAACAACACTTTCATCATTTTTAGAACTTAAACCTATCTCAACATCATGGGCAATCACACCTGCACCAGGTACTTTAACAACCAATTCTTCAAAAAGCTTTTGTGATTTCGCATCCTTCGCCTCACGTATGCCTGCAAGTGATTTTTTAATCTCCTCTGCTATCTCTTTTGCATCTTTTGTTCTTGTCTGCACTTTTGGATCATACTCTATAGAAAGATGAGGACTTATGTATTTATCAAAAAAGTTTTCAGGTGCACGTTCATGCAGGTCAATAAAGATATGAAACATATTTTCACCAAGTTCAGCTCTGTTCTTGGCATCCATTTTAAAACCTATGACTGAAGTTACCGAAGAGACATTGTTCTTGTCGATATGTTTGAGAATGATATTCTCAAGTTTTGTGACCACTTTTTCAGTATCTTTGAGTTCATTGTTAATGTTTACCTTTCCATAAACATATACCTGTGTATTGTCAAAATCAGGAAAGAGCTGAAATTTTGCATGTTTTATCATTACAAATTCCAAAGCGAGTATGGCACTCGTTATAAAAAGTAAAGAGAGAACTTTACGTTTGAAGAAAAAATGCAGTCCTTTGGAGTACCACACATACATTTTATCCCAGAATCTTTTTGTAAAACTCCCCTCACGTGAGACTTTCAAAAAGTCATGTGCATGCAGCGGCAAGAAATAAAACGCTTCAAAAAGAGAAGAGAGAAGCAGAACCGTAATCATAATAGGGATGATTTTTATAAACATCCCCATCTCCCCTGTCATCAAAAGCATTGGTAAAAAGGCAAAAACAGTTGTCAATGTTGCCGTGAGGACTGCCGGAAACATTTCCGCTGCCCCGTTGATAACAGCCTCTTTTCTATCCATTCCCTCTTCAAGATGTCTATAGATATTCTCAGCGACAACAATTGCTTCATCCACCAGCATACCCAGTGCAATAAGCGCACCCAAAAGTGAGAGCATATTGAGACTATCACCCAAAATTTCCGTTACTATGAGCCCTATCATAAAGCTTACTGGAATCCCTAAGGCCACGACAAAAGCGATACCACGATTGATAAAGATCAGCATTGCCAAAAAAACAAGCATCAATCCAAAGACAATATTTGAAAAGACGACATTCAGACGATTCTTGATCCAGACAGAAGTATCTGTGTAGATACTATAGTTGAGTTTAGGATGTTTCAGCTTCTGCTCTTTTAAAAGTTTACGAATATCTTTTACAAGTGCTATTGCATTACCGTTTTTACTTTTTGTAACATTGATGGAAACATTTCTGATACCATTGTAATGAGAAAGTTCTGCCGAATCACTAAGTTTAAATGCCACATCGGCAATATCTCCGATACGAAGTTTTACACTACCGACATGGATGATGGTATCGGCAATTTTTTCTCTACTTTTTTCACCGTTGTTCGTAGAGATATAAAGATGATGTGCTTTTTGTTTAATCGTCCCAATAGGAAAAATAGAGCTGATGTTACTGATGGCAGATACTACCTGTGAAGAGTTCAGGCCATACGCTTTTATCTTGGGATAGTTTAAAGAGATATCCAGTTCTTCATCAGCATCACCGCGAATGGTAATATCACTGAGATCTTTAAATTTAGAGAGTTCACTTTTAAGTTCGTCTGCACGCTCAAGCAGTTCTTCTTTGGATACATCGCCTGAAAGTGCAATAAGTACAAGAGGAAAAGCGTGTGTTTTAATTTTAGCGACAGGCTCATTCATATCTGCAGGCAGATCTTTTTTGACACCGCTGACAACATCTTTGACATCATTTAAGACCAAGATATTATCAGAACCTGGTTTTATCTCTGCAGAAATAAGAAAAGAGCCGTTTTTAATACTGCTTTTGATTGTGTCAAGTTCATCGATATTTTGCAGATCATCCTCGATGCTCTGTACAACCATCTTATCCAAAATATCAGCCGATGTCCCTGCATAGCCGCCTTTAATAGTGATCTTGTCCATATTCATCGGAGGGAAGATCTCTTTTGGAATATTAATATAGGCAAAAATGGAAAGCATAAAGATAAAGATCAACAAAATATGATTGAGTAGTGGCTTTTCTATAGCAAACTCTATAAATTTACGAATCAATTTTTTTCCTTAAAACATTGTGTCGAGGATTTGATTTTTAAACTTGATGGACTCAACGGAAGCAGAAATCAGTTTATTTTCTTCTTTAAGCGTTTCATACTCCACTTTTAGTTTTGCTATCTCTCTGCTTTTAAAGTAGATCTGCTGTGTTATATATATCTTTGGAAAAGCGAACATTGCGATAAAAAGCAGTGTCAATATCATATATAAAAAATAGTTGAAATCCAGTCGTCTTTTGTGTGTTATAAGTCCGTCGACTTCATCTAAAAGCTCATGCTTGTCGCTCACGCCCTACTCCTCGATATCCATCTGAAATATCCGCATCTTTGCACTTCTACTTCTGGCATTTTCTCTGAGCTCATCATCCTTTGCCATAATCGGTTTTTTCGTAAGAATGTGACCAAGCTGGTGATCGTTTCCACAACTGCAGCGTATTGCTTCAGGCGGGCATATGCAGGATTTTGACCACTTTGAAAAGATCTTTTTCACTATTCTGTCTTCTAACGAATGGAATGAGATAACAGCTATCTTTGCATGAGGCAGTCTCGCATTTTCAATGCTTTCAAGCAGTGACTTCAGCTCACCGAGTTCATTATTTACCTCTATGCGTATTGCCTGCATTAAAAGTGTCGCAGGATGAATCTTTTTACCTCTTGGCATAAAAGATTTGAGTCTGTCGCTCAGCTCTTTAGCTGAAGTAAAAGGACGGTTTTTCACTATTTCTGAGGCAATTTTTTTATAGTTACGCAGCTCTCCATATTCCAGCAGTATCTTTTCTAGCTCGTTTTGTGAATATTCATTGACGACATTGGACGCCGAGAGTGGTGCATCTTTATCCATACGCATATCAAGATTCTCACTCTCATAGGAAAATCCACGATCTTTTTGATCGAGCTGCAGTGACGATACTCCTATATCTGCAAGCAGGCCTTTGATATCTCTTGGATCTATCTCACGCAGAATATCTTGAATAACCTGAGAAAAACGCCCTTTTCGTATCTCAACTCTATCACCGTACTTTTCAAGTCTTTTGCGTGAGAAGTCTATAGCTGTCTGGTCTTGATCTATAGCTATAAGCTTGATATTTGGATTTGCATCGAGAATCATTGAGGAGTGACCGCCATATCCCATAGTACAGTCAATAATAATTCCATCTTCTATATTTTCAAAAGCTGACACGACCTCTCTGTACAAGACTGGAATATGTGGAATATTTTGCAAATGTCACCCTAAAATAAAATTTAAAGTGATTATACAGCAAATTTGATTTAGGTTTAATTTTTTATACTGTATGATTGAGCAATATTTTAAAAAAAGAGGGATTATGGACCTTTTAGCTGCCTATCAAAACGAACTTTTAGCTTTAGTCGCCATTTTAGTTGTCATACTGATATATATAAAAATAAAACGCAAAAATGAGGACAATGAAGCTGCTGAAGAGGCTGAAGATCAGACTATTGCAGTTACTGATGAAACTCTTTTCGAACACGAAGAAGCAGTTGAAAATACAGAAGATGCACAGACTGTAAATCAGGCAGAACAAGAAACAGCAAGTGATGAAGAATCTATCGAAATGCTTGACGGCAAAGAGGAAGGTGATTTCGGAATCGTAGAAAGCACAACAGCTGACAAAAAAGCTCCCCAAGAAAAAAAGATACACAAACGAGATGTACCGCCACATGCAAAAATAGTAAAAGAAGACTTTAAAGAATTTTCGGGACAGCGCCTCTTACTAGCAGAAGACAACATTATCAATCAAAAAGTCATCCAGGGTCTTCTAGCAGAAAGCGGCATTGAAATTGTAGTGGCAAATGACGGTGTTGATGCTTTGGAAATTTTAGAAAAAGATGATAATTTCATAATGGTTCTCATGGATGCCCATATGCCGCGTATGGATGGTTTCGAAGCAACGCGTAAAATCAGAGAAAATCCAAAATACGATCATATAGTTGTTGTAGCACTCAGCGGTGACACAGCAGCTGATGATATCAGAAAAATGACAGAAGCCGGTATGACAGAGCATCTTGAAAAACCACTTAAAATGGATGCACTTTACGATGTACTCTATGCCTATACACCTGATGAAAATACTTCACAGACAGATGACAACTATAGTGAACTCGATGTTGAAGAAGGTCTGGAAATTTCAGGAGATGACAGTGAATTTTATCATGAAATACTCGAAGAGTTCATAAAAAGTTATGAAAATGCCCATGAAGTTATTGACAGGTTTATTAAACACAACAACATCGACAATGCAGATAAACTATTACTTGATATTATAGGCGTCTCGGCAAACATCGGTGCTCAAAATCTCAACAAAATAGCAGTCCAGCTCAAAACATCTCTGCGTGAGGATGACAATCACAAATCAAGACTTCTTTTTACATTTAAAGAAAAACTTGAAGCACTCATCAAAGAGATTAAAAAATACCTTCATTCACAAAGCTAGAACTCCTCTAGCTTTTTTTCTACTCACTCTTCAAATTATTTGACACTAAAACTCAATATATCAACGTCTATAAAGTAACACTTAAAATAAAATTTATCAAAAAATTATAATTTATATGTAATTATTGACCTAAATCAAGCTAATTTAATCTAAAACTTTATACACTACATATGATTCTAAAATCTAACCTAAGTTTAAGGAAAGCATAATGATAGATCCATCAGTAGTTAGACCAGAGATAGCACTCGATGATTTTTTACCTATCTTTGTCTCATCTGCACTTGTGTTAGTTTTTGGAGGAGTTTATGTTGGTATATATACTGCAGTAAAAGTTAAACTGCTAAAGCCGTGGACAATGATTATAGCCTATGGTTTTTGGATGATGACTGCCTATTGTTTGTATTTAATGGGAAGTTTGATGCATGTAGGGGATTTTACTGCAAAAGCTTTAGTTGTCGCTGCTATTGGATTGTTTTTACTTCCATTTGCAGTTTATTATATGCAGAATCAAGTTCATGAAGAGAATGAACATTGATAACTATATATTTGACAATAATTTTTTAGGAGGATACAGTGGCTAATAAATCTGTATGGAGTGACAATCGTTTCTGGCAGCGTTCAGCAACGTGGGTTACAGGTTTTGCATCGATACTACTGATTTGGCTAACGTTTGATACGTCGGCACAAATTGCAATGGGTAACGATCAAGATCTTAAAAATGGTGTAACAAAAAGGGTTCCAGGACCTACTGTTATTAATTACAAGATTACATATGAAATGAGTGCAAAACGCGGTCATGAAGTTCCGGTAATCGGAGAAAAAGAGAAGTTCTTTGGTCGTGATGATTATTCAGAAGAAGAAGCGGGAGCTCTCCTTCACTTAGGTAAACTGGGTTCACAGGCTAAAAACTGTATGGATTGTCATACACTTCTTGGTAATGGAGCTTATTATGCACCAGACTTGACAAAAGCATGGTTAGACCCAGCTTGGGGACCAGATGGTGCAATGCAGGCATTAACTGGAAAAAACACAAAAGAAGAAGCTATGGCTGAATTCTTACAACATCCTGACCAATATCCTACACATGCTCGTATGATGCCTAATTTAGGTATTACAGCTGAAGAGGCTAAAGGTTTGGTTGCATTTTTAAAACATATGTCATCAATAGATACAAATGGTTTCCCAAGAAACTTTGGACATATGCAAGGAGCTATCAATGGCAAATAATCATTTAACATCAGAGTCAAAACAATTAGCAACATGGTACTTTACTTTTGCTGCTATCATTTTTGGTGCTCAATTACTTTTTGGTTTAGTTGCAGCAATTCAGTACGTAATGCCAGGTTTCCTTTATGGAGTATTAGACTTCTCTATTGCTAGAATCTTACACATCAATGCTCTTGTAGTATGGATGGTTTTTGCAATGTTTGGTTCAGTTTACTGGTTATTACCTGATGAAACAGGTATAGAAACTGTTGGTATTAAACTTGGAAAGCTTCTTTTTTGGATCTTTGCAGCTGCTATCGTTGTCGTTGTGTTGGTTTACCTTCTTGTTCAAGTAGGTCCGGCAGATGCAACAACTATCTGGTTCATTACTGAAGGACGTGAATATATCGAAGCGCCTCGTTGGGCTGACTGGGGTATTGTAGTAGTAGCGTTAGGATTTGTTGCAAACTTATTCTTAACAGGTATAAAAGGTAAACAAACAGGAATTGTAACTGTTCTTATGGCAGATATGATTGCATTTGCAGGTCTTTACTTAGCTGGTATGTTCTTTACTGACAATATCTCTGTTGATCAATACTGGTGGTGGTGGGTAATCCACTTATGGGTTGAAGCTACATGGGAAGTTTTTGTTGGTTCAATCGCTGCTTATGGTCTTATCACTATGATCGGTGCACACCGTAAAGTTGTTGAGATGTGGCTATGGATAGAGGTTGCGATGCTATTTGGTTCAGGTATTCTTGGACTAGGTCACCACTACTTCTGGATCGGTACACCTGAGTACTGGTGGGAAATTGGTGCACTCTTCTCAGCTCTAGAACCACTACCACTTGTTGCAATGTTTATCCACGTACTTTATGACTGGGGTAAAACACAAGGTGGTGAAGAAGCTAAAGGTAGTGATGTATCTGTTATCAATAATAAACCTGCGTTTACATGGTTTGTTCTTAATGCATTTGGTAACTTCTTAGGTGCTGGTATCTGGGGATTCTTCCACACACTACCACAGGTAAACCTTTATACTCACGGTACACAGTTTACTTCAGCACACGGTCACTTGGCATTCTTTGGTGCATATGCAACTATCCTTGTAGGTATGATGTATATCGCAGTTCAAGGGACAAATGGTCTTAAAGTTATGAAACATACAAAAGCTTCAATCTGGGCTGTTAGTATGATCACTGGTGGTGTTGTCGGTATGACAGTAGCACTGACTATTGCCGGATACGTTCAAGTTCTTGTCTCACGTGCACAAATGGGTGCTACATGGGCAGGATACTTTGACGGTCAAAGCGGTATGTGGTTTATACAAGCAATGGATTGGAGACTTATTATGGGTGCTGTAACATTCCTAGGTTTTGTATTCCTTGCAAAAGATTTACTTACTACTGGTAAAAATCCAGTACACGAAAGATAAGGAGATAAAATGTTTGAACCATTTACAGACGTTGTGCCTAGCTTTTTCGGCTGGCTCAACCAAGGTCCTTTAACGTTAACGATTTTTCTTCACACTATTATTGTACTTCCAATGATTTGGATTTACTTCCAAGAGAAAAAACGCTTAGAAAACGAAAACTAGTTCGGCTGGCTCCATTGGGGCCATGCCCAATCTTCAATTTTAGAAGGAGAAATAAAATGAGATTAAATAAATTAGTTATATCAGTTGCAGCACTTGCAGTTGTAAGTTCAGGTTTATTTGCCGGCACTTCACATATGAATGTTGAAAAAATGTTCGAAAAAGAGTGTCAAGGATGTCATGGACCAAATCACGAAGGTGGTGTTGGTGCTGATTTACGTCCAGCGAAGTTAAAAGACAAAAATTCATATTCACTTGCTCAGACTATTTTAAATGGCCGTCCGGGTACGGCAATGCCTCCGTTTGCTGAAAAAATGAATAAAGCAGATGCACAAAAAATGGTTGACTACCTACAACACTTCAAAGGTAAGAAAATTGAAGTTCTTACTTTGGATGCTGTTAAAAAAGGGTGGAAAAAGCTCAATGACAGAATGGCATTGTTGAAAAAATATCCTCACGCAGCAGATGTAAAAAAAGTAACAGATATCTGTTTCGTTACAGAACGTGATGCTGCACGTGTTGTTTTTGTTGATGGCACAAATGGAAAAGTTTTATCAAAACACCCTGCCGGATTTGCTGTTCACGTAACAGTGACAAATAAACGTCAGCCTCGTTATGCATACTCTATCAGTCGTTCAGGTCTGGTAACTATGTTCGACCTTGCTTCAAAAGGTCAGCAAAAAATTGCACAGTGTCAAGTCGGGTCTGAATCTCGTGGTCTTGCAGTTTCACCAGATGGTAAATACCTCATGGCAGGTAACTATGTTCCAGGTGGTGCAGTACTTATGGATGCTATGACATTAGAGCCGTTAAAAGTATACCCTACATCATCTGTTATCAATATGGATGGAGACATCGGTTCAAGCCGGGTTGCAGGTATTTATGATACTCCGTACGGTCCATACATTGCATTTGCACTTAAAGATGCAGGGCATGTTTATATAGTAGATTACTCTAAACCAAACTATCCAATCGTTGGAGATATTCCAAATATCGGTAAAATCTTACACGATGGTTTTGAAAATGAAGGTAAAGAGATCGGTCGTTACTTAATGCAAGCATCTCAAGGTTCTGATGTAATGGGCGTTGTTGATTTTAAAACGAAATCTCTCGTTGCTAAAGTCTATACAGGTCCAGGAAGCAAGCCTCACCCAGGTCAAGGATCTAGCTGGTACAATGACAGATATGGTCAGCTTTATGCTACAAACAGTATGAATGTTGGTGATGTTGTTATCTGGGATAGCAGCTGGGATGTTGTTGCACACGTTAGAACTGCTGGTGGTGGTCTTTTCGTTGGTACAAGTGAGCATACACCATTTATCTGGTCAGACTGTGTACTTGGCGGAAAAGCTAACTGGAACAAAATGTATCTTATCAACAAACAAACTCTTGAAACAGACAGAATCATCACTGTTGGAACAAAAAGAGGTACTGTTACAGACCCTGTAACACACAAAGTACTTTACAGCTGGAAAGTGCCAACAGTTAAAGATAAAAAAGGTAAAGTTGTGATTCCTAGAATCTTACACGCTGAACCTGCTAATCATGGTCACTGGACTATGATCTCTGAATGGAATGCTGGTCGTATCGGTATCTATGAAGCAAAAACTGGTAAATTCGTTAAATACATCAAAGGTTTAACAACGCCGACTTTTACTTACTCTATCGAACATAGACAATCAATTCCAGGTGCGTAAGCATCTTTTTTCTCTCCCTTGCGGAGAGAAACTTCTCACTAAGAACAGCAACTTTTTCTATAATTTTTTTTAATAATATTCTTAATACACACTCTTTAGAAAATTCCTATTTTACAGCCTTTTTAAGGCATTTTTCAAGCTTAATTTTGCTAGAATAATATTTAATTCAACAAAAGAAACAAAATGAAAACTTTCACAATTTTACTCTTATTAATTACAACATCATTAACAGCTGATACACTTACAGGGAAAAAAGTTTTTGAAACATACTGTTGGGGTTGTCATCACCAAACAGCTATGGCTTTTGGACCGCCATTTAATCAAATAGCAGCTAAAAGAACAAAAGCCGAGGTAGAAGCGTACATTGCTTCTCCAAAATCAATGTACAAAGCTTTTGGCTACAAAAGAACAGTAATGACGCAACTAAACTTAAATGCGCAAGAGCTCGATCTGATCAGTGACTATATACTCTCTTTTAAAGGAAAAAAATAATGTTTCGATTGTCCAATCTCATTGCTTCGGTAGTTGAGGATAAAAAAGAGAGAATTTTAGACGGCAGCATCGCCATATGGAACTTTACAAACCGCTGTAATCTTTCATGCCTTCATTGCTACTCTAAATCGACTCTTGATGAAGTAGATACGCTCACTACAGAGCAGATAAAAAAAACGATTTTAGAGATGAAAGCAAATGGTGTTAAATTTATCATCTTCTCAGGAGGAGAACCGCTCACGCGAAAAGATCTTTTTGAGATAGCTGAATTTTGTAGGGAAAACGGTATTATTACCTACCTTTCAAGCAATGGTCTCTATTTTACAAAAGGTAATATTCAAAAGATTACAGATACTTTTAATTATGTTGGAGTTAGCATTGACGGTGATGAACCTACTCATGATTACTTTCGCGGATTAAAAGGTGCTTTTAAAGAGACACTCAAAGCTGTTTTATTGGCAAACCAGACCGGTTCAAAAGTCGGCATCCGTTTTACGATGACAAAAGATACAATCGACTCACTGGAGTATATTTTTGATCTTGCAGAGAAACACAATATACCAAAAATCTATGTCTCTCACCTTGTCTATTCCGGTAGAGGCCTTGATAATTTAAAGATGGATCTAACAAAGGAGCAACGCCGCAAAGCAGTAGAGTTCATACTTGACAAAGCTTTTCAATATTATGAAACTGGTCGTGATATAGAGATTGTTACCGGAAATATGGAAATGGATGCTATACTCTTACTTGAGAAATTCGGCAAAAAATATCCGGACTTAAAAGATAAAATGAGAGATAGGCTTATTAAATGGGGTGGTAATTCTGCAGGACGAAAACTGCTCAATATAAATTCAGAAGGTGATGTTCGTCCTGACCCGTTTTTTCCGCTTATTGTCGGTAATATCATCAATCAAAACTTTGGGGATATCTGGCAAAGCGGTGAATTGCTTGATGAGCTTCGTATACACCCAAGAAAACAGATTTCCGGAATATGTAGTGACTGTAAACAGATAGATATCTGTAATGGCGGTTCTCGCGCACGTGCATATGCTATCAGCGGAGATCTTTGGGCAGAAGATCCATCATGCTACTTAACTAAAGAAGAAAGAGAGAGTATTTAAATATGATAAAAAAACTGCTAATAGGAGCACTTGTCAGTGCAGCATTTTTCACACATTCACAGGCAAAAGAAAAATATTTCGTTGTTGAGAGAGAAAGCAGTTCTGTAGCTGTTATTGAAAATGGTCTACCACGCCATCATATGCAAAATATGCACAATATGAACCATGGTGTCATCAAATTCTATGATAATGACGGTTATCTCATCTCACGTGACGGCTATATTGTACGATTTGATCCACGCAGTGAGAAAAAGCTGAATGAGTATAAAACAAGCAAAAGTGCCATCGGTTTTGTCATTAACAAAAACTATGTAGCCGTTGCAAATTATGATGATAAAAGTGTCGATATTCTCTCACGTGATCTAAAACCGATAGAGAAGATCAAGACAGGATCACGCAACGTGGGAATAAAAATCTATAAAAACTATCTTGTCTTTTCTGAAATGGACAAGGATGCCATCGCCATTTATGAAGATGTAAACAGAGGCAGAGGAAAACCTCATTTTAAACTTGTCAAGGAGTTTAAAAATGTAGGTGTCATGCCTTTTGATGCTATGATCAAAGGTGACAAATACATCAATGGATTTTTTCAGTCTCCATGGTTTGGCGTTGTTGACTTAGACACACTGAAATTTGAAAAGATTCAACTGCAACTCGATGACAGAAAACCGGTACTCAAAGTACCTCACTTTGGATTTTGGTCTATCAGTGATTCCAAAGTATTTATTCCTGCAGTGGGCGATAACAAAGTATTTGTATTTACACCGGATTTCAAATTCATAAAAGCTATTAAAACAGAAGGTCTTCCTGTATTTACAGCACTTTCACCAGATAAAAAATATTTGGCAGTGACTTTCAGCGGCAAGAAATTTCCTGTTATTCAAATAATAGATACAAAAACACTCAGAGTCATCAAAAGATTTGAGTTTGACGGCAAGGTTTTACATCTTCGCTGGTCAAATGAAAAACCTGAACTTTATATATCTGTCAATGACTCCAACAAAGTAGCAGTTTTAAATACTAAAGGCTGGTGGTTAAAACGTGAGATACTCACTATAAAAAAACCATCCGGAATATTTATCTATCAAAAAGGCAAATAATGGGCAAAGTATACTTAACAGGAGCTGGACCTGGAGACACTGAACTCCTTACCGTCAAAGCACACAGAGTAATTACGGAGGCTGATGTCATCATTTATGACCGTTTAGCAAATCCTGAACTTCTGGATATGGCAAAGAACGGCTGTGAGTTTGTCTATGTCGGTAAAGAAGATGGCCGCCATACACTGCCACAGGATGAGATAAATGAAGTCATTTATCAAAATGCTCTCAAACATGATGTTGTGGTTCGTCTTAAGGGCGGAGATCCTTTTGTCTTTGGGCGTGGCGGGGAAGAAGGAGCTTATCTTCAAGAAAGAGATGTAAAATTTGAAATTATTCCAGGTATTACATCTGCTGTAAGTGTCCCTGCCTATGCAGGAATACCTGTTACCCATCGTGGTGTAGCTGTCAGTTTTCGCGTTGTAACCGGACATGAATCGCCAAACAAAGAGGTTTCACAGATTCCATGGGAAAACTTCAAAACAGACGATACGATCGTCTTTTTAATGGGACTGCACAATCTCGGTAAAATAGCGTCAAAACTAATGGAAATCGGCAAACCAAGAGAGTACCCTTGTGCCGTTATTTCACGTGGAACGACAGAAGATCAGACAGTCGTTGTCTCAACACTTGAAAATATAGTTGAAGAAGCAAAAGGCATCCCTACCCCTGCTTTAATCATTGTAGGCCGTGTCGTAGAGCTGCGTGAGCAGCTCAACTGGTTCAAATAGACTTAATCTTTTTTAGAAGCTTCTATCTCTTTTAAAAGAGTGGCTGCTTCCACATCCCCCTCTTTTACATTTTCACTGAGCCAGTATTTTGCCTTTTTAAAATCAAGCAGCTGCATATAAATGCGCCCGACATTTTTTTTAGCACCTTTATGCCCTGCTTTTGCTGCCATTTCTAACAGTTCTGCCGCTTTTTTTATATCTTGCTTTACACCATCACCATTATAATACATAAGCGCAAGATTATAGGATGCTTCTGCATTGCCTTTTTTTGAAGCACATTCCAACCACTTCAATGCCTGTGCATACTCTTTTCCAATATTGACACCAGTAAGATACATCATGCCTAGATCCAAACAGGCTCTGTCATCACCGCTTTTTGCAGCTTTTTTTAGCCATAGCACTCCATCTTTTTTACTTTGCTGCACACCTATACCGTTAAAGTAGAGATAACTCACTGCATTTTGAGCAGAAGTGTCTCCCTTCTTTGCTTCTTGCATATAAAGCGAAAAGGCTTTTGTGTACTGCTTGTTTTTATATGCCTGCAGCGCTTCATTTGTGGATGAAAAAAGAGAAACTGCAAAAATAAGCATCAAAAAAAATATTTTCATCGAAACACTCCTAAACATAATAAAGCAATAAAGAGAGGGTCAATGCAAAAAGAAAAGTAACGCCTATCATCACAGCTCTTTTTTTAGACTCTTCAATGCCATACTTCTTTTCTAAAAAATTACTCACTACTATCCCCGGATAAATAGAGAAAAGAAACATCGGAAATGTCATTACCAAAACCATCATTATGTCATGTGCAGTCATTAAAATCCATTCAGTTCAAAGTTTTTTTATAATTATTATTATATCATAGTATTCTACTCCTTATCTGGATTAGAATACACTTAACAGGACATAATTATGAAAAAAAACTTTATCTTAACACTCTCTTTTTTACTTACTACGCTTCTCTTTACTGCATGCAGCACAACATCAACAGGGGATGGTGATGTCAAAACAGCAAACTACGTACACTTTAAGGCTATGCCTTTAAAAGAAGTTCACGCACGCATTGTCGAGGCTGGTGAAGAAGATGGCTGGAGAATGACAGAGTTTAAAGAAAATGAACTCATCGCAGAAAAAACAGATAATGGCAACACAAAGGCAGTGACGATTGATTTTGCAGAAAACTATGTAAATCTTACACCGCATGACAGTGATTTAGAAGATGCTATCGAAGATAAACTGGGATTATAAACTCTCATTTATGTAATTTTGCTACACTTTATTTATTAATAAATAAAGGTAGCTAAATTATGGATTTTTTCAAATATATACATGCCGTTGGAACCGGTCCAAAAGGGAATCGTGATCTTAGTTTCGAAGAAGCACAAGATATGATGACACAGATTTTAAACCAAAGTATCCCGACAGAACAGATAGCGGCCTTCTTACTCGGCTGGAGACTTAAACCGGAGACGACAGAAGAGTTTCAAGGTGCACTTGCCGCCTGTGATAAGAATATTACAAAATCAGAGGTGAAAAACTCCATTGAACTAGGTTATCCTTTTGACGGCAAAGCTAAAAATCCCTATATCTTTCCACTTGTTGCCAAAGCGCTCGAAAAACATAATCTTAATCTTGTACTTGTCGGTGATGAAAAACAGCCGGCAAAAGACGGTATTACTATCAAAGATATCATCACGCACATCAATCTCACACCAAACACTCACTACTTTGACAGAAAAGAGTTTTTTAACAAACTGCATAATCTTACTGATGTACGGAACAAACTTGGACTTCGAAGCAGCTTTAGCACCATAGAAAAGCTCTCCGGAGTCGCTAAAAGTGAATATGCCATAACCGGTGTTTTTCATAAACCTTTTGTAAAAAAATATGCCGAAATTTATACTGACAGGTACAAACATTTAGCCTTGATTCAAGGCAATGAAGGTACACCGGAACTTTTCAGCAAAGGACGCTTATGGATCGTTAACGGTGAAGATATAGAGGAGCATATTATAGACCCTGAATATTTCGATATCCATTACAAAAAATCGTGGGAAACTATAACACTCCAAGACTCACTTGACCAGTTAAACAATCCTTCGGAAGAATACCTGAAACTAGCACAATTAAATGCTGCTGTATATCTTTTTATAACACAGAAATATAACAGTATCGAAGAAGCTTTTGAAGCATTACACTAAACATAATGCTTATGGTTTTATGCATTTGGTGATATCTTTAAATTCCATGTTTGTACTAAAGAAATTGCATTTTAACAACTCATTTTCATCAAGAATAAACAGTGCCGGATATTGTGTAGTGTAGAGCATTTCTATGGGATAACTCCCTTTTTGCCCTTGCTGTCCTATCACAAAGACTGCATATTCATCAATACTCAAAGATAAATCTTTACTATGAATAATTTTTGCAAGTTCTTCATTGCACCCATTGCAGTTCTTTTTTGTCAAAAAAACAACCAAAGACTTTCCTTTTTTGAGCGCTTTTGTGTGTGCCATTTCATAAGAACTTTCTATTATAAACGCATCAGCATACAAAGCCAAAAGAATCAAAACAACTATGCCTTTAATCAAATTGCTTCTCCAGCTTTTGTATTGTAATAACGGGAGGATCCGTCAATTGCGGATATGCTGATTTTACTATATTGGTAACCCATTGCGGATAAATTCTAAAGTTTAGTTTTATCTCTACATGCAATGGATACTCTACATTTTCAGGTAGTGTGAATTTTTCTACAACTCTCTTACCTGCAGGTATTCTTGTGTCTTTAATCAGCTTTTCATATCTCCAAAAATACAGACCTACAGGATTCCCATCCTTATCGCCAAACATCTTGTTAAAAACAATAGAACCTTTTTCTATATCACCTTTTTTGTCCAATTTTCCGCTGCTAAAAACGATTTTTTTATTTTTATCCCTAACACTAACATCAAGCCAAAGTTCTCGAAAATCTGCTGCTCCTGTCGGCAGCTTGTGCCCTGCACCTACATTTTTCACGCCAATTTGCAATATGCCTTTAGTATCAATTTTTGCATCCAATTTTGCAGATGTTTTTAAAAGCTGAATTGATTGTGATTCATTCTCTTTATTTTTCAAACCTGCAAGGAAATAGTTCCCTCCTGCAAAATAGTGTACTTTTATATCTTTTTTCTTTTTACCACCAAGTGTTGAAGTTCCTTGCAGCGGAGTATATGTTCCATTATCTAAATATGTCATATGACAATCTATACAATCTTTATGTTTTTTTGGTTTTTTAGGATCATTATAAGGTGATTTTTCCCATTGTTCATACGTTGAAACAACCTTTTTCCCTGAATGTGGTAAGAATTCATTATGACACGATGCACAATACTTACTTTTTTTATACAAAGGTTTCATATACTCTTGTTTATGTGTTTTCGGATTTGCATTGATAAGCTTGTGGCTTATCCAGACTTTTGTATCACTATGAGAGTCTTCATATAAATATTTCTTTCTTTTTGTAAGATTCAGTGAATAGGAACTGTTCCCCATAGGTTTAGCATCCACTATGCGATGACATGCAATACAGGAGACACCATGCTCCAAGCGGTATGGATGTGCTTTATATTCATTTATAAGATTTTGCGACCCCTTTGTAAAGAGCGATTCCGGCATAATATTGTCTCTCATAAAGTGTGTTGTTTTTTCCTGATGCATACTCACAGCACTCGGATTATGACATCCCATACACCATTGTCGAAATTTTTCACCTCTATCCATTCCCGCTAAGTTCTCCAGTACCATATAATATGGATTTGAATCAGCAAGATGTCTGTGATTTGAATCAGCCCACTGTTGAAAAATTTTTGGATGGCACTCTTTACATGTAGTTGAATTCGTCCAATCAATATTATGATAACTCCTCGCCCCGTCAGCAAAAACAATATTAGTCAATTTCTTTGAACTTGAATAAGCATGGCTCGGTAAAAAAAGAACAACAGCCCAAGCCAATGTTGTAAATACTTTCGAAAAAAAGAATTTTCTAAGATGTAAAATTAGAAAAAACATCAAAATAAAAGAACCGTAAAGATGGACATTGTAAGATATAATGCCATAAACATCTCCTCCTCTATTACCGATTAAAAACAGGTATACCCCACTAACAAGCAGTAAAAAAAAGACAAAAGCAAAGAGAAGACCACTCTTGCTCTCATGCTTCATTTTTATCATACTCGCATAGATATGTTTATACAAAAAGGGAAGTACAAAAAAAACTGTAATGACAATGGAACCAAATATATGCAAAAACTCTATCACACGAAAATAAGACCATTCTATAGAAAAATAGTTTATAAGTAACAGACCGCTGATAAACATAAAAAGAATATCAAAGTTAACATACAAAATTTTCATTTCAGCTCCTTATACTCGACTACTTCACCATCAAGTGATTTCAAAAAAGCCACTATCTCATCTATTTGAGTCTCAGTCAATTCCATACTTAATTGATATTTCCCCATAATGTGAACGGCTTCTCGTAAATCAAATACCGATCCATTATGAAAATAAGGGGAAGTTTTTGTAACATTTCTTAAAATCGGTACACGAAAAAGCTGTTTGTTATCTTTACCAAGATAGCCGCCTTTATTTTCAAAAGGATATCTATGAGATGGTTTAAAGTTAAAATTAAATGCAGCAACATCTCTTCCAATATATTCTCTGCTAAACATTCCCGTAACATCAATAATATGATTATAATTTCGAGCAGGAAACTTTTGTATAGTTTGCCCTCCTACTGTTATACCGGTATGACACCCCTTGCATCCAAGCTGTATAAAATTTCTAAAACCTCTTTTTGCTTCTTCGCTCAGTGCTTGGTTATCTCCTTCTAAAAATCTGTCATAAGCACTTCTAGTCAGGAGTGTCTTTTGATAAATATCCAGTGCCTTTTGTACATTTTCAAATGTTACACCGTTTTTAAAAACTTTTGCAAACTCTTGTTTATAAAAAGTATTATTGTTTAATCTTTTCACTAGTTCTGCCGATGTGAGATTCATTTTGTATTTATCATGTATCATAGGTGCGATAGTATCTAATGAGGTTTTAGCTGAACCGTCCCACATTCTATACTTCGCCAAAGCAGAATTCAAAATTGTAGGCGTATTGAGATGATTTGGGGCAGTTCTTCCTTGCACACCTATAGCGGTTGATAGTCTGTCCGAACCGCTTTCATCTTTTATATGACAGACCATACAATCTGTTTTGCCTTGTGGATGAGTCATGTCATCTGAAAATTGATTTTGATTATGAGGATTTTCGCCAAGAAGATGACATGATGCACAACTGATAGTTTTATCACTTGAAAGAAGCTTATCAAAAAAAAGTTTTTTCCCAAGTGCAACTTTTGCTTTTGTAATAGGATTTTCTTTAGAATCAAGAAGTTTTAAAAATGTATCATACTCCTTTGGAATAGGACGCATTCCCCGACTTAAAGCAATTTCACGCAACTGTTCATCGTTATAACTCTTTTTTGGTTTTTTCGGTATTAAATAAGGGAGGACTTCTATCCAGGCAATAATTATAATTATTGCTAAAAAACTCAGTCGCAACATATCAACTTCTCCTTTATAAAAAAATATAACTAAATTCCAAAAGTCTCTTTTATTTTTACTTCAAATTCTTTATCATTTAACTCTTTTCGCATAGGTACAAATGTTTCAGCTTCAGCACCAACTGGTACAAAAATATCAGAATTTTCATCTTCAATAATATCTTTTACTGCATCAGCAATTGGTTGGGGAGATGGTCCTTCATTTATAGCTTTTGCAACAATTGGCACAAAATGAGCAACTAATTCTTTGTATGGTGAATTTTCATTTGTAGTTTGTACATTTGCTACTAAACCTTTTGCAACAAAATTTGTTCCAAATAATCCAGACTGAATGGAATGAACACGTACACAAAAGGGATTCATCTCAAATCTTAGTGAATCGACAATTCCTTCAACTGCATATTTAGAAGCATTATAATGAGTTAAAAGAGGCAAGCCCATTTTTCCCAAAAATGAAGAAATGTTTATTATTACACCTGACCTTTCTTTACGCATATGAGGAATGACCGCACGTGTTGTTTTTAAAAGTCCAAAAACATTGACATCAAATTGATGATACATCTCTTCATCCGTACCATCTTCAACAGTTGCCAATAAACCATAACCGGCATTGTTTACAAGTACATCTATTTTGCCTTCTTTTGTAATAATTGCTGCTACTGCATCATTAATACTCTCTGTATTTGTTACATCTATATAAATTTCTTTTAAATTATCTGTAGATGCAGAACTATTCTTATCTCTAGTTCCAGCATATACCATATAACCAGCTTTTGTCAAAGTTTCAGCTGTTAATTTACCCATTCCTGATGTTGCACCTGTAATTAAAACTACTTTTTTCATGATTAAGTTCTCCTTATTTAAACTGTATCAAGTATAGAAAGTTTTTTTTCTTCAGTCAAGGAGTTTTTAGCACAAAAAGAATTTTATTTTAGCACTCAAAGAATTATTTCTTAAGTAGCTCTTTTGGATAAACTCCGTAATACTCAAAAAATCGTTTTGAAAAGTTTCCCTGATGTTTGTAGCCAACTTCCTTTGCTACTTCACCTATAGTGCAAAGTTTATCCCGTAATAATAAATTTGCTTTTTCCAAACGAAGTTTCTGAATATAAGCATATATGGTAGTTTTATATGCTTTTTTAAAAATTTGTTTGAGTTTTGTTTCGTTTGTAGCACATAAATGTGCCAATTCTTTAATGTGAGGCGGTGTCATATAATTTTTAAGTAAAATATCCCTGGCTGACTTTGCTATATGTTTTTCATCAATATCTAAAGTATCATTTAACCTATCTATAAGTGAAAATCGATGAATCATAAACTCTAAAATACTATGCTCACACTTGATGCTCTTCATAAAATTATCTTCATTTTTGTAAAGAATTTTTTCTATAATATAAAGACTTAAAGCATCTATAGGCTGTACATCAACAAGCATACAGCTTACTTCATCCTGAATATTGGCATATAAAAAATCAATAACTTCGTTCTTATCTGAACTTAAATATCTTTTTAAAATAAAGTCCGCAATAAAAATAGCAAATATCTTTATTTTTGAATTAATCATAAAGGAAAAGTTTTGTCGAGAGGATTCAAAAATGCTAATAGTATTTTCTTTAAGGAGATAATTTGTTTCACTAATATTATCAAGAAGTGAAATATTTCCTTGATTGACTACAATAATAGCGACAAGTCTGTCTAAATTTTTTATGTCAAAGCTTTGATTTGCACCAAAAGAATTTAAAAAAATATCATAAAAGACAATGCCATTGGATATATCGACTCTTTTAACATACTCTTCTTGGTTTTCATACTCCATAGTAACCTTATAGGAAGCATCTGTAATATTAAAAAAAAAGCTTTCCATCATTTTATATTGTAGTAGTTTCTAACTCTACGCTCAAAATCTTCATCACTAAGTTCTTTACGCATAGGAATAAATTTTCTTGCTTTATCCCCTACGGTTACTCTGGCAACAAAATTGTCATCATCAATGATTTCTTTTATAAGGTGTGCGACTTCCAAAGGATTATTTCCGTTGTTAATTTGATCAAGGATAACAGGAGCTAGAGATGTGACAAGATGTCTATATGGAGAGTTTTCATCAAAAGTATGTAGGTTCGTAACAAGATTGGATTTGGCGAACTCTGTACTAAAAAAGCCTGGCATAATGGAATGAACGCGAATATCAAACTCTCTTAGTTCATACCGTAATGAATCTGTAATTCCTTCAACAGCATATTTACTGGAGTTATAAAGCGTTAGCAGAGGCAGTCCAATTCTTCCCAAAAATGAAGATATATTGATAATAATTCCACTTCTATTTTTTCGCATACTTGGGATAACCGCTTTACAGGTTCGGAGAGTACCAAAGACATTCACATTATACTCAGAGAGCATTTCTGCTTCACTAAAATCCTCAACAGTTGCAACCAGTCCATACCCTGCATTGTTTACAAGAATATCTATCTTTCCATATCGTTGTAATATATCTGCAATAACTCGATTTATACTCTCTTGAGAAGTAATATCAAGATCTATAGGAAAAATATTTTTTATGTTATTGTTATCAAATTTAGACACATCTCTTGTTCCAGCAAAGACAGTATAGCCAAGTTCCGCTAAGAATTCACAGCTCACTCGTCCCATTCCAGAACCAGATCCTGTTATAAGCACAATCTTATTTATGATAATTTTCCTTTAATACTTTTTAGAAGTGCCCTTTATTAAATCCCAAAAAACTTCTTCACCCAGTCTCTCTCTTTTTGTGTCTCTATAAATATCTTTGTAACCGTTTGATTATTGTCTCCCATAATGATTACATCATTTCCAACTATCTTAAGGTGCTTCTTACCCCATTGCTGGTCAAGATCATCCATTCTATAAAGGGCATCGGCCGCATTTGGTTTTTCTTTGTCACCTGTTTTTATGTTGACAATAGTAAGTCCGCCCATTCTTTTTTCAAACTTATAAGGTGAATAGAGCTTTATCTCTTTATATATTCTATCTTCTTTATGTGCCGGTGTCGCCTTTTGTATAGCTATAAAACCAAGTGCAAAAAATGCAAACAGCAATCCTAGAAAAAAACCTTTTTTTACGTTCATTACTTACTCCAACTTTGTATATAATTTTTTGCTTTTTCATCAAGCATTTTCATTCTTTCTTTACCTTTTGGCAGGCTCTCACGCAATCCTCGCATCTCTTTTAAAAATGATCCTATACTCTGTGGAATCAACTCCTGTAGATATCGTCTGAGATGCTTCGCCATTGCCGGTGAAGCTCCCGAAGTTGAGACTGCGATTGTAAGATCCTCTTTTTTTATATAAGATGGAAAGATAAAATCGCAATAATCGACCGAATCGACAGCATTGCATAGACATTTATACGCTTTTGACTCTTCAAAGATTGCAGCCTGCAAGCCAATATCATCAACTGCAACTATAACTATAGCGTATTGAGCAATATCACCCTCTTTATAAGCCCTTGTTTCATACTTTAAACCATATTTTTGTATCTTTTGTAACATCTCATCTGAAAATTCCTGTGCAATCAAGTCAATATCACTTGTAAAGTCTAAAAGATGATCCAATTTCTCATAAGCGATGTTACCACCGCCTACAATTAAGATTTTTTTATCATCAAGTTTTAAAAAAGCTGGAAAATAGCTCATTATTACCTTTCGTTTCAACTTATTGTAGTAAAATCATAGCATACTATTACAATTATTTATTGATAAACATCAATTTAAAATTATAGAAAGATAGATACAATCACCAAATAAAAAAAGATGAAAGAAATACAAACATGAAACAAGAGATATTATCAAGGATACAAAAGAAATTTCCGCTAGTACCCAAGCCTTTTGCTGCCATAGCTGATGAGCTTGGAATAAGTGAAGATGAAGTTTTGGAGATTCTGCAGGCAGAAAAAAAAGCCAACATCATTCGTCAGACCTCTGCGATCTTTGATACAAAAAGATTAGGTTACAAATCTTCACTTGTAGCTTTTAAAATTCCAAAAGAGAAGATCAGCAGTGCCGTTAAAATCATAAACGAGCATCCCGGAGTATCACATAATTATGAAAGAAACCATGATTTCAACATCTGGTTCACAATGGCAGTCGCACCCGATTCGAAAATGGGACTTGATAAAACCATAGAGATACTTGCAAAACTAACCGAAGCGGATGATTATATCATGCTTCCCACACTCAAGCTCTTTAAGATCAATGTCAAGCTCAATACAACAGGCAAAGATGAAAAAAAAGAAAAAGTAAAGAAGGTCGTTCATACAGATATTGAACTAACACCGCTGCACCATGATATCATCATGCGAGCACAGTATGACATCGATTTTGTCAGTGAGCCTTTTAAAAAAATAATCGATGAACTGGGTATTGACTATGAGACATTTTTCTCAGTTTTACAAGAGCTACAGGATGCCGGAGTCATGCGGCGTTTTGCTTCCATACTCAACCACAGAAAAGCAGGCTTCAATGCCAATGCAATGGTTGTCTGGGATGTCGATGAAGCAAACGGAGAAGCCATAGGAGAAAAAGCGGCAACCTTTTCAGCGGTATCACACTGTTACCTGCGTCCTAAATACCCAAACTGGCCATACAATCTCTTTACAATGGTTCATGGCAAAACAACAGAGGAGACAAACGGCATCATTGAAGAGATGGCAAAAGAGATAGACTCACGCTCGCATATGCCGCTTTACTCCTCACGCGAATTTAAAAAAGTTCGTATAGAATACTTTACACCAGCTTTTAAAGAATGGGAGGAGAAATACAATGGATAGATTTTTTGAACTGGAGATTCCATACATAGTCATAATGCTTTTTTTTCTGGCAGTCACTGCTTTTGTAACAACAAGAGATTTCATGCCAAAAGGAGCTTTCAAAAAAGGAATGATAGGCATCTTTGGTGTTTTTGCCATTATGATAGGTCTACACTACTATGTAACAAGCAAAAGAATGGACGGCGTTAAAGAGATATTTAACAATGGTGAGACTATTATTTGTGAGAATAAAATGAGAAGAACAATTTCGCAATCTGTGCTCATCTCTAAAAAACTGGGATGGAGACTTGAAGGAGACTACTTCAAAAATCCAGACTTCGAAAGAGATTTTCATACAGCACGCTGTGTTGATTATGCACCAATAGCTGCCAAAGCAAAAGAAGATACGCAAAAATGATACAGGCACTCAAAAGATATGGCATGGCTCTTGTTTTTTTACTCTTAGTCATCATCTTAATGCTGCTTGGCACACTTGGTGTCAAAGATTTTGGAGATAAAATGTTTCAAGATGCAAATATAACGATACAACCACAAGGAGAGAGGATAGATTTATGAGTCTTATGCTTTTAATTGGCATCGGCATTGCCGTTACTATTGTTTTTCACTTCATAGGTGTCTATACACATGCACAAAAACTTGTGTGGACTGCAATTATACTCATATGGGCGGGTGTAATCTCTGTAGCGACAAGTGAAGTAAAGCCAAAAGCCTATGATGAGATTAAAAAAATGCAGGGAACATATGCAGATACAGATAAGCTCATACAAGAAGCGATGCCAACAGTATCACTCTATGAGCTTATTAAAATAAAAAATAGTTACCTTCAGAACAAACATAAGCATAAACAATAATGTGTTTATGCTTTACGCACCTAGCGCTTTTTTAACATTATCATCCGCCATAGAGATATTCCATTCCGGCTCCCAAACAACCTCAATATCAACCTCTTTTACATCTGGCAATTTTTCAACGGCTTCTTTTACCCATTGAAGTATCATCTGATGCAGTGGACACGCTTTTGTAGAGAGTGTCATCGTGACCTTGACATTACCTTCATCATCACTGCTTGCATCATATATAAGTCCCATCTCAACAAGATTAAAACCGACTTCCGGATCTATTACAGTTGAGATCGCTTTAAAAATTTCTTCTTTTGTGTACATACCCATATTATTCTCCTGTTTATTTAAAATTTATCATATAGAGCATACTTCGAACAAAAGCAAGCGCACCAAACAGTAAGAATGATGCACCTCCATGTAATAAAGTCTCACTCTTTGTTAAAATAGCAAATGTTACCAACACTACACCTACAGTTGAAAACACAAACTGTGCCTGAGAACTTCTTTGGGGCACCATATCTACAAGCATCGGGATTTTTTGTTTTCCGACTAACGGAGAAAATCTTTCAAACCAAACCAAGAATGGAATTATTTTGTAGATATGCCCCGTAATCATAAATCCAAAAAATCCAAAAAAGAACACCCATGCAGATGCCAATAAGAACACCTCTTTATGCAGTGCAAAATATACTATAGCCAAAAAGAATGCTGCCAGCATTGCGGAATATGCGAACATCATAGATATGGCGTAAATATCATTCTCTTTTCTAGGTCGCGTTTTATAGATGATATAAATAATATAAAAATAAAACGGCAACGATAAAAATGATAAAAAATAGCCTAGATATTCTAAAAATTCTACATCAAACAGTGCAGATCCTATAACACTCGCAACACCCATACTCATCAATGTTATTGATATTCTAAGCGGTGTTAATGAAAAACTATGTGAAAGTGTAAACATTGGTACCAAAACAATGGAAAGTCCCATAATTGTAATACCTATATAACCGCCAATCACAGAGTAAACATGAGCTCGAAGCATTTGAGAAATATCCAAAGAGATTGTTCCTGCATACGAAAGTGCCATTAAGAGACCAAAAATAATTCCAAAAAATAAAAATGTATTTGATATTAAAACACTGCTCATTACCAAGTTAAGTTTTTTTACTTTTTTGATTGTTAAGAATATTTCACCAACAAATATCATCATACTGATAAGCACTACCATTCCGCCGTAAGGCAGTAAAGCAGGTGAATATAAAAATCCAAATACCATCAGCAGTGTGCCAATAAGAAGAAGCGTCCAAATAGCATAAAAGAGTTCTACACCAAAATGCCCTACTTCAAGCACAACAGGAACAAGTTGAGCCATAGCACCAAAAATAGTCATCATTACAAAGCCCAATAAGAACAGATGTGTAAAACTGATAACTACAGGTGATGTATATACTAAATCTTGTGCGTGAACTAGAAAAACGGCTAATGTTGCCAAAATATAAAAAAAGCCCCCAATGATAAAAAAAGGAGCAATGAGTTTAAAAGGAGGCGCAAAATCTTGCGATATTTTCATCATTGGCTATTATCTCAACCGCCACAGCTAGTTTGTGTCAAATCTGATTCACTTTGTGCATTGGAATTGTATGAAAACACAACTTTTACAAGCCCGTCAGGCAGATCTTCGACATCATAATGTACATCATCTTCAAGTTTTGCAAAAAGTCCTCCAGGCGCTTTATGGTTTATCATGACTAACGTATCATTTGTTCCTTTAATAAGCCCTAGTCCTGCCATCGCATTTACCATCGGGTGTGGGGGTCCTTCTTTAGAAGAATCGAAGTAGTATGTACTTTCTCCATCTTTTTGTAGTTTATAAAAATCAACTGTAGCACCTTCTACTGCAATCTTTTGTGCATCTTCAGGAATATACGTCATAAAAAATCCTTTATCTTAATAAATATATTTCGGATTGTAATTCAATAAGATAAAGCGCATGTTGACATATATCAATAATCAACTAAATTATTCAAAAAGTATTGATAAAGCCTCTTTATTTTCTATTTTATAAGAACTGCCCTCTTTCACAATGAAACCGAGTTTTGCAAATTTTTTAAAAATTCGAGAGAGTGTTTCAGGTGTCATATGTAAATACTGGGCAAGCTGATTGTGTTTCATTTCAAGTGCTTCTTCATTTTCACAGATATACTTTGCAACTCTTGCTGTCGAATCAAGAACGATATTGAGTGCAATAACACCTTCGAGATACTTTATCTTTTGCGTAAGTGATTTAAAAAATGCAAATGCAATCTCGGGATTACATAAAAAGTTCTCTTTAAATTTTACAAAATCGATTTCTATAACTTCTCCATCTGTCTCAAAAGCAGCTGAAGCCGGGTATGGCATCTCTTCAAAGACAGCCATCTCTGCGACCAGTGATTTTGGATTGAACCGATGCAGGACTATCTCATTATTCTTGGGATCTGTCTTGTAAACTTTTAAAATGCCCTCAGTGAGCAACGTTAAAAAACGTGCTTCATCTTTTTCATAAAACAGAATTTCACCTTTTGAAAACTTTCGCTTGCGTGAGATTGTTGCTAACTGTTCCAACTCTTCGGTAGAGAGATTTTCAAAAAAAGTAATATCTCGTAATTCATTAACACTCTGCATTATCTTATCTGACCTTTTCCATAAATTTTATACTTGTAGGTCGTCAATCCTTCTATACCCATTGGTCCTCTGGCATGCAGTTTGTTTGTAGATATCCCCACTTCTGCACCAAAACCAAATGCCCCGCCATCTGTAAAACGCGTAGATGCATTGACATAGAGCGCCGCTGCATCGATACCGTTTAAAAAGCTCTCAGCCGTCGTAATATTTTCTGTTATGATTGCTTCTGAATGACCTGAACCAAATCGTACAATATGCTCTATCGCACCCTCGACACCTTCGACTACTTTTATATTTAAGATATTTGCCAAATACTCTGTATCGAAATCTTCATCACTTGCGTGAGCCACTGTAATGATCTCTTGCGTGAGGCTGCAGCCTTTCAAGTCAGTATGTTCTTTATCGAATGCTTCTTTTAGTTTTGGCAATGCTTCTTTTGCGATTGCTTTATCGACCAAAAGTGTCTCCATTGCATTACATACACCGGGACGCTGTACTTTTGCATTGACAGCGATCTTTACAGCATCCTCCATCTTTGCATCTTTATCTATGTAAGTATGACACTGCCCTTTATCATGCTTAACAACACTGACTGTAGCATTTTGACTGACATATTTTATGAGTCCTTCCCCGCCACGAGGAATGATCAGATCTACATACTTATCCATCTTAATCAATTTTGCAACACCCTCACGTGAAGAATCTGGAATAAGAGAAATAAGCTCACGCGGAAGATTGTTCTTCTCTAACGTTGCCTGTAATACTTTCGCAATGGCGCGATTTGAATTTTCAGCCTCTTTCCCGCCTTTTAAAACACAAACATTCGAGCTTTTAAAACAGAGTGCTGCCGTATCACTTGTCACATTCGGACGAGATTCATATATAATCCCGATGACTCCGATGGGAATAGAGACTTTTTCTATTTTGAGAGCATCTTCGGTTACCCAGCCGTCAAGAACACGCCCGACAGGATCTTTAAGCCCTGCTATCTCTTCAATGGCAACCGCCATTGCATCAATACGTTTTTCATCTAAAAAGAGTCTGTCCATCAAAGCCGAAGAGAGTTGATTTTTCTCTCCATCAGCCATATCTTTGGCATTAGCTTCCATCAACTCCATTGTATTGGCACGCAACGCTGCGGCCATCTCTTTTAATATCCCATTTTTCTCTGCACCGCTGAGAGTATTCAGTACTCTGCTTGCTGCTTTTGCTTCTTGTAAAAACTTTTCCATATTTTTCTCTTCCAAAATGATTAAATTCAATAAATGGTATAATACTACCATAAAATATTTAGGACTTTTATGAAAACTATCACTTTTATCGGAAATGGCAATATGGCACTCAGTATTGCCAAAGGACTCAAAGATAACTACTATATTGAAGTTGTCGGAAGAAATCAGCAAAAACTTGATGCATTTGAAAAAGATTTGGATGTAAAAATTGACAAAAATCTTCTCAATGATTTTGATATAACAGACAAGATAATAATACTTTGTGTAAAGCCTGCCAATGTAGAAGAAGTAGGTAAACAGCTAAAAGGAACTGCTTCAGTACTCTACTCAGTCCTTGCAGGAACAACACTTCAAAAACTACAGACTAACCTCAATGCAAAATCCTATGTCCGAGCCATGCCAAATCTCGCAGCATCCGTTGGGGCATCCATGACAACACTTACAGGTGACGCTGCTTACAAAGATGAGGCCATAGAACTCTTTAACTCTATTGGCTCTACTCGTTGGCTGGCAAGTGAGAAAGAGATAGATATTGCAACGGCTCTTGCAGGGAGCGGTCCGGCTTATCTGGCTCTTATTGCGGAAGCCTTGGCAGATGGTGCCGTCAAACAGGGTCTTAAACGCGATGATGCCCTTGCTATTATGCGTGGACTGTTTGATGGTTTTGGAAAATTGATCCAAGATGTTCATCCAGCACTTTTAAAAGATGGTGTAATGAGTCCAGGCGGTACAACAGCTGCCGGTTATTCTGCTCTCGAAGATGGAAATGTTAGAAGTGCCTGTATAAGTGCACTTGAAAAAGCTTATAAAAGAGCAACTGAGTTATAAAACTCAGCTCTGCAATATTTTTCTTTTAGTAATACTCTTCCTCTGAATCATACTGAAGATATAGAATAAGAATCCAAATAAGCGAAACAATTGCTACTATCTCATACCCAATCAGCCAAATAATCAAAAAAGCATTTGTATTGAGCAGTTTGAAGTTTTCATAACTTCCGTGAGCTACAAAAAAGAAAAGAAAAATAGCTCCAGTAAGATAAGGGACACCTACGCCATATAAAACGTAAAAAGCGGCAGCCCACTCTTCTGGTATATACAGAAAATCTCTAAAGTTTACTTCTTGGGAAGCAAAACTCTGCTTCTTTTTTTTATGCTTGTCAGTCTTATGAGATTTTGCTTTTCTCTCATTCATAACAAGCTGATTATAGTAAAGCATATTCCGCTTTTCTGTTAACTCATCTTCTATTGTTTCATTCATTAAAGTATCCTATAGACTAATTCTACAATCAAATAAATTAACTATGCCTTAATGCGTTAAATAATATTACTATAGGAAAGAAGTGCATATCATTTATAAAAGATAAAAAGTTATAAAAACTTAAGTATCTCCTCTTCAATGGCTTCTTTTTCAATAACGGTTTTTTGCGCTATCTCTTTTGTGAAAAGTTCATTGATCATCGATGGAATTTGCAGTTTTGCCACCTTTGCAATTGATTGAAGAGCATCAATGTCTTTAGTGTCCACTTCACCCGTCAGAGCATTGGCAATAACCGGAGAAAATTTCGTCCACTCTGCTGTTGAATAGATGATGCTTTTAATATCATCTTTAGAACATGTTTCATATGATTTCATGCATGTCGCAGTATGTGGGTCCATAAGATAATCATACTGTTCAAAAGTCTCTTTGATGTATTTTTTACCCTCTTCACCCGTACAATAATCAGCATCAAAAAGCTCACGCAGACGTGCGAGTTCATCCTCACGCAGCTCATAAAAGTTCTTTTCTTCAAGGCTCAGCATCAACTCTTTTGTTCGTGCTTCTCCGAAAAGGTCAAACAGAACTCTCTCAACATTTGAAGATTTCAATATATCCATTGCCGGTGATGTTGTACTGACAACTTCACATCCACGCAGGTCATACTTTCCATCACGAATGAGGCGTGTCAGTACATTGTTTTCATTGGAAGATATGATTATTTTTTCAACAGGAAGTCCCATTTTCCAAGCGTAATAGCCACCAAGTGCATTTCCAAAGTTACCAGAAGGCACATTGAGGTAAACTTTCTCACCCATAGAAATGGCATTTTGACGAACAAGCTCCAGATAGGAGTGAATATGATAGATAATTTGGAAGATAATACGTCCAAAGTTCACAGAATTTGCAGCAGAGAGTTTCGTATCTTTTTCCTGCAGTGCTTTTTTGAATGTCTCACTCGCCAAAAGACGTTTGAGTGCACTCTGTGCATCATCAAAGACACCGTTAATACCGATAACTTTTAAATTGGCAGCATCTTCAGTAACCATTTGCAAGCGCTGAACATCACTTGTACCGCCATCAGGATACAAACAAGCCACTTTGACATTTGCACGGTTTTTAAATGTCTCCAAGGCTGCCGGACCTGTATCACCACTTGTTGCCGCTAAGATAAGATAGTTTTCATTCAATCTTTGCGCAATCGAAGAGAGCACGATTCCAAAAGGCTGCAGTGCCATATCTTTAAAAGCACGTGTAGGACCATGATAAAGTTCGCTTACATAAAGATTTTCTTTGACTTTTACAACAGGAACTGGATTGGAAGCATCATCAAACTTATCATACAAATTAAGCGCTTCGTCTATCACTGCAGAATCAATATCAATTGCAAAAGCGTCAAGCATATCTTTTGCAAGTGTTTTATAAGAAGAGTTGCGGTGCTTGTTTAAAAACGCTTCTCCCAAATTAGGAAGATTCTCCGGTACATACAGACCGCCAAATGAAGCAATTGGGCTTAGTATTGCTTCTGAAAATGTCACTTTCTCTGGTTTTGAATTATCAACACCACGTGTTTGAATAAAGTTCATGCTATTTCTCTTTATTTAAAAAATTTTCGCGATTATATCTAAAACTACCTAAATAATCGTATAGGATTTATATGGGCACTTTTTTGTGTCACTTCAAAAACAAGTTCATCTCTGACACGTCCTATGACAGCTCCGCGTTTGACTTTTTTACCTTTACGTATATTTGGTGCGATTTGTGAAAGATTTGCATAAATAGTATGAAGGCCGTTTTTATGCTCAACGATAACAATATTGTCTAAAACAGCCGTTTTGTCCGCATAGATAACTTTACCGTTAAAGACAGTTTTTACTTTAGAATTTAATTGTTTGGGTTTAAGTGAAATTGATTCGTTAAAAATTTTTATACCATAAATTGGATCCGTATAGGTTCCGTATTTTTTTGTAATAGTATATCTTGAAAGAGGTGCAATTGTTTTTGGTCCGTTGTATCGAATTGTTCTGACACTCTGATAGGAACTCCCGTGTTTTTTTACTTTTGGAAGATTTTCATTTAAAACAATTTTTTGTTTAGCAAAAGCTTTTTTACGAGCCTGTTCCTCTTTTGCTTTTTTAATCTCATCGACTTTTATCAGATTAAGCTGTGATAGTGTCTTTTTAAGTTCACTTTGACGTTTGAGAAGCTTTTTGAGCTCTCTTTTATAAGAGGATTTTGCAAGTTTCAATTTTTTGAGCGCTTTTTTGTTCTCAGCCTGTTTTTTTAAAAGTTCTTTTCGTTTACTGTCGATGGAAGCAATAGATTTTTCTATAGTGTCTGTTTTAGCATGAAGATTTTGAATGATTTTTGAATTTTGGATATAAAGATCACTGAGATGTTTTGCTTTTTGCTGTGACTCTTTGAGCATCGATTTCAACACTTCAAGTTCAATCAGTGACTTTTCATTTGCAGGATACTCTTCATTGAGTATTACAGAGAGAGAAACACTTTTTGCAATGACAAAGACCAACTCCTCTTCAAGTCTGTTTTGTCTTTTTTTGAGCCTGTTTTGTGCTTCTTTTAGACGTTGCAGCTCTTTTGTATTTATTTTATAACTGCTCTCTTTATTTAAAAGCTCCTCTTTTAATTTTTTTAGATACGCGTCTTGTTTGAGAAGTTCTCTTTTTTGGCGTAGTATCGCCTTGGCTGTTTTTGCCATTTTTTTATTTAAACTCGAGTAGTTCTTACTGTAAGAGTGCAGCCTGGAGCTTGTCTTTTTTATTTTTTTATCTATCTCACCCTGTGCATGCAAAGAAACAAAAAGAAGGGCAAAAATCAGAAGGAAACGATGCATCATACCTCTTCTTTATGTCCAAGAACGATGAAAGTCGCAAGCAACAAAGAAACTACAATGGAAACTCCGAGCATAATTAAAAAATCATACACTTTGTCAAATACGACAATATGAATGCCTATATTATTAAACTGTTCTGCAACCCACGGCATTGCACTAAGGTATGAAAAAATCACGAATGACAGTAGCGATGCAATGAGAGCATCGACTAATGCAAGTCGAAAAAGTACAGCCGAACGCAGCCATACAGGAGCACCAAAGAGCCCCATAATACTCATGCGTTCATTATGCTTGAACTGCCAAATACGAAGTTCTTTAAAGATAAGCAGTACCGTTACGACAAGAACAGTAAAGGCAAAGACACTAATGACAGTTTTAAAAAGCAGAAGCAGTTTATATGTTGTATCATGTGTTTTAGAGAATGTCTCCACCTTCTCTATGGACTGTGTTCGCAGCAGTGATTTTGTCAAATCTTCAAGTTCACTTGGTGAGGGGTAGTATTTTAGTTTGAGTTTATAGAATTTAGGCAGTGTTAGTTTTAACAACTCCATATTTTGTTTACTGATACCGCTGTTGAGTTTTTGAATGACACTGTCTGCAGAGAGTTCTGTTACACTTTGAACTAACTTGTTACCGTTTAAAAGGCTTGGAATATTAACTCTTTTTTGTGCCACGACAACTAAGGAGTAGTTTTGTGCCAGATTTTCTTTATAAGCATCGATAGCTCTATCTACAATCGTAAAGATCTGAAGAGAAAAGAGAATACTCAAAAGTGCGATAACTAAAGAGAGATGATTTTTAAATGACTTCACGTATATCTCCAAACTCTATATGATAATGCTTGTAATCCGTTTTCATTGTCTCTGGAATGTGGTGTGTTACAACTATGACAGTTGTCTTGAGCTGTTCATTTGCACCTTCAAGAAGATTCCATATAAGTTGTGATGAGTAATCATCGAGGTTACCTGTAGGCTCATCGGCAAGTATTAAGATAGGATTGTGTGCCAATGCTCTTGCCATAGCCACACGCTGCTGCTCTCCACCACTGAGTTCTTGAGGATATTTTCCTGCCTGATGACGAAGTTTCACATGTTTCAAAAGCGAATCAACCTGATTTTGTGTCACTGTTTTTTCATAACCGTTAATAATAAGCGGCAGCATGATGTTTTTTTCAATTGTCCACTCTTTTACAAGTTTGTAATCCTGAAAAACGATTCCAAGGTGCTTGCGTAAAAAGTTCAGCTTTGTCGAAGAAACACCGCGAAGTTCCACACCGCCGACAACCAAACTTCCTTCAATTGGTTTAAGTGCTCCGTAAAGTGATTTCAGCAATGTCGATTTTCCACTACCACTCGCTCCGGTAATAAAAACAAAACTGCCGGAGTCTATGGATAGATTGGCTTTATTTATAATCGTTTCATCATCAGAATATGCAAGAGAGAGATTCTCGGCAATGATCACTTTATCCATTTACAGCCTTTAACAAATGTTTATGCGCCTCAAGGTTGATAGGGGAACGAAGAGGCAATTGCGGATAGTATGATAGTCTATTATCCGTTATGATTAGATAAAGATGCTCCGGTCTGTCAAAACTCCCCATCGAAATCCTAAGCATAACACCATTTGTAAGTTTATAAACTCTTTCAAAATGGATAAAACCACCGTCAAAACGAATAGTCTTGTTATGCAGTGCCAACAGTTCATCTGCCGAACGAGGGCTAGAGCCTTCAAAAGAGAAATCACCCTCTATCACCAGTTCAGGAGAAATTTCATCGTTTACCATGATGACATCATAGATGTTTTTCTCCATCTTTTTCCATCTGTCTTCATACTTGGAGCTCACGGCGATGTCATGATTTTTCTTTATCTGCAGCGTTATTTTAGGAAATGCTATAAAAGTCTCATACGAATAGGCATAGTAGTTTTCACTGTCTGTTCGAAGTTCCAGAGTCCCTCCTTCTTTTAAAACACGGCGAGCCTCTTGAATAAAGCTTGTTGATATGACTCTTCTATGCGGTTTTTTATCCCACGGAACAGGAAAATGTACATAAATGGCACCCACAATATTTGAAGGAACGAGTTCCATAAAAAGACGTGCATCATAATCAAGAACCATTACATTGTCGAGCTTTTGAATTACAACCTGCTTGAGTACCTGTTCTATTGACGGTCGATGTATCTCTATACCTATAAACAAAATATCCGGATTATTTGCAGCCTGATGCAGTAAATGTCTTCCTGAACCAAAACCGACTTCTATCCTTACTTCTTTCTCACGGGGAAAATCATTTGCAAAATAGTCTATTTTTTTGAGTGCAGAAGCTGTCTGCAGATGCACGTTTTTCTGTGTTTGAGGAACATTGGAAGCAATAACTTCCAACCCTGCTGCTTTTGCATAGGCAAGTAAAGCACGGTGCACATTATAAATAGAAGCAGGACGTGTCAGTTTATCTGTTTTAAGAAGACTTCTACCCTCTTCTTCTTTAACAAGCAGAAAAAAATCCTCGCCTTCATACTCTGTAGCAATCAACTTTTCATCTTGATGGTTTGCATTATCAGCAATAAAATTAAAATGAACCTCATCCTGCACAGCAGGAAGTTCAATTGTCTTAAATTCTTTTATATGAAGATGCGGCATTAAAGTCCATTCAGGTCTAGTTCTTCAGCCGGTGCTACTGTACTTTCACTGCTGCTTGATTTTACGGGCTGTGCAACCTTTTGCTCAGTTGCCTTTGTTTTAGGTGCTGCAACAATCTCTTTTGATTCAGGTGTTTTGATCTGAACTTCTATACTAGGTTCTGAAACAATCGAGTTTTTATCCACACTGTAAACAGTATAAGTGTAAAGCGTATCAGCTTCGATATCGGAATCTATAAAAAGAGTCTTTTTTATACCTTTATACTCTTTTGTAACCTCATCGAACCAGCCTTTTTTAGATTTTTTCACAACAATGTACGATACTGTTCTTGGATCACTTTCTCCCCATTTCAGTTCGATTTTTGAACCAAGAAGTTTTGCCTCGACAATAGCAGGTGCTTTAGGTTTAACAAGTGTTCTTCCCATAACTGTAGTCTTTTCATGTTCACTTTCAAGCCCGTCTTTATCAACGACACTGACTTGATAGAAGTATACTTTTCCATCTTCATCGATTTTATCTGTAAATTTTGGATTGTATAACTTAGCTATGAGTTCATAAGAACCGTCAACATCATCGGATCTGTAAAGATAATAACGATCAAAGTCTTTTTGTTTCGATGGTGTCCAGTTTAGTTTTATCATTTTTGGAAGATTCTTGGTTGCTTCGATTTTAGCTACACTCTTCGGCAATGGTTTTGTCACTGCTTTTACAATCTGTGAAGGCGTAGAGATGATACCGTCATATGTTTTTACTCTTATTCTATACATATAAACATGGTTGTCTTCAAGTCCTGTATCAATATACTCGGCATTGAGTCTTCCACTTAGTTCATCAATCTGATGCCACTCTTTATCTTCAAATGTCTTTCTTTCGATAATATAAGATGCTACCCTCTCACTTACATGCGGTCGCCAGATTATCTTTGCTATTCGAGGCAGACCGCCAATAGAGTGAATCCATGAAACAGACTGTAGTACAGGCAGTGTATTGACAACAAATACTTTTGAGTTGACACCCTGCGCATTCTTTGCAAACACTCTGAATGCATAACTGTATTTTTTATCCGGGTCTACGTTTCTATCAACATAATGTGTCGAATAACGCGTATCTATCGTATCATAATACTCCAGTTCTTTCGTCTCTTTTTTATCTTCTGGAGATTTTTTATAGACATAAATCCCTGTCACACGCGGATCTGTAATACTTTTCCATTCAAAAGCTACTGTTTTCATATCAGTAATAATGCCATTTTTTGTCAATGTAACCGTAGGAAGTGTAGAATCTACAACAACTTCTTCCTTTGGTGTAGGTGTAATTTCAGCACAACCGCTAAAAAGCAGTAGTGAAGCTGTGAACAATGTAGTCAGTATCGAGAACTTCATTTAAAATCTCCGTATCAAATTTTTTATCTATTGCCTCTTTCATCACAGCATCAAAGTCTGCTTTAAAAGAGAGTTTTTTTTGTGTTCTTGGATGGTCAAAATATATTAAGTAAGCATGTAGCAAAATACGTTCCGATTTCTCTACTTTTGGGCTTAATCCATAGATGTGATCACCCAGTATATGACGGTTCATACTCTCAAGGTGAACACGAATCTGATGGGTTCTTCCAGTAAAGAGTTTACACGCAATAAGCTGCGTTTTTTCATCACTGTCCAAAGCCAAATGCTTAAATACTGTTTTTGCATACTTGCCATGCTCAAGTCCCCCTGCCATTTTGAGACGGTTATGAGCACTTCGTCCTATATTTGACTCTATAATTGTAACATCATCTTTTAAAGGAGGGGTAACAACTGCCAAATAATATCTACCCATACTCTTATCCTGCAGCTGTTTAGACAAAAATTCATGGGCTTCATTGTTTTTTGCTACGACCATAGCACCACTGGTCCCTTTATCTAAACGGTGAACGATTCCATGGCGTTCTTCTCCGCTGATTGTTGAAAGACGTATGCCTTTATGTTTGAGCCAATCGACCAAAGTCGGCTCTTTCACACTTGGTGCAGGATGCACCGTCACACCGCTTGGCTTGTTGATGACCAGTACATCTTCATCTTCATAAAGTATTTCTACGTCAAAAGTAACTTCTTGTGCTTCAGACTTTTTAATTTCCGGAAATTCTACACGAACATGTTGTCCGACTTTCAGTTTTATTCCCGGACGTGAGACCTTTTTATCGTCCACATAAACGGCTTCATTTTTAATAAGAGCAGCGATCTGTGAACGGGTTTTTCCGATTTTCCCTGTTAGGAACGTATCTAAGCGTTCGCTCTTTTCACAGATATATTCTTCTGTATTTAACATTTTGTTTACCCTTTATGATACAATCATGTAATTTTAATTTTGGAGTTACAGACTTGTGGAGATTTGATAAGAGTATTTTATCACAATTTGACTTTCTTTCTATCATACTTATCATTCCGCTTGTAATTATGTCTAATTGGCTTATAGGAGAAGCTGTTCCTGCCTTGGCAGAAAAGCAGATAGCCTATGTCGGTGTAGCCTTTTTAGCTTTTTTGGCCATTTTTGTTTTGCCTATACGACGTATGAGCTGGCTCATTCCCTTTATCTACTGGGGAAATATTTTACTCCTTTTGGCCGTTGAATTTTTTGGTCACTCCAGACTCGGTGCACAAAGATGGATAGAGATACCTTTCATAAATGCCACCATTCAACCCTCGGAGTTTGTCAAGCCGGCACTCATTTTGATGCTTGCTTACCTCATCAACAAAAATCCCCCGCCTATGGGCGGCTACCGAATCAAAGACTTTTTAAAGATAAGTCTCTATATCCTTCTGCCTTTTATTCTCATTGCAAAGGAACCGGATTTGGGTACGGCTCTTGTCCTTTTACTGATTGGATATGGTGTTTTGTTTTTCGTCGGCATTTACTGGAAGATTGTTGCAACCATTCTTGCTGCTATTTTACTGATCTCTCCACTAGCATACAAATACGGACTTCATGATTATCAAAAAACCCGTATAACGGATTTTTTGGGAGCAAAACCCTCTTATCACGTACAGCAGTCTATCATTGCTATCGGTTCGGGAGGCTGGACAGGGAAAGACAAAGAAAACGCCACACAGACGCAGATGAAGTTTCTTCCAATTGCCACCAGTGACTTTATCTTCGCCTTTGTCGTTGAAAGGACAGGATTCTTAGGAGCTTTGGGACTTATTTTTATCTATATACTGCTTATTTTACATCTGCTCAGTCTGGCAATTTTCAACAAAGATTACTACATAAAAGTAGTAACGGTGGCGATATCATTTATGATTTTCATATATATGGGAGTCAATATTTCAATGACGATAGGCTATGCACCGGTTGTCGGAGTACCACTTCCAATGTTTTCCTATGGAGGAAGCAGCTTTTTAAATTTTATAATTCTATTTGCAATTATGGAGAATCTGATAACGTTTCGATATAAAGATTTATATGATAAAAGTGGAACGAAGAGTTTCTTGTAAAGAGTGGCGCGGTGGACGAGACTCGAACTCGCGACCCCCTGCGTGACAGGCAGGTATTCTAACCAACTGAACTACCACCGCACTCTAAAATAATGTTTTTTAATTAGTTGTGCTTAAGATTAAAGTGAAGCGTACTTGAAGTACGTGAGCTTTAAGCTTCAGTGCAAATAATCAAAAATGGTGGGCACTACTGGACTCGAACCAGTGACATCTACCTTGTAAGGGTAGCGCTCTACCAACTGAGCTAAGCGCCCATCTAAAAATGGGAAAAATAAACACCGTAAATGGCGACCCCTAAAGGATTTGAACCTCTGTTACTACCATGAAGTGATAGTGTCCTTGGCCACTAGACGAAAGGGTCACTTTCATTAACAAAGGGTTAATTAAATGGTGGGCACTACTGGACTCGAACCAGTGACATCTACCTTGTAAGGGTAGCGCTCTACCAACTGAGCTAAGCGCCCATCTAAACTAAAAGTGGCGCGGTGGACGAGACTCGAACTCGCGACCCCCTGCGTGACAGGCAGGTATTCTAACCAACTGAACTACCACCGCATATTTAGTTTAAAAATGGTGTCCTGTGATGGATTCGAACCATCGGCCACATCATTAAAAGTGACGTGCTCTACCAGCTGAGCTAACAAGACAAATACTCTTTATGTTAAGAGGTCGAAATTATAGACAAATCATTTTTATATGTCAAGAAAAATCTCTATAAATTTAAAAAAAGATATCTTTGTCTATCAAAAGGAGCATTTTAATCGCCATCATGGCACTCTGATGCTGAACATAGTTTCTATCACCGTTAAAGTGAAATCTTTTTTCCACATGTTCTGTTTTGCTTCTTGCCCCGATGAAAACTGTTCCAACAGGTTTTAGTTCTGTACCGCCCGTGTCACCTGCAATACCGCTTACAGAAAGCGCATAATCCGCATGACTGACATTTAACACTCCCTCACTCATCTCATTGACAACATCAGCCGAAACCGCTCCTTCACGCTCTAGCGTCTGATGTTCAATAGCCAGCCAATTCTCTTTGAGTGCATTGGAGTACGTAACCAAAGAGCCTTCAAGTATTTTCGAAGCACCATTGTGTTTTGTAAGGTAATAACTGAGTAGTCCCCCTGTACAACTCTCTGCAAAACTAACAGTTTTTCCCTTACTCGAGAGTTTTTCTATGATATATTCGACAATATCAGCTGAAGCAATAAGCTTCTTTGGAAGCAGGTTTTTTGCCGCATGAATAAACTTTGATATATCCCCGTAACGTTTAGAACTGATGTCGATGCGCAGCCAACCCTCAACATAACTTGTCACACCGAAAGTGACCTCATATGTCTGAGCCAAAGGATTTAAGATACTGATGAGATCATCTTTCTCTTCTTCAAACACATGGATAGTCGCTTTTGTATCTATGGTTTGTATAAGAATCTGTGGAATATTTTCACCTTCATCCATAGATATCACATTGACAATCGCACTTTTGTATTCCAGCAGATATGTTCTATCTTCATACAAAGTCGCTTTTTGAGGAATGAGCATACCCTCTTTTAGCACCTGATTATCTTCGGTAATTGTACATATCACCTTGCCTAAGGTTGAAAAGTTCTGTTTATTTGTCACTATGAGAATCTTGTCATCTTTTTGCAACTCCTGTTCAAGATAAAGGAAAAAAGAGTTATCACTCTCTTTGAAAAAAGTGATAGAATCTATAAACTTGACATCTTTTTCTACATTACGAAGAATATACTCTTTGAGCGGTTGGTTGTATATAAATTTGTTGCCTATAAATATCAGATGGAGTTTCATAGTTTTCAATGCCTTGGTTCAAGATTTAGTTCTGCTTATTATAACACTTTTATGAGCTTTTAAACACATTAAAGATATAATCCACAACTTTTTAAATACAATTTGGGGTATCTATGGATTACAAAGAGACACTACTTTTACCGACAACTTCGTTCGCTATGCGCGGCAACCTTATCAATAACGAGCCAAAACGCTATGCGGCATGGGATGAAAAGAAAATTTATCATAAGATGAAAGCCAACCGTGCCGGAGCCGAGAGCTTTACACTGCATGACGGACCTCCGTATGCAAACGGC
Organism: Sulfurimonas paralvinellae; assembly: GCF_014905135.1. Taxonomy (NCBI): domain Bacteria; kingdom Pseudomonadati; phylum Campylobacterota; class Epsilonproteobacteria; order Campylobacterales; family Sulfurimonadaceae; genus Sulfurimonas; species Sulfurimonas paralvinellae. The sequence goes on along the minus strand of NZ_CP041406.1, from coordinate 632,276 downwards.
CATATCCACATCGGTCATGCGCTTAACAAAGTTCTCAAAGATATCATCATCAAACATAACTATTTTAACGGCAAATCTGTCCGTTTCACTCCGGGATGGGATTGTCACGGTCTTCCAATCGAACAACAGGTTGAGAAAAAACTTGGCGGAAAACAGAAAAAAGAGCAGCTCGAGACTGCTGAAATTCGTAAACTCTGTCGTGAGCACGCTGCCAAATTCGTCGATATCCAAAGAAGTGAATTTAAAACACTCGGTATCATTGCAGACTGGGAAAAACCCTATGTAACAATGGACTATAAATTTGAAGCAAATATCTTCCGTACACTCTGCGATGTCGCTAAAAAAGGCCTGCTAATCGAGCGAAGCAAGCCTGTTTTCTGGTCATGGGCAGAGCGTACAGCCCTTGCTGAAGCAGAGGTTGAGTATGAAGATAAAGAAGACTACTCTATCTTTATCGCCTTTGAGCTTAGCGATGAAGCAAAAGAAAAGCTCGGTATCACAGGAAAGGCTGCTCCTGTCATCTGGACAACGACGCCATGGACCATTCCTGCAAACACAGGTATATCACTCAATCCAAATGAGAAGTATGTGCTTACAACCGATGGCTATATCGTTGCAAAAGAGTTGTTAAATTCACTTGTAGAGAGTGATGTTGTCAATGGTACTGTAGACAAAGAGTTCGATGCGAAAGAACTTGAAAACCTCATTGCCATTAACCCATTAAACGGCAGAAATTCTCGTCTTGTTCTCGGTGAGCATGTTATGGTCGACAATGGAACAGGATGTGTTCATACAGCTCCTGGACATGGTGAAGATGATTACCGCGTCGGACTTGTTTATGAACTTGATGTCGTTATGCCGGTCGATGAGACAGGATGTTATGATGAAACAATTGTACGTGAGAAGCTCATTCCCAATGCCCAAGATTTTGTCGGACGCCACATCTTTAAATCCAATGAAGAGCTTATTGAGCTTATGGGTGATGCAGTACTGAAAGTCGACAAGTTCATGCACTCTTATCCACACTGCTGGAGAAGTCATACACCGCTTATCTACCGTGCAACAAAACAGTGGTTTATCTCTGTTGACGGCAGACCGGAAGGTGAGCAAAAAACGCTGCGTGAGATAGCACTCGGTGAAGTCCAAAAGACAAAATTCATTCCTGAGACAGGGCGAAACCGTCTTAACTCCATGGTAGAAAATCGTCCCGACTGGTGTATCTCACGTCAACGTGACTGGGGTGTTCCTATCGCTTTTTTCAGAGTCAAAGCTACCGGTGAAGTTCTTTTAGACGAAAAAGTTCTCAATTTTGTTGCCATGATCTTTGAGATGCAGGGAAGTGATGCATGGTACTCTATGGATATTGCCCAGCTTCTCTACCCTGGAAGCGGTTACAAACCTGAAGAACTCGAAAAAGTCAATGATATTCTCGATGTATGGTTCGACTCCGGTTCTACCTGGAACTCAGTACTTAAATCACGCAACTATGATGCCGGAACATATCCTGCAGACCTTTATGTTGAAGGAAGTGATCAGCACCGCGGTTGGTTCCAGTCTTCACTCTTTTTATCAGCGGCCATTGAGCATAAAGCTCCCTATAAAGGTGTTCTCACGCACGGCTTCACTGTGGATGAAAAAGGTGAAAAGATGTCAAAGTCCAAAGGCAATGTCATTGCACCTGAAAAAGTCTTAAAAGAGTATGGAAGCGAGATTCTTCGTTTATGGGTTGCGTCATCAGACTATCAGGGTGATCTGAAGATTTCTCAGGGCATCTTGAAACAGACAAGTGAAAACTATCGCAAACTTAGAAATACTTTTAGAATTATGTTGGCAAACATCAATGATCTTGAAGAGCTTGTCGCACCTGAAAAGATGGGTGATCTTGATAAATGGATCTTGAGTGAAGCGGCAGCTGTCCTTGCAGAAGTTCATAAACAGTTCAGTGAGTATAACTTTGTAAACGGTATGAGTACGCTCAACAACTTCATCGTCAACGAGTTAAGCGGTATGTACATAGATATGACAAAAGACAATCTCTACTGTAACGCAAAAGACTCTGCTCGTCGCCGTGCGAGTCAAAGTGCCATGGCAATGATTACAAAAACACTCTTGCTGCTCATGGCACCGATCCTTACATACACAGCAGATGAGATTATAGAAAATGCACCAAGCATCATCAAAAATGATGCCGAAGACATATTCGATATGCAGTATAAAGCACTTCAAAATATAGATGCGCCATTTGATGCTACCTACATGGTAAAAGCGCGAGAAGGTTTTGGTGCAGTTGTCGATGGACTCAAAAAAGAAAAAATCATCAAATCAACACTGGAACTAGTTATCTATACAGAGTCAAAAGCTACCGTAGATATGGATAGAGTCGATGCTGAAGATTGGTTTGTTGTATCTGGTGTACTTGAAGATAAACCAGAAGAAGAGATGCTCGGAAGCTTTAAAGTAGATGAGGATATGTTCACAATTGCAAAAGCAACTGCTTACAAATGTCCACGATGTTGGAAATTTCAATCGACAGAAGAAGATTGTCTCTGCCAACGATGCCAAAGTGTTGTAAATGCCTAATTTGAGTGAACCGGTAACACTCTCATTTGTTGCGCAAACTGTAGCTGCAATATTTGTTCTTATCGGTATTGGCATATTTTTAGTTAAAAAGTTTAAATAAGGAAAAAGTAGTGATTACATTAAAAGAAGCTCTTAAACTCAATAAAGATGAACTCAATAATCTTAAAAATGATCTCAAAGCAAAAATTGATGCACGTCCTGAGCTCAATGCCTACATTGATGTCAAGAGTATGGGTGAAGGTGTACCAATCGCGATAAAAGACAATATTCAAGTCAAAGAGTGGTCTGTGACATCAGGAAGTAAGATACTGCAAGGCTACATCGCTCCCTATAACGCGACAGTTATCGAAAAACTTCAAGATGCAGGTCTCTCTCCTTTTGGAAGAACAAATATGGATGAATTTGCCATGGGTTCTACAACAGAATCAAGCTTTTACGGCAAAACACAAAACCCTCACGCAAGTGACAGAGTACCGGGAGGCAGTTCCGGCGGATCAGCAGCTGCTGTCGGTGCAGGCGTTGCAATAGCAGCTCTTGGAAGTGATACAGGTGGGTCTATCCGCCAACCTGCCGCTTTTTGTGGTATTGTCGGGATGAAACCGACCTATGGCCGTGTAAGCCGTTATGGTCTTGGTGCCTATGCATCGAGTTTGGATCAGATCGGACCAATGACTCAAAATGTTGAAGATGCAGCGATTTTATATGACATCATAAGCGGAAGCGATCCCAAAGACTCAACGAATGCACAGAAAAATGACAAAGTAGTTCCTCACTTAAATAGTGATCGTAAACTTCGTATTGCAGTCCTTCCAAAATATATTGAAAATGCAAGTCAGGATGTTAAAGATGCATACGCAAAAGCTATTGAAGCACTTCAATCTTCAGGACATGAAATAATAGAAAAAGAGATGATGGATGCCAAATATGACATCTCGGCTTACTACATAACAGCAACGGCTGAAGCAGCTACCAATCTTGGCCGTTATGACGGTATTCGCTATGGAAACCGTGTAGAAGGTGCCAATCTTGAAGAGACATACTACAACACAAGAAGCGAAGGGTTCGGCAATGAAGTAAAACGCCGTATCTTGCTCGGAAACTTCGTACTCTCAAGCGGTTACTACGAAGCATATTATGTCAAAGCACAAAAAACACGTCACATGATAAAAGATGAGTACAATAAAATCTTTGAAGATGTAGATCTCATTCTCTCACCCGTTGCACCGACAGTAGCACCGAAGTTTGGAGAACTTGCAAATCCTATGGATATGTACTTGAGTGACATCTATACCATCAGTGTCAATCTTGCAGGTCTGCCTGCCCTTTCACTGCCAATTATGAAAAATAGTGAAGGTATGCCGGTAGGGTTACAGCTTATTGCTGCAGCATATGATGAACAAACACTTTTTGACGGTTCATTAAGTCTTGAAGCAGCAGTGGCTTATAAAGCCTAATTTTGTAATCAATTTGAAATATATAGTGGTTACAATTTCAATAAAGGAGTAGAAAATGGCATATTTTAAAAAAGCAAAAGAGGGTAAAAAAGTTTATGGACTTGTCTTTGGCCCTGGAAAGATCACACAGGTTTTTGATGATTCCCACTACAAGATAATGGTACAATTCAAAAACGGTTATGAAGTTCCTTATACGGAAGATGGAGTACCAGGTTGGGGAAACTTTAAAAAGCAGACGCTCTATTACAAAAAAGATATTGACCTTACCGATGTAGATTTTGCACCTGTTACAAAGGTACTTTCACCGAAGAAAATCATCAAACTTCGTGAAAAGAAAAAACTGGAAGTCCGCCTACCCTCAGGTATCTGGACAAACTGTACCAAATGTGTTGCCGGCTATGTCGAAGATATGTTGGAAGCTGAAAACTATCACCTTTTTAGAAAAGCTCAAAAGAACGATAAATAATGCTCTATACAATCATACACACCATTCATATATATTCCGTATTTATCTATGGCGGATTTTTATTTACCGATATCCTGTTTATGTCTAAAATGCAGCAGTCTTTAGATGCTAATGAGTATAAAAAAGCACGTGAAGCCATCATGATGCATGTTCGCAAAGTCGTTCCTTATGCTCTTATGGTCGCTGTTGCGAGTGGGCTTTTTCTCTTTTCGCAAGTATTTGGTGAAATATCTCAAGAGGGACTTTCCTCTTTTCAAATGGTACTAAGCGTAAAAGCATTTTTAGGCCTTTGGCTTGGTTTTCGAGGCATCAATCAAAAACTCTTCGGCATCAACCCATGGGTCTTTAAAAGCCATCTTTTCCCTTTTATTTTAGTAGTCATTATCATACTCCTTTCCCAATTTATGTTCTTGGATTTTACCTCTTTTTAACCACAAAAAAGGTATAATCCGTAAATTTTAAAGGATGGCCATGAGAATTCGTAAACGCGCACTAACATTTGAAGATGTACTTTTAGTACCTCAGTATTCCGAAGTTCTTCCAAAAGAAGTATCATTAGAAACAAAACTAACTAGAAATATAAGCCTTAAAATCCCGATGGTATCGGCTGCAATGGATACAGTAACAGAATACCGTGCTGCAATTGCAATGGCGAGACTCGGCGGTATTGGTATCATCCATAAAAATATGGATATCCAAACACAATGCAAACAGGTTAAAAAAGTAAAAAAATCTGAAAGCGGGATCATTATCGACCCTATCTATGTACATCCGGATGCAACATTGGCAGATGCTGAAGCACTGATGAACGAATTTAAAATCTCTGGTGTTCCAGTTGTTGATGGGCATAATAAACTGCTTGGAATTCTTACGAATCGTGATATGAGATTTGAAAAAGACATGCGTAAACGTGCAGATGAAGTGATGACTTCAATGCCTCTTATTACTGCAAAACAAGGCATCTCTCTTGATGAAGCGGCAGATATCATGCACCAGAACAAGATCGAAAAACTTCCTATTATAGATGATGACGGATTCTTAAAAGGACTTGTTACCATCAAAGATATCAAAAAACGCATTGAATATCCTAACTCAAACAAAGATGCATTTGGTCGTCTTGTCGTGGGTGCTGCTATCGGTGTTGGACAGATGGATAGAGCAAAAGCTCTTGTCGATGCAGGTGCGGATGTGCTTGTCCTTGACTCTGCTCACGGACATTCAAAAGGCATCCTTGATACAGTAAAAGAGATCAAAAAATCTCTTGAAGTAGATGTCATTGCAGGAAACATTGCAACTGCCGAAGCAACAGAAGCACTTATAGAAGCGGGAGCGGATGGTGTTAAAGTCGGAATCGGACCTGGTTCGATATGTACAACAAGAATCGTTGCAGGTGTCGGTGTACCACAGATCTCTGCTATTGATGAATGTGCAGAAGCTGCAAGAAAACATGGTGTGCCTGTTATCGCTGATGGTGGTATTAAATACTCCGGTGACATTTCAAAAGCGCTTGCTGTGGGTGCAAGCTGTGTTATGGCAGGAAGTCTTTTAGCGGGTACGGAAGAGTCTCCGGGTGAGACTATCATGTTCCAAGGCCGTCAATACAAATCATACCGTGGTATGGGTAGTATCGGAGCAATGCAAAAAGGTTCAAATGACAGATATTTCCAAGAAGGAACGGCAGCAGATAAACTCGTTCCAGAAGGAATCGAAGGTCGTGTACCTTTCCGTGGCTCAATTGCGGGTATCGTTCACCAGATGATGGGTGGACTTCGTTCTTCTATGGGCTACTGCGGCAGTGAAAGTATCGAAGCATTCTGGGATAAAGCAGAGTTCGTTGAGATCACTTCAGCAGGCCTTAAAGAGTCTCACGTTCACGACGTAATCATCACACAAGAAGCTCCAAACTATCATGTCTAAACATGAAGTTCGATATGCGGGTTTTTGGATCCGTTTTATCGCTTCTTTTTTAGATACCCTCTTTCTTGCTCTGCCGGTTGGCATCGTCATATACTTTTTAAGTGACGGCAACTGGTTTGATCTCACGCAGTACCAACAAAACATACAGTTAGCAATGAGCGGCAATCCTCATGCACTCGACCAGCAGCCAAAAACTTCATTTACATGGGAACTTATCTTTGAGATCTCTGTTTTAGTAGTAACAATTATTTTTTGGGACAACTGGCGCGGAGCAACACCCGGTAAAAAGATAGTCCACATCAAAATAGTCGATGCAAAAACATTGCAAGATATAAGCAACAAACAGGCAATAACCCGTTCACTAGGCTATATCCCCTCAACTTTACTCTTTGGTCTTGGTTTTTTAATGGTTGCCTTTAGAAAAGATAAAAGAAGCCTGCATGACCTGCTTGCCGGAACGGCAGTCATTTACGATGAAGATGCATCTCTCTAACGAGAAGTAACCATTGTCCTATATTGTATTTTTACCATTTATAATATTATTTATCTTTTTAGCTATATTTCAATATTTTTCTTCAAAATCAAAATCCAAAAAAGGAGATATCTCTTTAGAGACTAAAGATACTAACAGCTTAATACAAGACTTATATCGAGAGAATGACGATGCATCTGATTTTGATGCTACTGTTGATGCTGATTTCAATGGAGATTAAAGTATAATTTTCATATTATATTGTTTCTTTTGAAAAAATCAGGTTATTAAAAGGGTAAAATATTGACAAATGAAGAAGTAAAAAAAATAAAACTAGTTGTTTTATTGATAATACTGTTTATCTCTATAGCTATGGCACTATTTATGCCGCCAATGCCTGCATTATATATGTTTTACCCAACACTCATAATTTCTTTTCTTGGTTACTTGGCAATTAAAGAAGCATCTGGAACAACAATAGCTTTAACTGCTCTCTCTATTATTGTAGGTACTATAATAACTTTTGGGATACCTTGGATTCTCTCTTTTTTAATATTTATACATATATTTCCAACATATGTTGTTTTACTGATTACATTTATTATAATGGATCTTTTGCCATCCAAAACTCTTTCCTTAATGAAAAAAATATTTATTTTCATCTTCATATCAGCAATTATAGGTTTAAATACAAACCTTTTTGTTTTAGGTGCAGAACTCTTAGGTAAAGATCGAAATATCGATGAAATATTTAATAAAACATTACAAGTAAAAAATAAAGAATTTATAGAACTACAAAGTAACAGTAAAAATATCCCAATTACATATAATAAGTTTGATTTTTTATCTTTTGGTGGAAATGAAGGTTGCGGATGTGGTTATTGGGAATTCCCCACACTACATAAGTCAACCATTATTCCTTATATTTTAGGTATTCAAGAAATTTCATTTTCTTGGGTTAAACCATCAGATAAGAAAATAATCGTTAATTATAAAGAGAAAAGTCATTCTTATAATCTCACCATTAAGATATTACAAAAAAATGAGCTTTTATCATCTCTTACTATTAAAGACCAGCTTCCTTTTCATAGTACAAAACAGAAAAAACGTAGTAAAGATTTAAATGACTTTGATACAAGGTTAGAATATTTGCTTCGACATAATATATGGAATGCAATAATATATTATTTGGGTTTCGGCCAAACAGACAATAAACAAATTATTGTAGATTTTTTAAATAACAGTATCACAGATACTAAGAAAGATATAGACTGGAAAAAATTTACTTTCAATACAACAGCATCCTTTCTTTATAATAAATATATTGGCTTTTGTACTTTGCGACAAGATGATGACTATATGTCTTATCCATTCAATGTTTGGCATTCAAGAGAAAAAGATTATTCTATTAAATTAAATACTAATCCTAATAGATTCATATTTAATGATAATAATATAACATATACAACACTCTCCCATTCAGATGATTTTATGGGAAATTCTCGCGCAGCAACTTTAAAAACAACAAACTACTTTTTTGTATTAAGTATGTCTCGAAATCCTATGAGAATTACTGTATGGCAATTTGACCATCAGGGCAATTTTCTCAAAGAAATTCATGCAAAACTACCAAACAATATCAGACTAGATGGTAGGAATTGGCATCCATTATCTCACATTAAATTTTGTAATAATAAACTAAGTTTTAGAATAAACAATATTTACGAACACAAAAATAAAAAAAACGAGTGCGGTTATAACGTTATAGAAATAAATCTATAAAGAGAATTTCTCTTTATCGAAAAAACTATCAGCTGATATATTTTTAAATGCTGCATTGAGTGAAGTAAAAAGCTGCGGATACTCTTTTTCCATATCCCCAAGCATATCTTTCATCTTCGCTCGTGCATAAGGCATTTTCACATCAAAACGCATTGCAGGACAGGCTTCATCACCTATGGCTTCAATACCGTTATCAACTACAAAAGCCCGCAGCTGTCGCTCACGCATCTGAATAAGCGGTCGAATGACGATGAGTCCGTTTTCTGCTCTGTATTTGGGAGCAAGTGAACGCATCTGCCCATTGTAGATAAAGTTCATAAAAAAGCTCTCTGCCGCATCATCCATATGATGTCCTAATGCGACTTTATTACAGCCCTGCTCTTTTGCCACAGAGTAAAGATAACCACGTCTCATGCGTGAGAAGAATGAACAAAAAGAGGAGTTCTTACGGATCTTATCTTTAGCAAGATCATAGGTATTTGTTTCGTGAACTATATGTGGGATATCATGCTCCCTGCAGTGGGCAATTAGATTGTCAAAATTCTCACCCATCCCGTAACTGATAGTCACCGCAACAAAATCAAATTTAAAAGGAGCACGGCGTTGTTGTTCTTTCATAGCATGGATCATCGTCAACGAATCTTTCCCGCCGCTCAAACCGACGAGTATCTTATCGCCCTCTTCTATGAGTTCAAACTCGGCATTTGTCTTGCCGAGTTTGGACATGATCTTTTTAGAGAGTTTGACAGCCATTAAGCGTTTGCCAGCCTGTCAACCATTTTCATTAGAAATTCGGCACTTACTTTTGCAGAGCTCTCAACGAACTCTTCAAAGTTGAAACCAGCATCCATATCTGCTGAATCACTGATAGAGCGAAGAATGAAAAACGGCACGCCTAAAGCATCACAGACAACAGCGACACTTGCACCTTCCATCTCCAATGCATCGGCTTTAAAAGTCTCTGCTATGAAGTTCTTTCTCTCCTCTGAAGCGATGAACTGATCACCAGTTGCGATAATGCCTTCTTTAACATTTACACCCATCTCCGAAGCTACAATTTTACTTAGAGCAATTAAATCTTTATCTGCTTCAATATAGACACTTCCTTCTGGAACATATCCATGAGGATGTCCAAAGATCGTAATATCAAGATCATGCTGAGCAAGTTTGTTTGCTACAACCAAATCACCAATTTTAAGTTCAGGATTTACCGCACCGGCAACACCCGTAAAGAGTAAAACATCACAAGCAAACATCTGCAGCATTGTAGCGGCAGTCAATGTTGAAAAGACCTTCCCTATTTTTGAATAAGCCACAACGACATCAATATCTTTGTATTTTGCTTTATAGTATCTGTTTTTTGCATAATTAACCTCTTCTACATCATCAAGACGTTCAAGTATCGGCGCAACCTCTTCCGGCATTGCTCCCATTATCGCTATTTTCATTCTAACCCTTTATATTTCTACTGTTTGTACTGTTTGCTCAAATTTCGGCAGTTTATTTGTAATGGTTCCATCTGCATCGACAACACAACTACCACCCCAAAAGCCAAGCCCGTCTTCAAAACCGACACGATTGACAAAGACAAGCTTTGCTTCACACTCTTTGGCAACCGTCTGTATAATTTCATACCATTTTGTCTCTATGGTCAAACCCGTATCACTAAACCCTCGAGCAGGAGAAGCAACATGAACGACAATCAAATCAGGATCTAAACGAAGAAGCTCATGATGCACCTCTTTATGCCATAGATCTTCGCAGACAAGAATCGAAATCTTTGCGCCATTGAGCTCAAACGCTTCAAATTTATCTCCACCTTCAAAATAGCGAGCTTCTTCAAACATTCCATAGTTTGGTAAATGTACTTTAATGTGCTTGGCAACAAGTTCTCCACCGCTAAAATAGAGTCCACAATTACGAAAGAGTTCTCCATCACGCATTGCAGCACCCACGGCAATATCAACCTCGCTGCTCAGTGTTCCCAACTCATGCAGTTCATCCTCACTCCAGGCATCTTCACGCAGTTTATCCTGCAACAGATACCCGCTTAATGCAAGCTCAGGAAAAACGATCAAATCTGCATCATCTTTCTTTTGTTTGACAATAGCAATAATATCGCTCAAATTCGAGCGATTTAATTTCGGTGAAGTTTGTGCAAGTGTTACTCTCATATTATGAGCAGACTTCCTCTTTTACTTTTTCTAAAGATGCCATATCTGAGATATTAAGTGTTTTAAGCTCTTTGGCAATTCTTCTGTTGAGTCCTTTGAGTACGACACCATTTCCAAATTCTATGGCCATATCTACATCACCTGCAATTGCTTGGATAGATTGTTTGTATTTTACCGGTTTTACAAGCTGGTCTTTTAAAAGTGCTACAGCATCCGCTTTAGTATTGTACGGTTTTGTTGTCACATTTGATATAACCGGTGCTTCAAAATCATCGGTAATATATTTTTCCATCAATGCAGCAAGCGGCTCTTGTGCCGGTGAGAGTATCTCACAGTGAGACGCCACTGACATATTTAAAAGAAGTGCTCTTTTAGCGCCTGCATTTTTAAAAGTCTCCTCCAAACTTGCAAGATCTGCTCTATTACCCGCAACTACAAGCTGACCGTCTTGGTTGTAGTTTGCAGGCCATACCTGCTTACCTTCAGCCTGCGCATCTGCACAAATTTTTTCAACACTTTCATCATCGAGTCCAACGATAGCCATCATCCCTGCATCTTTGCCTTCACACGCCTCTTGCATAAAAGCCCCACGTTTATGTACGAGTTCAACTGCATCAACGTAATCAATAGCACCTGCAGCACAAAGTGCAGAGAATTCACCAAGAGAGTGACCTAAGAAAAGTTCCGCTTTCACATCAGGACACGCTTCTTTAAAAAGTTTATAGGCAATCATCTGCACCAATAGAATTGCCGGCTGCGTATATGCAGTTTGTCCAAGCTGCTCATTCTCTTCAAAGATCAACTCTTTAAAATCAACACCGATTCTCTCACCTGCTTTTGCAAACATCTCACGTGCAAGTTCACTGTTATCATAAAAATCTTTACCCATTCCTACTGCCTGGCTGCCTTGCCCTGCAAATATCATTGCTATTTTACTCACTGTTTTTCTCCTTCTAAGTATTGTTTGTTCTCTGTAATTTTTTTCCGTAATGTATTTCTGTTGAGACCAAGTTTATCTGCCAACTGCAGTTGTGATTTGAACTTTTTCAGTCCTCCTCTAATGAGAGGTACTTCATAAAGATACAAAAAGTTTCTATAGTCACTATTGGATCCCAACTTGTCATAGAGATAATTCTCTATGATTCCCATCAAGTCACTGTCCCCGATATCTTGTAAAAGATAATTAATCATTACCTGCCGACGCAATGATTTTGCGTTTTGAGACAGGTCCGGTTTGAAATTTTTAATATTAAAACTTTCATCACTGCCAAAAAGTTCTGCCGCCTCTTTGGTGAATTTCTCTACTAAAAATGTAACATCTTCAACTCTTTCTCTTAATGGCGGTATATCCAATTTAACACTAAAAAGATCATCTAACAACTCATTAAACTGGAGCTGTTTTGAAGTCGCAACAATACGAACGTCATTCTCTTCTATCGTATCTATCAATCTGTTTAAATTTGGGGAGTTGTCTATGTTGGAAATGATTAACTCTTTTGAACTCTCAAGTGTCACTAAAAGCTCATCAAAGTTTGATGCATCGACAATCGATGCATCAGGTAAGATAAAAGAAGCCAATGTTCTTTTACCTATTCCACTCTCTCCCGTTATCAGTGCATTTACACCGAGTGTTTTTAAAAGAGTGGCTGTTTTCTTTGCCTGCAGGGAGGCAGAAGATGCAGTTAGAAAACTAGTGGCATCCACAGCCGCCGCCAGTTGAACAGCATCCGTCATCTTCTTGTTTATTTTCAGCTGGAACACCTGTCATTGCTTCTTCAGCAGAAGCATCTCTTACATTGTTGATTGTAACAGTGAACATTAAATCTTTACCAGCCAAAGGATGGTTAAAATCAATAACAACTGAGTCGTCTTTGATCTCTTTTACAGTTACTTGAACAGTCGATCCGTCTTCACCTTGTCCGTAAAGTGTCATTCCTTCTGTAAGTTCAATTCCTGCGAATTGATCTTTAGGAACTTCTTGAATTGCTTCGGCATTGTACTCGCCATATGCATCTGCAGCTTTCACAAGAACATCACCTTTTTCACCGATACCCATATCTTTGATACCAGTCTCAAGACCAGGAATTATTTGTCCTTTACCAAACATAAATACTAATGGTTCTCCACCAACGTTACTATCAACTACTTTATCGCCGTCTTTTACTTCATACTCTAAAGATACGATTTGATTTTGCTCAATTGCCATATTTTTGCCTTATAATTTAATTCGTGGATTTTATCATAATAACTCTTTGTAAAGCTGAAAAAATCTATTTTTTTATTTGCCTAAGCGACGTTTTGCCTCTTGCGCTTCTTTTGAAGTCGGATATTTTGCGATAATCGCTTTATAGAAGGACTTAGCATGTGCACGGTCTCCCGTTTTCTCCATTGATATAGCAGTGTGCAGCATCAGGTTCGGCATATACTTCGCTTTTGCATACAACTGTGAACTCTTTTTAAAGTAAGAAATTGCTTTTGCGTAATTCTTTCTTTTGTAGTTCATTTCACCTATCATATAGTGCGCATAGGCAGGTTTATAGTTTCTTTTAATCAATTCTTCATAGTTGGCAATTGCTTTTGTATAGTACTTTTTGTCATAATTTTTCTTAGCAAGATTATACAAATCCGCACTGCTTGTTTTAGAAGCTTTACCGCTTATTTTCTTCCCTGATTTTAGCTCTTTTGAAACTAATGCTTTAAAATTGTTAACACTTGTAACCAGAGTATTGTATTCATCTTTAGTTACATAACGTGCATTGATATCATCTAAAAGCTTGGAAACTTCAAGTAAACTTGCTTTAAGTTCCTCTAACTCCTTTTTATTTTGTTGAATAGATTCACTTAAGCGTGTTTGATACTCTGTCGTATTTGCCATACTGGTATCTTCTTCGTCTTTAAGCTTCTCTAGATTGATTTTATTATTATGTGTATTTCTGCCTATACTTTCAACAATGCTCTGCAGTCCATCTATTCTCTCTCGCAATGAATCAAGCTGACTTGCCTGTGATTTACTTTTACTGGCAACTTTTTTTAACTTGTCTTTTGTTTCTAATATAACTTTTTCACTGGAAGTCAGTCCATAAGGTTCAGGACTGGAAAGATCCCCGGCACCAAACGCTGAAGGTTCAGAACCGAAGAGAAGAGTTGGAACAGCAGTAACAATAAGCAGGCTTACTATTACGCTCTGTTTCATAATTTTTTACTTAATTACTATGGTAAAAGTTTAAAGTTTACGCGGCGATTCTTAGCCCAGCACTCTTTTGTATGTTCTGTACAAACAGGGTTAGATTCACCGTAGCTTACCATAGAGATACGAGAAGCATCGATACCGTCAGCTACTAAAGCTTTTTTCACTGCATCTGCACGTTTAAGGCCAAGTGCGAAGTTGTACTCATCACTACCCCACTCATCACAGTTACCTTCTAATTTAACGCTTAATGATTTTGCAGCATCTGTTTTTCCTAACTCTGCAGCATCATCAATACGCTCTTGCATCTCAGGAGTGATATCATACTTATCAAACGCGAAATAAACTGTTGGAAGTTTACTTTCTATAGCAGTCATTGTCATCTCAGCCGTATTCTCTGTACTTGAGTTTACAGCACTGTTTTCGCTTGCCACTGTTTCAGTCGCCGGAGCTTGAACTTCTTGAGCTGCTGGAGCAGAAACTTCTTCTGTTTTGTTATCAACTGCAGGTTCTTTTGAAGAACATCCGCTAAAAACTACAAGTGCTGCTACAACACTAGAAAGTACTATACTTTTCATATCTATTTCCTTGAATATTAAATGTCAAATTATTATACCAAAAAAATAACAATAATATATTTACTTAAAAAAATTACCAGTCCATAGACTGAACTCTTCCATATTTCAATGGGAAAAGATAGTTCTTGTTATAGTTAAGACGTATAATACCGATGGCACTCTGTCCTTTGTAATTTTTTATAAATATAATGGCATCACCATCTTTTGAAAAACGTGGAAACTCATTGACTCCTGTTGCCGTCAGACGTCTGATAAAGTCAGTTTTTGTTGAAATAAGATGCAGGTTAAACGTATTTTGACTAAAAGCATTTGAGCTCTCTCTCGCTTTGTAAACAATGTAATTGCCATGAGCACTACATGCAGAGTTACTGTTTCCATAATAAACCATCTGTTCTACTTCATTTGTGTCAAGATGTTTTGAAAAGACATTCGGATAACCTAGACGTGATGAGATAAATACAATTTGATTCTTATTCATAAACTGTGCATTTACATCAATACCTCTGTATCGAGTCAATCGTTTATATTTTCTAGTATCTACATTAAAGCTGTAAATATCAGGCTGCCCGTCGAGCGCCATTGTCAATAGAAGCGTTTTCCCATCACTGCTTACATCAGAGCATACAACCATACCATCAGAGGATATAATACTCTCAACCCGGCCATTTTTAACATCCACATACTTCAGTGTAGGCTTAGGAGTATCAAGTGCCGTGTAGTAAAATGCATTTTGTGATTTATTCGCCCATTTTGGAAAAATATTAAATCCGCCTTTTAGGATTGTGTGTTGATATGCCAATGTATAGTCTGCGATGACTATCTCACTTTGTTTCGGACCGACAATACGGGAAAAGATCACTTTTCTTTTCATCCATCCAACAGAAGGTTCTCCCAAAAATTCATTTATATCGTATGCTATTGCGTGAGATATAAACATAAAGATATCCTGCTTAGCTACTCTATAATTCTTAATAAATACTTCTTCATTTTTTTGCAGCAGTTTTATTTGTACATTCAAAGCAGCATTATCATCTTCAAATATTTTATATCGCAGTACGTATGCCATATCTTTGTTCTCGACAAGAACATCGACGTCATTAAAGTTAGCTATTCTATGATGTCTGTCTACATTAAAAATAGAAAGAACATTTAAGTCTGCGATCAATGTTTTAAAGAAACGAAGTCGAAAAGTGTCATCATAACTTATAGAAGCATCTTCAACGGCTATTAATGGGACATTATTTGCTTTTTTGATGACTTCTATTGTTGCATCACTAGCAAATAGAACTGAAATAAATAGAAACAATGAAAATAAAATTTTCAAATTTTACTCCTTTGAAATTAGTACAACAATAGTTCGGCTGGATTTCCCTGTAGGATTCTTAGGAAAAACTACGCTCTTAAGTCTCTCTTTGATTCTGTCTGCTTCAGCATTTAAAGCTTCATTCGCAGAATAACTTAAAATCCTAAAATCAGTCATATGACCAAAAGGATCCAATTCAATCACTGTCTTTACACTATTGCCTTCACTATTTGGCGGTACATTGAAATGTTGATAAACAATTGCTTGAATTTTAGCTAAATATTCATTAACTTCATCGGCACTGGATGTCTGCTGCGTATTCTTATCACTCTCCTGCATATCGAGTTTTCCAATTTTTTCCGATACAGAATTGATTTTATTTTTATCGGCAGTTTTAATTTTCTTCGCGATATCAGCTATTCTTTTCGAATTTACTTTCTTTTTTTTCTGTGTATGTTTTATCTTTTGCGTCCACACATCAGAAAAGAGATCATTTACATCTATATCTTGACTGACACTTTTTGATGAACTGCTTGGCAGTGCAACAGAACTTGTAAATTTTGCAATATTTTTAGGCATTACAATGGAAACAGCAATAAATTTATCTTTTGTTAACGCATATGTAGGCTGATTCTTTACTACAAACATCATATAGATGAAGAGTCCTAAAAAAAACAGAAATAGAGAAAGAGATATAAATCCACTTATAATGAAGTAATTGTTATTCTTATCCATTTGTCGCTAAAGAAACCTCTGAAAAGCCGGCTTGCTTTACAGCTGCCAAAACAGACATCACGATACCATAATCCAGTGTTTTATCGGCACTTATCAAAACCGTTGCTTTTTTATCGAGTGTTTTTGCATATAAAAAGAAATTGTCGGTAAAAGCATTGAGTAAAAAGTTCTTTTTATTGACTTGAATATTTCCTTCTGAATCAACAGTTATATGTATCGGCGGAATTTTTGAGAGCTGTTGCGTCGTGGAACCCTGTGGCAGTTTGATGTTTTCTTCAAAAATGATATTTGGAGCTATAACCATCAGAACCACAAGTAAAACCAACATAACATCTACCAGAGGAGTGATGTTTAGTTCTGGTTTTTCTTCCCAATCATACATTTTTATGCCTTGCGAGCTAGAATTGCATCACTTTGCATTTGAAGATGAGAAGTAAGTTCAAACGATTTTCTTTTTAGGATTTGATGATATGTGTATGCAAATGTCGCTACAAAAATACCCGAAGCAGTTGCTATCAGTGCATCACTTACACCTGCTGCGATTATAGACATACTGCCACTGCTTCCGCTACCTATATGCGCAAAAGTATCCAAGATAGAAACCACCGTACCAAAGAGTCCTATAAAAGGAGATGTAGAAGCAAAAACAGAAAGAACAGCAAGCCCTTTTGTCGCCTCTTTTGTAGCAGCGAGCATTGCAAGTGCTAAAACTTCTTTTGAAACAATATTACTGCTTTTTATAAAATTATTTAAAAAAGAGTTTTCGCTAACAGTTCTGGCTCCAAGTAAAAGTGCTTCTAACGATTCACTTTCAATTTTAAGCCAGCTGTTAAGAGAAAAATAGCGGTAAAAGAACACCCAGTTGAGTATTATGAAGTATATTGACAAGAGAATCAATACACCTATAGTGACCGGGTGGCTTTTTAGATAGAAATCGATTAAATTATTAATCATATATTATATTAATCTTTGAGCTGCTGACTCTATTTTAGCCGAAACAGAAGCGATAGCAGAACTTGAGTCTGCAACATCGTTGATGAGTTTTTTCGCATCTTCAAGAGCTTTTGCAATTTCAGTCTCAGTTGCGCCACGGATAGCTGCGGCACCTTCAACTAAAATAACAACTTTATCTTCACTAACTTGAGCAACACCCCAGTCAATAACAATAGACTCGACTGATTTATCTTCTTTTTCGACATCCACTACACCAGCTTCCAACAAAGTTGTCAATGAAGCATGTCCTGCAAGAACGCCGAACTCTCCCTCTTTACCAGGAAGAACAACACTAACGACTTCATCATTAAAGATTTCGCCGTTTGGTGTCAGGATTTCAAGTTTAAACTTATCCATTACAGTCCTTTACTAAGCATAGAGCTTATTTGTTTTTCTCGTGTTTAGCAATAGCCTCGTCCATATTACCAACCATATAGAATGAATTTTCAGACATATGATCGTATTCACCATCAAGAATACCTTTAAATCCTTTGATAGTATCTTCAAGAGAAACATATTTACCAGGAGCCCCTGTAAATACTTCTGCAACGAAGAATGGTTGAGAAAGGAATTTCTCAATTTTACGAGCACGCTCAACAACATTTTTATCATCTTCAGAAAGCTCGTCCATACCAAGAATCGCAATAATATCTTGAAGATCTTTATATTTTTGAAGTGTTTGTTGCACACCACGAGCTACATTATAATGCTCTTCACCCAAAATTTGTGGATCAAGGAGTCTTGAAGTTGAATCGAGTGGATCAACCGCAGGATAGATACCTTTTTCCGCAATTTTACGGTTAAGAACTGTCGTTGCATCCAAGTGAGCAAAAACAGAAGCCGGAGCCGGGTCAGTCAAGTCATCTGCAGGTACGTAAACCGCTTGAACAGATGTAATTGAACCATTTTTAGTTGATGTAATACGATCTTGTAATGCACCCATTTCACGAGCAAGTGTCGGTTGGTAACCAACAGCTGAAGGGATACGTCCAAGAAGTGCTGACATCTCTGAACCAGACTGCGCAAAACGGAAGATATTATCGATGAACATAAGTACATCGAGTTTCTTCTCATCACGGAAGTACTCAGCCATAGTAAGACCAGTAAGAGCGATACGGTTACGTGCTCCAGGAGGCTCACTCATCTGACCGTAGCACAGTGCAACTTTGTCAAGTACGTTCGATTCTTTCATTTCGTAGTAAAGGTCATTTCCTTCACGAGTTCTTTCACCAACACCGGCGAATACAGAAAGACCGTCATGTCCATGTGCAACATTGTGAATAAGTTCCATAATGATAACTGTTTTACCAACACCGGCACCACCGAATAGTCCAACTTTACCACCTTTTGCATATGGTGCAAGAAGGTCAACAACTTTGATACCAGTCTCAAACATCTCTGTTGTAGTTGACTGATCAACAAGTGGTGGCGGAGCACGGTGAATAGACCAAGTATCAGAATCTGTAACTTGCTCTCCACCATCAATAGTTTCACCAATAACATTAAAGATACGACCAAGTACTTTTTCCCCAACAGGAACTTTGATAGGTGCACCAGTAGCTGTTGCATCCATACCACGTACAAGACCTTCACTCATATCCATCGCAATCGTTCTAACACGACCGTCACCTAAGTGAGCAGCAACTTCTAAAACCAAACGATGTTCACTACCATCCAAATTAACTTTAACTTCAATAGCTTCGTTAATTACTGGAAGATAACCATCGAAATCAACATCAACAACAGGACCCATTACCTGGCTAATTTTTCCAATCATATTTTTCTCCATTATTTCATACTCTCCACACCACTAATAATTTCAATTAATTCTGTAGTAATAGCAGCTTGACGTGCTTTATTAAATTCAACATTTAAGTTTTTCACCATCTCTTTAGCATTGTTCGTTGCTGTATCCATTGCCTGCATACGCGCAGAATGTTCAGCAGCAACTGAATCAATCAAAGAGTAGTATATATTGTAATTAATATATTTTTCCACTAAAGACTCAAGCATTTTCTCTTCATCTTCAGCCTCAATCTCTAACATTGATTTTGACTGTACATCAGCACAATCAAAAGTTTCTGTATCAATAGGTAAAACTGTATTGACATGTAACTCTTGTGTTATCATGTTTTTATACCCGTTATATACAATATGTAGAGCATCAATTTTCCCATCTCTATAATCTGAGAGGGAAGTTGCGATAAAATCATCAGCTTTTTCTTTATCGGGTTTAGAACTTAGTCCAACTACAGTGTCAAGCATCTCTACTTCATTGTAGTTAAAGTATTCTATACCTTTTTTACCGATACCACGTAAACGCACTTTTACATTTTTTTCTTTGTACTCTTTTAAAAGTTTGTTAACTGCTTTAATAGTTTGAATATTAAAACCGCCACACAGACCTTTATCTGCAGTCACGAAAACAATGTCAACCATTTTTGGATTTTCAATCGCTTCAAATACACGATTTTTTAATCCGCCAACAGTACTACATTTTATGCGTCCAGCTATTTCGGCAATTACCTGATTCATTTTTTCGGCATAAAGACGAGAACGTTTTGCAAGTTCCTCTGCACGACGAAGTTTTGCAGTTGAAACAAGTTTCATAGCACGCGTCGTCTTTTGAGTGTTACTTACACTTTTTATCTGTCTCTGAATATCTTTCAAGTTTGCCATAAAATATCCCTTAGTTAGCTACAAAGCTAGCTTTAAACTCTTCAAGTGCTTTCATTAATAATGCTTTTGTATCATCATCGACTTTCTTACTGCTTCTGATATTCTCAAAGATTTGAGGATAAGAAGCTTCGATGAATGGATAAAGCTCTGCTTCGAAACGTGTAACATTTGCCGGATCGAAATCATCTAAGAAACCTTCGTTACCTGCAAATATGATAGCAACTTGTTTCTCAGCTGAAAGTGGTGAATATGGAGGCTGTTTAAGAACCTCTACCATTCTTTGACCACGCTCAAGTTGTTTACGAGAAACTTCATCAAGATCAGATGCGAACTGAGCAAATGCTTGAAGTTCACGATACTGTGCAAGATCAAGTCTTAAAGTACCAGCAACTTGCTTAGTAGCTTTAATTTGAGCAGCACCACCAACACGAGATACAGAAAGACCAACGTTGATCGCCGGACGTACACCTGAGTTGAAAAGGTCAGTCTCTAGGAAGATTTGACCATCTGTAATAGAAATAACATTTGTTGGTACGTATGCCGCAACATCTCCCGCTTGTGTTTCAATGATAGGAAGTGCAGTTAAAGAACCAGCTCCCTTTTCATCAGAAAGTTTTGCAGCACGCTCAAGAAGTCTTGAGTGAATGTAGAAAACATCCCCTGGATATGCTTCACGGCCCGGAGGACGACGAAGAATAAGAGACATTTCACGGTAAGCAACTGCATGTTTAGAAAGATCATCGTAAACGATAAGACCATGACGTGCATTGTCACGGAAGTACTCACCCATTGTAACACCAGTGTACGGTGCTAAGAATTGAAGTGCTGCAGCTTCAGAAGCAGTTGCAGAAACGATAATAGTGTTCTCCATTGCACCATGTTCTTCTAAACGACGAACAACCTGTGCAATAGTAGACTCTTTTTGACCAACTGCAACATAGATAGATACAACACCGTTGCCTTTTTGATTGATGATTGAATCGAGTGCTACTGTTGTTTTACCAGTTTGTCTGTCACCAATAATAAGCTCACGCTGACCACGACCGATTGGAACAAGAGCATCAATTGCTTTAATACCAGTTGCTAAAGGTTCATGTACAGATTTTCTATCCATAATACCAGGAGCTTTTTCTTCTACAAAACGAACTTCTGTAGTTTCAATTGGACCTTTACCGTCAATTGGTTCACCAAGTGCATTGACAACACGACCAAGAAGAGCATCACCTACAGGAACTTTTAAAAGTGTTCCAAGACGTTTAACGCTCATACCCTCACGAAGTTCAGTTCCAGAACCAAGAATAACAACACCTACGCTGCTCTCCTCAAGGTTCATTACTAAACCTTTTGTCCCCTCTTCGAACTCTACCATTTCTCCTGCCATAACATTGCTAAGTCCGTAAACCTGTGCAACGCCGTCAGCATAAGAAACAATCTTACCTGTTTCATTGATATCAACACTTAGTTCAAAGTTGTCGATACGCTCTTTAATTATTGAGCTGATCTCATCAGCTTGAATTTTTGCTACCACTATTGTTCTCCTCTCTTGAAGTTAAATTGCTTTAATTATATGATCTATAATTTGACTATCGATTCTATCTTTAGAGAAATTAATCTCAATACCTAAACCTTCTACTTCCACTTTGATTCCGTTAAAATCATTTTTTACAAAAGTAAAAGATATAGTAGAATCAAATTTCTTACTTAAACCCTTACCAAGTTCATCTATAACTTTTGTGTCTATGTCACTGTCGCTATAAATCAGACCTTCATAAGTTTTTGTCGTATTTGCTATATCTTTTTTCAATTCCTTAGCCATAGCAGGAATAATATTGATTCGTCTGTTTTCTACCAACAGTTTAATGAGATTATTCACTTTATCTGAATTGGCAGGTTTTACTGCTTCTAGTAAAATTGCTGACTTATCTTCGGCTTTCACTTCAGGATTTGCAATAATACTGACAAATTTATCATCTTTAAAAGATGCTGCCAGAGCATCGAACACAGATGAAATATTTTGAACTGTTTGTGTATCAAATTCACTTTTGAGTGCTTTGATATATCTTTTTGCTATCAGCTCTTCCATCTACGCCACCTTCTTTAAAATAACATTTGCCATAGCTTCTCTATCGAAGATTTCAGAACTTTGATCCAATGTTTGTGCAACAATAGTTTCGACTACATCACGCACCATATTCTTTTGTTCAAATTCTTTTTTAGACGCATGCTGTTTTACCATAGCTTCTAATTCAGCATCACACTGAGTCATGATACTGTCGTTCAGAATCTTATTCTCTTTTTTAGAACTTACAGCCAATTCTTCAGCAAACTTTTCCGCTTCAGAGATTTTAGCAAGTGCCTCTTTTTTAAGAGCTATAGATTCATCGAGTTTTTCTTGAACTTTTTTCAATTCATCAGCGATTCCCTGACTTCTGCCTGAAAAATAGTTCTTTACCGGTTCTGCTACCAGATACCAAATAAGCCCAGCAAAAAGCAAGAAGTTAACAGTTCTTTGAACAATGTCCGTTCCTGCATGCTCAGCTTCAGATGCAAATGCAACAGTTGATATCATAAGTATTAATACTAAAATTCTACTCACACCACATCCTTATATCTGACTCATCTTAGCTTTTAAAGCTTCTTTAAACATTGGAACTTGACCCATCAGCTCATTAGTCAACTCTTCTTTAGATTTTGCAAGTGACTGCTCAAACTCTAAATATTCCTGTGCAAGCTCAGCACGTTTTGCTTCTAACTTACTGTCTGCCAATTCCTTAGCATCCGCGATAACTTTTTCTCTTAGGGCCGCAGCTTCTAGTTTAGCATTCATAATTATTGATTCAGCTTTTTCGTGAAGCTCGTTGATTTCAGCATCATTATTACCGACTTTATCAAGGTCTTTTTTAATGTCTTCATCACGTTTTTTCATAAAACTAATCAGTGGATTATAAAGCCAACTATTTAGAACGGCTATAAGCGAAACAAATACAACAAATGTAGCCAAGAGTAGTATTGGATTTATATCTAACATAGCACCTCCTAAAAGTTGCGAGATTATACTATGATTAAATTGAAAGGATAGTTAAATGGGAGTAAAAAAATGAAATTTTTGTCATCAACCCTGCAGGTGTGACAAAAATTCCTCTGTCTCTTCTTGAGAATCGAATTCTAATATCAGTCTGTTTTTTGAACTTTTTACATAAAAACCAAGATCATTCAGTTTCTCTTTAAGCTTTGAAAAATCAAGTACTGCTTCATTATTTTCTTTTGAACTTTCTGCTTTGTCTTCTTTTTTCATGTTTTTTATCATTGATTCAACATCACGAACACTCAATTTTTGACCAATGATAGAATTTACCATCAACTGCTGTTCTTTATCATCAAGACCGACTAAAACACGGGCATGACCCGCTGTTATTTTCTTTTCAACGAGTGCTTTTTGTGTCTTAGATGAGAGTTGTAAAAGACGAAGTGTATTAGTAATGTGCGCACGGCTTTTATGAATCATAGTAGCAAGTTCTTCATGTGTTATATCATGAAGTTTGATCAGCTCATGGTATGCCTCTGCAAGTTCGACCGAGTTAAGCTCTTCTCTTTGAATATTTTCAATAAGTGCGAACTGTCGCATCTTCTGTTCATCGGAATTGAGAACAATCGCACGAATCTCTTTAAGTTTTGCAAGCTTCGATGCACGAAATCTTCGCTCACCAGCTATAAGTACATAACCGTCAATATCTTCAGTTACAACTACAGGTTGCAGCAGTCCATCGTTCTTAATTGATTCGGCAAGTTCTGCCAATGCTGTTTCATCAAAAGATTTTCTAGGCTGAAAAGGATTCGGGCGGATATCTTTTAATGAAATCGCAATAACAGCATCACGCTGTGTTCCTTCATTTTCATATGCTTCGTCAATTTCACCTAAAAGTGCATCTAATCCACGTCCAAGTTTCTGTGTCTTCATTATTTTATAATCGCCTGTGCTAGATTTTGATATGCAATTGATCCTGCTGATTTTACATCATAAAGAATTGCCGGTTTTCCAAAAGACGGAGACTCGGCAAGTTTTACATTTCTAGGGACTACAATGTATCTGTCTTTATCGTCTGTAAAAAGCTTGCCCTTAAAATGCTGTCTGAGATCTGCAAATACCTGTTTTGAAAGATTATTCTGTGCAGAGAACATCGTAGGAATAAAACCTTTGATGGTCAGCTTTGGATTGATCGATTTTCTTACAAGTTTTACTGTATTTAAAAGCTGTGCTAAACCTTCAAGTGCAAAAAACTCACACTGTATAGGAATGATTACAGAGTTTGAAGCCGAGAGCGCATTGATAGTCATCGGTCCAAGCGCCGGTGGGGAGTCAATAATAATATAGTCATAATCTTTTTTTACATTGGCTATGGCTTTTTTGAGAACAAGCTCACGTCCCTTTGCTTTATCTGCATCATAGTACTCTTTTTCAATTCCTACAAGACCGATATTTGAAGGTGCAAGGTGCAGTGTCGGCAAGTCTGATTTTAGAATGATGTCTTTAAGCTTCTTCGTACCAATGAGCACATGATAGATATTGAACTCATAATCGTTTCTGTGAAATCCAAGTGATGTAGTTGCATTTGCCTGTGGATCTGAGTCGATAAGCAATACTTTTTTCTCAGCAACGGCAAGAGAAGCTGCCAAGTTTACAGCCGTTGTTGTTTTACCAACACCGCCTTTTTGATTTGCTATTACAATTACTTCGCTCATCTTAGACTATATATCCTCTCACCGTTTATATTCAAACTGCCATCGTCATACAACTCAGCATCACCCAAAGAAACCTTAACACCGTTACTATGTGTGAAAAAATTTTGGTTTCTGTAAAATTCTAACTTATATTTGCTAAAAACTTGCTTCCATAAAACTTTTTTTTCGATATTTTTGAAATAATTTTTTATCAATACTTTTTTATCTATTTCTACATCAAGTTTAGTAAAACCGTCCGGGGCATCTGCAATATTCAATCCAACACCGCATACTAAGTTCTTATCAACTATATTTGTTATCATACCACCGACTTTTTTATCATCCAAGTAAAAATCATTCGGCCATTTTATCCAGACTTTTGAACTAAAAGAAGCAAGTGCCTCTTTTAAGAGGAAAGCAAAATAGATAGATGCCGATTCAATTTTCAAATCATCCGGCAGATTTTCAAGAGGCAGTGCAAAAGAGAGAAACAAATTTCCTTTTTGAGATTTCCAACTGTTGTCTCTGCTGCCAATGCCATTGGTCTGCAGCTCTGCTGAGACTGCTATGGGTGCATGAAATTTTTTATTTTGGAGTTGTTCTTTGAGATAGGTCTGTGTTGAATCAATCCTGTCAAGACATATGATCTGCAACACTCAGCCTTTTCCCGTTAATATAGGCAAGGACATCCATCTCTTTTTTTGACTCCGGCTGCACTCGAAAGATACGAATACTCCCTTTTGCACAGCCGACAACGATACTCTCTTTATCGATTGCGAGAATTTCTCCTGGAGTATTTTGAGACTCCTTCTCTTGCAGTTCTATTTTTTTAAGTTTGAGTTTTGTTTTCAAGTAAATACCAGGCCACGGCGTAAATGCTCTATATTTATTAAAAAGGGTCTGTGCATCATCAAAAGCAATAAGTCCGTCTGCCTTCGTTATTTTTTTGCAGTGTGTTGCGTGAGTATCATCTTGAGGTATCAGCTTATACACCTCAAAATTTTTGATAATATCGAGTGTAAGATCGGCTGCAACCTCTGTAAGGCTTTCAAAAAGTTCTTCAAGCATCATTGCATCAGGTACAGTAATTTTTTCTATCTTGATGATATCACCTGTATCGAGCCCCTCTTCCATCAGTATCGCTGTAACACCTGTCTCTTTGTCACCATTTAAAAGTGTCTGTTGAATCGGTGAAGCTCCACGATATTGAGGTAAAATCGATGCATGAAGATTAATACATGGTGCATGATCCAAAATTGCACGAGGAAGAATCTGTCCATAGGCTGCAACAATGATGTAGTCACACGCTATCTGCACTAATTCATTAACAACGCTTTCCTCACGAAGTTTCTCCGGCTGATAAACCGTGATGTTATGTTCAAGCGCTGTTGTTTTCACAGGCGGCGGAGTAAGGATCTTTTTACGTCCGACCGGTTTATCCGGCTGCGTATAGACTGCTTTTACATTTATATCAGAATCTGCAATGAGTTTTTTGAGAATCACATCAGCATAATCCGGCGTTCCCATAAAAATAACATCTATCATTATCTATCTGCCTTTGTAAAGAGTGTCCCGCCTTTATGCACACCATCAAGCATAAAAGATCTGACATCGCTAAGATCAAATCCACTTGCAAGAAATGTATCTCTGTTATCTTCTAAAAGATAAGCTGCAGCTTTTAGTTTTGTAACTATGCCGCCGGTTGCAAAGACATTGTTTGGTGTCACTTCCTGTGTAAGCATCTCTTTATCTATAGAGTGGACAACTTTTAAAACATGTGCACCACTGTTCTTACGCGGATCAGCATCATAAAAAGCATCAATATCTGAAAGTATGATGAGCATATCGGCATCGGTATGTTTTGTAATGTAAGCTGAGAGTTGATCATTATCGCCGACTTCAAGTTCATCCGTTGCTGTTGCATCATTCTCATTGACTATTGGAATCACACCATTTTCAATGAGCGTCTCAACCGTATTTCGTACTCTTTGAATATCATCTGCTTTATTGAGATTTGCTGCTGTTACAAGTACCTGTGCCGTAATAATGTTGTGCTTTTCAAATTTTTTGGCATATCTCTCCATCAAAACAGGCTGACCTATAGCAGCAAGAGCCTGTTTGTTTGCAATCACTGTTCTGTCAAGCTTGAGTTTTGTATATCCGCCTGCTACTGCTCCAGATGAAACGAGAATAACTTCATACTTATCTCTTAACTCTGTCAAGAAATTGACAAGAGACTGCATACGTCTAAGTGCTATCTCTCCATCTTGTGTTAAGACAGCTGAACCGACCTTGACTACAACACGTTTCATTGAAATTATTTCCTGTCAGACTGGACTAGATTAAAGAGTGCATATTTCAATGCTTCAATGTTTTTACTCGTTGCAGAAGATATAGGTGCGATAAAGTATGGTTTTTCTCTCTCAAACCCAAGTGTTTCATCTGCACTCTCTTGAATAAAATATGGTAGTTCACTGTCAAAATCATAGTCACTATGTTTACTTGGAGAGAGACCCAGCATCTCAATAAAACCAGAAACGAGCTCTTTAACATCTTCCGGCGGAACGATATCGGCACGAGTCAATGCTATAGCGTACTTGGAAGTGCCAAGCTTATCAGAGAATGATGCCACTTCATCTTTAAGCGTATCTATCTGCTCTTTTAAATCACGATACGATGCTAGGTCTATCATAAACAAGAGTGTCTTCGTTCGCTCAATATGGCGTAAGAATTTAATCCCAAGACCTTTACCTTCGTGTGCTCCCCCGATTATTCCGGGAATATCCGCCATTACAAATGACTCATAATCCCCAATATTAACCTGACCAAGTTTTGGTGTGAGCGTTGTAAACTCATAATTTGCAATTTCAGGGCGGGCATTGGAAACTGTTGAGATAAGTGTTGATTTTCCAACATTTGGAAAACCGACCAAACCTACATCTGCAATAAGCTTCAAATCAAGTTTGATTTGTCGTGTTTCACCCTTTTCCCCGGGTTGTGCATACGTAGGTCTTTGATTTGTAGGTGACTTAAAGTGTGTATTTCCAAGTCCGCCTTTACCACCTTCTAAGAACTTGACCTCTTGCCCGTGTTCAAGCATATCAAGAAGAACTTCACCACTCTCACTATCGACTATCTGTGTTCCCGGTGGAACGACAATCACTTTCTTTGCACCAGATTTTCCGGTACAGTTTGAGCCTTCGCCGGGACGACCGTTGTCTGCTTTTATATGCATTTTTCTTTGGAAGTGAGAAAGTGTGTGCGTGTTGTTGTCACATTTAAACCAGATATCTCCGCCTTTACCACCGTCACCACCATTTGGACCACCATTGAGTACAAATTTTTCACGACGAAATGCCACACACCCTTGTCCACCTTTTCCTGATGAGACCGTTAATTCGACACTATCTGTAAACATTGTGTAATCCTTTTTTTAACTCTGTATTGAAATACTTAATAAAAGACTATTATAAAGCAAATTATTAAATATTTTAAGTTCTGTATTTTAATTGTTGGAAATAATTTCCGAAGTGTAAGAAAAAAAATGTTCGAGCCGAAGCTCAAACAGATGTAGAATTATGCAGCGGGGATAATTGAAACTTGTTGACGTTTTTTGTCTTTTCTTTCAAAAGCAACAACACCGTCAACCAAAGCAAAAATTGTATGATCTTTTCCCATACCTACATTTTTACCTGGGTGAACTTTTGTTCCACGTTGACGAATAATGATGTTACCAGCTACTACAGCCTCTCCACCAAATTTCTTTACACCAAGTCTTCTACCAGCTGAATCACGATTATTCTGTGTACTACCCTGACCTTTCTTATGTGCCATCTTGAATCTCCTCTAAGTTAGTTTAGCTTATGCAGCTATTTTCGTGATGCGAACACGAGTATGATCTCTTCTGAAACCACGTTTTACTTTACTATCTTTACGACGACGTTTTTTGAAAATAGTAACTTTCTTGTCACGTCCTTCGCTGATAACTTCAGCCGTTACAACAGCGCCATCAACATATGGAGCTCCCATTTTAAGCTCACCAGCATTTACAGCTAGAACTTCTTTGATTTCGATAGTAGCTTCTGGGTCAAGAGAAAGCTTGTCTAATGAAAGAACATCACCCTCTTGAACTTTATACTGCTTACCACCGTTTTTAATAATTGCGTACATCTATGGTCCTTAAATATTTTTAGGTTGTATTTCTACAAAAAGTGCGGAATTATATCTAACCAAGCTTTAAGTTATGTTTAATTCTCGCAAATAGCTCTAATTTAGTAGGAATAATCGTTAAGTAATGCAACCGCATCAATCTCAACAAGTGCATTTTTAGGAAGTGTTTTTACCGCTACGGTTGAACGTGCCGGTTTATGATCTCCAAATGCTTTTTCATACACTTCGTTAACAGTACCAAATGAGTCCATATCTGCTAGAAAAATCGTTGTTTTTACAACATTTTCCATAGAACTACCTGCTTCTTCCAAAACAGCTTTCAGATTTTCCAAGACTCTTACTGCCTGTACTCCTACATCCTCACGCAGCAGTTCATCGCTACCTTGTGGAGTCAGCGCGATCTGACCTGATGTATATACCATGCCGTTAACGACTGCTGCTTGTGAGTATGGACCTATTGCCGACGGGGCTTTTTCTGTTTGAACAAATTTCACTGTTTTTTCTCCTTTTGATTCATTTCATATTTTTCTTCTGCATTATCCATAAATGCCATAAAAGTATCTACTTTTCTATAACCTAAAGAATTATAAAGTATATTTCCTTTTGCGTCCGTAAAATAATGTCTTGGTATCGGCGCTGTTTTAAATTGTTTAGGCACAAAATTCAATTCACGAATAAAATGTACGGTTACAAATTCTTTTTTGAGCCTTTTTTTAACCCCTTCATCCTGTAAAGTAGTTCTCTCAAATTTTTTACACCATCCACAATCAACAGATGTTACAAGCACATAAACAAGTTTATGCTCTTTTTTTGCCTGCTGCAGCGCTTTATCATAGTCATCGCTCCAACCCAGTTCATCGCCAAACAATGTTGCAGCTAAGAACATCACCAATAGTATATATTTCATCTTTTACTCCCAAATCGCGATCAAAGATGTAAACACCCTATACAGATCTTCAACCTCTTTTTTCGTTGTGCGTTCGTTCACAGAGTGGATAGTATCGTTTTTAACACCGAATTCAATAACATCGACGCCAAAAGCGGAAATAAAACGGGCATCACTTGTCCCGCCTGCCGTAGAGTGTTTTGGTTGCACTCCCGTTACATGTTCTATGGCTTTGTCTATCATCCGTACAAGTTTCGTACTTTCATCTGTTTTAAAAGGATACGAACCTTGCGTGAGGCGCAGATCGTAATCCAAACCATCCATCTGTTTCGCTACAAACATTCTAACTTCTTTCTGTGTAGTTTTTGTGTTGTTACGAACATTGAACATCATCTTGAGTTCATTTGGCGTTACATTGGTCACCTGCATACCTGAACGTATATCGGTCACGACAAACTTCGAAGGAGCGAAATGC
The DNA here is from genome assembly GCF_014905135.1 of Sulfurimonas paralvinellae. NCBI lineage: Bacteria > Pseudomonadati > Campylobacterota > Epsilonproteobacteria > Campylobacterales > Sulfurimonadaceae > Sulfurimonas > Sulfurimonas paralvinellae. The sequence continues at coordinate 601,706 of NZ_CP041406.1, read as the reverse complement.
TCATCACCATCATCCAGATCAACACCCGCCATATTTGCAAGTGGTTTTGCTATAAGATGAATCGGGTTAATCGCTTTTTCAGGATAGGCAGCATGTCCCTGCTTTCCTTTGAGCGTGAGATAGCCGTTTATACTACCGCGACGCCCTACTTTGATGGCATCTCCAAAAACTTCTTCACAGGTCGGTTCAGCAACTACGCAGACATCAGGCAGCATCTCTTTTTCTTTGAGATATTCCAATACTTTGATAGTTCCGTCTGTCGCTTCGCCCTCTTCATCAGATGTAAGCAGCAGCGAAAGTGTGCCTTTGAAATTCTCTGCATCTTTAACGGCTTGAACAAAAGCGGCAACACCGCTCTTCATATCCTGTGTTCCACGACCGTAAATACAGCCGTCTTTTTCAACCGCTTCGTATGGAGGTGTATCCCATCCCTCACCGGCAGGAACAACATCAACATGCCCTGCAAAACAGAGATGTTCCCCATCACCAAACGTTTTATAGATAAAAAGATTTTTAACTCCGTTCGAATCTACACGAACAGCTTGAAATCCCTCAAGATACTCAGTGATAAAATCCAAAAGTCCCCCATCATCAGGTGTTTCACTCTTGGTTGAGATAAGTTTTTTAAACAGCTCTATGACGTTCACTATTTACTTCCGGGGTTTTCATAAAAAACATATGGCGTTGAAAAGTTACTTACTTCAAAATAGAGCTTTTTCTCGCCGTCATCTCTTTTATAGTTGAAATTTGTATCGAGATAGCCATAACCATATCTATAATTTCGTGATTCTGTTCCGTTGGTCGCTGTAGCTGTCGTCAATTTATCAATACCGATAAACCGCTGCACCAACTTTCCACCCATATAGATATCAAGCACGCCATTTGTACCCGTCCAGTTTTGTATACTACGTCCGATCTTATTTTGTGTTTCCTGTGTGCAGGCACTGAATGTCAGTGCAATCGCAATAAATGCTAATAATAGTGTTTTTCTCATTATGCTTCCCCATATTTTAATTTTTTCAAAGCGGCTTCTTCATCTTCTTGACGCATTAATGATTCACCGACCAAGAAAGCATCTACTCCTGCTTTTGAGAGATCTTCAAGCTGTCCATGTTCATAAATGCCGCTCTCAGCGACAATAATCTTTCCGTTTGGAATCAGTGGAATAAGCTTATAGGAGAGTTCCATATCCATCTCGAATGTCTGCAGATTTCTATGGTTTATGCCAATGATATCCGCACCAGCATAGATAGCTTTTACAAGATCGGCTTTGTCATGCACCTCAACAAGTACTTCAAGACCTAAATGCCGTGCATAGTTAAGCAAGTCTTTGAGATCTTTTTTTGAAAGCGCCGCGGCGATCAATAAAATAAAATCCGCACCAAAAACCAGTGCTTCAAGCACCTGATACTTTGAAATGATGAAATCTTTGCGAAGCAGTGGGATACTGACATAGCGGCGTATTCCGGCAAGATATTCAAGATCACCCTGAAAGAAATGAGGTTCCGTTAGAACAGAAATAGCACTTGCACCGCCACGCTCATATGCCTGTGCAATGGCCAAAGGATCAAAATCTTCACGGATCACACCTTTAGAGGGAGAAGCCTTCTTAACTTCTGAAATGATTCTGTACGGATCTTCATCTGTTGCTTTAAGGTACGGGATAACATCACGGGGCTGACGTGCATTAAAAGCCAAAGAACGTCCCAGCCAGTCAAGAGAGAACTCCTTTTCTCGTTTTACTAAATCTTCTTTTGTCTTTTTTATAATATCATCTAAAATCATTTTTTCTTTTTTACCCTTTTGTTATGTTTTTTAATGCATTTATTTATTTTTGCAAGATGCTCACGCACTTCCGGTACATCGCCACCTTCAAGTTTCATGACTCGCAGCATTATTTTTTTTGCTTTTTGACAACGGCCTAGTTTATAGTATCCCCACGCAAGAGAATCAAGATAATAGGCTGAATTTGGTTGTTTCTTTAAAACCTCACGAATATATTTCATCCCTTTTTTCACATTGACATTATGATCAATGAGAATATAACCGAGGTAGTTCATATAGAGTGTATCTTTATCTTTCTTTACCACATTTTCAAGATTGGCAATAACATTGTAAAGAGCTTTTTTCGGCACTTTGCCCTTATAGCTCTCATACTTATAAATAGCGCTCTGCCCAAGATAGGCTATATCTGAATTTTCTTTATAGAGTTTAAATGCCAATTTACTCGCTTTGGCATAATTTTTCCCTGAAACATAGAGTTGCAGTAACAGCTCATCATCGATGTGATTCTCTTCTAAAAAATCGATGAGCTTGACATACTCTCTTTTATACGAGTATATCTGGATAATCTTCTGCGCTATTGTCTCACTCTTATTTTTTGCATAGAGTCTTTTATAGACAGACAACAGTCCGTCAATATTGTTTTCATGACTGTAAAAACTGGCAAGACGCGTGCATATTAAGTCTGAACAGCCGTGTATCCTTGCGTGAGACTCAAGTTCTGCTATTGCCTCTTTTTTACGATTGAGATTGACGTAAAGAATGACAGCCATTTTATCGAGTATCTCTTCATTATACTCTTTCATGTAAGCGCCTTCTAGGTACTTCAGTGCTAAATCATAATCTTTACTTTTTGTATAAACATCACTTACAAGCAGATAATCTTCCGGTTTATGGGTAAAACGTGCCAGATCAATAGAAACTTTTTTCGCTTCTTGAAGTCTGTTTGATTCAAGCAGTGCAATGATCTTCAGACGTACAAGCTTCGGATCTTCCAAAGAGCCTTCAATAATAGCATCAACACTTTTAACAACATCATCATACTCTTTTAGAACTATCTTGTCCTGCAGATAACGGTAAAGATACTCTTTTTTTGAAGACTTCTCATACAGTTGATAAAAAAGCTTTGTTGCGGCTTTATAATCGCCTACCTGCTCCGCACGCAATGCAAAGACAATATAGGTGTCTTCTGCTGCAAATGCTTTTTCATTAGGCTTTATCTCTTTATGAGAACAGGCAGAGAACAACAGTAGTGCGGTAAATATTAAAATTTTAATCATCAATTATTCCTGGACACTCGTCTTTGAGTTCATCAACATGTGTTTTAAAATAGTCCCAAAAAGGAAAGGTTTTACACTGATTTGGTCGTGCCATATATATTTTACATCCATTAGATTCTCTGTCATAAAAAACACATTCGTAAGAGTCGTCTATCTTTTTTTCTTTGAGAGAATATTTGTATCCCTTTTTAAAGAGGTATTTTACTCCAAAATCATTAACATCCATATCCAAAAGCTCAGCAATGGCAAATATCTCGGCTTTGGTTACATAAATGTAGCCGCTCTCTCCCGTGCAGCATCTGCCTTCACACGTCGAGCAGGCATCGGAATTAAAAGCATACGGATAACCCTCTTTTTTTATAATTGACATTTTACACTCTCTGTTTTTGCATTTTTATATATATCTTCTACCTCTTGCGTGAGCTTATCACCGTCAAAATGAATCAGTGGCGGATGCACTTTGAGCATCGACTTTGAGCCGTTTCTTGCATGAATGAGTACCAGTGAAGCTGTTCTGTCTATCTTTGGATGAACGAACCGGACATCCACGACACGCATTTTTACACGTTCAAGAGCCGCACAGACAATGCCGAACTGCGTCGCATCATAACAAAATATAAAATGCGAGTGCGGTTTTAAAAGCTGTGAAACCTTTTTAAAAAAATCATCCATCGGCAAAGAGCTGTTATAGCGTGCATGTGTCAGCATCGTATCTTTACTCTTTTGTACCCCATCAGGATAAAAAGGCGGATTTGAAATGATGTAATCATACTTTTGATTGCTCTCACGCAGCGCAAGGAAATCATCTTCATACAGTTTATAGCCAATCTCATTTTCAACAGCATTCTTTTTGGCATATTCAGCCAAAACATTCTGTTTTTCCACAGCTTCGAGTTCAACCTTTTCATTATCTCTTGCCACAAGCAGGCCGACAACACCGCAACCTGCACCGACATCAAGCACGCTGCCTTTTGGATGAAATCTGTTTATAAAATCATAAAGAAAGATAGAATCACTGTTGTAACAGTATCCTGATTCCGGCTGATAAAGAATCACGCAAAGCCTTTTTTAGTATAATATCGCAATTATATCCTAAAGGCTTTAAATGATAATTATTCCCGCGCGTTTGGCTTCGACAAGATTTCCCCAAAAAGTTTTGGCAGATATAGGCGGTCTGCCTATGGTCGTTCGTACAGCAAAAAGAGTTTCCCATCTTGACGACGTTGTTGTAGCTGCCGATGATGAAAAGATCATAGAAGTATGCCAGGCACATGGAATCAAAGCGATGCTCACATCCACAACGCATAAAAGCGGAACAGACAGAATTCATGAGTGTGCCACTATCTTAGATCTGCCCGATGACGAACTTGTCATTAATGTGCAGGCTGATGAGCCTTTTATAGAGCCTGATGTTGTCGAATCTTTGATGCAAAAATTAAAAAACCTGCAAAAGGATGGTGAGCCTTTCATTATGGGAAGCTGTTACAACTCCATCAATGCCGAAGCGGCAAAAGACCCAAACCTTGTAAAAGTAGTTCTCGATGTTCAAAGCAATGCCATCTACTTCTCACGTGCCAAAATCCCGCATAATCAAAGTGGAGAAGCCGTCTACTTCGGTCATATCGGCATCTATGGTTTTTCTAAAAAAAGTCTCAAAGAGTTTTGCAGTTTAAACGATGCACCCATAGAAGACATTGAAAAACTAGAGCAGCTGCGTGCCATCTATCATCAAAAAAAGATTGCCATGGTAAAAGTAGCAAGTACAGGTTTTGGAATTGACACGCAAGAAGATCTAAAAAGAGCGGTAGAAATTTTTCTCTAAATAAGCAGAAATTTTTGGCATAAAAAAAGGGAAGTATGTTCAAAAGAACACCTTCCCTTTCAAAAACATAAACTATGCAGTTTATTAGATGTTGTCGCGGATACCTAGATCATCTATAAGTTTAGCATACGCATCTTTGTTCGTTCTTTTGAAATATTTCATCAAACGACGACGTTGTCCAACTAATTTAAGAAGTCCAAGACGAGAAGCGTGATCTTTTTTGAAAACTTTTAAGTGTTCAGTTAACTCTGTAATTCTCTCAGTTAATAATGCAATTTGAACTTCACTAGAACCAGTGTCGTTTTCATTACGTCCGTATTTTGCGATAATCTCTTGTTTTTTCGCCGAATCTAAAGCCATAATAGCCTCCTGAATGGTATATAAATTTACTGCTTTTGCACAACACAAAAGAAGTTGAAGCGGGATTATAGCAAAGATATTCTTTAAAAGCAATTACACACTCTATAAGGATTGGTATAACTTTTTTAGCTATAATAACTTTCAAATACACAATTATAAAGATTTAAACAATGTTAATAACACGTGCAAGTGAATATGCCATCCTCTCTCTTATAGTTTTATCAAAAGCAAAAGACCCACTTGACAGTGAGACATTGTCCCGGGAACTTTTCATCTCCAAAAGTTTTTTAGCTAAAATCCTTCAGTCTTTGGCAAAAGCAGATATTTTAAAATCATACAAAGGTGTCAACGGAGGTTTTGTTCTCAACAAGAAACCTACCGATATCAATATGCTCTCGGTCATGACAAGTGTCGAAGGAAAAGCACCTGCAGTTTTTGAATGCTCACCTTCAGTACACGACTGTCCGTCAAACAGAGCTGAGATATGTTCCATCTGTCCTTTTTTAAACAAACTGCAGGGAAAAATCGATTTTTTTCTCTCAGAGCTAAGTTTAGCTGACATTTTGGAAGATTAAAGAAGTGGTAGAACTCTAATTTGGCAAAGAAACGATTAACTACAAGACAGCAGGTCGGAACTGGACTTAACTTTTTAATAGGACAAAGAGACCTCAGTGTCGTACTTTTTGTCATGGCAATTCTGGCCATTATCATTGTACCGCTGCCATCATCTATTCTCGATGTTCTTTTAACCATCTCTATCGCTGTTTCTGTTTTGATACTGCTCATCTCACTCTATGTTCCAAAACCGACCGATCTTTCCACATTTCCGACACTCATTCTTATTTTAACGCTCTACAGGCTCTCGCTTAATATCGCTACAACAAGAATGATCCTCAGTAAAGGAAATGAAGGTCCCGAAGCCGTCAGTGACATCATTACGAGCTTTGGAGACTTTGTTGTGGGTGGAAACTACGTCATCGGTGTCGTTGTCTTTTCTATTTTGGTGCTCATTAACTTCATGGTCATCACCAAAGGTTCAACAAGGGTTGCAGAAGTTGCAGCGCGTTTCGTACTTGACTCTATGCCGGGGAAACAGATGGCTGTCGATGCCGACCTCAATGCAGGACTTATAGATGATGCTGAGGCAAAAGCAAGACGTGCTGAAATTCTTCAGGATGCTAACTTTTACGGAGCCATGGACGGTTCGAGTAAATTTGTAAAAGGGGATGCGGTTGCTGGTATCATCATTACCCTCATCAATATCATCGGCGGATTTTTGATAGGTGTCTTCCAGTATAATATGAGTGTCTCTGACAGTGCATCAACATTTACACTCCTTACAATCGGTGACGGACTAGTAAGCCAGATTCCGGCACTCATCGTATCTACGGCTACAGGTATTATGATCACCCGTTCATCAAGTGACGGCGACAACTTTGCACAGGGTACTATCACACAAATGGTCGGTAACGCAAAGACAATGATGATCGTCGGCTTTATTATGGTTCTATTTGCTTTGGTGCCGGGACTTCCAACAGCTTCTATGATGTTTGTAGGTCTGCTTTTTGCACTGCTAGGCTGGTCCATCTACAAGTATGAAAAAGGGGAACTCACCATCTTGGATGTTGAAGGTGCTCTGGGTATAAAAAACAAAAAACAAATAGAAGCAGAGAGAGAAGAAAATAGACCGAAAAAGACAAACGAAGAGATTGCTAAAGAAGAAGAGACTGCACTAGAGGACATTCTTAAAGTTGAGATGCTTGAGCTTACACTTGGCTATCAGCTGATTAAGCTCGCCGATGCATCACAGGGAGGCGATCTGCTTGAGCGTATCCGCTCAATGCGTAGAAAGATAGCTTCTGATTACGGTTTTTTAATGCCGCAAGTTAGAATTCGGGACAATCTGCATCTCAAACCTAACCAGTATCAGGTACTTCTCAAAGGTATCACTATCGGAGAAGGTGAGATCATGCCGGACAAATTTCTAGCAATGGACAGTGGTATGGCAACCGGTGAGATACAGGGTGAGCCTACCAAAGAACCGGCTTTTGGACTTGATGCCATCTGGATCACACCCGAACAAAAAGAGGATGCCATCATCAATGGCTATACTGTCGTTGATCCAGCCACTGTCATCTCAACACATATGAGTGAACTTATCAAGCGCAACGCAGAAGAACTTCTTACCCGTCAAGAGGTGCAGTCACTTATTGATAAAATCAAGAACGACTACCCTGTCATTGTTGATGATGTTCTTGGTGTTGCTTCTATCGGTCTTATTCAAAGAGTACTCAAGTCGCTTCTGCATGAAAAAATACCGCTTAAAGATATGCTGAGTATTTTAGAAACGATTGCCGATGTGGCAGAGTATACTAAAAATGTTGACTTTATCAGTGAACAGGTCCGGGCAAAACTCTCCCGTGTCATCACACAAATGTATACCGGGGATGACGGTGTTATCCGACTTCTTACATTCGACACAAACACAGAACAGCTGCTGCTGCAAAAATCACAGGAACAAGACGGTGTAAGAAATCTTATGCTCAATGTCGGTGAGATAAATGCTCTTATTCAGGCAACGAGTGCCAAAGCAGCTGAAATACTCCAAAAAGGTATCTCTCCGGTTATTATTATAGTAGATCCACAGATCCGCCGCGGTGTTGCGGAGATCTTTGAGCGATTCTCCTTAGATGTCGTTACGCTCTCTCACGCAGAGATAGATTCAAGTGCAACCTTTGAAGTGCTCGGCTCAATTTCAATAACAACAGAAGAATAAAATTCAAATAAGGTAAACAATGAAAAACAGAACCATCCATCATCTCTCACATATCGATCTCGACGGATACAGCTGCCAGCTCGTAATGATGTACACACCCTATACAAAATATAATTATAATGCCAACTATGGTGCTGAAGTAAAACAAAAACTCGAACTCATCCTTGAAAAGATAAAAGAGCAGAAAGTTCCTGCATTTATTCTTATTACCGACCTTAATCTAACTGCTGATGAATCAAAATGGCTAACACATGAAGTAAGAAAACTTAACGAAAACAAGATTGATGTCACACTCCAACTTTTAGATCATCATGGCAGTGGTGAAGAGAGTGCGAAGAAGTATGACTGGTATTTTTTAGACACCTCACGCTGTGCTACAAAAATCACCTATGACTATGCTAAAGAACATTTTGATTTTAATGAGCCTGAGTGGATGCAGAAATATGTAGATGTCGTCAATGCAGTTGATCTGTGGAAACAAGAAGAGCACGAAAGCTTTGAGTATGGCAAAGTCTGTATGCGTCTTGTTACTGAAACGCGTGAACTCAACCGTACAATGTTCCCAGAAGAAGATTCGGAGTATAAACTTTCACTTTTGCATGAAGCAGCGAAATATATTAATGAACCCGATGCACCGATAGTTCTAGATGAAAAAATATACTTTTTGAAGAAGAATTTTTTTAAAAAGGACAAGAACGATACACTCGACAACCTTGCTACAAAATATGTCGTTGAGTTGCTTGGCCGTTCACGTTCAGAGCGAACTATCTACTATAAAGGATACCGTGGTTATCTCAGCTACGGTCTTGGAAATACTTCCATCATTGGAAACGGTTTCTTAACACAGTATCCGGAGTATGATTTCATCGTCGATGTCAGCTCACGCGGGACAATGAGTCTGCGCGCAAATAATCAAGTGAGTGTTTCTCAGATATCTAAAGAGTGGGCAAACGGCGGTGGACATCCCAATGCTGCCGGTGGAAGAATACAGGGCTTTAAAGAACAATTCCGTTATGACAAAGTAAAAGCACAGATCGAACGCCTCATCAATGAAAAAGAGTCGCGTGCAGGAGACTTAGAGTACAAAAAGGAAGAAGATATTCAAGCCTAATTGTGCATGAAATATCTTTCAATTCCATTGGCAAGGCCTTTTGCCATTGTCTTTTGATACTCTCTGTTTGCCAGTCTTCTTGCTTCTGTAGGGTGTGTAATAAAACCGACTTCAACAAGTACAGATGGCATTTGGGCACCGACTAAAACCCAAAAAGGTCCCTCACGCACACCGGCATCCTTTACATTTTTATACCGTTTTTTCAATGAGGCAAGTGCACCTCGCTGCAGATCTATAGCCAATTTATTTGCAGCAATGATATTATGTGAGTTTATTGTATTTAAAAAGCACTCTTTGCCGTAGAAGTTCATATCTTCCAAGTCAGCAGAGTTTTCTAGCTCTGCAACTTTTTTCGCTCTTGATGAACGTGTTGTTGAAAGAAAATAACTTTCAATTCCCTGTGCTTTTTTTGCATTTTTTCTACTGACGGCATTTGCGTGAATACTAACGAAAATATCAGCACCTTTATCATTTGCAAACTTCGTTCTATGTCGTAACTTTATAAACTTGTCTCTGTCTCGTGTCATATAGACCTTATAACCCCGTGATTTAAGGATTTTTTTCAACTCCTTCGCAATCTGGAGTACTACCATCTTTTCTCTATAATGCCTGTAGCCTATAGCACCTGGGTCTTTGCCGCCATGTCCGGGATCGATAACAATGACTTTATTTTTACGAGGTCTCACATAGATCTTTTCTTGTGATTTCTTCGCTTTCTTAACAGTTTTATTCGGCTTACAATATGATTTTGCCATGCGAATATAGAGTATCGACCCATCTTTTTTAAAGTGTATACTTAATTTTTTGCTGTGTGCAATGACAAGCCGGAGTGTATAAGAGTTATATTGTGCTAATTTTATACTGTCAATTCCACTTTTTTGCAATCTCTGTGATTTTGTCAGCATAGAAGCATGAATATCAAAGACATATTTATACTTTTTTGTTTTTGAATCATATAAAGTAAAGTAATTTATCTGATTGTTACGCAGTTTTTTATCAAATTTCAGAATAAGTCTGCCATCTTTCCATCGAACTGCTTTGAGTTTATGAGATGATTTGATTTTTATATTTTTGTTCTTCTTTGTTTGCACTTTCTTTGGCTTTGGCGGCGTATAAGAAGACTTCATATGCAATAGTTCCCTTGCATAATCTGTGACATCTATATGCAGTTTATTCCCTGAACTGACAATACCTTCAAGTGCGAATTTTTTAATCTTGTTATCATCGTTCATTAAAGCACGAAGATAAAGGTTCTTATAGTCATTATATGCACGGAACTGATCTGTTTTACTGGAAGATTTTGCGTATGTATTGGCTCGGCTTAAAAGTTCTTTGTCGCTTTGTCCATAAAGCGACACCAATAAAAGGAGAAAGAGGACAACAAAGCGAAGCATTAGCTGCCTATTCGCCTTGCATTAATTTTTCTATTAATTCTTTGACAGAGATAATCTTGTCAAGTCTATAGCCGTTTGTTCCTGAGAAGAACAGTCCTGTTTCCGTATTTCCTTCATAAGCATCGGAGAGTCTGTCTGCAATACAAAAACCTACTACCTTCGCCTCTTCACCTCTGTTACACGGTGCAACACAGTTAGAGATACACTTAATGGCCGGTCCTTCTCTTTTTTCAACGAGATGCGTTAAATTTGTAACGACACCCTGTGCAGGGTAACCAACAGGAGAAGACATAAGAACTATATCCTCTTTTTTAGCATCAAGAAGCACCTTTTTAAAGTTTGCGTGAGCATCACATTCATATGTCCCTATAAATCGTGTACCCATCTGAACACCACGCGCACCACGACTCAACATATCTTCAATATCATTCTTATCCCAGATACCACCGGCTGCAATAACAGGAATATCTCCCCATAGCGCTGCTTCTTCAACAACAGGACCGACAATATTTTCAAGTTGATTTTCCGGCAGTTTACACTGCTCATATGTAAATCCCTGGTGTCCACCTGATTTTGGTCCTTCGACAACAACAGCATCAGGAATTCTGTCATAACGCTTTTTCCAACGCTTACAGATAATCTTTAATGCTTTTGCAGATGAAACAATAGGTACAAGAGCAACATCGGGGTAGCCTTCGGTAAATTCCGGCATATTTGTCGGAAGTCCGGCACCTGTAATGATAATATCAATACCCGATTCACATGCATCACGTACAACTCTTCCATAATCATTGATAGCATAAAGAATATTTGCCGCTAACGGTTTATCGCCGCATAGTTTTCTTGCATTTTTAATAATTGCATCGAAGCCCTCTTTAGAATAGAAGTTCGCTTCGCTTAAAGGTCTGTCTGCAACTAGTTTCTTTGCATACTCTTTATCTTTATAATACCCTGTTCCAACAGCAGAAATAACACCGAGTCCGCCTTCAGCTGAAACCGAACCTGCTAACTGATCCCAACTGATACCGACACCCATTCCGCCTTGCACGATTGGTTTTTCTATAACATATTTTCCAATTTTCAATGGTTTAAAACTCATTATTTCACCTTTAACTGTGCAAATTTTCTTTTTCCGACCTGAAGAAGATACTCTCCCGGTGTCAACTGTAATTGCATATCAGAGACTTTTTCTTGGTTTATTTTAACACCACCTTGCTTAATATCTCTTCTTGCCTGAGAAGTAGATGGTTCGAGCCCACAATCAACCAAGGCTTTCGCTATCCACACCTCTCCATCTTCAGATTGAATTTCAAACTCTTGTATATCTGATGGAATCTGACTTTTTGCATGAACTTTTTCAAACTCATCTTTTGCATTTTGTGCCGCTTCTTTAGAGTGAAAACGCTCTGTGATTTCCAATGCCAAATCTTCTTTGACTTTCTTAGGGTGCAAAGAACCATCTGCAACACCGGACTTAAGTGCAGCAATATCATCGAGAGATTTCGTACTTAAAAGTTCATAATAGCGCCACATCAACTCATCCGAAATACTAAGAACCTTTCCAAACATATCATTTGGCTCATCAGAAACACCGATGTAGTTTCCAAGTGACTTACTCATCTTCTGCACACCGTCAAGACCTTCCAAAATAGGCATCATAAGAACTGCCTGCTGTTTTTTCAGTCCATAGGCCTTTTGCAGTTGGCGTCCCATCAAAAGATTGAACTTCTGATCTGTTCCACCTATTTCAATGTCCGATTGCAAATGAACACTGTCATAGCCTTGAAGCAGCGGGTACATGAATTCACTCACAGCTATCGGAGTATTTGCAGAATATCGTTTAGAAAAATCATCACGCTCCAGCATACGCGCGACAGTAAGGTTTGAAGCAAGTTGCAGCATCCCGGCAGCACCAAGTTCATCGAGCCACTCGTTATTATAGACGATATCTGTTTTTTCTTTGTCTAAGATCTTAAAAGCCTGTGATGTATAGGATTCTATATTTTTAACGATCTCTTCCTGCGTGAGGATCTTTCTTGTTACATTCTTTCCTGTCGGATCACCGATCATTGCAGTAAAACTACCGATAAGAAACTGTACACGCCCACCATATTTTTGAAAAGCTGCTAGTTTTTGCAACAAAACCGTATGCCCAAGATGCAGATCAGGAGCTGTAGGATCAAATCCTGCTTTTACAGTATAGGTTTTTCCTTCTTCATAATAAGCTTTTAAAAGTTTTTCAACTCTTTCGTTGTCTATGATCTCAGCACAGCCTCTATTTATCTCTTTTAACGCCTCATTTACCATCTAATCTTTTCTCTTTATCATAAATTTTAATTTTTATATGCATCATCTGTTCGTACAAGATGAATAACTTTTATATTTGACTCTATTTTAGCACGAAGTCTGTTAATATCAGCTTCTTTGCTTGTAAAAACAAGCTCGCAGTATTGAATATAATCAGAATGTTCTTTTCCAAGCTCAATGGATGAAATATCAATGTCTAATTTTACCAAATATGTCAAAAATTCGGCAAGTGCCCCTTTCTCATTGTGCAGTGAGGCTATCAGCTTGTATTTATAAAGATTTTTCTGCATCCAGCGAACAAAGACCATCGGCTCACCAGCTTCTAGTTTTTTAGCAGCATTGGAACACATTTTGTGGTGTACGTGAGCTTTGCCTTTTTCTAAAAAGGCCATCACTTCATCACCCGGTTTAGGATGACAGCAATAGTCAAAGACAACATCACTTATATTGCTTGTCGAGTAAACTTCCAGTCCTGAAAACTCATACTTTTTCAACTTGAATCTATGACGTGAAATAAATGCTTTGAAGCGGCTGTTCTTACTGATATCAGCAACATATTTATGCAGAACGTTTTTAAACTGTTCTATATCATTTGGAATGTTTGAGATCGAATCACAATTATGCTGCTTAAACCACTCTTCCACACGGGAGTAATTCAAATTCATAGCTGTTGCCACAATACTTATGGCCAATTTAAGATTGATCTCACGCAACCTTGCATTACAGTTGAGCTTCATATTGGTTTTTGCTTTTGAAGTCTTGACTGCATCGATCCAGGAACATCGTGTCTGCACCTTGTCACCGATAAATATCTTGACAATATCGCCGTTATTAAGCTCTGTCAGCAGTGAAGACTTTGTTTTGTTTATAAGTGCAGCAGTTGCTTTATTTCCGACTTCTGAGTGCACAGCATAGGCAAAATCAAGTGCAACTGCTCCGCGCGGCAATGTAAAAGCATCTCCTGTCGGCGAAAAGACCGATATATCTTCAGAATAAAGATCATTCTTAATAAGTGCATAAAAATCTTCAACTGATTCATTTTGATACTGTAAATTATCAAGCCAGTCAAGTTTTATATTGTTCCCGCCGCTTTTGTATTTCCAGTGCGCAGCAACACCAAGTTCTGCTGTCTTATGCATTTCATAGGTTCGAATCTGCACCTCAAAAATAGCAGTCTTATGAAAAACAGTCGTGTGAATAGTCTGATAACCATTGTCTTTGGCCACAGCAATATAGTCTTTAAAACGTGAAGCAAGAGGACGGAAATTCAAATGCACCAGACCAAGAGCATCGTAGCATTTTATCGGTTCTTTTGTCAGAATTCTTACCGCTAAGAGATCCAAAACCTCATCGATACTCACACCTTTTCTCTGCATTTTAAGATAAATGGAATATCGGTGTTTAATTCTTGAGAGCACTTCAAAATCATCTTCACAAAAACCATTCTTGATGAGTATCTTAGATATAGACTCTTTAAATTCGCTCAACTTCATTTCAATAGCATGATAATTGGTGTCAAGATAGTTGTCTATATGATGCTTCTCTTCGGGAAAAAGATAACCAAAGCTCAAATCTTCCAAAATATTTTTCAAAAAACTGATACCAAGACGATGGGCGATCGGTGCATATACGACAAGCGTCTCTTCCGCAATTCTTCTTTGTTTATGTGCAGGCAACGCATCAAGTGTCAGCATATTATGCAGTCTGTCACAAAGCTTTACGACAAGTACTCGGACATCTTCAATACTTGCCAGCAGCATTTTTCTAAATGAGAGCGCAGAAACGACCAGCTTTTCATCAGAATTTGAAGGAACAAGCTCGCTGTCGCGAATGAGATCTATCTTCGTAAGACCCGATACTAGGTGAGCTACATCGGCACCAAACTGCTCTTCAATCTCAGCTATAGGGATATCTGTATCTTCAACAACATCATGAAGCAGTGCAGAAATCACCATAGCTTCATCGTTTGTCAATGCAGCGACAATAGAAGCGACTAAAATCGGATGAACAATATAGGGCTCACCACTTTTTCTAAACTGCTCTTTATGAGCTTCTATAGAAAAATCAAGTGCTTCTTGTAATGTTTGTGAGGGGGGCATCTGTGAAAACAGATAGGAGGAGGCTGAATCCACATCACGTAGATGTTTTATCTTTTCGATGTTGATTTGATTCAGTCCCAAAAGACTACTCTGCTTTTTTAGTAAAGCCTTTAACGACGATGAGGCCTTCAGCGATTTCCATCAACGCAAGGTCAGCAGACTTAATATGACTTGTATTTACATTAAGTTTACTAGTTGCACCATTCTCTAATTCATCACATCTTTTAGCAACTGCTATCGCTAATTGATAACGGTCCATATTTGGATTTTGTGCTAAAACCTTAGCTGTTAATTCTTCGACTTTCATCTATTTTTTCCTTTATTTAACTATTGAGCAATTTTGCATATTGCCATTTAAAATATCTAACAGATTTCCTTGTATAGACATATCACAAACGATAATAGGAAGACTGTTATCTTTTGCAAGCGCAATGGAAGTGTCATCCATTACTTTTATATGATCTTGAAGTGCCTGATCATATGTCAGTTCATCTAGTTTTTTTGCATCACT
Source organism: Sulfurimonas paralvinellae (assembly GCF_014905135.1). Taxonomy (NCBI): domain Bacteria; kingdom Pseudomonadati; phylum Campylobacterota; class Epsilonproteobacteria; order Campylobacterales; family Sulfurimonadaceae; genus Sulfurimonas; species Sulfurimonas paralvinellae. The sequence continues at coordinate 586,264 of NZ_CP041406.1, read as the reverse complement.
GTATTTTGCAGGATCTTTATCATATACACCATCTACTTTCGTAGCTTTGATGATGACTTCAGCACCAATCTCAACTGCACGCAGTGTCGCCGCTGTATCTGTCGTGAAAAATGGATTTCCTGTTCCTGCTGCAAAAATGACGACACGTCCTTTTTCCAAGTGGCGTGTAGCTTTACGGTTAATGTATGGCTCTGCGATTTGTTCCATTTTAATGGCTGTCTGCATACGGACCTGAAGTCCTGCATATTCACATGCTTCCTGCATTGCAACGCCGTTTATAACCGTTGCTAGCATACCCATGTAATCACCCGATGTACGTTTAATAATTCCATCTTGTGCTGCAGTGACACCGCGAATAATATTCCCACCCCCGATGACGATACCAACTTCGATACCGGCATCTACAAGAGATTTAATCTCCTGCGCTATATACTTTAATATTTGCGTGTCAATCCCATGACCAGCCTCACCAGCGAGAGCTTCACCTGAAAACTTAACCAAAACACGTTTGTTAGCCATGCATACACCTTTTTGTAAAAATCCGTGAATTATACTGAAAATTCGCTTTTATTTTACTTTAATGCGTTGTGTACTGCTCTGTCTATCAACAGAGCTGCATCTGTCCCGTCATTCGGATATTTAGTATTGCCAAGTGCAATATTAAATTCGATGTGATATTTTGTATTGATATGAGGCTCATCTTCAAAGGCTTTTTTTATCCTATTGGCGATAATCCCGTAATTCTCTTCTTGCAGATATTCATTGAAGACAATAAGAAAACCATCATCGGAAATTTGTGAGACGATATCTTCATCACGTACAGAATCGAGCACTCTATTACTTGCTTCAAGCATAAATTCATCTGCAAGTTTTTGAGAGCGCACTTTTACATCATGATAGTTTGTGATTTTAATAGCTGTCAGTAAAAACTCCTGATTATGCCTTAATGCTCTGTCAATCTGCTCACCAATGACAAGCTCTACATTCATACGGTTAGGCAGTTCAGTCACTGGATTAAAATAGGCATTCTTTATCAAAATGTTTTGATTTACATGATGTTTTTTGATAATTTTCGCAAATTTAAAATTAAAATAGAGACTTACCAACAGTAAAACAGCCAGTGAGATCGTTAAATATTGAAACCATTCACTTTCAATCATCTTTCACACCTTTTAAACATTTACTTCATTGTAGCATAAAAAATGTTAAAAGATAAAATTCATTTAAGCTTCCATTATTTTTCATACAGCATTATAAATGGAATCAACTCTGAAAAAACAACTGCTCTTCGTTTTTCATCACTATGCAAAATCAGCTCCAGCATCTGTGCAATATTTTCATCAATACCAGGCGAGAGTTTTCTGATATTTTCAAGTTTTTCACTTTTTATGACATTTGTAAAACGCTCATACGAAGTATATGCCTCTTTTTTTGCAAAATGGTAGTAGAGTCTGCGGCCAAGTTCAAATACCTCGAACTCTTCATTCTTTCCTGTTAAGACTTTTGTCTCAAATCCAAAATCCACATCGATATTTTTAGCTCTAAAATAAGCCAGAAGCATCATCACAAAACCAATTTTTGCACTAGTGAAATTTCGAAGTATCCTGTCCGTAAATACTTCAAAGCTTTCATTTTCCAAGCGTAATCGTTTATATTCAACAGCAAGTGACTCTACATAATACTTTGCATATTCAAGCGGAGCCTCCTTTAAGACCGTATGGCCTTCCAATGCACCGTTTCCGGCTATCTTGCCACCAAGATAGATATTGACACCACTGCCGTTAATACCCTTAACCTTGGCTTTACACCCTTCAAAGCCAATATCACCAAGACCATGAATTCCACACCCTTTCACACAAGCAGACCAATAAAGCCTGATGCGGCCTGATTCTAGCGCTACTTTTTCATCAAGATAAGTTGCCATCTCAATAGCATCATTTTTATTCTCTATCACGCCAAACGGACAGTGCGCCGTTCCTGCACAAGCGATCAAATGGTTAAAGTAGGGAGAGTGCAGACTTTTATACTCTTCAAAATAGCTCTCACGCAGAAGCGCATCGACATCTTTGATACCCATAATGTACAAACTCTGTTCCATATCCAAACGAAGCTCACTATCTCCATACGTTTGCGAGAGTCGGGCAGCCTCTTTCATTGATGAACCTTTAAAAACACCAGATGGCACAACCACATGCACACCAAAACTACCATCACACAACTGAACTCGTCCCTGATCGGGCTCGAAATAATCCATCTGCGTCATAGTCATACCTGCTCCTGCAAAATCAATACCGGCATTTTCACGGATAGCTGCTGCTATCTCCGTCATCCCTACAGCTTCTATTAAAAAATGCAGTCTATTTTTGTTTCGGTTGTCTCGAAAACCAAAACACTTGAAGATATCAATGATAGCGTTAAATGCTGCGAGCACTTCTTCTTCATTTTTCAAAAAGATATCAGCAGGTTTTCCGACCACACCGACTTTTCCGCCAAGGTACATATTGTAACCATATACACCCTCTTTTTGAGCCAATACAAAAGAGGCATCATGACAAAAAACATTACATCGGTTGGCAATATTTCCGGTTATGGCGGTATTGAACTTTCTTGGCAGAACAGAGATCCATTCAGGGTTATTTAAAAACATCTCCTGCATCTTTAGAAGAATATGATGTGACGGCAGAACATTATCAAAAGCTCTTTCATCAAAAGGATCAGCCATAATTCCACGAATGTTGTCCACCCCTGTCTGATAAGCATTGATACCGACATCTTCCAAACGTTTAATGATAGTAGGCAGATCTTCAATACGAAGATAACGAAGCTCGCACTGTGCCCGTGTTGTCAGGTCAATGTAATCCTGCCCAAATTCCTCAGCACATTCACCAATGACTTTTGCCTGCTCCGCGTTCATATAACCGCCTGGAATGCGGAGTTTCAGCATAAACTTTTCAGGTGTTGCAGGACGATAATAGATACCGAAACATTTTAAAAAGTATAATTTATCTTCTTCGGGTATAGAAGCGAATCCCTCTCTCGCATACTCTTCGAGTTTTTCAATAGCTTCTTTTGGAGATTTTAATGCTTTTACTTTCTCAATTTTATTCAGTTTTTTATTGCGTGCATCAAAGGCTTTTTGTAGTGCTTCCATAGTAATTATAACTCCATGCTCTATATTTATGAAGATTATAATCTATTTTTAGGCACTAATTTCCATATTAATGCCTATTTTTTAAACAGAAACTGCCTCTTTCTCTTTTTCTTTATGAGATACACCTTCAAAAATAACCTTATGATGTGCAATCGCACCACTGATTTCCTGCTCTTCAAGATGCAAACCTTCAGGAACGGCCTCTGAATGCAGCTGAATTGCCGTTTGCTTAAAGTTAGGCTCACCTGATTTTGGACAAAAACTATCTTGCGTGAGAGTATTTACAAGCTGTTCATTGAAATGAAACGGTACAAATACTGTACCTTGACGAACACTGCCAGTCACTCTAACAATCACATTATCAACCCTGCCTCGAGGCGAAGAGAGGCTCATTCTATCACCTGATTTTACCTGCAGTTTTTTTGCATCACTTGGATTGACATCAACCCATGCTTCGGGAGCGAGATTGTCAAGTATTTCAATACTGCGTGTTTTTGTGCGTGTGTGCCACTGTTCCACTGTTCTACCCGTATTTAAAATCACAGGAAACTCAGGACTCACAGGCTCCAGCATCGGATGCCACTCCAACGAAAGCAGTTTTGCTTTTTTATCAACTGTTCTAAAAGGAATATCTTCTGTATAAAGACGTTTTGAGCCAAGTGGAAACTGTTCATTACATGGCCACTGTATACCGCCATGTTCTTCAAGCAACTCATATGTGATGCCACTGTAATCACACAACTGTCCTTTACTTACCTTCCTCCACTCTTCAAAAGCATCTCTCGGCTCATGCCAGTTTGGAAAAAACATCTCATTGACGCCTTCAAAATATTTTGAAAATTCTAAAATAATATCAAAGTCACTTTTACTTTCGCCGTAAGGTTCCACTGCTTTGTTCGCTTTGTTGCAACGGCGTTCCGAGTTCGTATAGACACCCTCTTTTTCTCCCCAAGTAGCTGCCGCAAAGATAACATCCGCGATCTGAGCTGTATCGCCTAAAAAAGCATCTTGAGCAACGAGCAGGTCAAGTTTTGCCAATATTTTTCGCAGCTTTTTCTGATTGACAAAGCTCACGAGCGGATTTGTTGCCGTTATCCAAAGTGCTTTTATCTCGCCTCGATCTATTGCGTCTATGATCTCGGCATATTTATAGCCACGCTCACGCGGAATGATCTCTTCAGGTACATTCACGATACTCGCATACTCTTTAAGTGCTTTTTCATCACCAAAGTTTCTGTAACCCGGTAGAGACGATGTGAATCCTGTCTCACGCGTACCCATAGCATTACATTGACCTGTAATTGAAAAAGGACCTGTTCCCTCACGCCCGATGTGACCGGTTAGCAGATGCAGATTGATTATAGAACTGACTGTGTCTGTTCCCATAAACGATTGATTTACCCCCATTGTCCATGCAGAGAGGACTCTCTCCTGTGAAACAAATTCACGGGCAAGTTCATAGAGCGTTTTAACATCAATACCTGTGATATTTGCCACCTCTTGCGGCGGATAGTTTTGCAGATGCTTTCTTAGCTCTTTGATACCCGTAGTGTTGGCAGCAATGTAGCCTTCATTCTCCCAACCCTGCTCCAGAATAATATATGCTAGTCCATTAAAAAGTGCCAAGTCCGTTCGTGGCTTGACCGGAATATAGACATCTGCCATTTGTGAAGTTTTACTCGCACGCGGATCAATAACAATGACCTTTTTCTTCTCACGTTTATTTTTATTGATATGCAACGTGAGTATCGGATGGTTATCTGCAATATTGGCACCGATTAAAAAGATGGTATCCGCTTTTTCAAAATCTTCATAACTTCCCACCGGACCATCTGAACCAAGCGACTGCTTATAACCCATGACTGCAGAAGCCATACAGAGCGTTGTATTACCGTCATAATTATTCGTACGCAGACCAAGTTGCACAAATTTCCCAAGGGTGTAGAACTCTTCTGTCAAGAACTGCCCGGTTCCAATGACAGCGACAGCTTTGTTACCATGTTCTTTTTGAATTCTTTTAAACTCTGAACTTACTTTGCCAAAAGCCTCTTCCCATGAAGCACTCTGCAGCTCACCGTCTTTTCGTATCATAGGTGTTGCGATTCTGTGTGGAGAGTTTATCATCTGATGTTCTGACAACCCTTTTGGACAGAGTGTTCCCTGATTGACAAAGTGTTTTGGATTTCCTTTGGTATAGACTGCTTTGCCGTCTTTGACACCAATGTAAAGACCACAACCAACACCGCAGTAACCACAGGTTGAAAAGATCCACTTGTCAGGCTTTTTCTCATCTGAGATTCTTCCAAAAACTGCATCATCACAGAGCTTGTATTTCTCCTCTTTTATATCAAATCCCAAAAAATCTTTTATCTTATCAATCATTGTACAATACCTGCTTTCATTCTATTACCTCAATAATAACACAAGCGACACCTACTTTCTTCATTTTTTCGTATAATATTTAAGCAATATCATCTATATTTTCGATAGAATAAGACCAATGTATAGAGCCATAAAAATAAACGAACAACTTTTAGATGATTTTATAGAACTGATAGAAGCTCATGAAGATGACGTGCGTTATGATTATAAAGGAAAAGAGAATCAGATTCTGCTTAAAAGTGGACTGGTTGCTTATATCACCTCTTTTATTGAAAAGAGTCTCGCATCAAATAAAAATGATTTTAAAGACCTTATCAAGGCCTATATTCGAGCTGCTTTCGAACTTCCAGACAATGCTGTTGTCATCAATAAAAACGGAAATATCTTCATAAAGATAATCGATGAAACTGTTAAAAAACAAGTTGACGAAAAAGATAAAAACACTGTAAAGAACAGATACAACGGTGTCAAAGAAGAAGAACTCAAATCTTTCTATGACGAGTTCTTCGCCGAAGATGAGAACAAAGATTTTTTCCTTGAAATCGCCAAAGAGTTCGTCCATAAATACTTCATCGTCAAGAAGATATCAAATGATGAGTATGAAAAAAATGTCTTTGCATATATTCATGCAATCACGCTTGAAAAACTTGTCTCTATCTATGATAATGAAGATGGATTTTTTCTCGGGTTTGCCGGCTATATATTCCGTATCCATTTTAAAGAGGTGTTTTCTTATATTGCAGAGCTTATACTCGATGAGATTGCTATATCCAACCGTTATATGATGGACTTCCTTAACTACTATTCACAAGACATTTTAGTCATTAAAGGAATTAAGTATAAAATTCCCCATCTTGATACAGAGAATGATCTGCGATGGACAGTTCCTTCCATGCTCAGTATCGTTAAAATATATACAAAAGCCAAGACGAGTATAGAAACACTCAAAAAAGAAAAAAGCCAGTATCAAAAACGTGTCCAGAAATTTTATGTCAACGGTATTTCTCCTATTAAAAACAATGAACTGCTAATGAGTGAAAAGGCAGGCATCGAAATTGAGATAGAGCATACTGTTCGTTCTATCAACATTTTAAACGACAAACTAGACATAACTAAAGAGAGCAGGCAAAAAGAACAATTGCAAGAAGCAATACTCAAAGAAGAAGAGAAGTTAAAACAGCTTAAAAATCATAAGCAGGAGACACTGCAAAAAGTTGTCAAACAAAATGGCCTTTCCGAGTATGTAGCCTTACAAAAAGAGCTCGATACTCTCAATAGAAAACTTCAACGTGAGAAAAAGATCCTCAAACAGAACAAAGAAGCTTACGACTCCATAAAAAGTTCTCTCGTCAAGGCACTTATTTCGAAAAAAAGCGTTCTCTAACGCTGTTTTCCAACAAAAAATCCACCCGCCATTCCAAGTGGAACCACTGTCGTGTAAAATAAAAACCTATCACTAATTTCACTGATAAAACTGACAAGCAGTGCTAAAGCCAATATGATCGAAGCTGTCATCATTGAAGAGCCGCTCACAAAAACAAGAGTTAGTAACGGCAGTACAACACCTCCAAGTACCAACAAAACAAAACGGATTTTTTTGATCTTTCCAAAATTTTCAGTCAGGAGTCTTTTTGTACGCTGCAATTGATAAGCATTCTCTTTTGCATCAAGCGTTCGTATATCTTCATATGAAAAGAAAAGCTGTGCAAGTGCGCCAAGCATACCCATTGTTGTCAATGGAATAATCGCTTCTTGTACACTTGAGATACTGCTTATAAATGCAGTCAGGAAAAATCCAATATACGCCACACCGAAGAACTTGCAGTTCGTCGTTATTCTATTCCATGACGGCCTGGCTTTTATACGGTATATCATGCTTTGCGCATAAATACCATAGATACCTGTCAGCAAAGTAACCGCTTCGACAACTAAACGTAAGAGATGAGAAACATCAAACCAATAGAGTGCGACATTGAGACTCATAAGCCCTGTAAAGATACCCAATACCAAAGCCTCACGTGAGAGCCACGAAGTTTTGATATTTTTCATGGCTGTCATGGCCAAGAACGGACGTCCAAGATGAAGTGCCGAAAGCGGCAAACCAAGTGCAGCAGGCAGCATAACAAGCAGTGCCATGATCCAGTTTGTCTTTTCAAAACCAAAAAGGCTCATCACATCTCCCAAGAAAAGTGCTAAAAAACCGCCAAGAGATATCTGCGTGAGTACTGTCATAAAGACAAGAGGAAGCTCTTTATGTGCAGGTTTTAAAATATGCTCATCCATCTCTTTCATATTCTCTGGAAGATTTTCCGGCAGCGTATAGCGCGTTGTCGAGTTTGTGATGCGTGCATTGGGAAGAAAAGGCATATTTGCCTGTTCATCTATGTCACGGTTCAACCACTCTTCAACATTTACCACTTCAATCTCAATAGCACCGGCAGGACACGCCTGCACACATGCTGGACTCTGACCTTTATCGAGACGTTCATGACACATATGACACTTCGTGACAATATTACGTTCTTCATGAAAAACAGGAACACCATAAGGACAGTTCCAGGTACAGTACTGGCATCCTATGCAGGTGTCGTCATCATGAACGACTATGCCTGTCTCGGCTATTTTAATATATGATTCAGTAGGACAACCACGCAAACACTCCGGATCTATACAGTGGTTACAACTCATGGAATTAAGCATCTGAGTAAAAGCAGGAAAATCACCGCCTTCCATCTCACCGACACGACGCCACTTTATATCGGCAGGGTTATTGTTCTGCTCATTACAGGCAACTTCACAACAGCGGCATCCTACACAGGCTACAGCATCAAAATGAAAACGATACTGCTCACCTTCTTGCAACGGCGGTATATCGATTGAGTAGTTTCCGCACTGCATTCCGGTATCAGCTTTGTAGTTTATAAAACTTTCTAAAGGTGTTTGCATATTTGTTTATTACCTTTTTTATTTAACTGTCTGTATTTTACACAAAACAGTAGTGGCTATAAACAAAAATATGCTTAAATATTAAGCATTAAAAGATTTCATAAAAGCTTCCATCTCTTTAGCTGGAATCGGTTTGGAGTAGAAATAACCCTGTATGCTTTCACATCCGTTAGCATATAAAAATTCTCTTTGCGACTGGGTTTCCACGCCTTCGGCTATGGTTGTCAGGCCTAAACTTTTTGCCATGGCTATAATGGCTTTCACTATGGCGCTATCCTCTTCATCATCAGGAATATCGCGTACAAAAGACTGGTCAATTTTAAGTTTATCAATAGGGAGTTTTTTAAGATAGGACAGAGAAGAGTAGCCTGTACCAAAATCATCAAGTGCAATATGGATTCCAAGCGCATGAATAGCATGTAGATCACGAATAACTTTTTGTGTGTCTTTCATTAAATCACTCTCTGTGACTTCCAGCTCCAGACGTTTTGTATCAAAATTGTATTTTTTAATTTTTTTACGCAACATTGAAATAAAAAAATCGCTCTCTAAGTGTTTTACGGCTAAATTAAGTGAAAGTGTCCCCGGTTCCAATCCCGCTTTACACCACTGACTAAATTGTGCTATTGCCATATCCATTACAAGCCTGTCAATTTCAACTATAAGTCCACTCTCTTCAGCTAAAGGAATAAATTCTGCAGGCGAGATCATCTCACCCTCTTTTTTCCATCTGACTAATGCTTCCATCCCCAGCAGTTTATTCTGCACAATATCAATCTGCGGTTGATAATAAACGACAAATTCTTTGTTTTCAATTGCTTGTAAAAGAGACACCTGTATTTTTAAGCGTTCACTTGCCTGCTTTGTTAAAACTGCAGAATAGTATTGAAAATTGTTTCTTCCTTTCTCTTTTGCTCTGTGCATTGCCGCATCGGCATTTTTAAGAATATCTTTACTCGTATGTGCATCTCTTGGATAAATGCTGATCCCTATACTAACAGAGATATAAAGATTCTCTTTTCCGACAATAATCGGTTTTTTAAAGAGTTCTAAAATATGCTGTGCCAGCTGTGTGAGAGTATCTATATTTTCAGGATTTTCCACTATAATGGTTAACTCATCTCCACTCAGACGGGAAAGCGTATCTGATTCACTCATAAGTGTCAAAAATTTTTGTGAGACTGCTTTCAATACCTCATCACCGATATTGTAACCAAATGATTCATTAATACTTTGAAACTTATCAATATCAATAAAAAGCAGACCAAATATTTTATTATGGCTCTTGGCATTTTCAATCGCTTTTTCCAGTCTGTTTAAAAATAAAACTCTGTTTGGCAGTCCGGTTAAAAGATCATAATTTGACTGATGTATAAGCTCTTTTGTTTTTTTTATCACCTTTGCTTCTAACTCTTGATTGAGTTTTTGTAATTCCTGAGTTTTCTCTTCTACCTTTTTTTCAAGCTGACGGTTCAGACGTTTAAGTGTAAAATGTCTATATGCAATTCCAGCCAGTATGAAAGCGAAAACAAAAAGTATCTTATATATCAATGAGTAATCCACTTTCTCTTCTTTTATAAGTGAAAGCCACCGCATCTCAATTTGTGTTTTTGTACTCTCATCAAGCTTGTCGACTAATTTGCTCATTATCTTATAAAGTGCCGTATTGTCTTTTCGCACTGCTGTAGCAAGCTTGTAACCGGTAGAGAGTTTCGCACTTATTTTTATATCTATAATTGCATGTTCTTGCATATTGTAAGCGATTGTAGGTGCCATATTTATAAAACCGTATAATTCGCCATTTGAAACACGTTGCAAACCGTCATATACACTCTCAACTGCAACTAATTTTATACCCGGATAGAGTTTTTTCAAATCATCAAATACAGCAGAGTCTTTTACGACACCATAAGTTTTATCCAATCTTCTTCGTATATCATCTATAAAAACCTTGTCACTGGTTGTCGCAATAACATAAGGAGCATAATAATAAGGTTTCGTAAAGTTTAAAAATTTTTCTCTCTCTTGTGTAATGCCTGCCATAGGCAGCATATCACACTTTTTTGCTTTTATAGCTTCAATGCTCTCAGCCCAATTTTTCGTTCTGTAAAGCTGTACAGATAAATTACTGTCTTTTAAAAAGGCTTCCAAAAAATCATGTCCCATTCCAGCATAGTTGCCTTTTTCATCAATCCATTCAAAAGGCTTCCAATTTGGATCGACACAAATCGTTATTTTTTTTATATCTTCTGCATGCAATAAAGACAATAATATCAAGAAGATCACAAAACTCTTTTTTAACACCATTAAACCTTATATCTATATATATTAACAAATATCATCAATAATAATATATTATTTCTTTTTGTTTGCTTATTGTATCAAATAGTGGGGGCTCTTTGATTTTATTTATCATATTATTCTGTTTGCATAATTTTTAAACATGAATATTTTTTAATTGATTATTATTTAATCAATTGAGTGATGATTTATCAAAAAATATATCTTATAATTCTCTCATCAATTAATATAAGAAGGAAAAATATATGGCAAGTTTTAAAGCCCTCAAAGGTCAAGGAGATGCAAAAACACTTTTTGCAGCTTTTTTGTATTTCGATTTTAGTTTTATGGTCTGGACAATGCTCGGACCACTGGCAACAGAGATAAGTCAATCTTTGGCAATGCATGGTTTTATTATGAGTCCTTCACAAAAAGCGACTTTGCTTTCCATACCTATTTTAGCCGGTGCACTTCTTCGTATCTTGCTTGGATTCAGTGTTGATAAATTTGGAGCTAAAAAGACAGCTTTAATGGCACAAACCGTTGTCATCTCGGTTTTATTTTATGCTTTTTTTCGAGGTGAGCACATTTCATACAATGAACTGCTTGTTGTCGCTGTCGGCTTGGGTTTTGCCGGGGCATCGTTTGCTGTTGCACTGCCACAGGCTGGTCAATGGTATCCGCCAAAACTCCAAGGTGTTGTTCTTGGTATCGCCGGAGCCGGTAACATCGGTGTTGTTATCGACTTCCTTTTCGCTCCAAAAATCGCAGAGATATGGGGATGGCAGGCAGTATTTTTAGTTGGCGGTATTTTATCAACAATTATTTTTATAACTTACATCTTTTTAGCTAAAGATGCGCCAGAAGAAGTTTATACACCACGTCCTAAAAAGTTAAAAGATTACGCAAAACTTCTAAAAGATAAAGACACATGGTGGTTCAACCTATTCTATGCAGTAAGTTTCGGTGGTTTTGTAGGATTTGCAGGATATATGAAAGTTTATCTTATGAACACATACCAAGCCGATATGAGCAGTTTTGGTATGAATGTCTTTGATGAACCAAATGTAAAAGTAATCGCAGGTTACTTTGGAGCACTTACTATCTTTGCAGGTGCAGTTTTAAGACCTGTAGGCGGAGCAGTTGCCGATAAACTCGGTGGTGTGAAATCACTCTACTTTTTCTTTGGAACAGTTGCCCTGCTTGCAATCCTCAATGCAACTATTGTTTTACCTTTTTGGGTCGCTATCGTTGTGTTGTTTCTTACAATGGCAAACCTTGGTATGGCAAATGGCGCAGTCTTTCAGCTCGTACCGCAAAGATTTGGTAAAGATATTGGTATAATGACAGGTATCATCGGTGCTGCCGGTGGTCTTGGCGGTACTGCGCTTATTAAAACACTTGGATGGTCCAAAGGTGCATTTGACGGATACGCAGCAGGATTTATGATCTTTGCCGGTGTTGTACTTGTTGCTATCATTGGAATCTCTCTGGTAAAAACAAGATGGAGAACGACCTGGGGTGTTGCAGCCGGCGGACGAATCTAAAAAAGGATTATGCTAATGGCATCAAGCACGCTAAAGTTTTCCGGATTTTCACTTGCCAAACGTAAAGAACTGACCGGTGACGATTTTTATGATGTAAAAACCATTGGTGACCTGACAGTCGCCATTGTCTGTGATGGCGTCGGCAGTGCTGTAGAAGGTGCAGAAGCAGCAAAGCGAACGACACAACATTTGATGAACAATTTCAAAATCCGTCCAAAATCCTGGAGTATTGAAAAATCAATTCGTTCATTTATAAGCTCCATCAATGCTATCCTCTACAAAGAATCACAACTAAACTATAACACTCCTGAACTTGTCACGACTTTGACCATAGTTGTCATTCAGGGAAATCGGCTTTATGGTGCCAATGTAGGAGATTCCAGAGTTTATCTCTATAGAGATCATAAACTCAATCAACTCTCTAATGATCATGCAATGGACGAAGAGGGTTATGAAAATGTCCTCACGCAGGCCATCGGCATCTCTGAAGAAGTTGAGCCTTACTACTTTGAGAACATAGTACAAAAAGATGACAAAGTTCTTCTGTGCAGTGATGGTCTTTATAATGTTCTCGACGGCAATACACTGAGTAAAACTCTACAACTCGGCAATGCTCACGCAGTTGTCAAAAAAGCAAGTACATTGAAAGATGACAACTTGCCTGATGATACAACCGCCGTTATCATAGAGGTACTCAAAGCTGACGAACTGGCAACCCTCAGACACCAAAAGCTCACAATACCCCAGAAGCTTAAAAAAGGACAGATCATTGATGGTTATAAGCTTCTCAAACCACTTATTCAAAATGAACGAACCTGGCTTGTTCATAAAAAAACAAAAGATTATGTACTGAAATTTGCTCCTTATGAAGCACTTGAAGATGAATCACTGCTTGATCTTTTTGTAAAAGAAACATGGAATGCAAAACGCCTCAAAGCCAACTTTTTTCCTAAGGCAGTCATTCCAAAGACACGGTCCATGCGCTATTATGTTATGCAGCTTTTTCACGGTGAAAACCTTCATCACTATCTCACGCATAAACAATTAACGATAGATGACAGTGTTGAATTGGCTGATACACTTTTAAAAATGTCACAGTTTTTACTCAAGTATGATCTGGTTCACGGTGATGTAAAACCACAAAACATTATGATAGCTAAAGACGATGATGAAAATCTCAGATTTAAGATTATTGACTTTGGAAGTATTACCGAAATCTTTTCAACAGATTCAAAAGCCGGAACACCAAGCTTTCTTGCACCGGAACGTTTTTTGGGAGAAGCTATCAGTGAAACGACTGAGATTTTTGCTATCGGTGTGACACTCTATTTTGCACTCAGTGGAAAGTACCCTTACGGAGAGATAGAACCATTTCAAAATCCTACCTTCAAAGAAGCTAAAAAACCAAGTACCTATAACAAAAATATTCCGGAATGGCTTGACAGTGTAATTATGCGAAGTATTGCGATTGACAAGGAACAAAGATATTCCCACTACTCTGAAATGTATTATGAGCTCACGCATCCCCAAAAAGTAAAACCCTACTTTATCAAAAATGCGCCGCTTATCGAAAAATCACCGCTTGTTTTTTACAAACGGGCTTTTATGATCATGACTTTTGTAAACTTTCTATTGATCTATCTATTGCTTAAATAATAGATAGTTCCTTTACTCTTCTTTTTTCTCAGCGACAGGAGTAAGTGGTTCACCCAACTTCTCTTCAATTTTCGCACGCTGTTCTGCCATTTTCACACGGATCTCATCAACGACTACAGGTGGTACATTCTCATCTTTAAGCCATTTTACCTCATCGACGTGACCACCGTATTCGCTACCCATCTCTTCTATCTTGGTTTCATATTCATCAAGATCAAAGCAAACTTCTCTTCGAATATCATCAGGATCAGTAGCATCTTCTATCTCGATGAACCATTTCGCATTCTCATCGATTTTAATTGTTGAACTGAAAACAACACCCATTATTTCACTCCTGTAGGATTACTCAGATCCTTTGCAAACTCTTGAAGCTCACCATCTTTTTTCTTTAAATCTCCATGATAAACGACTCTGTCAATATCAACGTCAGCATCATTTAAAACAGCCGGAACAGCATCTGATTCATTGATGACCTTTATATTTGCATCCAGTTCATCTTCGGAATAGGCCATCTGCATATCTGCAGCTATCACATGAGGAATAGCTTCGATCACTTTGAGTTTTCCAAGTTCTTCACTTACATCCTCACCTTCTATAGTAACAATGATACGACCCTTTTCATCATGTAGATGATAATCACACGCTTCACAATTCTTAAGGCTCTCAACCACCTCATCTAAAAATTTCGGCATTGTCTGTACTACTATACTTGATATATTCATCTTTAATTCCTTTTATTATTATTCGTAAATTACTTTTCTTGTTCTTTCATTGTTTTCACTACGCATTTTATCATACAATCTTTGATATTTTAACTTAGTTTCATAAGATATCGGTGTTCGAAGTGATTTATACTCTACCAGTTCTCCATTTTTGTATACACCTGACACAATGGCTTTCACCCAGTAAAATCCTTTATCTTTACGCATATTTTTAACGATTCCAACCCACTGTTTTCCCGACTTTATCGTACTCCACAGATCTTCAAACGCAGCACTCGGCATATCTGGATGGCGTACTATATTGTGTGGTTTCCCAAGGAGATCTTCTTCATGATACCCGCTTATGACACAAAAGGTCTCATTGGCATAAGTAATGTTTCCTTTCAAGTTTGTCCTGGAGATAATAAGTTCATCTTCAGGCACTTCAGTTTCGACCAAAAACTCACTCTCATTATATTCAATCATTTCCTATACTCCCTTATTTGACTTTATAGTAACCAACAGTTTTCGCACTGCTGTTAATAAAAAATTCATGCTCATTTATAAAATAGATACTGTTGACAACTTTCTTTGTTGAGCGGTATTTTCCTAAACTCTCTCGTGTAGCAGTATTAAACACCTCGACATTATCATCAATATCACAGCTGTAGGCACCTCTTTTTCCGCTTGGACTCAGTCCTACACCATATACAAAAAAATTGGAAGCTTTATAGTATGCACTTCCGTTTTTAACATTATAAACACCGGCACGTCTGTCCTGCCCTCCGGTTAAAACAATATCACCTGCAAAAGCGACACCAAAAAGATTATCTACATTTTGCCCGCTCAATGTTTTTAGTTTATTCCCTGTTTTCGTATCTATCAAATGTACTTCACCGCTTTCATCTGCAATGGCCACAGTAGACCTGTCATTATTGAGAGCAAAATTGGAAAACTTCGACATAGATGCCTGTGTTGTCCAATTCTTCTTTTTTGTTTTGATATTGTATGAAATAATGTCATTACTGATAAGAGCAAGCAAAATAGTGTCTTTATCTATAAATTTCGCTTTAATGATATTGAGCTTTTGGTCACTTGAAATGATTTGCGCATTTTTTTTATTTTTGTACAGGTTCACGCGGCTGTAACCGCCATTATCCTGTGAAAGGATTAAAAGAGTTTGATCCAAAAAATCCAATGTAAAAATTTTCGAATCGATTGCATCTCCCATAAAATCTTTTATCTTCTCAAGCTTTATGCTTTTCCTCTTTTTTTTAGTTTTTGTGTCATAGATATCTACAGTACCGCTGTCTGAAGATATATAAAGACTGCCGTTATTGTATAGGACATCTGTAGCAAGCCCCTGCGTGACCTTATATGTATAAAGCGGATTCAATAGCTTTTGTGCATAAAGAGATGACAGAAGCATAAAAAAAATGACTATATAACGCATTAACTTACCTTTTTAATATCTATGGCATCAGCAGGACATCTGCCGATGCAAAAACCACAATTCGTACATTTATCATTTATCTCAGGCATAAACATTGCCTTGAAATCAATGGCATTTTCAAGACAGGGATCCTTGCATGAAAAACACATCACACCCTGCCAGCTCAAACATTTGTTTTTGTTGATAACGATCGACGCTTCAATAAGATGCTTGTTTTCAACCAAAAGCACATCACTTGGACATGCAACAGCACATTCATCACAGTAGGTGCATCCGCGAGAGTTAAAAACCAGCTGCGGCGTTTTATCTTCTGTAATGACTATTATCTGCTCTTGACACAAAGAGGCACATTCCCCTTCGCAGTTTTGACACTCTGTGACAAAAGCATCCACATCACTATAGTATGGAGGTCTGATTATCATCATTTCATCTTTTTGCTCTCTGACTGCCTCTTTTACAGAGGAAGAAAGAAAGCTAAATAGCTCTCTTCTCTCCATCTATTTATTTCGAAGTATCGATATCTTTCATCCATTTAGACTGGTTCCAAGATGATTTTTCAGCACCATCAGGAGCAGTGTAAACCGGTTTGAAGTGGTTATCATCTACTAGGTCGTTCGTAGCTTGCGGAGCATGACATTGTGAACAGTTATATCTACCGGCATAAAGATGCTGCTCATCTTTATCAACTTTGATAGATACATTCGCTAACTTCTCAGATGAAGTATTTTTAATCGCTTTACCATTTTTAAGAATTTCATCACCTTTAACTGCAGTTTTCGGTCTGAAGTTAGTAAAGTGAGAAACCGGAATCGGCGTTGCACCCATACTTGCCGCTACAGCAGGCATATGGCATCCAAGACATGCATTGTTGTTCTTAGTGATAGGCAATAACCCCTCAGTTGAGTGTGGAATCATCGGCGGCGCATCTTGATATGCTCTTTTAAATCGTTTTGAAGCTCCCGGAGGTGCTGAATGATATGCAACAGCAGGTGGAACAACATCCTCTTTTAAAAGATCTGTCGTACCTCTGTAACCTAAATTAGCTTCTGTAATTGTCGGTTTTGTAACACTTTTATCAGCTTTTGCACTTGTTCCTGTAGCTGCAGAATTACAGCCGACAAGAAGCAGAGCCGAAGCAGCTAAACCTATCGTAATCTTTGTTAAAATTTTCATTTTACTCTCCCGTTTTTTTATTTTGAATAAAATCTCTTATTGAGAATCTCAAAGCATCATCATCACATACTTCGATACAGCGTGCACAGTTTGTACACTCACCCGAAAGTACAGGAATTGACTCTTTACCTATCATGTGAAGCACCTGCTTTTCAGGGCAAACCACTTTACACTTCATACAAAGAGTACAATTCTCTTCTAAATGATGTACTCTAATAAAACTAAACTTTCCTAAAAGTGAATAGAATCCACCAAGTGGACAAATATGACCACACCATCCATTTTTTAAAACGAACAGATCAAAAAGAAAGATCAAACCGACAGCCGCCCAGCCAAATCCCATACCAAATACAATACCGCGATGCAGCATCGAGATTGGCGAGATAAACTCAAAAGCGGCTATACCCATAAAAGCCGATACGATCAGACTAATTGCAAGTACCCAGTATCGGACACTTCTTGTAATGGGTTGACGTTGCAGTTGTGCTCTGTCAATGTCAAAAATACGGCGAAGATAGTTTGCACTGTCTGTCACCATATTTATAGGACATACCCATGAACAAAATGCACGCCCGCCGATTAAAAAATAAAACAGCGCCACAACCGCCATACCGATGAGCAGATCAGTCGCAACGACAGCACCCGCTATGACCATCTGTATAACAGCATAAGGATCACTCATTGGAATGACACCAAAGAGCAGTGATGAACTGAGATTACCTTCAAGGATTTTCCATCCCCATGCATTTGCACCGATAAAAAGAATCAAAATCCCAATCTGCACAAATCTTCTTAATATAAGGTATCTGTAATTATTCCATAACTTACTCATTGAGCAAACCTTCTAGACCGCCATTTAATTTATCAACAGCTTTTTTCTTACTTACTTTTGTCGTTGTATGGATAGCATGCGCATCTTTTAGCCGTGCTTCATCTTTTTTGTCCCAACCTTTGATGTAGTGACTTCCTGCTTTCCCCATCGCAACCTCACGCGGCAGGATGAAAATAGCAGGTTTTTCAGTAACACAGGCATGCTCACACATTCCACAACCGGTACAGGCATCAGCATGTACTACCGGTTTCAAAAAGGCATGTTTTCCCGTTCTTTTATTTTGGTCGTATTCTATTGTTATCGCTTTATCCAGAATTGGACAAGCTCTATAACAAGCATCACATTGAATTCCCCAAAAAGCAATACAGCTGTTCTCATCGATTACTGCAAGTCCCATATCAGCCGTATTGATATCAAGCTGACCATTGACAGTCACACTTGACTCATCAAGTGCACCGCTTGGACATACCGGAACACAGGGGATATCTTCACACATATAGCATGGAATATCTCTCGGTGTAAAGAACGGTGTACCCATTGGTTTATGATCACCCGGCTTTGCAAGCTTGAGCGTATCGTAAGGACACGCTTCAACGCACAAACCACATTTGATACAGGTCTTTAGAAAATCTTTCTCCGGTATCGCTGCAGGTGGACGCAAAATCAGCGGTGAAGCTTTCGCTTCATCGAGATAGGCACTCCATAAGAAACCGCCTACCGCTGCATATCCGACACCTTTAGCCATATTAAGAATAAATTTTCTTCTATCGCTGAGAGGCTCTTTCGCTTTTGAATGATTGCTCAAAGTAATGCTTCCTTCTTTTTAAAATTATGCTTTATAGATTTTTACAGCACATTTTTTAAAGTCTGTCTGTTTTGACATAGGACATGTTTGATCCAATGTCACTTTATTGATAAATACACGCTCATCGAACCATGGTACGAATACTAATGGTTTTGGAGGTCTATTACGTCCACGAGTCTCAACACGAGCTCTTACTCTACCACGACGAGATTCAACCCAGCATAGGTCATTGTCTTTGAGGCCTCTAGCTTTCGCTGCATCTGGATGCATATAGACAAGTGCTTCCGGAACTGCACGATAGAGTTCAGGTACACGCATAGTCATAGTTCCTGAGTGCCAGTGTTCAAGTACACGTCCTGTACATAACCATAGATTGTACTCATCATCCGGCATTTCTGGTGGATCCATATATGGGCGAGCAAAGATTTTTGCTTTATCCGGTAATGGTTTTTTCTTTTTGTCTTGTACGCCTGTCAAGTTTCCATGTGGAAGTGCTTTTGCGAGTGGACCATAGAACGCGAACTCACTGCCTCTACCGTTTTCTTTTGCATGTTTCGCTGCATATGGGTCAAAGTTTACGTTAAATCTCCATGCAGTCTCTTTACCATTAACAACTGGCCATTTAAGTCCACGAACTTTATGGTAAGTAACGAAGTCTGCCAAGTCATGACCGTGACCACGACCAAATGAAGCATACTCTTCCCATAAGTATTGGTGAATCATGAAACCGTATCCTTTAAATACTTTTCCGTCACTGCCTTCAACATTTCTGGCATCACCGATACATTCAGAGTTGTCATACCCTTTTTGTGGGAACTGATCCAATGCGAGTGGATAGTTTTTCTTAGCTCTATCATTTGCATATAAGATTTCATACATAGTAGTATCTGGTTTGTAACCCATATCATATGCTTTTTGACGAACATCTGCAAGTTTTTTACCGTTTCTAAGTGTATATGGTCCCCATAGATCATCAACAGTAAATCTTTTTGAAAGTTCAACCCATTGCCATGTATCACTCATAGCGTTTCCTACAGGAAGTACTTGTTGTCTCCAGTGTTGTGAACGTCTCTCAGCATTACCGTATGCTCCCCATTTCTCATAGATCATAGCAGATGGCAAGATAAGGTCAGATACCATAGCAGAAATACCAGGATAACCGTCAGATGTTACGATGAAGTTGTCCATCTCACGTGCCGCTTTTACCCAGTGTTTTGCATTCGCAGAATCTTGGTAAGCATTACAAACATTTACCCATGCAAATTTAACAACGCCATCTTCAATATCTCTATGGATTTTCATGATGTGTTGATTACCTACAGGGTTCAATGTTCCAGCAGGAATATGCCATTTTTTCTCAGCGATAGCTCTGTGTTTAGGGTTTTTAACCATTAAGTCAGCCGGTAAACGGTGAGCGAATGTACCAACTTCACGAGCAGTACCACAAGCAGAAGGTTGACCAGTAAGTGAGAATGCACCTGAACCTGGACGCGCTTGTTTGTTAAGCATGAAGTGAACGTTATATGAAAGTGTATTATCCCATGTACCACGTGTATGTTGATTCATACCCATAGTCCAGAAACTAACGATTTTTCTATCTTTTTCAATGTAAAGTGCTGCTAAATCCTGTAGTTTTTTCTTGAAGCTATCAAGTGACTCATCTGGATCACCTTTACAAAGTTCAGCAGTATAGTCTAGTGTATACGGAGCTAAAGATTTTTTATACTCTTCAAAAGAGATTTCCCAGTGTTTTAAAGTACCGGCAGTATTTTTCATCGTATCGCCAGCTTTATAGCCATACGGCTCTAACGCAGGACCTTCAAGCTCTGAAACGACTTTACTCATCTCTTTATTATAGATTTCCATCTCTTTAGCATCATATTTACCGGCACTACCATCAGGTCTTACAGGTGTTACAGATTTTTCACCAGCACGTCTGAAACCATAACCAATGTTTACTGGACCAGCTGCGAAAATGATGTTTTTCTTGATGAAATCCCAATCAATAGCTTCTGGATGATTGTAAACGATCTCACGCGCTAAGTAGTTCCAAAGTGCAAGGTCAGTATTTGGTCTGAAGATGATGTTAAAGTCACCTAAATCACAAGTACGGTGTGTATAAGTCTGAATATTGACAACTTTTACACGATCTGGATCACTTAGTTTTCTGTCAGTTACACGAGACCAAAGAATCGGGTGCATTTCTGCCATGTTTGAACCCCAAGTTACAATTGTATCTGTAAGCTCGATATCATCGTAACATCCAGAAGGCTCATCGATACCAAAAGTCTGATAGAAACCAACAACCGCAGATGCCATACAGTGACGAGCATTTGGATCGATCGCATTTGATCTGAAACCTGCTTTCATCATCTTTTGAGCAGCATACCCTTCCATGATAGTGTATTGACCAGATGCAAATACACCTACACCTTCAGGACCACTCTCTTTCAGTGCGATTCTGATGTGTTTTTCCATTTCATCATAAGCACGTTTCCATGAAATAGGAGCAAATTTACCTTTTTTGTCAAACTCACCCTTATCATTTACACGAAGAAGCGGTTGCGTGAGACGGTCAGCCCCATACATGATCTTCGCATTAAAATACCCCTTGATACAGTTTAGACCACGATTAACCGGAGCTGCCGGGTCTCCTTTAACTGCAACAATCTTTCTATCTGCGCCTTCGCCTGTAGTTGCCAGCATAATTCCACATCCCGTACCACAGAAACGACAAGCTGCCTTGTCCCATCTCCAATTACTTTCAGCTGCGCCTGCATTTGCTTCGAGCTCTGCCGGTACACTCATACCGATCGCCGCTGCTGCCGATGCTGCCGCTGAACTTTTAAGAAATTCTCTTCTTGAAAGTGACATATTTTCTCCTCAAATTAGTTTTGAACTTTGTTGTTAAGGTGTCCATTAACGGTACAATGATATCACTATTAGCTTAAAGAATAATTGATATATGTCAAATTTATAGTTTCAAAATATGCTATAATTTTGTCAGGGCCTTTGAAAAGTAGTCTAGCTTAAATCTTTAAGCTTAACATTATATATAGGCTTTAGCTTATAAACAAAAAAGGAAGAAAATGAAAAAAATTACAATGTCAGCTGTTGCTTTAACAGCAATTATGGGTTCTTTTAGTAGCGTAAGTGCTGCTGATGGTATTAACATTTTAGATAACTTAGTACTTGAAGGACAAATCCGTCCTAGATGGGAAAATGTAAATGTAGATAACTCTCCAGGTCAACATGTAAAAGATGCCAATGCATATACTGCAAGAACGAAGTTAAAAGTCACTGGTGATCTTCTGGATGTTGATGGTCTTTCTGCATCGGTCGGTATTATTTCAGTGAATGATTTTGGTTCTAACACGTATAATAGTACATCAAATGGCCAAACTGAGTATGCAACTGTTGCTGATCCAGAAAAAGCTATGATTTCAAATGCTGAAATTAACTATAAAGTTGCGGATACTGTCTTACATGCGGGTCGTGGTCAGGTAAATCTTGACAACCAACGTTTCATTGGTACAGTTGGTTGGAGACAACTAGAACGTTCTTATGACTCTGTATTTATTGCAAACAACTCTATTAAAAATCTTTCTGTATTAGCTGCATGGGTATATGGTGTTCAAGGAGTAAAAAGTTTAGCAAATAATGATGGTCTATATGGTGAAAACACATATGATACAAATACAGTGCTTTTACATGCTGCATATAGTGTAATGCCAGCATTAAAAGTTACTGCTTATGATTATATGATTGCAAATACTCATGATACATATGGTATTGCTGCAACAGGTAATGTAAAAATGGATGCGGTAAAACTAAACTATCGTGCAGAATATGCACAGCAAGCAGATCCATCAATGGAAATTCATAAAAATGGTACACAAGGTGTCAAAGTAGATGCATCTTACTATAACTTAGATTTAGGTGCAAATATCTCCGGTATTTTAGTTGGTGCGAATTATGAGTTTTTAAGTGGTACTTCTATGAATGATACAAGTGGAAAAGATAAAACATTTACCACTCCTCTTGCTACAGGGCATAAATTTAATGGTTGGGCAGATAAATTTCTTTCTACTCCAGATGGCGGTTTAATTGATGCAAATGTTCGTTTAGGATATAAAGCAAAAGGTTTCGGAAAACTTTTAGCAGTTTATCATGACTTTACGGCAGATAAAAAAATGAATGCTGTTAGTGGTTCTGGAACAACTGATGACTTAGGTTCAGAGATTGATGTTGTTTATGTCAATAAAATTCCAGGTGTGAATGGTCTTACAGGTCTTTTAAAATACGCTAACTATTCAAAAGGTAAAGCTGTACAAGGTACATTTGGTAATGGTGATTATGTTAACGCATGGACTAAAGACACTCAGAAATTCTGGGCACAACTTGACTATAAATTCTCTACAAAATAGAGTCTGAATAGTTTACCAATACAAATTTCATATAACTCCGATATCAAGCAGTTTGGCTTTAGCCGCTGCTTGATACTCCTTATACAAACAACTTCTCATCCATTAAACTTTTACCTTATATAAATGCTATAATTACACCAAAAAGGCTGTAACTATAATGAGCAAATTTTTATCTTTCCACTGTAACTTAGAAACTTTCATAGATGATCTGAAATCAAAAACTAAAAACAATCTCACGCAGGTGGATAAACTCCTCACGCAGGAGCATAAAACATTTCAAAACTTTGTAAAACCCATAGAGCTGATGGAAGAAGAGCTAGAACACTTCTTCACACCGCTCTCACATCTCAATGCGGTAAACAACTCCCAAGAGACACAAAAAGTCTATACAGAAGCACTGCCTATCATTACCGAGTATTCGACACAACTCTCACAAAACTTAGCTATCTATAATACCTTTAAAGAGATTCAAAAAAATGAAGCCGATACGCTCAACTATGAACAAAAAAGAGTGCTCACACTCAACATTCAAAACTTTGAGCTCAGTGGTGCTCACCTCAATGAAAAAACAAAAGCAAGACTGCAAGAGATCAACATTAAAAAGAGCGAACTTGCAAACAACTTCTCGCAAAACCTTCTCGATGCAACCAACGCTTACGAAAAAATCATCACAGATGAAAAGGATGTAGCGGGTCTGCCTGAGAGTGAAAAAGAGTCTGCAAAATTCACAGATGAAGACGGCAAAGTAAAATACAAATTCACCCTGCAGATGCCCTCGTACATCGCTTACATGACCTACGGTCCAAATAGAGAAATCCGAGAAGAGTTCTACCGTGCCTACACAAGCAGAGCACCTCAAAATGCAGCCATTATCGATGAACTTTTAGCCCTGCGTGAAGAGATGAGCAAACTCTTAGGTTTTAACAACTATGCCGAGTACTCCCTCGCATCTAAAATGGCAAAAGATACAACAACTGTTGTAAACTTTTTAGAATCTCTCTTAGACAACTCCATTGAACAGGCAAAAAATGAGCTCACGCAGCTGCAAAAAATTGCACCGTTTGATCTTGCAAGCCATGATGTGGCCTTTTACAGTGAGATTCTCAAAAAAGAGCAGTATGCCATCAATGAAGAGGAGTACCGTCCCTACTTCGAGCAAAAAAGTGTCGTCAACGGCATGTTTGATTTTTTAGAAAAACTTTTTGGTATTACTTTCAAAGAAGTCGATGAAACACTCTGGCATGAAAAAGCCTATGCCTATGATGTTTATGAGCATGAAAAACTCAAAGCCAGAGTCTATTTTGATCTCGAAGCAAGAGAGTCAAAACGCGGCGGAGCATGGATGCACAACTGGCAATCTCACTCAACAGATACACAGGGCAGAGAACAACTCGCATCTGCTTTTGTAGTTTGTAATTTTCCGCCATCAAGCAACTCACAGCCATCACTATTGCGTCATGACGATGTTGTAACACTCTTTCATGAGACGGGACATACCATTCATCATATTTTAAGTGAAGTGAAAGAAAATGAAGTCAGCGGTGTTAACGGTGTCGAATGGGATGCCGTAGAGTACCCTTCACAATTTTTAGAAAATTTCGCCTACGAGCCAAAAGTGCTTAAACTCTTTGCAAAGCACTACAAAACAGGAGAAATACTCCCAGATAAAATGATAGAAAAACTTGTCAAAAGTAAAAACTTCCTCTCAGCTATGGGAATGTTAAGACAGTTAGAGTTCTCACTCTTTGATTTTAAACTGCATATGCAAACTTATCAAGGAGAGCAAGTTCAAGATCTGCTTGATGCCATCAGAGAAAAAACAGCACTCATCAAGCCGCCGAAATACAATAAATTTCAAAACGGCTTTGCCCACATCTTTGCAGGCGGTTATGCAGCGGGTTACTACAGTTACAAATGGGCAGAAGTCCTCAGTGCGGATACGTTCTATGCCGTAGTAGATGAAGGTATTTTTAACTCACAAACAGCTCAAAAGTATCTTGATATCATTCTCCATAACGGTGGAGCAAAAAGTATGCAGGATCTTTACCTTGAACTGATGGGCAGAGAGGCAAATACTCGTCAGCTTCTAAGACTGAGTGGAATTAAATAGTGAAAATTCTCACTTTTTTACTTTTACTGAGTGCATTACTCTTTGGAGAAAATATGATAAAAATAGCCACTTATAATGTAGAAAACCTTTTTGACCTCAAGCGCAGCGGCCATGAGTACTCGGAGTATATCCCCTTCACAAAATCAAATTGGAATGAAAGGACATATAAGATAAAACTCCACAACACTGCAAAGGTCATTAAAGATATTGATGCAGACATCATTGGACTGCAGGAGATCGAATCACTTCAGGCACTCAAAGACCTGCGCTACACTCTTAAAAGAATGGGACTTTATTATCAATACTACAAAATTGCCAACCTCAAAGGCACAATTATAAAAGTGGCCATACTCAGTAAAATTCCTTTTGTATACACAACTGAAATAGCTGTGCAACAGTCTTACAGATACAGAAATATTTTGGAAGCAAAATTTAAAATAAATGGTGAAGATCTTTACCTGCTCGTTAATCACTGGAAAAGTAAAGCCGGACCGGAAAGTATGCGTGTAGTTTCTGCCAAAAAACTCCGTAAACGTGTTGAAGAATTAGGTAAAGAGAAAAATATCATCGCACTTGGTGATTTTAACTCCGATTATGAAGAATACAAACTCTTTAAACGCAAACGAAAACACAATGATACAGGTGGAATAACAGGGATAAATCATATTTTAGGAACAATCAACTATAAAATGCAAGCCAAAGAAGCAAAAATAGAAGATGGAGACTTTTACAATCTCTGGTATGATGAGCCAGACAAAGCAAAACGCTTTAGCTATATCTATAGAGGTAAAAAAGAAGCGCTTGATAATATTCTAGTAACAAAAGCACTACTTGACAACCAAGGTATCGACTACAAATGCGGTTCCATCCATACTTTAAATAAACCCTACCTTTATAAAGGAAAATCTCTTTACAGATGGCAGATGTCATGGAGAAAACCACGAAAACATTATGGACGCGGTTATTCAGATCATCTTCCGGTAATTGCAGAGTTTATATATTAGACTTTTTAAAAGTTTATCACTCTAAACACCAATCTATAGGCTCTTTACCGCGAGCTGTTAAATACTCATTGGTTTTAGAAAAAGGTTTTGATCCAAAGAAACCCCTATATGATGAAAGAGGTGAAGGATGTGGAGCTTTTAGAACAAGGTGCTTGGAAGTATCAATGAGCTTCTCTTTCATCTGTGCAGGTTTTCCCCAAAGTATAAAAACAACATTCTCTAACTTCTCACTGATGGCTTGAATCGTAGCATCTGTAAAATGTTCCCATCCCATACAGCGATGAGAGTTCGCTTCTCCTGCACGCACTGTCAAAACTGCATTGAGCAATAAAACACCCTGCTTTGCCCACTTAGACAAATTTCCACTACTTGGATATGAACATCCTGTGTCATCTGCCAACTCTGTAAATATATTTTTTAATGAAGGAGGATAAGCAACGCCGTCTTTAACTGAAAAAGAGAGCCCATGTGCCTGCCCTGTCCCATGATAAGGGTCTTGACCTAAAATAACAACCTTTACATCATGAAAATCCATAGAGTTATAGGCATTGAAAATATTTTTATTTTCCGGATATATAGTGTATTTAGATTTTTCATCAAGTAAAAATTGTTTTAAAACAATAAAATAGTGTTTTGAAAATTCATTTTGAAGAATATCTTTCCAGCCTTGAGGTATTTGAGGATTGACATTATGCATAAAGGACCTTGTTTATTAAAATAATAACACATAATTCTTTGAAAAAAAAGATGATGAAGAAAAGTATAAAAAAGTAGAAAAATTTGATCCGAACTAGGCAGCGACCTACATTCCCACACCTGAAAGATGCAGTATTATCAGCGATGAGAGGCTTAGCTTCTGGGTTCGGAATGGGACCAGGCGTTTCCCTCTCTCTATAGCCACCTAGACAAGATCAAGTATAAATTCATTGGAGTAATGAACTTATATTTGACCTTGAAGGATCATAAGAGTTGAAGTAACTCATTAAATATCAATCGTTCTGCGGCTAAACCGCGATACCCCCGTTGCTAAAGCATAAGTGGGGTAAAAGTCAACATACTAAAGAACTTGTTTCAAGATTCTTCTTATTTGTGTAATCTATTCGTACACTAAATAAGGTAGTGAAGCAACAGCGTTCGTAAGAACATAAAAAAAGACAAACGACCTATTAGTACTGGTCAGCTAAACGCATTGCTGCGCGTACACATCCAGCCTATCAAGCTTGTAGTCTTCAAGCGGTCTTCAGGGATTGTTCATCTTGGAGTTGGCTTCCCGCTTAGATGCTTTCAGCGGTTATCTCATCCGAACGTAGCTACCCAGCTATGCCCTTGGCAGGACAACTGGTGCACCAGTGGTTCGTCCAACCCGGTCCTCTCGTACTAGGGTCAGCTCTCCTCAACAATCCTACGCCCACGGAAGATAGGGACCGAACTGTCTCACGACGTTCTGAACCCAGCTCGCGTACCGCTTTAAATGGCGAACAGCCATACCCTTGGGACCTGCTCCAGCCCCAGGATGCGATGAGCCGACATCGAGGTGCCAAACCTCCCCGTCGATGTGAGCTCTTGGGGGAGATCAGCCTGTTATCCCCGGCGTACCTTTTATCCTTTGAGCGATGGCCCTTCCACACAGAACCACCGGATCACTATGACCGTCTTTCGACTCTGCTCGACTTGTATGTCTCACAGTCAGGCTGGCTTATGCCATTATACTCTACGGTGGATTTCCAACCCACCTGAGCCAACCTTTGTAAGCCTCCGTTACTTTTTAGGAGGCGACCGCCCCAGTCAAACTACCCACCAGACATTGTCCTCGCACGAGATAATCGTACGGAGTTAGCTATCAGAATATTCAAGGGTGGTATCTCAAGGATGCCTCATCATAATCTGGCGACTATGAATCAAAGGCTCCCACCTATCCTGCACATGAATATCCCAATAGCAGTGTCAAGCTATAGTAAAGGTGCACGGGGTCTTTCCGTCTTTCCGCGGGTAGGAGGAATTTTCACCTCCACTACAATTTCACTGGATCCCTTGTTGAGACAGCTCCCATCTCGTTACGCCATTCATGCAGGTCGGTATTTAACCGACAAGGAATTTCGCTACCTTAGGACCGTTATAGTTACGGCCGCCGTTTACTCGGGCTTCAATTCATGCCTTCGCTAATGCTAAGCAATCCTTTTAACCTTCGAGCACCGGGCAGGCGTCACACCCTATACATCCACTTACGTGTTAGCAGAGTGCTGTGTTTTTGGTAAACAGTCGGGAGGGACTCTTTGCTGCGACCCAGAGATGCTTTGGAGAGTAAATCTCCTAACATCAAGGGCACACCTTATACCGAAGATACGGTGCTAGTTTGCAGAGTTCCTTAACAAGGGTTCATCCACGCGCCTTAGAATACTCATCTCACCCACCTGTGTCGGTTTACGGTACGGGCGACATACCATCTCGTTTAGAGGCTTTTCTCGGCACGACAGTATCGACGATTCAGTTCGCTCTCCGAAGAGATTGAACTGCCTGTCGGGTCTCGGTCGAATGTGAAGCGGATTTGCCTACTTCACAACCTACACCCTTCGAGCCACTATTCCATCAGTGACCTCGTCTAACTCTATGCGTCCCCCCATCACTCAAATGATGATATGTCGGTATCGGAATATTAACCGATTTGCCATCGTCTACCCCTTTCGGACTCGACTTAGGTCCCGACTAACCCTACGATGACGAGCATCGCGTAGGAAACCTTGGGTTTTCGGCGAAGAAGATTCTCACTTCTTTTCTCGCTACTCATGCCTGCATGCTCACTTCCATCCGCTCCAGTGCTCCTTACCGGTACACCTTCAACGCTGAATGGAACGCTCTCCTACCACTCATAGTAAACTATGAATCTAGAGCTTCGGTGCGTATCTTAGCCCCGTTATATTTTCGGCGCAGAATCGCTAGACCAGTGAGCTGTTACGCTTTCTTTAAAGGATGGCTGCTTCTAAGCCAACCTCCTGGTTGTCACAGCAACTCCACATCCTTTTCCACTTAGATACGACTTTGGGACCTTAGCTGCTAGTCTGGGTTGTTCCCCTCTCGACATAGGATTTTATCACCCTACGCCTGACTCCCGAGGTTACACGTATAGTATTCGGAGTTTGATAGGGTTTGGTACCGCGGTAAGCAGCCCTAGCCCTGTCAGTGCTCTACCCCTATACGCTAATGCTCGAGGCTATACCTAAATATATTTCGGAGAGAACCAGCTATCACTGAGTTTGATTGGCCTTTCACCCCTATCCACAAGTCATCCGAGGAATTTTCAACTTCCACCGGTTCGGTCCTCCACTGGCTCTTACACCAGCTTCAACCTGCTCATGGATAGATCACTCAGTTTCGGGTCTGCAGCATCTGACTATGTCGCCCTATTAAGACTCGCTTTCGCTACGGCTTCTCGTTCGATTAACCTTGCCAGATACCACAACTCGCAGGCTCATTATGCAAAAGGCAGTCCGTCACACTTATTTAATAGTGCTCCGAATGATTGTAAGCCATAGGTTTCAGGTTCTATTTCACTCCGCTCACCGCGGTCCTTTTCACCTTTCCCTCACGGTACTTGTTCGCTATCGGTCTAGTAGTAGTATTTAGGGTTGGAGGGTGGTCCCCCCATATTCAGTCAAGATAACACGTGTCCCGACCTACTCATTCCTTACCTTAGTTCCACACAAATGTTTTCGCTTACGGGAGTATCACCCTCTATGCTCTGACTTTCCAGACAGTTCTGCTAACAAATGTGCTAAATGTAAGTGCCCTATTCCAATTTCGCTCGCCGCTACTCTCGGAATCTCGTTTGATTTCTTTTCCTGCAGGTACTGAGATGTTTCACTTCCCTGCGTTCGCCCCCGAAGGTGACATGACTCGCGCCATGCCGGGTTGCCCCATTCAGAAATCCCCGGATCAAAGCTTCTTGGCAGCTCCCCGAGGCTTTTCGCAGCCTAGTACGTCTTTCATCGCCTCTACTAGCCAAGGCATCCACCTATGGCCCTTAATATCTTTTATTCTATATTGCGTTCACTACCTTATTTAATGTACTATCTCTAATACAACAAACAAGATTGAATGAATCCATTTTTTTGTAGTTATTTAGTTTATAATTAAATCTCTTTAATTATATGTTGTTGACTTTAACAATTGTAATTTAATGAACTTTTGGTTTAAAAACCAAATATAAACTTTCTAACTTTGAAAGCTTATATTTAGTTTTAGCAAAAACTTGTTTTTGTGCTAGTTGTATTTGAAAAGGTGACGAAGCGTACTAAAGTACGTGAGTTAACTTTTCAGATGCAAATAGTGCAAAAATGGTGGGCCTACCAGGACTTGAACCTGGGACCTCACCCTTATCAGGGGTGCACTCTAACCAGCTGAGCTATAGGCCCTTGATATAATCGAATGTCAAATGAACACAGATCACTGAAAACTAAGCAAGCAAGCAGACTGAAGTAACTAATATCTCTGTGAGATTCTTTTGTGTTGAGCCGATCAAACGAATGATCGCTCTTTACTCTAGAAAGGAGGTGATCCAACCGCAGGTTCTCCTACGGTTACCTTGTTACGACTTCACCCCAGTCGCTAATTCCACCGTAAGCGGTAGCCCCCCGAAGGTTGGCTTCCCGATTTCGGGTGAAATCAACTCCCATGGTGTGACGGGCGGTGAGTACAAGACCCGGGAACGTATTCACCGTAGCATTGCTGATCTACGATTACTAGTGATTCCAGCTTCATGGAGTCGAGTTGCAGACTCCAATCCGAACTGAGAGACGCTTTAAGTGATTAGCTCCACCTCGCGGTATCGCAACACTCTGTACGCCCCATTGTAGCACGTGTGTAGCCCTAGCCATAAGGGCCATGATGACTTGACGTCGTCCTCACCTTCCTCCTCCTTGCGAAGGCAGTCTCCTTAGAGTGCTCAGCCGAACTGCTAGCAACTAAGGACGAGGGTTGCGCTCGTTGCGGGACTTAACCCAACATCTCACGACACGAGCTGACGACAGCCGTGCAGCACCTGTTTTCGAGTTCCCCGAAGGGCACCCCGCCATCTCTGGCAGGTTCTCTCAATGTCAAGGCTAGGTAAGGTTCTTCGCGTATCTTCGAATTAAACCACATGCTCCACCACTTGTGCGGGTCCCCGTCTATTCCTTTGAGTTTTAATCTTGCGACCGTACTCCCCAGGCGGAACACTTAATCTGTTAAGTGCATCACCGAGATGACTAGCATCCCGACGACTAGTGTTCATCGTTTAGGGCGTGGACTACCAGGGTATCTAATCCTGTTTGCTCCCCACGCTTTCACGCCTTAGCGTCAGTTATGTTCCAGCAGATCGCCTTCGCTTTCGGTATTCCTAGTGATATCTACGGATTTTACCCCTACACCACTAATTCCATCTGCCCCTCCCATACTCTAGGTTAGTAGTTTCAAATGCAGTTCTACAGTTAAGCTGTAGGATTTCACATCTGACTTACCAACCCGCCTACGCGTCCTTTACGCCCAGTGATTCCGAATAACGCTTGCACCCTCCGTATTACCGCGGCTGCTGGCACGGAGTTAGCCGGTGCTTATTCATATGCTACCGTCATTTTCTTGACATATAAAAGGAGTTTACACACCGAAATGCGTCATCCTCCACGCGGCGTTGCTGCATCAGGGTTTCCCCCATTGTGCAATATTCCTCACTGCTGCCTCCCGTAGGAGTCTGGTCCGTGTCTCAGTACCAGTGTGGCGGATCATCCTCTCAAACCCGCTACCCGTCATCGCCTTGGTGAGCTCTTACCTCACCAACTAGCTGATAGGATATAGGCCGATCCCTTGGCGGAATCCATTTCCCGATTCATCTTTTGATGAAAAGGAGTATCCAGTATTAATCACCGTTTCCAGTGGCTATCCCGGTCCAAGGGGCACATTACCTATATATTACTCACCCGTGCGCCACTCGTCAGCAGAGAAGCAAGCTTCTCTCTGTTACCGTTCGACTTGCATGTGTTAAGCACGCCGCCAGCGTTCATTCTGAGCCAGGATCAAACTCTCCATAATTGTTTATGAAAAGATAAATAAATTTAATTACTGATCTTTGCCCAAGATTTAAAAATCATTGGCTTTGTTAAGACATTAAGAGTGCTTAAGCTCTTAATGAATATAGTTATCTATTACTATAGGGAAACTAACTATATCAATAGCTAGAATTCAAATAGAATAGACGGTTGTTGTTTTATTAGTTATTTCTAAATAAGATTTAACTGATAGTTACATCAGTCTCTCTTACTTGCTTAGTTTTCAATGATCTCAAACGTCTTTAACCTTCCGGTCTTTAAACTTCAACTCGAAGTCTCTTCGTTTGTGGAGGGGAATTATAGGGGGATGTTGCTTAGAAATCGCTTAAGGTTCTGGAAGATGGGGGGAGAAGTTTTTAAATTCTTTTTTTACTGTGAAATGTGGTGATTATGCATCGATAATCCAACCACCACCTATGAGCTTATCATCATCATAAAAAACAGCAGCCTGACCAACAGCAACACCGAATACACCCTCTTCTAATTTTATATGCGCTTTATCATCTTCTATTTTTACATGACATTTTACTGCTTTTGTTCGATAACGTAATTTTACAGTTGTATCAAACTCTTTTTCATCATGAAACATGTTAAGATTATCTATGACAACTTCATTACATGCAAGATCTTCTCTTTTACCTACGATTATCTGGTTTTTTTCAGGGATGATCTTCGTAACAAAGTGAGGGTCATGTGCACCTTTTACAGTGAAACCGCGACGTTTTCCAATTGTATAATGCATATACCCCTTATGTTCACCGACAACATTGCCTTGTGTATCAAGTACTTCACCCACCTGATCTACTTGAACATGATCTTTTAATACATCTGTATATGTAGTTTCAACAAAACATATTTCACTTGATTCAGCCTGTGATGCGAAAGACTCCAAACCTTTAATGGAAGCTGCCAATCTTTTTATGTCACTTTTTTTTCTCTCTCCAAGTGGAAATTTAAGTCTTGGCAGAATCTCTTTGTTTACATAAAAAAGAAAATAGCTCTGATCTTTTGTATCATCTTCTGCTTGATAAAAAAACTCACCATCTGTTTTTATATAGTGTCCGGTTGCTAGATAATCTGCACCTATTTGATCGGCGAACTGTATCATCTCTCCAAATTTCATTGTACGATTACAAAGTGCACAGGGATTTGGTGTTTTTCCCTCGGCATATGTATCTATAAACGGCTGAAATACATTTTTATTGAATTTTTCCTGCAGATCAAGTACATGAAGTTTGATACCGACAAAATCAGCAGCTTTTTGTGCACGTGCCTGATGTATCTCATGATATCCCGGCTTTGAGTGCAGTTTCATATAAAGGCCTTCTACTTCATAGCCTTCTTCTTTTAACAAAAGTGTGGTAACTGTGGAGTCAACACCTCCGCTCATACCTACAAGCACCTTTTTTTTCGGTGACATTTTCTTTTCCTTAATATTAACGCTTAACCTTTAAGTTGATTAAGACGTTCTTTTTTCGTTCCTATCGTTGTTATCTGAACACCGAAGTTTCCATCAACTATAACGACTTCTCCTTGAGCTATAACATGATTATCTACCAAGATTTCAAGTGGATCATTCGCTAACTGGTTAAGCTCTATCACAGATCCTATATCCATATTAAGTACATCTTTTAAAAGCATTCGTTTTTTACCGATACGCACTCGAACAGGTAATTTCACATCCATAATGAGTGCGATGTTCTTCATCTCTTCACTGCTTAGGTTGACAGCTTCACCTTCACAATTATGCTCAGTGTAACTATCGTTTGATGTACCTGCCACAGCTGCACTTGTCTCTTTGCTGGAGTCATAAAGTGCATTGTAAAGTTTTTCATCAATAATGAACATCATAAGGGAGTGAATATTATCAAGTGCAAACTTGTAAACAAACATCCTGTTAAAAGCTTCCAAACTTACTTCGTCATCATCTTTAACAAGCTCTATGCTCTCTACTGAAAAAGAGAGTACCGGCAACTCTTTCTGCGCTGAGAGTGCATTTGAAATAGCACCGAATATATTTGAAACTATCTCTTTTGCAGCATCCATGTCGTCATCATTGACATCGTCTCGCTCACTTGGATCTTCACCCATCATCATATCAGAGAGTGAAGCTACTAGATTTGGTGGAAATGCCACCATTACATCAGCATCAACATCACCTGTTATTGAAATCTTTACAAGAACGATTGGCGGTACTATATTGGATATGATACTTAACTCTTGCTCTTCTTTCAATTCCAATGATGGTGCTGTGCCAACAAGTGCTTCAATCGTACCTACCGTCTCTTCTTCAAAGAGTTTAATAAAATCACTCATCTATATATCCTCATCTTCTGCTGTTTCATCTTCATGAATTATATCCCGAACACCGGAGATCTTTTCATGTCTCTGTTTTTCAAGATTTTCCAATGCACGTTTAACAGCATCTTTTTCTGTTTCAATCACTTCTGTAATCTGAATAGATTTTCTAAAACGACGCAGTCCTATCTCACCATGAAAGCGTTCTTTGCCGTCAACGGCTACAGTTACGATATCATTTGCCGGACTTGAAAGTCTCAGTACATCACCGACTTTTAAATCTAAAATCTCTGCCATAGAGAGATCAGCATCCCCTAAATTGGCTTCTACATCAACCTTGGCACCACCAAGAAGTACTTTTAGTTCTGTGTTTCTACTCTTTTTTGAACTGGTCTCATTCAGCATAAGATCACGAGAAGCCAGCTTTGGCAATATCGGCTCGAGAGAGATTACAGGATAACAGATGTTCATCATTCCTGAACTGTGTCCGATGATGATTTCCATTACAACCATCACAACGATCTCATTTTGTGCGACAATCTGCACAACATTTGGAGAGGACTCTTTTGATTCGACTGTCGGATAAACATCCATGACAGGTCCCCAAGCCTCTTTGAGTGTGCTCATCATAACACGCAGGATTGTTTCAAAGAGTGAGAGCTCTATATCTGAGAACTCTCGACTGGCATCAAATGGCTCTCCTTTTCCACCCAAAAGACGGTCAAGCATCGGAAATGCAATGGAAGGATTTATCTCAATGACGCCGCTTCCTTCAAGTGGTTTCATGGAAAAAACATTAAAACTTGTAGGATTTGGCAGACTCATCAAGAACTCGCCATAGGTCATCTGATCAACAGAGTGAAGCTGAATCTCTACAATGGAACGCATGATGGATGATATCTGCGAAGCAAGCGAACGTGCCATTTTGTCATGAACACCGCGAAAAGCACGCAGCTGCTCTTTTGAGACACGGTTAGGACGCTTGAAGTCATAGAGTGTTACCTGTCGCTGAGGCAAAAGATTGTCATCACCGCTCTCTAGGACCTCATCACCTTCATCTTCAACGACATCCAGAAGCGCATCTATCTCTTCTTGCGAAAGTATA
The DNA here is from genome assembly GCF_014905135.1 of Sulfurimonas paralvinellae. Taxonomy (NCBI): domain Bacteria; kingdom Pseudomonadati; phylum Campylobacterota; class Epsilonproteobacteria; order Campylobacterales; family Sulfurimonadaceae; genus Sulfurimonas; species Sulfurimonas paralvinellae. The sequence continues at coordinate 550,317 of NZ_CP041406.1, read as the reverse complement.
TCTGCCATACTATGCCCCTATCCCTGCTTTAATTTTTTGTATTACCGATTTATGAATCTGTGAAATTCTTGATTCAGTTATATTGAGTATATCGCTTATCTCTTTGAGTGTCAACTCTTCAAAATAGTAAAGCTGAATAATCATCTGCTCACGCTCTTTATATGTCGAGAGCACTTTTTTAATAACCTCAACAAGTTCATCTTTCTCTATCTGTGCAAGTGCTGCACCTTCATCACCGACTTGAAGCTGATCATGAAGCGGCATCACCGTATAAATACTCGAGGCCACCCTTGCTTCATGCACCTTATCAATGTCTTCTTCCAACATTTCTGCAAGTTCTTCATCACTTGGCTCTTCATCATGCGTTAAACGATACTCTTCAACAGCATAGTCTATCTGTTTAACCAGTTTACGACTTGCCCGTGAAAGAATGTCAAGACTTCTTAGGTAATCGAGCATTGCCCCATAGACTCTCTTTTTGGCATACCCCCAAAAAGAATCATTCAAGTTTTCATCATAGCGGCGGGCCAGTTTTATCAATTCTTCAGTACCTATTGCTGAAAGATCGGAAAAATCAACAGAACTCGGAAGCCGCTCTTTGAGACGAAATGCCATTGCTTTTACAGCAGGAAGATATTGAATTGCCAGTTCATCTTCTTTATGTTTGAGGTCCTGGACATATGCATTTGCCATCATAGCTTCTGCCCTGCCATATCTTCATTATTCATCTTCATCGCCGCATCAGTAAGCCTGCATGCCGAATCTATCAGCTTTTCACGTTTGTTTATCTCTTTAACAAAAAGGTCAAGTTCTATCTCATGCCTCTCTTTTGGAAAGTTATAGGCTTTGACAACGATCGTTCTATAGTAAAATGCGACAATAATATGCGAAAAAAGATAAAAGAACGTTGTAATGAGAAAGGTGTATGTTATCAATCCTTCAGCATCAAATGACTTTAAAATGCCAAAAATAGTACCGACAAAAAAGCCAAGCACTGTAAAGAAATAGACAAAATTCTCACCTAACATATACTACCCCAACATTATTAAAAATGATCCATAAGCCTTCTAAACAGGCCACTGAGTCCACTTTCGTTTGAAGTAACCAGCACATTTCGTTCCAGCTTAAGAGCCACCTTATTCGCTATAGCTTCTATATCTTTCGTTGCCAAAGCCGATGGATAGAGTGCTGAGAAGAGTGCTCTTTGTTTAATGGCACTGGCAACTTTCGCATCAGCATTTATTTTCCCCACGAGTGTCAAGTCCAAATCACTGCCGATATTTGCACGGGCAACTTTTTTTATCTTTTCAAAAACACCTACCGCTTCTTTTTCACTTTTTACCTGATTCATTATCATGCCGACATCATCACGCAAGGCGGCAATCGTTTTGATTGTCGCATAAGCATCAGTAATAGCAGCCGGGTCAGGAACAGTCACGACGATGACATCATCTGCCGCATCGAGAAACATTTGAATATGCTCACCTATTCCGGCACCTGTATCTATGATCATTACATCAAGTTTATCCAGCACCTGTGCCTCTTCCATAAAGCGCTCAAAAAGTGCCATATCAGCGTATTTGAGTATCTCATCACCGCTTTCACCCGGAATAAGAATCAAATTTCGCGTTATAGGGATAAGTATATCACTGACTGTCGCTTCACCTTTTAAAACATGTAGGATATTTTTCTTTATCTTAACGTTAAACATCACATCGAGGTTTGCAAGACCGATATCTGCATCAAAGATACCGACATTAAGTCCACGCTGTGCCAAAGTGTATGCAAGATTTGAGCTTATTGTACTTTTACCGACACCGCCTTTGCCTGATGTGATGGCAATAAAACGTGTTTTTTTGGATTTTCTAGGGCCGGCTTTTGTATTGGATGCTACCAGTTCTTCGAGTTTTTCAGCTTGATGGCCTATCATGCTTTACTCCTGTTAAATCCATGCAGTAGACACTCAACCAAAAAGTCACTCGACGCCGTCACAAGATCTTCGGGAACTTCCTGCCCTACGGAAAAATACGAAATAGGCTTTTTCGTCTCATAGGCCAGTGAAAAGATATTTCCAAACCCCATCGTCTCATCTAGTTTCGTAAACATCAGGGTATCAATACCCAAAGATGAAAAATTCTCATAGGTGACTTTCAGATCTTCATACTTTATAGAACTAGGCATAACGAGAACAACATCGACATGATACTCTGTCGTATTTGCATTGAGACATTCGTAAATCTTCTCTATTTTGTTCTTATCGTATGGCGATGATCCCATAGTATCTATAAGAATATAGTCACAATATTTAAGCGAATCGAGTGCGTGAGAGAATTCCGGAGGATCCACGACCGTCTCAATGCCAAGTTTCATCATACGGGCATATTGCATCAGCTGTTCAACGGCACCGATACGGTAAGTATCTAAAACGACAAGACCGACCTTATATTTCTTTTCCATTAAAAAAGAGTAGCGTGCTGCGAGTTTTGCAATGGATGTTGTCTTACCGACACCCGTAGGCCCGACAAGCATAATGACCTTTTTTGTTCCCATAGCCGGAGGTGTTTCACGACGTATCGGTACCATTTTTCGTAAAATAGTCTGAAAATAGCGCTTGACAGTCGATGAATTTTCACGCATCTTCAGAGGCATATGCTCCAAAGTTATCTGCATCAGCATATCAAGATGCTCTTTATTCATACCGCTTTGTGAAGCAAGTCTGTATATTTCGGCAAACTCCGGTGGAATTTGACGCTCCAGATCCGGTGCTTTTTCATCCCAGAACATATTTTGAATGATCTTGACTTTATCCGTAAGCTTGTTGATCTCAGATTTTATCTCTTTTAGCTCTGTAGGTTCAACCGCTGCTTGTAATGATCTTTCCTGCAATCCTGCTGTCGGGCCCATATATTTTTCCAACGGATCATCAACGACTTTGCTTATCTCAGAGATCTGTCTTGCAGCATTGGAAATATCATAAAGAACATCCTGACTTTTATCTTTAATAGGCTGCTGTTTTGAAAGCGGCTTTGTAGCTTTTTGATATGTTGCGGGGATCATATCTTCATCGATACCGATCACTATCTCATAGAGTCCGTCACGTCCAAGCGCTTTTTTTTGGATCTCTTTGGTCTCGATGAGCATTCCCTCATCACCGATCTCCATCTTCGCTTTTTTCAGTGCTTCAGAAGGTGTCTTACCTGTAAATGTCAGAATCTTCACTATTTCACTCCTGCAAGCGGAATAAGAACACTCTCACGCTCAAACCAAGCGGCATGTGGAATGGTTAGATCTTTTGTCTTTACTTCACGATTGTCAAAAAATATAATATCCAAATCTAATGTCCTTGGTGCATTTGCAAAACTTCTGCGTCTGCCAAATCTTTTCTCAACTCTATGCAGATAACGTAAAAACTCTTTTGGCTGCATTGAGGTCTTGAGAACAATGATTGCGTTAAAAAAATCATCCTGCTCTTTGTATCCAAAAGGAGGATTTTTCAAAATCAACGATGTTCTCAGAACTTCTACCTGTCTCTCTCTTTTTAAAGCAAAAAAAAGATGTTCAAATCTGCGGCGCACATCGCCGAGATTGCCGCCTATGCCGACCGTCACTTCATAGCGTAGTGAAGTTTGGCTTGTAGCAGCATAGGGAAAGTGCCCACCGTAAAAAGATGTCAGATCTTCTCTTACTCTGCGTGAGCGATACATCTTACTCTTTACGCTTGTGCTTGTTGTGCTTGCGCCTGTGCTTCTTGAGCCGCTTTGATCTCATTCATGATCTGAAGCATACCCATCATCGCCAAATGATAACCAAATGGACCAAAACCGATAACTGAAGATGCACATACAGGTGCAATAAGATTTTTCTGACGGAACTCTTCACGACGATATATATTAGAAATATGTACTTCAATAGCAGGAAGACTTACAGCAGAGATAGCATCACGAATAGCAATTGAAGTGTGTGTATATGCTGCAGCATTAATGATGATACCCTGTGCTTCACCGTAACACTCTTGGATCTTATCTACAATCTCGCCTTCGAGATTGCTTTGAAAAAATTCGATCTCTACACCGTTTTGTGTTGCTACTTCTTTCATTTGCGCATGAATCTGCTCTAATTTCATTGGACCATAGATATTTTGCTCTCGAACACCAAGCATATTTAAATTTGGACCTTGAATCACTACTATTTTCATTTTTAACCTTTTTATGATTTTGGTATTTATTTTACCTAAAGTATTATTAAATAAAGTGTATAATTATAAAAAACTAGAGAATATATATGAAAATCATTACACCTCATTACATTATGCTGCGTGACAGAGTCGTTGCTAACCTCTCCGTCGCTTTTGACAAACAGATACAAAAGATAGCTCCTTTTGAAGAGCTTATTGAAGAATTTCCAGATGCTGAAGTTACGACGCTGCGTGAACACTCTCTTTTGATGCCGGGACTTATTAATGCTCACGTTCACATTGAATTTTCAAAGAACAAGACAGAACTCTCTTACGGAGATTTTCTCAACTGGCTCTACAGCGTTATAGAGAACAGAGCCGACCTTATCAATGACTGTGATAAAGAGTGTATGTCTAAGGCCATTGAGAGAATGCTAGAAGGCGGCATCACTACCTTTGGCGCTATCAGCTCTCACGCTATGGACCTTGAAGCCTGCGCAAAAGCAAAACAAAATGTCGTCTTTTTCAATGAACTTATCGGTTCACAGGCAAATATGGCCGATGCTCTCTTTAGTGATTTTACAGCACGGCTTGATGCTTCTAAGACTATAAAACGCGAAGGTTTCTATCCGGCAGTTGCTATTCACTCACCCTACTCTGTCCATCCGATCTTAGTTAAAAAAGCTGTAGAGATCGCGAAGAATGAAAACCTCAAACTCACAGCGCATTTCATGGAAAGTATTGCCGAGCGAGAGTGGCTCGATGAAGACAAAGGTGATTTTAAAGAGTTTTTTGACAAGATGCTTTCACAAGATAAAAGCGTTACTTCTGCAGAGGAGTTTTTAGAATACTTTGAGGGAACGGACACACTCCTCACGCATGTAACGAATGCCAACGAAGAAGAGATAAGAACCATAGCAAAAAACAATCTGACAGTCATTCACTGTCCGATCTCAAACAGACTTCTCGGCAATCCGACCCTTAATATCAAAGAACTTAATAAAAATAATATCCGCTGGGTAGTTGCAACGGACGGCCTGAGCTCGAACTATGATCTCGATCTTTTTGAAGAGATGAAGATATCACTCTTTATGCACAGTGATGCACCGCTTCAAAAATTTGCTCAAGCACTCATTAACGGTGTTACAATAGATGCAGCGGAAGCACTCGGGCTTAATACAGGAGTCATCGAAGCAGGGAAAAATGCAGACATGATCGTCGTTGATCTGGAATCTGAACCAACGCCTGAACTGGCTGTTCATCTTATTTTACATAGATACAACATTTCCAAAGTTTATATCAACGGAAAACTTGAAAAAGGAGAAGCGTAATGGAGTTTTTAAAGAAAATATTTTCTCCCCTGTCCGCAACCATCAACTATATTCAAAATCATTTTAAAGCCATGCTTTTTATTCTCTTGCTCGTACTGCTTTTTGCACCGGCAGGCAAGCAGGAACTCACACCCAACAACCTGCAGCAAATTTTTCTGACAGGTCCTATTATGGATGCGACAGAAATTGTACAAAAGATCGATAAAGCAGCTGAGAACGATGCTATTAAAGGTGTTTTACTCACAGTTGATTCTCCCGGTGGAGCCGTTGCACCATCAGTCGAAATCGCCTATGCCCTCAAAAGGCTCAAAGAGAAAAAACCGGTTATCGTCTATGCGAAAGGAACCATGGCAAGCGGAAGCTACTATGCAAGTATCTGGGCAGATAAGATCATCGCAAATCCGGGCAGTATGGTCGGCAGTATCGGTGTCATTATGCAAGGAGCCGATCTCAGCGGCATCATGAAAAAGATAGGGATAAAGAGTCAGGTGGTAAAAGCCGGTCTTTATAAACAGATAGGCACACCGGATCGGCCTTGGAAAAAGTATGAGATCAATGAACTCAACAAGGTCATACAAGGAACATACGATATGTTCACGCACGATGTTGCAAAGGCAAGAAAACTCAATATCAAAAAAAGAGATATGTTTGCCAATGCGCATATCTTCACTGCAGAGCAGGCAAAGGATGTCGGTCTTATCGATGAAGTCGGTGTTCTATACAATGCTAAAAACGAACTTGTCACTCTCAGCGGCGTATCACATCCTGTATGGAATCAAGAAGATGAGTTTGACAAGTTGATGAAAAAGCTTGCAGCATCAACTGCCGTAGTTCTGCAGACCTATTTTCCGGAACTTATCTTAAAATAGAGCAAAGCTTTAAAGCTCTGTTACGCTGATCACCTGAGCTCTGTTTTCAAATACTCTTTTGACTCTATCCTGCCAAAGTTCGCCGAAACGTTTTACTTCCTGCGGCTGGGCCGCACCCTGCATTATCTTTTGCATCAATGGCTGCATTGCAGCATCTGCAGGAATTGATGATGGATTGTAAATGACATCTACACTCTTTGCGTTATCAATTCTTGTAAATCTTGCAGAAGAAGAGATATCTGCATCAAAAAACATCAAAGAGTGACGGGCAAATTTTCCGCCAAGCCCTTTAAATCCACTTTTGTATGTAGCGCCTGTGATCTGCGTGATTACATTACCAATAACTCCGGCAACACCCTCTTCAAGTGACTCTTTAAACTCCACTTTGATATTACCGCGAACGGCTCTTTCATTTGGATAAAGCGCTTTGAGAGCTTCGTCTGCCATCAGATAAGCACCGGCAACAGTCGGACATGAATGCCCTGCCGCTTTTACGACTTCAAGATATGTTATCTCGTATTCGCCTTTTTCAAAAGCGCCTAAGATATTTGCCAAAGGATCTTGAACCTGGATACTCTCTACTGTCTCAAAAAAATCGGGATAGTTCATCTATATTTTCCTTGTTTGCAAGACTTTTGCCTCTATGACCACATGCTCACTCTGTGCTTCGAAAATATCATCTTTTTTCAGATCGGCTATATCGACAACAACACCTTCTTTTGCAATCTGGGCAAAGCCTTTTTTTGTTTTTAGTTTTGGATGGTTGGATTCTAGCATTTTTCGCAGATGTAAAAGTTGATTTTGCGCAAGATTGACAACGGAGTCCACTGCGTGAGGAAAGCGATCTTTTGTATTTTGCAGTTCTTTTTGCAGTGATGTAAGTTTAAAATCTATGCTTTGCGTAAAAGCCTCACGCAACTGTTTTATCTCATCACTTTTTTGCTGCAGTTTTCTCTCAACCGAATGCTGTTCATAGGAGAGTTTAAGATGCTGCAAAGCTTGTTGTTTTGTCTGAATCTTTTGACGCAGCAGCTGCGTAAGTTGCTGTGAAAATGAATCTATCGTCATATAGAGTTCATTTGTATCAGGCAATATCATCTCCATTGCCGCACTCGGTGTCGGCGCTCGAAGATCGGCAGTAAAATCACTGATAAGCCAGTCTATCTCATGACCGACAGCTGAGACGATAGGTGTTTTTGCATGAAAAACAGCATCGGCAACGATCTCTTCATTGAAAGCCCCCAGGTCTTCCAAACTCCCGCCGCCACGACCGATGACAATGATATCATACCCTTTTGTATCAGCCATGTTGATTGCGTGAGCAATGGAAGCTGCCGCACTCTCTCCCTGTACTAGGACATCATGCACATCTATCTCAACAAGTCTGTAACGTGCATTTGCCACTCGCAGCATATCCTGAAGTGCCGCTCCTGTTGCAGAGGTGACAAGTGCTATGCGTGAAGGAAATTTTGGCAGTTGTTTTTTTGTTTCAGGATTAAAGTACCCCTGTGCAGAAAGCTTTTGCTTGAGCTGTTCATAAGCAAGTGCCAAAGCTCCCTGTCCTGATGGCTCAATGGAAAAACAGTTTATCTGATAACTTCCACGCGGTTTGTAAAGCGTAATGGCACCGTCAATGACAACCCTCATCCCCTCTTCAAGACGAAACTTGAGTTTTGAGGCATTGCCGCGAAACATAACTGCTGATATTGCAGAATCTTTGTCTTTGAGGGTAAAATAGATATGCCCGGAGTTATGGAAAGTAATGCGTGAGAGTTCTCCCTCTACAAAAACACGGGAAAAGCTCTCTTCTAAAAGATGTTTTATCTGTTCATTGAGCGCGGAGACTGAAAGAGTGTGCATCTACGACTATTGTACCTATTTTTTACGGGCGATAAGAAGCGTCGAGATATCCATGGAAAAACTTTGTGTATGCAGCATCTCAAAACCTGCATTTTCAAGCTCTTTTTGCATTCCCTGAATCGTAACGAAATTCTCGATCGAATCTGGAAGATAGGTATATGCTTCAAGGTTTTTAGAGATTATGCCGCCTACATACGGCAGGATTTTATGCATATATACATCACGCATCTTTTTGAGTATGTTCTTGTTCTCATCTTTCATAAATTCCAAAATGACAACAAGTCCGCCGGGTTTGAGTACACGATTGAACTCATGAAATGCTTCCTGACGCTCAACAACATTACGAATACCATAGGTAATACTGAGCATATCAGCACTTGCATCAGGTAATGGAATTTCCGTTGCTTTTGCAATATGGTAAGAAAAATCAGGAAATTTTTTACGCGCTACATCGACCATACCGTTTGATGGATCGACACCGACGAATTCACTTATCGTCACACCGGCTTTATCTGCCTGTTTCTGCCAAAATCCCATCATATCACCGGTTCCACAGGCAATGTCGGCTATCTTGTCAATATTCTTTTTGCCGTAATAGTCAAAGGCGAGATCACAAGCCTTTTTTCTCCATGAAATATCGACACCCATACTCATAACTCTGTTTGCAGTGTCATATGTCGGTGCGATATCATCAAACATAGAGACAATTTTCTCCTGTTTTACATCACCCTCTTGCTCTAAAATGCTAGCCATTGTTCTCTATCCTTTTCATCCATACAATTATATCTTCGCTCTCTTTATCCACATTTAAAAATGTAAACTTATCGTTAGAGAATTTTATGCTTTCATTGCCGCCAAGTGACGGTGCGATATAGCAGAGATAATAATCCACAACTCCGCGGGTTAAAGTGTACATAGCTGAGCCGCCCTCGATCATAATATTTTTATACTCTTGAATTCGCTCTAAATTATCTTCTATATAAACCTTCCTATCCGGTACATCAAAAAGCGGGATGGCTCTGTCAAAATCTTTGTTGCGTGAGAGTATCAATATATCGGGAGCTTTACCGTTGACAAGCCGTGCATCAAGTGTTGGTCTATCCTCACGTACGGTTCCGCCGCCGATAACAAGCAGATCGCATACATCTCGCATGGCATGAACTTGTCTGCGTGAGCTTTGAGAAGATATTGTCCCCTCATCTGTTGTACCGTTTAAGCGCTCTGCCCATTTAAAAAAGACAAATCTATCTTCCAAAGTTTTATTAAATGGCAAGAGAAGTGCATCACACTCCGTTTTTAACACATCACTGTAAACCATGCAGTTGTTCATAGAGAGCTTCAGTGTGCCGTTTGCAGCTATTTTGTTTGTATCACTTGAGCCTATATATACCTCTTCAATGCCAAGTTCAGCTATAAGATTGGCACATGAAGGAGTTTTACCGTAATGAGAACACGGTTCAAGTGTAGTGTAAAGTTTTGTCTTTTTAAAGATACCGTTATGATTGCTTAAAAGGTGCGTATGGATATCGACAGACTCTTTGAGGGCTAAAATATAGCTGTCATTCGTTAGTTTATAGTAGGCGGATTTAAGAGCATTCACCTCTGCATGAGGTTCACCTGCTTTGTGATGTGCTTCAACTCCAAGGATCTCTCCATGCTCGCCGACTACACAACAGCCAACAGCGGGATTTGGATATGTCAGACCTTGATATTTCCAAGCCTCACGCAAGGCCAAAGACATATAAAAGTTATTATCGATTACCATTCAAAATAAGTTTTTGCTTTTTTGATATCGTTAAAGTTAATTGTAACTTTTTCATCTTCATTTTCAAATGTAAGCTTATTGCCTTCAACTGCAGTGAGTTTTGCACGAAGTTTCTCTTTATCACCATAAACTAAAGCGACATCTTCACCGATTGACTTTTTAAAATGATCAAGCGTCGTCAATTTTCGCTCAATTCCCGGACTGCCGACTTCAAGTCTGTACTCTCCGGAGACCGGCGGTGTTACATCTAGAAGCGGTGAGAGAAGATGCGTAAGTTCTACATAAGTATCTAAATCAACACTTTTACGCTTGGCATCTTCAAACTCCGGTGAAATAACGCTCACACGAAAAATAGTTTCATCAAACTCATTTGCAATGACGGTATCATAGAGCTCAAGTCCCATTGATTTTACGATTGATTCTATATCACTATGCAGGCTCATTATACTTCTTCCTCATCTTTTGCTATCTTTTTAAACAGCTCTTCAATTGTTTGCGATTTTTTGATCTGTTCATCAAATTCAAATGTCAGTTTCGGACATCTGTACCAACCCTGATCCTTCAAGCAAAAATCTTCAATAATAGGACGGGCTTTGCGAAGCTGTTTCATATAAGTACGACGTTCTTCTTCACTATAACTGCTTGGGTCAATGTAAACCTTCGCATCACTTCTTCCACGTGAACACTTCACATCGATAACACTCAGACCATGAAGTCTGGCATCATTAAGCTGCGTGAGCGCTTCTGGAATAAGCTCAACTAAAAGAGATTCCGTTCGTTTGAGTTTTATCTGCGCTTCAGTCATATTTCTCTTTTACTTATAATGAAACTTTTTGTTCGACTTTTTTGAATGTTTCAAGAACATCACCAGGAACGACATCATCGTAGCCGCTAATAACAACACCACATTCATATCCATTTCCGACTTCTTCAACATCGTCTTTGAAACGTTTGAGTGAGACAAGTTCACCTTCGTAAGTAACAACACCATTACGGATAACACGGACCATACCGCCACGGATAAGTTTACCATCATTAACGATACAACCGGCAACCATACCTTTAGGTATTTTAAATACTTCTCTAACTTCCGCCTGACCAGTATTCTCTTCAGTAAATTTCGGTGCCATCATACCTGTGAGCATCATTGTTATATCATCAAGAAGCTGATAGATGATAGAATAAGTTCTGATATCTACATTTTTCTGTTTTGCAAGTGCTTTGACTGAACCTGTAGGACGAACATTGAATCCAAGAAGTACACAGTTTTCAGAGTTTGCAACAAGTTCAACATCACTTTCAGTAATCCCGCCGACACCGCTAGAGATGATGTCTATTTTCACTTCTTCATTTCTTAGTTCAGAGAGTGATGATTTGATAGCTTCAAGAGAACCGTGAACATCTGTTTTAAGAACGACTTTGAGAGACTTGAGTTTACCTTCTGCAATCATTGCAGTCATATCTTCCAATGAAGATTTCGTTGATTTGGAAAGTTCTTTATTACGCTCATACTCTTTACGTTTGAGTGCATACTCTTTGGCTTCTTTGTCACTATCCATTGCCATTAAAATCTCACCTGCAGGCGGAACTTCATTGAGACCGACCGTTACTGCCGTATGAGAAGGTGCAACACTTTTGATGTTTTTACCCATATCATTGATAAGAGCTTTCACACGTCCGTACGCAGCACCACACACAACATGATCACCAATTTTCAATGTTCCGTTTTGTACAATTACAGTTGCAACCGGTCCACGTCCTTTTTCTAAAGAAGACTCAACAACAGCTGCTTTTGCTTTTGCATTTGGATTTGCTTTGAGTTCAAGAACTTCTGCAGTCAAAAGGATATTTTCAAGTAGATCATCTATTCCCATGCCTGTTTTTGCCGATACCGGAACAAATTCTATATCACCGCCCCAATCTACAGGGCTGATGCCGTGCTCGGCCATTTGACCTTTTACAAGATCAGGATTTGCCGTCTCTTTATCCATTTTATTGAGTGCTACAATTATCGGTTTCCCAGACTCTTTTGCAAGCTTGATAACTTCAAGTGTCTGTGGTTTCACACCATCATCTGCAGCAACAACGATGATAACAATATCCGTAATATCAGTACCACGCTGACGCATATTTGAAAATGCCGCGTGACCCGGAGTATCTATAAATGTAATGTCTTTTCCATCTTGGCTAACTGTATATGCCCCGATATGCTGCGTAATACCGCCGGCTTCACCTTCTGTTACTTTTGCATTTCTGATTGCATCAAGCAGTGAAGTCTTACCATGATCGACATGACCCATGATTGTAATTACAGGAGGACGTTCAACTGCATTAGGATCTTCATCAGCTTTTGCCTCTTCGACATAATTGAACTCATCTTTCGGATCAATTATCGTTACTTCAACACCAAATTCTTCTGAAAGGATCTCAATCTCATCAGCACCAAGAAAGTCGTTTTTCGTCATCATCATACCAAGATCAAAAAGAACTTTAATGATATCAGACATTGGACGTTTCAATTTCTCGGCAAATTCATAAACACGAATATCTTCAGGAATCTCTACATGCGTGACAACTTCATCAACATGTTTTTCTTTTGTATACTTTTTACGCTTGTCACGAGAAACTTTTCTTCCGCGTGGCGCCTGCTTTTTATTTGCATTTCTACCTGCCGGCTTCGGTGTTCTTGGCTTGCGAGGCTCTTCTGGTGCTATTGGTGCACGTTCTGTAGCGTTAAGATCTAACAGTGTTACCTGATCATCCATATCCATTGTCACTTCGGAAAGCGAACCGCCAAAGATATCAAGCTTGACACCTTGGTCTTTTTTCGAAACAGGCGCCTCTTTTTTAGCGGTCTTTCTCTTTTTAGCAAGTTCGGCACGCGCTTCTTCACTCAATTTTCCATACGAAGAAACAGCTGCCGCATTTTTCTGAGGTGCACTGTAAACTTCTTCTACTTTTGGCTTTTTCTTTTTGACAATTTTCAGTCCGGATTTTTTAATAGCAGGTCTGAGAGAAGGCTGAACAACCTTGAGATTACTTTTTTCTTCTTTTTTCGTCTCTTGAGGCTTCTCTTTGGTTGCAGGAGTCTCCTCTTTTGATTCTGCAGTCGCTGCTTCTTTTTCTTCTAAAGGAGCTTCTTTTTTTGCAGAAACCTCCTCTTTAGGTGCAGCTTTTTTACTCTCTGTTTTCGTTTTCTGGACTGTTTCTTCTTTTGTCGGAGTCTCTTCTTTTGGAGTATCACTTTTAGCTTTTTTGCTCTCTTTTTTCACTGTTACAGGTTTCTCTTCTGCAGCAGGTTCTCCGTTAATGATGTAATTGGCAATATTTTCAGCCTGCTCCATCGTCACTACACTCTGTGCAGATTTGACTTCAAGACCCATTTTTTTTGCTTTTTCCAATACATCCTTAGAAGCAATGCCTAGCTCTTTGGCAATTTCGTGTACTCTAACTTTTTCTGTCATCAGTGATGATCTCCTTTAGTTTGTTCATGTGTTTGTCTTTATCTCCGCCTCTGCATTGACGCATAAGAACTCGGATAATCTTTTTATCTTCTTCAAGACAATCTCGACATAAATAAAAACTTCGTCCAACTCCGCTAAATGGAGTAATTTCCCCATCAATACATTGAAGCCTCGTAAGATGAAACTGTGGTGTCCTTTGTCTGCAAGAGACACACATTCTCGTTGGTTGATGAAATTTTTTCGCCATTATATCTAAATCTCGCTTTATTTAATAGAGGATTGTCAGTTTATCGCTCTATAATGAGACCGGAATTGTCAAAATCCAAAACTTTTACTCCAAAATCCGGAAATTTTTGACGCAGACGATTCGCAATCATTGCAGAATCATCATCATACACAAGAGAAAAGAATGTTGATCCACTTCCTGAAAGCGTACTCATCAATGCTCCGCTCTCATAAGCAACTTTTTGAACCGAAAAGAGCTCCGGCAGTGTTTTCATTCTTGCCTTTTGATGAAATCTATCCTGTGCTGCAAGCTTCAACATTTCCCAATCTTCATTAAAAAATGCGGCAACTGTCAATGCCGTATGAGAAAGATTATAGATAGCATTCTCTTTGGAGTAAGATTTCGGCAGAATTGTGCGGGATTTTGCTGTATTCATCTGTTTATTTGGAATGACCACCACTGCTTTGAGATAATCAGGCAGATGTTTTTTCTGAGAAAAGACCTTGTTCTTCTCAATGGTAGCGACATTGAAGCCACCCATAACCGCAGGTGTAATATTGTCAGGATGCGGCTCATAGACAAGCGCATGATTTAAAATTCGACGCTTACTCACGCGGATGCCAGCCGCTTCATGTGCCGATGCAACTGCCGATACGATCACAGCCGATGAACTTCCAAGCCCGCGAGACATCGGAATCTGATTATAAAAACTAAATTTAAAGTTCTGTTTCTTTTTTGTCAAGCGTGTATAGTGTTCGTTAAAAATAGAGATAAAAAGGTTATTGCCTTTGAGTCTAGGATTATTTTCGCCTTCGCCTTTTATACTTACAGAAAAAAATTTAGAAGGATGAAATTCCACACGGTTGCGAAGATCAACCGCAAGACCCAAGGTGTCAAAACCTGGTCCAAGGTTTGCAGAGGTTGCCGGTACACTTATTGTCACTGATGTTTTCCTATCCAACAGCACCTATTTTATAAAGTGGTGTTGTGTTTGTACTAAACTCGTTGTAATCCAGTTCATCAGGTAACGTAAAGACCGTTGTTGGAACTGTTTCGAACTTCTGAGTTTCTATTTCTGAAACGATTTTAACAAAACATAGCTTTCCTATCGCTTTTATAGGCTGATTTTCATTAAAATAAAAAGCATCACGCGCAAGCATCGGAATCTTTTTCAAAACGGAGAGTGATTTTAAAAATACATAGGCAACTTTTATCGCCATAAAACTTCCCGGTCCATTTGCATAGAGCAGAGTCTGTATATCATATTTTTTCAAAATATCTCTAAAAATCAGCGGCAGAACATCGGAACTTTTTTCCTCTGATTCTATGGTATCCATCAGCTTTTTATCTTCATAAATGCCGACAAGAATGGGAGAAGTAAGTGTGATGAGAAGGACATCTACCTTTTTTTTAGGCATACGCTTTTTCTAACTCTCTCATTTTTTCACCGACGACCTCTATAACCTCATAATTCTCAGCATCTTCCAAAAGTGCAAGTGTCAGTTTATGATTAAGGTCATGACTGCCTGCCATTGCTTCATAATTTCCAATGAAGTTCATGCCTATTAAACTCATATCACCGATAGCATCGAGAATTTTATGGCGAACGAATTCATCCGGAAAACGCAGGCCTTCAGGGTTGAGGATCTTTTTTTCATCCAATACAACGGCATTTTCCAAAGAACCGCCAAGAGCCAGACCTTTTGAACGCAGATACTGTACTTCATGTAAAAAACCGAATGTTCGTGCACGCGCTATCTCTTTTTTATAGCTCTCTTTTGTGAACTTAAGCACATAAGCCTGTTCCTGAATGACAGGATGTGGAAACTTGATAGTAAAATCATAGTTGAGATCCGGTGAAGGAGAGAGTTTTACATATTTTTCTCCCTCTTTGATCTCAACATCTTTTTTAATGCGCATTACTTTTTTGGGTGCATCCAATTCGGCAATACCTGCTTCATCCAGCAAGATGCAGTAACTAGCACTGCTGCCATCCATTACCGGCACCTCATCTGCATCGACTGTTATTTTAAGATTATCTATTCCATAGGCATAGACGGCAGACAACAGGTGTTCTATCGTTGAGATAATGTGTCCGTTCTTACCGATTACCGTCGCCATTTTTGTATCAACTACATTTTCCGGTTTCAAAGGAATCGCCACATCAACATCACTGCGATAAAAGACGATGCCGCTGTTTGCTTCAAGTGGTTCAATTCTGAGCTTTACAGGAGAACCCTTATGAAGGCCGATTCCTACGAGTTCTGCACTCTTTTGTATAGTAGTTTGATACATATTTTTTTCCTATTGTTCGTCAATAATCTTTTTAGCGTTCTTAATTATATCACTAATATTAAGTTTTATCCACTGTTTATCCATCCACTCTTGAGGACGAACTTCTATGCCCTGTACCAAAACACCAAAATGCAGGTGATCTCCCATTGCATAACCTGTTTTTCCGGTACTTGCAATTTTTGTATTTGGCCCTACATCTTCTCCGACATTCACATCAAAACTTGAACAGTGCCCATAGAGCGTGTAGAGTCCAAGACCGTGAGAGAGAATAAGATTATTTCCGTAAAGTCCGTTATAATCAGCAAAAACAACTTCTCCCCCATTTTGCGTGACAATAGGAGCCATTGCGTGAGATGCCATATCCAAACCTAAATGATACGCTTCAGAGATGAATTTACCTTTATAGTAATACTTTCTGTGATCACCAAAATAAGCCACAACCTGTCCATTTTTCAATGGATAGAGCTTTTTCATTTTAAAATTTTCAATCATCTCCTCAGGAACTTTGGAAGTTATCTTATGAATGAGTTTCTCATTTTTGGCACGTATATCTTCATTGATTATTTTAAACTGCTCAAGTTTATTGTCAACACCCTGTGTCTCTTCGAACTGATCTGCAAGTTCTGCGATCTTTCCGTTTAAGAACTTATCTGAGATCGTGATTTTTGAGAGTCTGTAATCTTTATTTTTAAGATAAAGCGGCACATAAGCCTTGCCCACATTACCCGCTGCATCCGTTGCCACAACTGTTGCTTTAAAACCACTGTCTTTAACCGGCCATGCCAGAAGTGCAATATAGTATCCTTCTTTGTAAAAAGGTTCTGCCTTAAAATGTTTGTTGTGATTTGAAAGGATATAAAGGTCCTCAAGGTTCTCATCATCTACTTTAAAAACAACAAGTGCCGATCCGCCTTTAGAAATTTTATAAGAATTTCCGACGATACTCACACTTGGTCTTTTTTTATCGATTTTAAGCTTAAAAGCCTGCTGTGCAAGATTCCCTTTTAAAAAGTTCCATTTACTGGTATCTTGTGCTTCAACAATCAGCTTTATCTCTTTATCTTTCATTGTGTAAGCGCCTCTTGGAGGAGCAATTTCCAAGTCAACCTCTTTTTGAGGATTTAAAAGCTTTTCATACTGCAGTGTTTTATCACCGTCTTGTGTATGCATAACGATTTTATAAGCTTGAACGCCGCTGTCATCCTTTATGGTAAGTTTCAACGGCTTTTTTAAATTCCAAAATCCACTGGAATTTTGCAATACAATACTTGGCGCTTTTCTCTCAAACGTTGCCGAAAAATAGACATAAAGCCCTGCTGCTATAATCAGTACAAGTACAAACAATACACCAAATGAAGAGTTATTTTTTCTTCTTCTCAAATCAAACATCCTTAACTATTTTTATTATTTTATTATTTTCATCACTTTTAACAATATGCACTTCTCTTATATGCACTATATGCAAAAATTCTCTCGCAGCTTCACAAACATCTTCCAAAGAAGCGCCACTTGCATGCAGATCTTCATCACAAAAACTTACATGCGCCACTTTTGCATTTTCTTTTAAAAGAAGATTTTTATACAGTATTGCCTTTAGACGAATTTTGCTTAAAGGCTCACTGTAGACTATATTCTCTACACATTTTTGATGATCAGCACCCAATGTTATCAATTGTGCAAGCACAGCAAAAATTGTACCATCCATTGCATCACTTAGAAAATTTTCATATCGCTGTAATAAGCCTGCATAGAGCGCTGTTGCCATCTTGGCATTGATCTTGACATCACTCATCTGCATAAAGTCATACAAATCCATAATTTCAATGCTGGAATCTATCTCCAGATCTGCAGAATCAGCTCTATTTGAGCGTCTTTTATCTATCCATGGCAAAAAAGAGAATCTTCTCTCTATCTCAGGTGCATAAAGAGATACTTTTTTATGCAGTGACAAACAGTAAGAGTAGAGAACACTTGCCTGAGCGAGGCTCTCTTTATCACTTTTTATAAGAATATGTTTTGACGCTTCTATCTGTTTCTTATCCGGTATCAAATTGCTCAACTTTTGAAAAAATCTAGTGAAATCATATATTATTTCTTATTCATTTTGTAAACATAGGCAAGCACTTCGGCTACCGCTGCAAAAAGAGCTTCGGGGATTGGCTTGTCAACATCGACTTCATTGTAGAGTGAACGTGTAAGCGGTGGATTTTGAACGATATGGACATGATTCTCACGTGCTATCTCTTTTATCTTTTGAGCAACATGATCCATCCCTTTTGCTATAACTATCGGCGCATGTGATGTTTCGGCATCATACTTCACAGCAACGGCATAATGGGTAGGATTGGTAATGACAACATCGGCATTGGGTACTTCTGCCATCATCCGCTTGCGTGAGGCTTCCATCTGTATCTGACGAATCTTTGACTTCACAAGCGGATCTCCTTCCATGTTCTTCATTTCATCCTTTATCTCTTGTTTGGACATCTTAAGACCGTCAAAATACTGTTTTCTAACAATAATGACATCGATGACGGCAAAAAGAAAGATAATCAACAGCATAACAAAAGCGATGATAAGCATCTTGTCTTTCAACCACATCATCTGATCATGCAGACCAAAAAGAGCAACCGTCGGCAATTCTATGATAAAGTAGAAAAAGAAGATAAAACCAACACCCAGAGTCGTAAATGATTTAAAGGTAATTTTGATACCTTCAATAAGTTTTTTCAGAGAAAAGAGATTTTTCATCCCTTTGATAGGATCGATCTTTTTAATATCCGGCATAATTGCCTTGCTGGTAAACAAAAAACCAAATTGTGCAAAAGCGGCAATAATACCGGCAACCGCAACAGCAGCAGCAATCGGCAGCACCATCAGCAAAAATTCCCTAATTGTGACAATGGCTATATCCATCATTGAAGCCCTGTCGAGTTCAGAACCAATAAGAGAAAAGTAGTAATGAAACAGCAAAATCATATGTTTTGCCATAAAAGGAAAGAGCATTAAAAATGCCAAAATTGCTACAAAAAGAGTGATTGTTCCCGATGCATCCTGCGATTTTGGAACATTGCCTTCTTTTCGGGCATCTTCTATCTTCTTGGGGGTGGGTTCTTCTGTTTTTTCAGCGTCGTCAGCCATCTGTTACAATGACCTTTAATCCATTTTCATGGACAGATCGATCCAGTTCGCCTGATGGAT
Organism: Sulfurimonas paralvinellae; assembly: GCF_014905135.1. Taxonomy (NCBI): domain Bacteria; kingdom Pseudomonadati; phylum Campylobacterota; class Epsilonproteobacteria; order Campylobacterales; family Sulfurimonadaceae; genus Sulfurimonas; species Sulfurimonas paralvinellae. Next base: position 531,132 of record NZ_CP041406.1, on the reverse strand, counting down.
AAGTGAACCGGAGCTGATAGCATCAACACCTGTCTTTGCATAAGACTCAATGGTATCGAGTGAAATATTACCACTGGCTTCCAATAAGATATGTGGAAAATTTTCATCTCTAAAAGCAATGACCTCTTCAACCTGAGCCGGTGTCATATTGTCACACATCACGATGTCACACTTGGCTTTCATCGCTTCTTGTGCTATCCAGAAGGTCTCGGCTTCTATTTCGATCTTTGCCGTAAAAGGAATAACCTCACGCGCTTTGGCAATGTATTGAGCGAGATTATCGATTGTTTTTAGATGGGTGTCTTTTATCATCAGACTGTCATCGAGTCCCATTCTATGGTTGACTGCACCGCCGCAACGCGTGGCATACTTTTCAAAGACTCGCAACAGCGGTCTTGTTTTACGTGTATCTAAGAGTTTGACACCGTATGGTTTGATGATATCGACATATTGTTGCGTGAGCGTAGCAATTGAACTTGCGTGCAGCAGCATATCTAAAATTGTGCGTTCACAACGAAGTATTGCGTGAGAATCAGCTTGAAATTCGGCAATGACCTCACCGTTTTTAAAGAGTTCTCTGTCATTTTTCAGCCATTGCACTTCAATGCCTTCAAGCTTGCAAAGCACATCAACATATTTTTGACCTGCCACAACACCATTGCTTTTGGCAACTATCTTGGCACTTGCCGGAACGGCAGGTTCAACCAAAGCGTAAAGATCTCCGCGACCGACATCCTCAGCCAAAGCCTCTTTTACAAATGCCTCTATCATAGGTCCAACATTCTCTCTAGTGCAACTTTCGCCCATTTTTGTGTCTTTGGATCAACTTCTATCTCATTGATAGGTTCACCCTCATCGATAGCCTTAAGTGTATCATAGACATCCTGCAGTGTTGTTTCATTCATCGTAGGACACTCCGGTTTAGTCGAAGAGAGTACATAGGTATTTTTCGGACGCAGACGGTTTACAAGGTTGAACTCCGTACCGACAGCCACTTTTTGATCTTGGGGAAGTTCTTTTATGTAGTTAATAAGCTGAGAAGTAGAACCGACAAAATCACTTGCATCACAGATGGCAGGATCACACTCAGGGTGGGTTGCTATCTTGATACCCGGATATTTTTTACGATAGAACTCAATATCTTCAAGCGTAAAAAGCTGGTGAACGGAACAAAAACCATCATAACAGATGATATCTGCCTCTTTTGGATCACCGCCTTGACCGATAACCATAGATTTCAATCCCATCTGGTTGGCGATATTCTGTCCCAAACATCTGTCCGGTACAAAAAGTATCTTTTTTCCTTCGCCGAGAGCTTTTGTGATGATCTTTTTGGCATTGGAACTTGTACAGACCATACCGCCCATTTCACCGACCTTTGCCTTGACATCGGCATTTGAGTTTATGTAGGTAATAGGCAGTATATTCTCACTCGCGATGCCGTTATCGTTTAAAAATTTCACTGAGTCATCATAGTAGATTGAGTCTATCATTCTCGCCATTGCACAGCAGGCGATTTTTGGCATAACTACACGTTTTTCAGGAGAGAGCACCTTGACACTCTGTCCCATAAAGCCGACACCGCAAAAAAGTACAAATTCAGAATCATCCGCTTTTGTCTTCATAGCAAGCTCAAGAGAGTCACCCGTAATGTCACCGATTTCAAAAACCTCATCACGCTGATAAAAATGCGCAACTACCGTTACACTCAATTTCTTCTTCAATTCGTCAATTTTTATTTTCAATTCTTCATTTGTGTATTGCAAAAAAATATCCTGTATTTTGTTATTCTGCAATTATATCAAAAATTATTTAGCATATAGATTGTAGAATGTCAGAACAAATTATAATTAAGGTTTTTAATGGATTTTTTATTCAATATCAATGTACAGTTTTATATAGCAGCTTATCTTATCGGCGGGATTCCTTTTGGTCTACTGCTTGCTAAAAAATTTGCCGGTGTGGATGTCAAAGCAAGTGGAAGCGGCAGTATTGGAGCAACCAATGTACTTCGCGTGGTCAAAGAACGCGATCCGAAACTGGCTAAAAAACTTGGAACCGCAACGCTTGTCCTCGATGCACTCAAAGGTGTTGTCGTTTTAGCAGCTGCTTATTTTATGGGGCTTGATAATTCTGTACTGTGGGCGATTGCTGTTTTAGCAGTTCTTGGACACTGTTTTTCTCCATATCTTGGTCTTGAAGGCGGCAAAGGAATTGCAACAGGTATGGGTGTTATGATGTTCATGATCCCGATTGAGACGACTATAGCCCTTGTAGTCTGGGCCGTTATGGCAAAAACTGTTCGCATCTCATCTGTCTCTTCACTTACCGGTGTTTTGGCACTGTTGATATCGAGCTTTTTCATTCATCCAGAAATGCCTCACGCACCTGTTGTTTTTATTGTTTTCATTCTTTTTTATAAACATATTCCAAATATCATCCGTGTTATCAAAGGTGAGGAAAAAAGAGTAATTTAGATGAAAATTTTCATAGAAGATCTGAATTTTCAATGCATCATCGGCATTTTGGATTTTGAGCGTAAGCAAGAGCAGGATGTCATCATAAATCTCGAGATCGAGTATACATATGACAAAAATGAATTTATCAATTACGCCGATGTTGCAGAGCTCATCAAAAAAACAATGAAACAAGAAAAATATCTTTTAATAGAAGATGCTTTGCTTAATTTATCACAAATACTTAAAGAAAATTTTTCAAAAATCAACACCCTCAATTTAAAAATCACAAAATCTTCCATACTCCCTGACTGCAGGGTATCTGTTGAAGAGCTTACCTCTTTTGATTCTTAATCCAAACTTCATTTTTTTTTAAAAAAAATTGAAAAAAACTTTAAATTAACCTAAAATTATGATACAATTCCGCCAAAATATTAGAAATAGGAAATGATGAATGCGTATTCTAATCATAGAAGATGAAGTAACATTAAATAAGATGCTTGCAGAGGGACTAAAAGAATTTGGTTACCAAAGTGATGTTGTTGAAACACTTAAAGACGGTGAATACTATCTTGACATCCGTAACTACGATTTAGTTCTTATGGACTGGATGCTTCCGGATGGTAATTCAGTAGATATCATCGGTGATATCAAAGCGAATACTCCAAAAACTGTTGTTGTTGTTCTTTCAGCAAGAGATGATAACGAAAGTGAAATTGAAGCACTTCGTGCAGGTGCTGATGACTACATCAGAAAACCTTTTGATTTTGACGTTCTTGTAGCACGTATAGAAGCGCGTTTACGTTTTGGTGGTAGTAACATCATCGAAATCGAAGACTTGACTATCAACCCTGAAGAAGAAAAAATCACTTACAAAGAAACTGAAATAGAGCTCAAAGGAAAACCTTTTGAAGTACTTACTCACTTGGCACGTCACCGTGACCAAATCGTTTCCAAAGAACAGCTTTTAGATGCTATCTGGGAAGAGCCTGAACTTGTAACGCCTAATGTTATTGAAGTTGCTATCAATCAAATCAGACAAAAGATGGATAAACCATTAAGTATTACAACAATTGAAACTGTGCGCCGTCGCGGATACCGTTTCTGTTTTCCAAAAGAAGTTTAATCCAAACAATGATATAATCCCTCAAAAAAAGGGATTATATGTTCTCCAAAAAGAGTATTAGAAAAAGCTTTCTAATCCAACTCATTTTTTCCTCTGCAATTTTAATCTTTATCTTCTCATCTGTTTTATACTTTTACATCGAAAAATCAGTCTATGATGAAAAAAAAGAAGAGCTTATCCATTATGCTAAAAATATAGCAAACTATAAATCTGTGTTTCAGTTAGATGATTCCATTTCAGAGAACTTTCTCTCCATCAATATTGAAATTATTCATCTCAAATCTCCAATGGGGGACATGGATGTCTACGAGATCACTAAAAAAAATCAAACCTATCTTACCCTTATCTATCCCTTTAAACTTGATGATGCAAGTTATCTGAAAATCACCAAGAATATCACACCGACAAAGCGCTTGTTAAATAAAATACTGCACTATATCTTCATCATCAATATCGCCAGTTTTTTACTGGTCATTCTCTATGCGGTAATGCTTTCTAAAATGCTTGTTGTCCCTATTAAAACTCTCAATATGAAGCTTGCGAACATGAACGAACACCTGATGAAACCAATTGACCTTAACGCACTTCCACAAGAGTTTGAACCACTTGGTGAAACGATCAATCATCTCATCGCAAGAATTCAAAACTTTGTCAAGTATCAAAAAGAGCTCTTCATCGGTACTGCGCATGAGTTAAAAACACCACTTGCCGTAATCAAACTCAAAAATCAGGTAACACTCATTAAAAAACGCTCTCCAGAGGAGTACATCGACGCACTCAAGACGACAAACAAGACAATAGATGAGATGAATATCATTGTCTCAAATATTTTAAACATAGGCCGTCAAGAGGGTGCGCAGCTTGATAAACCCGTAGAAGTCGATGTTATCTCAATTCTTAAACAAAAAGCAGATGATTTTAAACTCTTAGCAGAGAATGAAGGCAAACATCTTTTAATGGATTTCAAACCTGACGGCTATATGGCAACGCTGCAGGTCTCTCTTTTAAATCAAATCATCCAGAATTTTCTACAAAATGCACTCAAATTCACACCAAAAGAGAAGCATGTTCTTCTTCGCAGCAAAGAGGATGAATATGGACTTTTAATAGAAGTTATTGATGAGGGGTGTGGTATCGATGAAAGTGTCGATCTATTTGCACCTTTTAAACGCCAAGGCAATAAAAGTGGTGTTGGCCTGGGTCTCTTCTTGGCAAAAAGTGCTGCAGATGCGCTCGGTGCTAAGATAAATATAAAAAATAGAGAAGACGGTATTGAGGGAACGGTTGCTTCACTGCAGCTCAACTCCAAACTATCGTGCATAATTCCAAGGAATTAAAAGCGTTTCAAAAATAATAAAGCTTACTTTTGCTATAAATCTCTCACGAAATAAATAAGTAGAAAATATAAGGTTTTTGAATATGGCATTAATTATTAATGAAGAGTGCATAGCATGTGATGCTTGTCGTGAAGAGTGTCCGACATTAGCGATCGAAGAAGGTGACCCGATTTACTATATCGACCCTGACAGATGTACTGAATGTGTTGGTGTTTATGATGAACCTGCATGTATTTCAGTCTGTCCTGTTGACTGCATTGTTCCGGATAAAGATAATGTGGAAACAATTGCAGAACTGCAGTTCAAGTATAAACAGCTCCAAGAGCACGAAGAGTTATAATTGGCTAAGAGAGTTGCTATCATAGACATTGGTTCTAACTCAGTTAGAATGGTTGTCTATGAGAAGACTTCCCGTTATGCTTTCCACCTCCTCCACGAAGAAAAATCCAAAGTAAGAATATCCCAAGACGCCTACAAGCACAATGGAGAGCTTCAAGAAATCCCCATGCAGCGAACCTATGATGCCCTGCATGACTTTTTAAGTATCGCACACTCTTTTAAAGTAAGAAAAGTTCTCTGTGTAGCGACTTCTGCTTTGCGTGACGCACCAAACAAACAAACTTTTTTACTGCGTGTCAAGCACGCTCTTAAACTCAATATTAAAATCATCTCAGGAGAGAAAGAGGCATACTTCGGTGCTATAGCCTGTGCAAATCTCCTGCCAAAACAAAAAAATGCATTGAGCATAGATATCGGCGGCGGTTCTACAGAGTTTGCTTTTATCAATGAAGATAATGTCTCAAATACCGTCTCTCTCAAACTTGGAACTGTTCGACTTAAAGAACTTTTTTTCGATAAAGACGATATAGAAGGTGCAACAAATTACATTGATAAAGAGTTAGAAAAACTCTCTGATATCAGCTCTGTAAGTACACTTATAGGGATAGGTGGAACATTTCGGGCAATATCCAATGCTATTTTAAAAGAGACGCTCTATCCTCTCAATAAATTGCATGCATTTGAGTACAGCACAGCTATCTTCAAAGATTACCTCAAACGTATTCTCAAAGCCAAAGATGAAAAGGCTTTAGCTGCTCTTTTTATCAAAAACAATCGCTTTGATGTCATCAAACCCGGTACACTGATACTGCAAAGAGTGATGAAAAAAATCGATATAGACAAAATCATTACAAGTGGTGTCGGTGTACGTGAAGGTGTCTATCTTTCTGATCTGCTTCGCACTTCCAAACATAAGTTTCCGCAAAACTACAATACATCGGTACGCTACATTTTAGACTCGTATGTGCAGGATAAAGCATTTTCAAACAATCTTGCATCTTTAAGCAAAAAGATTTTTGATCTGACAGCAGAATATTTTGGTATCGATAAAGAGTACAGAAAATCATTAAGTATTGCTGCCAAGCTCTATCCTGCCGGCAGTAGTGTTCATTTTTACTCACAGAACAAACACACTTACTATATCATCCAAAGTGCTTTGGAGTATGGATTTAGACATCATGATATTATGCTCATCTCAACATTGACAAAGTATGCAAAAAATCGTCTGCCATCAGATACACATCTACAGCTCTATGCAAAACTGCTTCCTGAAAATGTACATATAGTGCACTCTTTAAGCTACATACTCTCCCTCTCTATTGCACTGCTAAGTCATCGACCAAGAAATATAGATTTTAGTATGGAGTTTGCATCGGGAGCGTTCACGATTCGATCAAAGACGAAACTCTACATCGCACAAAGAGCTGTTTCGAAAATAGAATGTAAGGACAATCATTTTCAAGTTCTCTTCGAAGAAGATAAAAACCTCTAGAACCTCTGGCCCATTGTAAATTCAAAGTTAGAAGTCTTATCGCCCTCTTGTGGGTTGATTGCTTTGGAGAACATCAATTGAATCGGTCCTACAGGAGAAAACCACTCCAGTCCTGCTCCATAACCGGCACGGGATTGATTGTTGGTACCATCTAAAACATTTGCACTGATATTATCTGAAATAATTCCCCAGTCCAAATAGGTAACCAAACGCATCTTCGCTTTTGGGATCAGAGGAAAACTCATTTCAACATTATTAGAAAATGTCTGTGTTCCCCCTATCCTTCGAATAGTCGTTCCTTTATAGGTATCTGTTCCTGAAGAATCTGCAATCATTGGTGAGATAGAGTAAGACTCATATCCTCTGACACTTCCTATACCACCCATATAAAACTTTTCTGCCAATGGAATATAGCCATTGTCTATAATGGCATAATAGCGCGCTTTATAGCGAAATATAGCATCAAATCCCAGGTAATCATCCAGTCCGTAATACTTGTTGAATGTCGTTCTCGATTTTAAGAAATCCGCATCACCGCCGAGTCCTGATTTTTCAAAACTTTGAGAAAGGGTAAACCCTTCACGCGGCAGATAATAATCATCTGTAGAGTCCCAGTTTATACTTACCGTAACTGAACTTTTATCATACGCTTCAAAGTAATATGTTCCCGTTCCGTACTGTGACGCGTTAAAATCTGAACCGAATTCATAATCATTTTTAGAGTATCCATAGCCAAGATAACCACTTATATGTCGAGAAAATCTATGTCCAGTACCAATAGAGACACCGTCTGTCAATGTCGTATAATCATTATAGTCATAGACAGAGTGGTAAACAGAAAAGTTTCCGCTGAAGTCACTGTCGTTAAGTCTCGGGTTTGAAATATTGAATGAGTAGCTTTGTGATGTCTGTGACTTTTCAGCTTTGACACCGACATTGATACCTGAACCCCAAATATTTCTATCATTTACACCTATGCTCAATAGCAACCCGCCATAGGAACCATAGCCGCCACCAAGCTGAACATTACCGGTCGGTGCCTCTTTCACTTTTACAACAAGATCCATCGTATGGTTGTCAATACGCTTCTCTTCAATCGTATTGCTATCAAAAAATCCAAGACGCCCAAGTGAGTTACGTGAATCTTTCAAGTCGGTTAAGGAGTACATATCTCCAGGACCTAGATAGAGTTCACGACGGATGATTCTGTCAAGCGTTCTTGTATTTCCGGAAATAAGTACATTTCTTATTTTTACTCTATCTCCAGGCATAACGCGAAAAACGACTTCGACAGTTCTCTTTTCTTTGTCTTTCTTTAGATCCGGTACAACCTGCACAAAAGCATAGCTTTTATCTGCTATGAGTGTTTTTATCTTTTCAGAGTCCTCACGGAACTTCTTAACATTAAAGATATCTCCTTTTTGCAAAGAGATGAGTTCTCTTATCTTTGCATCGTCTATCACATGCTTAACTTGATAAATCGTTACTTTAGAGATCGTATATTGTTCTCCTTCTGTAATCTGATAGCTCATGTCTGCGAGATAACTGTCAAAATTGACACGGACAAAAGGTTCATCTACTTTTGCATCGAGATAACCATGTTGCATATACATATCACGAATTCTCAAATTATCATACTCTAAATCACGAAGCGACATTTTTCCGTTGTTTCTTCCCCAGAACCATCCCATAAACTGATGTTCTTTATTTGCTATGACATCATCAAAATCATCCGGATCCAATCCATAAACACCGCTGTAGTCGATCTTTTCAATCGTAATCTCTTCACCCTCGTTGACAATAAAAGTCACTTTAATACTGCCGTTTTCAAGATATGTCGTTTTCACTTCGACAACAGAGTCTATTTTTCCCTCTTGTGATATCGCTTCGATAATTCGTTTTTTAGCAGCTTCGATTTTCTTTTCATCATAGAGCGTACCCTTTTTAATTTGAATGACCGAGTCTTTCACATCGTCATCATTCTCTTTCCAGCCTTTGAGTTCAACTTGAGAGATGATCGCTTTTTCTTTAAAATAGAAAGTAAGTTTTCCATCTGAAAATTCCGCCCAGACATCATTGAAATATCCCTGCTCAAAATATTTTTTAATCGCTTTATCGACATCTTCCACACCAATATCATCACCTTTTTCAAAGGAGAGCATGCGTAAAGCAACCGGTTTTGACAAGTGCATCATCCCGTCAAATTCTATTGATTTCACAACTTCTGCATATAAGCTGCTTGTTAAAAAGACAAAAAAGAGCGATAAAAATATTTTCATTCATAATCCATACGTAAAATTAGAAAAGATTTTACCCATTATGAGGTTAATGTTAAGTAAATTCAGTATAATTTTGAAAAATAATAAAAGGGATGTCGTGAATGTAGCAATTATAGGATTAGGGCTTATGGGTGGTTCTTTGGCACTGAGTCTCAAGAAACTTGACTTTATCGATGAGATTGTCGGTCATGACCATAATGAACAGCATCAAAAAGATGCACTTGCTTTACATCTTGTAGAAAAGATCGTCTCCTTTGATGAAGTCAAAAATTATGATGTCATCTTTTTAGCCATTCCTGTCAATGGTGTCATTGCCGCACTTCAAGATCTCAAAGATATCAACAAAAACACAACCGTCATAGATCTTGGCAGTACAAAAGCAAAAATAGTTGCCGCCGTACCAAAAGAGATACGTAAGAACTTCGTAGCCGCACATCCAATGACTGGAACAGAGAATTTTGGTCCTCACGCAGCATTGGAAGGCCTTTATGAAGATAAAGTCGTTGTACTATGTGATCTTGAAGAGAGCGGTGAGCACCAAAGAGAAGTCGCGCGTAAAATCTTCAAAGCACTGAAGATGAAAAAATACTTCATGAAATCAAATGAGCATGACAGACATGCGGCATTTATCTCACATATGCCTCACGCAATCTCCTATTCACTTGCAAATACCGTCATGCGACAAGAGCAAAAGAACAATATTTTAGCGCTTGCTGCCGGTGGATTCCGTTCTATGAGCCGCCTTGCTAAATCATCTCCTTACATGTGGGAAGATATTTTCAGACAAAACAAAGAGAACCTGCTCGAAGCAATTGATCTTTTTGAAAAAGAGCTCGATTTTATGAAAGAGTGCATCAAAAATGATGAGTGGGAGAAAGTACATAAGGAGATGGCAGACGCCAATAAGTTGCACGATATCCTAGATTAGGCTATATCGTACTTCTTAATTATCTCTTTTAAGAGCTTTTTATCTATCTTTTCTTTTTTCCCGCCATATAAATTACCTTCTAAAATATCTACTATTTTTTTCACTTCTTCATCTTCATCTTTATATGGCAATAGTTTTAGAAGCAATAGTTTTTCATCTTTTATATTGAAGCTTTTTTCTTTTCTTGCTATTTTAAAAGGTTTGAAAAACATAAGAGCAATACCAATGACAAGGCCAGAGATAAAAACGACAGCCAGCCATATATAATTTACACTATTTTGAGTTGCCGGTACTGAAGTTTCTTTAGCTTTTTTTATCGTAATTTTCGGCTCTTCTTTTTTAATATTTAATGAACTGCTCGCATTAGCAGAGCCTTTTACTTTTATATGGATCGGTTCTGTTTTTATCTGTCGTACCTGTTTTGTTTTGAGATCATAAAAAGCGAGTTTAAAAGGTGGTATTGTAAAATCTTTATCTGAGACAAAAGCCAGTTTTTGCGTCAAAGCATCTCCGTGAATTTCAATCTTTTCATCAAAGACATTCACGCCGTCAATGTAAGGCTTGAACGTGCCTATATCTTCAAGATTGCCTTCTCCTTTTACTGTTACCGTAACATTAACAGCCTCATTAGATGTTATCTCTGTTTTGTCCGCTTTGACACTAATAGTAAAATCACCGACGATTTTGGCACCGTTTGGCAGAGGTTTGGCATGAATTTTCACTTCATTAGAGTAATAATTTCTCCACTTTACCTGAGGCATAAATGATCCCCACATATCACGACGATTTATGCGTGTAGCGATTCGAAGTTGTGCAGGCTTTATTGTTAAATTGCCTTCTCGTTGGGGAGCGAGTTTATAAGATGCACGGGTGATGATATACTCCGGTGTCTCTTGTCTTGTTGCCTGTGATTTTGCCTTTATCCAGAAACCTTTGAAATCCGGTTCTATGAATTTCGAATCAACAACAGCAGCATTTTTACTTTGTTTGAGTTCAAGATTGAGCACAAACGGCTCTCCTACATACAGCTCTTCTTTAGAGGGTTTTAAAGAGAGAACAAAGGGCGCATCTTTATCCTGTGAAGCAGGTTTTACAACTACTTTGACTGCGTTGGATTTTTCTGTTTTGCCATCGACCTCAACATTTACAGGCTCAATAGTACAGCTTTTTTGTGGAGCGAACTCATATGAGAGTACATAGCTTTTCTTGTAGTCCATATTGACCATCTCGATGCTTGTCTGTGAGCTTGTTCCAAGTATTTGATTGCCACAGATATCATTGAGTACCGGTTTATGTACTTTTTCACCGCTGATAGTCAGTATATATGTAGCTGTTTCACCGCTGTGCACAACAGGCGGTTCAACACGTGCTGTTACAGAAGCATAAACAGCTGTAGTAAAAAGTATAAATGTTATAAATATTTTTTTACCAAGGTTTTTCATTTTCATTATCCTTTATAGGTTTTTCTTTGTTGAGCATATAAAGATAGGAGTTTTGCTGCTGATTCAATGCCTTGAGCCATTTTTTCTCTTCGGCATCGCTCATTTTATCTTTCATCATTTTTTGCTGCATTTGTGCTGCGTGAGCTTGTTCTTTGTCTTTTTTATTTTTATCTTCTTTTTGACTTTTAAGCTCCTGAAGTTTTTGTTTTTCTTTCTTCGCTTTTTCTTTTTCTTCTTTGTTCTGTTTTTTCTGCTCTTCTTGATTCTTTTGTTGATTCAGCTTTTCATCAGAACTTTGCTGTTTTGATTTTCTCTCTTGTTTCTCTTTTTGTTTCTCATTCTCTTTTTGCTGCTGCTTGTTTTGCTGAGAATTTTGCTTCTCTTTGTGTTCATTCTTTTTATTTTGCTCACTCTGTTTGTTTTGCTGATTTTGTTTATTGTCCTTACTGTTTTGTTTGTTGTTCTCATTTTTGTTTTGCTGATTTTTATTCTTCTCATTCTTTTTATTTTGCTGCTTATTTTTTTGATCTTTATTCTTTTGATCTCTATTTTGCTGCTGTTTCTTTTGTTGTTTTTTCTGCAGCGCTTTTTTTACAGCTTCGAGATTCTCACGCACCGCTTTGTCTTCATGAAGTTTCAAAGACTCTTCATAAGATTGTATCGCTGCTTTTAGCTCTTTTTCACTGCCGAGTCTTGCGTGAGCATTCCCCATATTTGCAAAGTTTTTGGCACGCTCTATTTTATTACTAAACGTCGCTTTTTCATAATTTTGCAGTGCTTTTTTATATTGTTTTTGCTTGTAAAAAGCGTTTCCTGCATTGTAATAAGCAGCGTCCTTATGGGTTTTCTTCGCATATTCGTCAAAATATTTCGCCGACTGCTGATAGTTTTGCTGCTCATACGCTTTTTTGGCACTGTTTAACTCTTTAAAATCCAAGATACCCGCTTTGACATTAGGTGCATTGAAAAGCACCAAAGCCAAAAGGAACATGGAAGGCACCTGTACCGTTTTACGCTTACTCATTGAAGATGTAGCAATCAGCAACAACAGAAGTGCCAACCCTACAGGATAGTAAAAAAGAGGTATGTATTTTTCAATCTCTTCAGATTTTCTCTCTTTTTTCTTCGCTTTTGTCTCTATCTCACGCAGCATCGCTTTGACATCACTGTTGGCATTCACACCTTCTATATAAACACCGCCTGTTTTTGTTGCAAGGTCAGCAATATTCTCATTTAATTTTGTCAAAATAATAGAACCGTTTTGTTTAATAAACTCTCCGTTAGGCAGCTTGATCGGTGCTCCTTTTTTCGTTCCTATTGCTAGTACAAACACAGTTATGTTATGCTTTTTCGCATAAGCTATCTCACGTGAGAAGTCTTTATCATCACCACCGTCACTCAGCAGCAGTATATATCTTCGCGTCTCATCTTTAATACTTCTGTCAACCACCTCAAGCATGGACATCAGATCTGTTCCCTGCTCTGTTATGGATGTCGTATCCAAATTTTTAAGCAAAAATGCTACGGCATCATGGTCAAAACTAAGAGGAGAGACAAGATAGGAGTTCTTTGCAAAAGCTATGACACCTATGCGTTCGTTTGGTGCCAGTCGCAAAAACTCCAGCGCTTTTTGTTTTGCCAGCTTCAAACGATTCGGATAGACATCCGTCGCAAGCATCGAATCAGAGATATCCAACGCTATCATAATGTCAGCACTTTTTGCCTTGATCTCGATCTTGCCCTCTTTGATGACCGGACCTGCAAGTGCGATAACCAGTAAAACACCAATGAGAAAAAACAGTGCGTTTCTAGCCTTGAGCGTCAAAGTATTTGCACTGACACGCAGCCTGTCAATAACTTCCTGAGAAAAAAAGTTTGCCTGCGCCTCTTTCTGCGTGAGCAGCAGTCCAAAGAGTATGAAAAGCGGCGGAAGCATATAGTATAAGAATTCAGGATGTAAAAAACTCATTTTATGCACTCCCTCTCTTATTTCGAAGATAGATATAGAGCATTAGTGATATCAACCCTATAAAGAGCGGATAGAAATAGTAGTACTTCAGATAGGTAAATGTTTCATTCTTGATATCTGACTTTTCAAGCGCATCTATCTTGTCATACACCGCTTTTAGTTCATCTGCACTTGAAGCTCCAAAAGCCACGCCGCCTGTCTCTTTGGCTATCTTCATAAGTACTGCACGATTGTAGCCGTCAGGACCGCCTATTCCGATAGGATAGACCTTAACACCCTCTTTTTTTGCCAGATCGATAGCAACATCGAGAGGAATCTTATCTACCTGCGGCGTCGAATAACCGTCAGTCAGTAAAATAGCCACTTTGGATTTAGCCTTACTCATTTTAAGGAGATTAACCCCCTGTGCAAGTGCTTCATAGAGTGCCGTATATTTTCCGGCCATGCCAATCTGCAACTGCGAAACTATGCGTGAGAGAATATGCTCATCATAAGTAAGCGGTGAAGCGATGAAAGAGTAGGCGCCAAAAACAACGAGACCGATATTGTCGTTCTTACGTTTTTTTATAAAGTCTCTTACAATTCTCTTCACAACATCAAAACGTGTTGCTGCAGGGTTCATTCTGTCAAATCCACGCTCTTGCATAGACTGCGAAGCATCCAGTATCAATGCTATTTCATGTCCTTTTTTCGGTGCAAGCTCATACGGCTCGTCTTTCACAGGCGACATCAAAGCCAAGATCAACATCACTATCCCCAGCCATTTCAGAAAAAAGAGCAATTTAGATGTAGCAATATTGCTCTTCATAAATTGGCTTGCGTGAGGAAAGTATATAGACGGCAGTTTCATCTTACAGAGTGTTTCACAGGCTATGAAAAAAAAGATTACAAATGCAATCTTTGGAAATTCGAAATATATTCCGTCAAACATCTATCATACCTCTATATAGTTCTATAATTCTCAATGTTTCACTGTCGAAATCATCAACATTCTTTTTGTATTTATACTTCTGTAAATGTTCTAGCATATCATGATAGGTCTTCGCATGTCTATCGCTGTCATTTGCAAAGGTAGCGCCATATTCCGTGAGTTCATAAGCTGCTTTCTTTGTCTCATTCAAATCAATATTGTTTAAAATTTTCCAATGTTCTTTTCGCAGATTAAATCTATTTTTAGTTCGAAAATGTCTATAAAGAAGATATAAACCGCCTAGCACAATCAGCGTAACGACCGTAACGATTCCTATAAAGTAACAGAATGAATAATCTTCTATCTCAAGCAGCGGTTTTATATCGTGTAACGGTATCTCATTTGTCTGCATATTTTGCATATTATCTGCCTTCAAATAATCTTCTTAAAGCGACACCGGCACTTTCATGTGTATAAACTTTTGTAAAACGAACATGATGCTTTCTAAAAGTCGCATAGAGTTCTCTGTCATGCTCTGTCACTTTTTTCGCATACGAAGCCACAGTAGCATCATTGAAGTCACCTTCAAGTACATTACCGCTTTCCGGATCAATCAATGAAGCAAAACCCATTTTCGGCGGTTTTTCTTCTAAAATATCCCGCACGACAACGGCGACAACCTCATGTTTTTTTGCCAGAAGTTTAAAATCGGGAATTTCAAAAAAATCACCGACAACAATGACAAGTGATTTACGCTTAAGTCTTGTAAAGAGCGTATCAGCGAGCACTTTGTAGTCTGCTTTATGGTTCAAGGCTTCAAAGTTCACGATCTCTTCAACGTTTTTATGCACGGAGAAGAGTTTTTTGCTCGGTTTGAGGTGTGATTCCATTCTATCTGTAAAGATATAAGAACTCAGCAGGTCACCATTTTTTATCGTTGAGAAGCTCAGCATTGCCACTATCTCGGCAATCACATCCTGCTTGAAGCGTTTTGAACCGAAGTAAACACTCCCGTTGAGCATGGAAGCGACAACGACATTGAGCTCACGCTCTTCACGAAATATCTTGATATAAGGTTTTTGCAGCTTCGCAGTGATATTCCAGTCTATATGACGAATATCATCGCCCGGCATATACTCACGCAGCTCGATAAAATCATAGCCCTCTCCTTGAAATATGGAAGGGTTGTTCCCCACCATTTCGGAAAAGACCTGACGACGAGCACGGACAAGTATCTTTTGTAGTTTGCTCACGTGAACAACCTTACGGGATGGCTACAGCTTCAAGCACTTTTTGAATGATCTCATCTGTCGTAATGCCTTCCGCCTCCGCTTCATATGTGAGCACTATACGGTGACGCATCAACTCTTTTGCAATATAAGCAACATCGACAGGAGTCACAAAATCCTTTCCTCGCATAAATGCCATCGCTTTTACCGCTTTGAACATATCGATACTGACACGCGGAGAGGCACCGAACTGGATAAAATCTTTTATCTCTTCAAGACCGTATTCTTCCGGATATCTCGTCGCATTCACAAGCTCGATCATATACTTCTCAACCTCGGCATCGACATGCACCTCTCGCACGGCAGCTTTGATGGCATCGAGTTCGCCTTTATCAATTGCAGGCATGATGTTCTCAAAGTTTCCGCTTGAGATCCTACGCGCGATTTCCAGCTCTTCTTCTTTTGTGTTGTACCCGACAACAAGCTTGAGCATAAAACGGTCAAGCTGTGCTTCTGGAAGCTGATAGACGCCCTCTTGTTCTACAGGATTTTGTGTCGCCATTACAAAGAAAGGAAGATCTATCTTGAAAGTCGTATCACCGATGGTAACCTGCTTCTCCTGCATCACTTCAAGAAGGGCAGACTGTACTTTTGCAGGAGCACGGTTGATCTCATCTGCGAGTAAGAGGTTTGTAAAGATCGGACCTTTTTTGATCTTGAACTGATTGCTTTGCGGGTCATATATTTCAGCCCCTAAAATATCTGACGGAAGTAGATCCGGTGTGAACTGCGCACGCTTGAAATCAAGTCCAAGTGCTTTTGAAAGGGCATTTACCGTAGTTGTTTTTGCAAGTCCGGGAACACCTTCAATAAGGATATGACCCTCACATAAAAGAGCGATAAGAAGAGAATCTATCATCTTCTCTTGCCCAACGACTACCTTTGCAACTTCATTTTTTATATTTTGAATCTTTGAAATCATATCTTCACTACCTTAATGTGTATATAGTGAAAGTATATTCCTTTGGAGTAAACGATTTTTAAATGTCTAAATTGAGCACTTTTTCAATGCCCTCTTTTTCAATGAGCCTGTTCAATTTTTTCACTAGATCCTGCTTCGCAATGCTGTAGCCCTGGGATGACTGACCGACAAGATTGAGGGAGTTATTCGCTATGACATTTGCGTGAGCATCTTGTGTTGCAATAGTTATGTTCGCTCGAGCCAGTGTAAATCCATACGCGCTTGCTTTTTTTATATCCGCATCTATCAAGACATTGAAATGAAACTTATCTTTTCTATTTTTGATTGTCAGTTTTTTAGCACTGATTCCCTTTGCAATCGGAAAAGCCAATGGCTGATAGTTCGATTTCACCCAAAAGCTTATACGCTGCAATAAGGCATCATGCTTTTTACGAAGTCTTTCATACCTTTGCAGATAACTCTCTGCACTGAATTTCGGCTCTAAAACTTTCATCACAGCTAATGAATTTTGCAGCTCTTTTAGCGAATCTAATGATTGTCTATAAAAGGCAAGTTGTTCTATGGCATTCTTGCTGCCTATATTTTGCTCACGCATTTCAATGATGTTAAGCTGCTGCTCTATATCCTGCTTCAGTCCGTTAAAGAACTGCTTCTTATCGACTTTTATCAAAACAGCATAATGTTTAAACCCGAGTTTCTCCGATTGAAGCAGTTCATAGTTTGTTACTTTTATCTTTTGTACTTCACTGTGTGTTTCATTGACATAGGTTGCATCCGAACTATTGTAATGTGTTCCTTCTTTCACAATTGTTTTTGCGCTGTAGTTTGAAGAGATAGATACACTAAGCGTCGATAGCAAGAGCGTAAGAGCATTCGATATTGCTTCTTTTTTCTCCTTGCCTTCGCCGATTGCATAGAGTTCAAAAGCATTTGATTGCGGCGGATGGGTGTACCACGATGGTAACGCTTTTGGCTGCACAACAACCCTGTTTGCAGAGCCGCATGCTGTCAAAAAAAGCATTGCGGTCATTATAATGTATACCATTTTTTTCATCTGTTAAGCTGCTCCATTGTTTTCTCTCTTTTTGCTATGAGTCTGTTTATACGCACAACAGCTGCATTTATCTCTTCTACCGGTTCGACCATCAGATTATCGGCATACTCATAATACTCTTTTGCCTCTTTATATTTTCCTTGTGCTTCTTTAATGACACCCAAATTATAAAAAGCAACGTAGCTTTTCCCACCTGTCGAATCTATAAGACGTGTTAAGAACTGCTCTGCTTTGTCATATCTTCCCTGCTCTATATATTCCAAAGAAACCTTTAAGAGTTTTTTCTGCTGCGATGTATAATCAAGATCGGGATCATCCAAAAGTGTCACGGAGAAGCTTCGATAATGCGGTGTCAATTGATAGGTAAAATCATCCGCTATGTTCTGTGCTAGTTGTTGTGCTACCATTGATGTAGAAGGTAAGGCACGTGAGTCGTCACTGCAATGCTTAAAGACCCTGTTTCTGCTGAGCGTATCAGCATAGATGATATCTCCATGTGAGACATCTACGACACGCACCTCCGCGGCAAGCGAGACTACACGCTTCATACAGCGTACATTATAGTAAGAGAGTTCACTACATTTTGCATTGGCACATCGTACCCGCGGCTCATAAAAATAGCTGTCCTGTTTTGCAGGACGTCGCACATCTCCGGAAATAATAGCCTGCGCACCAATGATCTCACCCACTTTAACCGATCCCTCTTCATCTACCAAACCACTGCTTTGAAGTTTTTGTTCATTGATGATAGTATTGAAATCGTTGCGGCTTACTATTGTAAAATATTTCTTGTTGTCAATCTTAAAACTTGCCAATTTTGCTTCTATCTTTCGTGCGAGACCTACTCTATCATTTTTAAAATGAAGCACTGCTATTTTTTTTGTTTGAGAGATTCTGTCAACCTTTGCAGGTTCAAGCGCCTTGATACGAACTTGCTGCGAACATCCCGAAAAAGACATCAACAGTATCAAAAAGACAAAATATCCAAATATTTGCATTCATTTCCTTTATTTGGCAATGATTTTAGTTAAAAATTATTTAATTGATGATTAATATGCATAAAAGCTATAAAATTTAAAATTTCTTCTTATTTTGCTTGACATCTTAAAAGGATTTGTCTATAATTTCGACCTCTTAACAAAGAGAGTATATGTCTCGTTAGCTCAGCTGGTAGAGCACGTCACTTTTAATGATGTGGCCGATGGTTCGAATCCATCACGGGACACCATTTTACACCTTTTAAGTTGGCCCCGTCGTCTAGCGGTTAGGATCCATGGTTTTCATCCATGTTACAGGAGTTCGATTCTCCTCGGGGTCACCAACTTTTCTCTACAACTCCCTAAAATAAGCACTTTTACAAACACTTGATTGAGCACATTGCATTTGTGTACACATTTTTGATGCACATCAGAATCATTTAACGCTTTTGTAACAATTTTTTTATACTATTTTAAAAATTTATTAAAAAATTGGAGTACAAATGAAAAAAAGAATATTGGGGATTTCTTTAATAGCATCTGCTTTATTAGCAGATAGTGTTGTTCAAATTGCACCCGTTAGTGTAACAGCAACTGGTGTTGACGAAAATGTTATTGAACAACCCTTAAGTATTGCAACAAAAGATGAAAAAGAGATAAAGTTAGACCAGGTAATTTACCAAAAAGATTTACTGAACTCTTTAAGTGGTGTAAGAATTGAGCAGACCGGCTCAGTTATTGGTCATATGACATCGATTCGTATGCCAATGGGGACGGGCCCTTATTATCTATTTATGCAAGATGGTATTCCAGTCCAATCAAGTGGATTTTTTAATCATAATGGCTTAGCTTATACAACTTATCAGTCTGCATCTTCTGTTGAAGTGTTAAAAGGGGCTGGAACTGCTCTTTATGGTTCTGATGCTGTTGCCGCTGTTATAAATGTTGAGTCTGCAAAAAAACCATCTAAAACACAAGAGATATTTATTAAAGGTATGGGTGGGAGTTATGGCTATATTACTGGTGGTGTAGAAGCAAGCGACACCCTAGATAAAGACAATGCTTATCGTGCCAATGCTTCGTATATGCACTCAAAAGGTTGGAGGGATCACACAAAAGCAGATAGAGCGGAAGCCAATATCCGATATGATCATACTTTCAATGATGACAATGATGTTAAAGTTCTTTTTAATTTCTCAAAAACAGATGCTGAGCAAGCAGATAGTTTTAATGACTATGCAAACATCGAAAATGGTTCAACAGCGGCAAGTGATGATCCAAACTACTTCACAGCTTTACAAAAAACAGATGTAAAACGAAAATTTGACTATGCTAAAATAAGTGCAGAGTTTAGCAACTATTCCTATAATGATCTAGAGATAACTATGACGCCATATATTAGATATAACAGGAATAGATATATCGCAACATGGGAGAAGAACCTTCCAAGTAATGATAATGAACTCTATACTCTGGGGTTTTTACAAAGAAATACTTATGAGAAAAACTGGGGGAAAGTAATCTTTGGTTTTGATAGCGAATATACAAAATCATCATTAAAATATAACCAAGACTTCAATGTAACAACAACGGGATGGGGTGCTACAACATATACAAAAGGTGCTTTATATGATTATGATGTAGATTATTTTGCTATTGCTCCTTATGTACATGTAGATTATATGGTTACAGATACATTAAAATTATCTCCAGGGTTAAGATATGATTACAATAGCTATGACTATACCAATAATTTAGCTCAAAATTCACAAGACAGTTCAGGTACATATTATAGACCTGCAAATAGAAAAGATTCCTATAATCATCTCAGTCCAAAGCTTGCACTCTCTTATATGCCACAAAGAGATCTAAACTTATATATTCGTTATGCAAATGGATTTAGAATTCCACAAGCTACAAGACTCTACTCAGTCAAAGTAGGTTATGAAAATATTAATCTTGATGCAGAAAAATCAAATACTTATGAAATTGGTCTAAAGAAAAGTTTTTCTAACAAATCTTTTCTTGAATTAGCTGCCTACTATATGACAATTGATGATACTATTGTAAGGGATTCAGCTACCGGTGGCTATAGAAATGGTGGTGCGAGTATACATAAAGGGATAGAAGCCTCACTTAGATCTGAGATAACAAAAGAGTTTGAAACAAGTATAAGCTATTCATATTCTAAACATAATTATGATAATGATCCTACGTTTGGAAACAATGAAATTTCAGGAGCTCCAAATACACTTGCCAATGCAAGACTATTTTATCTACCAAAGTATTTAAAAGGTTTAACGGCAATGGCGGAATGGCAATATGTAGGTTCTTATTGGATGGATGACGCACATACGGTAAATAAATATAATGGTTATAGCATTGGAAATTTAAAAGCTAACTATGTCTATTCTAAAAAATTAAGAATTTTTACAAAAGTAACCAATTTTACAGATAAAAAATATGCTGTTAATGCTAGATATGCTTATGGAAAAGAGGATTATACACCTGCTGATCCTAGAAGTTTTTATGCAGGGATTGAGTATAAATGGTAAAAGCGTATAAACTTCATAAAATCTCAGGGATAAGCGCTGGCGTTATTCTCCTTATTCTTTCAATCAGCGGCTTTTTTCTTGATCATGACAAATGGGGTTTTTTGTACACTACTACTTTTAGTAGTGTACCATCACACATAAAAGGTTCTGAGAAAAGACTTTTTAATGCTTACTATAAAGATACTGAAAATCCACAGCATATAATTGTTGGAGGACATAGAGGTCTTTTTGAGAGTTTTAATAATGGTGAAAAATTTTCAAAAATATCATCTTTACAAATTTTAGCAATTATTCCATTTCAAAAGCAACTCTATCTTGCCACTTCTGATGGAGTTTATAGTTATAACAAACAAATTTTAAAAAGACTCGCACTACAAAACAACTATATTACAGCACTAAGTATCTCTCAAAACAAGATTATTGCTGTAATTGACAAAGAAAAACTTATAGTGCTTAATAGAAAAAATTTAGTCATTCTGAATGAAACAGTTGTAAAGATCAATAAAGAAGAGTTGCAAGAAGATATAAAATTATCTCGTTTTATTCGAGATCTACATTATGGACGGGGGCTGTTTGATGAAAACACTTCATTGATTATAAATGATTATGGTGCTATTGCATTAATTTATTTGTCATTAACTGGATACATTATTTGGTTTTTAATAAAACAAAAGAAATCCCCTAAAATATCTAGAAAACTCATTAAAACACATGCAAATATCTTTGCAGTTATCGCGACAGTTCCGTTGTTTTTTTTGGCTGTTACGGGTATATTTTTAGATCATTCATCAGGTTTAGCAAAATTCATGAACTCAATAACACTTCCTCATTCAGTATTGCCACCTATTTACAATTCACTTCGTAGTGATATCTGGTCAGTAGATTTTGATGGACAAATATATAGAGTGGGTAATCGTTATGGCATTTATAGTAGTAAAAATCTTAAGGATTGGAAACTTGAGAACAGAGAATTTGCATATAAAATGATTCGACAAGATAAGGTTTTATATATAAGCGGAATGGGTGCACCAAATAGAATTTATAAAGAAAATAAATTTAATATATTGCCAAAGGCTCCACATATGTTTCGTGATATATTTATTGAAAACCATACTCTGAAATATTTTTCGAGTATGCAAAAAAAGTTTCCTCTTCCGAAATTTTCCAACATAACACTTTATACGCTTTTGCTAACGTTGCATGATGGTACATTTTTCAGTTCTTGGTGGATATGGGTCAATGATTTTGCTGCAATATCGCTTATTTTATTAGTTATTACGGGAATCATAAGATGGAATCAGAGGAAAAGAAAAAATTTGCAGTCCATATAAATTGAGTTTTTTGCATGGCTGTTTGGAATATTTAAAGTGATTAATTACTGCAGTTTATAATCAATCGGCACAGTCAGAGTCAAAGCTTCATCCGGTTTTGGGAATTTACCTGACAAGTTTTCAAGTGTTTTTACAGCGCCACGTGAGAGGACATCACTTTTTGAAGATACAATTTCAATATCAGTAACCTCTGCATTCGTTTTTAGTGTAAATTTCACAATTACCTCGCCTTCTATACCTCTTTTTCTTGCACGTCTTGGATAAGAAAGGTTTTTCTGCAAAAGTTTTGCGATTATGGCGAGATTTTTCTCTGTATACACCTGTTCTTTAGATGGGTGGGAGCAGCAGGCTAAAGGACAGTCTTCCTCTTTTTGCACACCTTTTGTTGGGACAGGAAGAACAGTTTTTTCTTCTGGCTCTTTTACTGTTTCTTTCTCTTTTTGAACTTTATTCTGTGGGGCTTCTTTTACAGGTTTGGTTTCAGGGACTTTCGTCTTCTTTTTTGGCACCACTTTTTCTTTTTTAACAGACTTCTTTTTAGGTGGTGGCTTTTTATGAACACTCTTTTTTATTGCAGGCTTTTTTTGTGAAACAACTGCTGTCTCTTTTTTTATCTTTGGTTGACTTGTCAAGGTGCCAAGACTTATGCAGATTCTCTTTTGAGGTGATGATTTCTTGGAGAATAAACTTTCACTGACCGTTTTATAAGTATATATAAAAGCAGCCAGCAAAAGAGAGTGAATAACAAGAGAAAAAAGAAGAGACTTTGTATGTTTATTCATAAATGCATCGTATCAAAATCTCTGTTACATTAGTGTTAAATTGCGCGTTTGAACTCAGGATATGCTTCAACACCAACTTCATTGACATCAAGTCCTTCAACTTGAACATCATCTTCTGCTCTAAATTTCACGAATTTATTGATGACAAAAATAACTGCATAGGAGCTCACAAATGCGAACAGTGCAACAACTACAATGCCTTTTAACTGATCTACAATAGAAACACTCTCAACAAAAATACCCACAGCGAGCGTTCCCCAGATACCGTTTATCAAATGCACAGAAAGTGCTCCGACAGGATCATCGAGTCTCAATTTATCAAACATAGGGACAGCAAATACAACAAGAGCTCCACCTATGGCACCGATGAGTATCGGCGTGTACATATCGTAGAGATCCGGTCCGGCAGTAATGGCAACAAGCCCGCCAAGAGCACCGTTAAGAATCATCGTAATATCTAAAAGCCTATAGCGCATATACATAATGGCAGCTGCGATGATTGCACCGGCAAGACCTGCCGTATTTGTATTCATGATCGTTTTTGCAACCGTATTTGCATTTTCAACAGAGGAGATGGAACCGACACTCCCGCCATTGAAGCCGAACCATCCTATCCATAAAACCATAGCGCCAAGGACAACAAGCGGAACATTTGAAGCCGGTATAACTCTGATATTTCCGTTTTTGTATCTTCCTTTACGCGGCCCTATAATAAGTATAGCAGCCAAAAGCGCCCAACCGCCTGTCGAGTGAATAACTGTCGAGCCTGCAAGATCATACATATTGAGATCCAAAACCGTATCTTTGAGCAGATCGGCTCCCCATGAGATATTCACGACAAGAGGATAGATAACTGCCGCCATGACAACGGTAAATATCATCAATGGAATAATTTTTACACGTTCACTGACTCCGCCGCTCATGATATTGACAGTTTTACCGACAAATGCCATTTGAAACAAAAATGCTGCCCAGATACTCATGGAACTGTTCTCCCATGAGCCAAATGCAATTGTATAACCTATAAGTAAAAAAAACATAGAAGCAACAGCATAGATCATCGTATTGACCGTTAACACGGAAGAGACATTCTTCGTTCGAACAAGTCCCGCTTCAAGCATCGCAAAGCCAGGCACCATAAAAATGATAAGTACCATTGCAAAAAGTGCAAAAAAAGTGTCTATGATGTATTTAAAATCAGCTTCAGACATTAACTAACCTTTCTAAATAGCTTCTTCGTCAGTTTCACCTGTACGGATTCGAATGATTTTTTCAATATCGCTAACGAAGATTTTACCGTCACCGATTTTTCCAGTTCTTGCAGCTTCAACGATGGTTACAGTAACCTGTTCTACCATCTCTTCGGCAACAACCATTTCCATTCTGATCTTTGGCAAAAAATCAACTACATATTCTGCCCCGCGATAGAGTTCACTATGGCCTTTTTGACGACCGTAACCTTTTACTTCACTCACTGTCATCCCATCAATGCCAATTTCAGCAAGAGCATCTTTTACATCTTCTAATTTAAATGGTTTTATAACCGCTTCTACTTTTTTCATCTATTTACTCCAAAAAAATCTATTTTTAAATTGTAACCATATTTACTTACAAAATCAACATACCAATCTCAAAAAGAGATTAGTTGTTGATATACTTCTCACCATGAACCGATTCATCAAGTCCCATAGACTCATTCTCTTCATCTACACGGCTTCCACCTGTAAGTGCAGTCGCTATATAATAAACAACTACAGTACCCACAAGTGTAAATATACCGACGACGACAACTGATTCTACTTGGATCATAAACTGTCCCATTCTGTCACCAGACTCTTTAAGTGGTCCGTCCCATAGCAAGTCATTGTCTTTAAGTGCAAGAAGACCCGTTGCAAGTGCACCGAAAAGTCCTGCTAGGAAGTGAACACCAAATGCATCAAGAGAATCATCATATCCAAGTTTTTTCTTCAACACTGTAACTCCCCAGAAAGCGAACAATGTACCAACGATACCAACAATGAAAGCTCCACCAATGCCTACAAAACCTGCTGCAGGTGTAATAGCGACAAGTCCGGAAACAGCACCTGTAGCAATCCCTAAAAGTGTAGGTTTTTTATAAACGAACCACTCAGCAAGCATCCACGTAATAGCTGCTGCAGCAGTAGCGATAGTAGTTGTTAACAGTGCTACACCGGCAATAGCATTTGCACCAAATGCAGATCCTGCATTAAATCCATACCAACCAAACCATAATAAAGCTGCACCAAGTGCTGTCAAAAGAACAGTTGCAGGCTTCATAGCAGTTTTAGGGTATCCCGCACGTTTGCCGACTAAGAGAGCTAGAACGAGACCGGCTAAACCACCATTCATGTGTACAACAGTACCACCGGCAAAGTCTAAAGCACCGGCATCAAAAAGAAGTGCACCGTCTCCACCCCACACCATGTGAGCGACAGGAGCATAAACTACAAGTCCCCAGATTGCCACAAAAACCAACCACGTTGAATATTTGATACGTTCAATAACCGAACCAGATGCAATAGCAACGGTAATAGCAGCAAAAGTACCTTGAAATGCAACAAAAACATATGTAGGATACGTTCCGCTAAGGTCCGTCCATTTGATACCGTCTAACATTACATTACCAAGTCCGCCCATTATGTTTTGGACAGCAGCAGAATCAGCTGTACCGAATGCTATCGAATATCCCGCAACAATCCAAACAACAAAGGCAACTACGAATGCTCCAAAAACCATTGCATAAGTATTAAGCACATTTTTGCTTCGCGTCATACCAGCATAAAAGAGTGCCAGACCTGCAGGTGTCATAAGCAACACTAATGCAGTAGACATCATCATCCATGCTGTATCCCCCGTATCCAATGTATCTTCTGCAAATACAAATGTTGGTAAAGCAAATAAAAATGCTATAAACCCCTTCTTCATAAAAAAATCCTTTATTTTTAATTTTCAAGACGCAGTATGACACAAATCATACTCGAAATTATTATTTAATTGATTAATTTTTAATCACTATCTATTTCTTAAAAAGATAAGCCCTTTAAACATTTTCTTAAGTCTTTATTAGATACTATATTCAGATTTTATTTTTAATTACTAGGGTGTTTGAATGAGCGATTTGCTAAATAACGACGATATACATACTATTAACATTGAAGAGACGCTTCAAAATAGTTATCTTGATTACTCTATGAGTGTCATTGTGGGACGTGCTTTACCTGATGTAAGAGATGGCCTTAAACCTGTTCATAGAAGAATTCTCTATGCTATGGACAAGCTTAACCTTTCTCATGGTGCAAAATATAAAAAATCAGCCCGTATAGTTGGTGATGTTATTGGTCAGTACCACCCACATGGTGATACTGCTGTATATGATGCACTGGTTCGTATGGCGCAAGACTTCTCGATGAGAATGGAACTCGTTGACGGGCAAGGAAACTTCGGTTCTGTTGACGGTGACTCCGCTGCGGCAATGCGTTATACAGAAGCACGTATGACAAAATATGCAGGCGAACTGCTCAAAGACCTGGACAAAAACACTGTCAATATGATAGACAACTACGATGCGACAACAAAAGAACCTGATGTTATGCCGACACGTGTGCCGAATCTTCTCATTAATGGTTCAAGCGGTATCGCTGTTGGTATGGCTACGAACATCCCTCCCCATAACCCGACAGAAGTGCTCAACGGTCTCAAAGCTCTTTTAGCCGATCCAGATATCTCATTAAATGAGCTGATGGAGCACATCAAAGCACCTGACTTTCCAACGGGTGGTATCATCTTTGGTAAAAAAGGCATCATGGATGCGTATGAAACAGGACGCGGCCGCATAAAAGTTCGTGCAAAGACACATATTGAACAAAAAGCGAAGAAAGAGGTTATCGTTATCGATGAACTCCCTTATCAAGTCAACAAAGCGCGTCTCATTGAAAATGTTGCCAACCTTGTAAAAGAGAAGCTCATAGAAGGCGTCTCAGAAATAAGAGACGAATCTGACCGTGACGGTATGCGCGTTGTCATCGAGCTTAAACGTGATGCAATGAGTGAGATCGTTTTAAACAACCTTTTCAAACAGACAGCTATGCAGGTGACCTTTGGTATCATCATGCTATCTATATTAAACCAAGAGCCTAGAATTTTCGGTATCATTGATATACTCAAGCACTTTATCAACCACCGTAAAACCATCATTATCCGTCGTACTATCTTCGATCTTGAAAAAGCAAAAGCACGTGCGCATATTTTAGAAGGTCTCAAAAAAGCAATCGACATCATCGATGATGTCATTCGTGTTATCCGTGCTTCAAACAATGAAGAAACAGCAAAAGAAAATCTTGTAACTGAATTTGATTTCTCAGAGATCCAGGCAGCAAGCATCGTTGCTATGCGTCTTGGCCGCCTTACAGGTCTAGAGATAGAAAAAATCGAAAATGAACTTGCAGAACTAATGAAACTCATTGAGTACCTTGAGTCAATTCTAAAAAGCGAAGAAGTACTCCACGGCATTATCGCTGAAGAGTTTGATGAAGTTTTGGAAACATATACGACACCAAGAAAAACTGAGATAGAAGATGACTATGATGACATCGATATTGAAGATCTCATTCCAAATGAGCCTATGGTCGTCACTATTACACACAGAGGATACATCAAACGTGTACCGCTTGCATCTTACGAAAAACAAAAACGCGGTGGTAAAGGCAAAACGGCTGTAACAACATATGAAGACGACTTTATTGAAAATTTCTTTACATGTAACACGCATGACACTCTTCTCTTTGTGACCGACAGAGGACAACTCCACTGGCTTAAAGTTTACAAAATTCCTGAAGGCAGCAGAACAGCCAAAGGAAAAGCAGTTGTTAATCTCATAAATCTCCAAGCAGATGAGAAAATCCAATCTATTATCCCTACAACAGATTTCTCTGATGAAAAATCTTTAGTATTCTTTACGAAAAAAGGTGTTGTCAAACGAACAAATCTTAGTGAATTCAGCAATATAAGAAGTAATGGTGTCCGTGCTATCGTTCTTGATGAAGGTGATGAGCTTATTACTGCAAAAATAGCTGATCAAGAAGTGAAATATCTCTTTATCGTAACAAAACTTGCGCAGTGTATCAAGTTTGAAATTGACAAAACTCGTGAACAAGGCCGTTCGACACGTGGTGTTCGCGGTATCAAATTCAAGCATGAGGGTGATGAAGTCGTCGATGGTAATATCATCAAAAATGATGAGCAAGAAATCCTTATTGTTGCAGAAAAAGGAATCGGAAAACGTACGGATGCAGGTGAATATCGCCTTACAAACCGTGGCGGAAGCGGTGTGATCGCGATGAAAATGACTCCAAAAACAGGTAAGCATATCATTGGTTCCCTTATGGTAGATGAATCAATGGACATGATGGCACTTACAAAAGCTGGTAAAATGATTCGTGTCGATATGCAAACCATCTCTAAATCAAGCCGTAACACTTCCGGTGTTTACATTGTAAAAGGTGATGATGTCGTCAGTATTTCACGCTGTCCGAAAAAAGAAGAGGAAGAGGAAGAAGAAGCGACGAACGATTCACCAACACTAGAGTTGGAATAGTACTTGCTTAATAATTCTCAACAAAATAGGAGTTTACTATGCTCCAACAAGGATACTCAATGAAATACTCTTTAGTATTAGCAGCACTTTTGAGTGTTGCATCATTTGCAGCAGATAAAGATGAAGCAAAAACAACACAAGTTGCTCCAGCACCTTCTACCATTACAGTAGTTTGTCCGACAGGAAACTGTATGAAACCGGCAGAACCAAAAAAGCCGGAGATTCAGAAGGTTGAAGTTATCAACCCTGTAGAGATTTCAAAACCGATTGAAATTGCAAAACCGGAAGTTGAAGAAAAACCTGAACCAAATCTTGATACAAATCATGATCTTCTTATCAGCGTTGTCGGTCAGGGTGTTGCACCAGTGAACACATCATCTCCGGCACAAGCTTACGCACTTGCCAAACGTGCTGCAGTCGCTGATGCTTACAGACTTATTGCAGAAAAGGTAAAAGGCGTTCGTATCGACGGTCAAGATCTGATCAAAAACATGATGGTAAAACGTTCCACTGTTAGAACATCCGTTCAGGCAATGGTTCGAAATGCAAATATCGTTGAGACGACTTTCAAAGAGGGATTATGCGAAGTAGAGATGGAGATCACTCTTTCACGTTCTCAATTTCCTCAATAATTCTTTTTGCCCTGCTCTTTTCATCTGCACTTTTTGCAGATGAATACCTTATATCCTATCGTTATTCTGTTAAAGACGCAGCTCTTTACAACGAGACACTCTTTATTTCAAAAGCTATGAAAAAATGCAAAGGAAAACCTTCTAATTTTCTCATTTTAGATCCTCAAAAATCCGATAACTTAAAAGATATTTTACTCGCAAACAAAGAAGAGTTTAGCGATTTTTTATATAAAATAGGGCTCAATATAGACCACCAGGAAAAAACTTCTAACAGCGTAAATCACTCTACTACCGTACTTACACTCAAAACAACATGTTTCAAAGTCGACTTTAATGATAATTCTGTTAAAATTGCACCTTTAAAATAGGTGTGTAAATAGGACTTTTTAGTGAAAATTGCCATAGTCGAAGACGATATCAATATGCGTAAATCTCTTGAGATTGCTATGGGCGATTACAAAGAGTTTGAAGTAAAGACATTTAAAAATGCCAAAGATGCGCTCAAAGGTCTCGATGATACTTTTGATCTTGTCATTACAGATATCAATATGCCGGGGATGGACGGAATAGAGTTTGTAAAAGAACTCGGCGGTCGTTTTGAAGTCATCATAATGACAGGGAATGCAACACTTTCACGTGCAATTGAGTCCATTCAGCTTGGTGTTAAAGATTTTTTACTCAAGCCTTTTGATATCGACACACTTATTGCAGCAATAAAGCGTGAAGAGACTGTCCAAAAAGTCAAAAAAAGTGCAAAAAGAACAGCTAAAAAGACTACAGATGATTTTTTAGGTTCATCTGCAGCACTGCAGCAAGCACTGAAAGTTGCCGATAAAGCAAGTAAAACAGATGCCAGTATCTTACTGCTCGGAGAAAGCGGTGTAGGAAAAGAGGTTTTTGCCTCATACATTCATAAAAACTCACCAAGGGCGAAAAAACCTTTTGTCGCTATCAATATGGCAGCTCTTCCTGACAATCTCATAGAGAGTGAGCTTTTTGGGTTTGAAAAAGGTGCTTTTACTGATGCAACAGAAGCAAAGGCAGGACAGTTTGAACTTGCAAACGGCGGCACGCTCTTTTTAGATGAAATAGGTGAAATGCCCTACGGTGTGCAGGCAAAACTCTTACGTGCACTGCAAGAAAAAGAGGTGCGTCGTCTTGGCTCATCAAAGAGCATCAAGATAGACATCCGTGTTGTTTCTGCAACGAATGCAGATCTGCATAAAAAAATTGACAATGGTGAATTTCGAGAAGATCTTTACTACAGACTCAATACGATTCCCTTGCAGATTCCACCATTGCGTGAGCGTAAAAATGAGATACTAGAGATTGCTAATGCTGTCTGTGCACAAAACTGTACAAAATATGGATTTGAAGAGAAAAGCTTTTCAAAAGAAGCACAAAGCGAACTGCTTGATTACAACTGGCCGGGAAATATACGTGAACTTATCTCAGTCGTTGAGAGAGCTGTCATTCTCAGTGAAAACAAAGAGATACAAAAAGATGAACTCTTTTTAGATATTAGAAAATAGGAGAAAATTTGAAAAAATACAATGTAGCCGTTGTCGGTGCAAATGGAGCAGTAGGAGAAGAAGTCCTTCGTATACTTGAGGAGATAGACTTTCCTTTGGCAAAACTAGTGCCGTTGGCAAGTTCAAGAAGTGCAGGTACAAAAATAGATTTCAATGGTGAAGAACTCACTATCTTAGAACTTACAAATGAAATCTTTGAACAAGAAGATGTTGAGATCGCGATCTTTTCAGCGGGCGGCAGTGTAAGTGCAGAGTTTGCACCGGCAGCTGTCAAAGCAGGCGCTGTTGTCATCGACAATACAAGCCACTTCAGAATGCAGGAAAATGTTCCTTTGGTAGTTCCTGAAGTAAACCCTGAAGATATCAGCAAATGGAGAGAGACAGGTATTATCGCTAATCCGAACTGCTCAACTATCCAGATGGTTCAGGCACTAAAACCACTTGACAATGCCTATGATCTCGTTCGCGTTGATGTTGCGACATACCAAGCGACCAGCGGTGCAGGAAAATCTGCAATGAAAGAGCTTGTCAATCAGATGCAGGCATTCTTTGCTTTTAAACTCGATGAAGCGGAGATCAAAGCTTTCAATCAACAGATCGCACTCAATGTCATTCCTCAAATCGACAAGTTTACGGAAAACGGCTTCACAAAAGAAGAGATGAAAATGGTCAATGAAACAACGAAGATCATGCACAAAGAAATTCCTCTAAGTGCAACATGTGTACGTGTTCCTGTGCTTCGCGGTCACTCGGAAGCCTTAACACTGACATTTGACTCAGAAGTAAGTGCAAACGAAGCGAGAGAGCTTTTAAGCCAAGCACCAAACATCGTTGTTGTAGATGATCCGGAACAAGAGCTCTACCCTATGCCAAAAGATTGTGTTGAGAGTAATGAAACTTTTGTCGGAAGAATCAGAGAAGATGTCTATGCACACAACATCCTGCATATGTTCGTAGTCGCTGACAACCTCCGTGTCGGTGCTGCGACAAATGCAGTAAGAATTGCCCAAAAATGGGTTGAGATGGAAGGCTAAAATGCTTGAGAAAATGTTTGAGGGCGGTCTTTGGGGCTCACGGCTTATGGTTCTTATGGCCGTTGTATTTGGTATCATCGGTGCAGTTGCACTTTTTATAGTTGCCTCTTTTGATATCTACGACACAGCCAAGCTTGTTATAAACACATATATAAACCATGCACATCCTGAACATTTTCATGAACATGTAGTCGGTGGCATCATCGGTGCAGTCGATCTGTACCTCATCGGTGTCGTTATGCTTCTGTTTTCGTTTGGACTTTATGAACTTTTCATCTCTGACATCGATATTGCACGTGAAGATG
Source organism: Sulfurimonas paralvinellae (assembly GCF_014905135.1). Taxonomy (NCBI): domain Bacteria; kingdom Pseudomonadati; phylum Campylobacterota; class Epsilonproteobacteria; order Campylobacterales; family Sulfurimonadaceae; genus Sulfurimonas; species Sulfurimonas paralvinellae. The sequence continues at coordinate 498,827 of NZ_CP041406.1, read as the reverse complement.
AAGTAAGAGAAAATAAAATACTATCAATCCAAAACCTCGACCAGCTCAAAGATAAAATATCCAAAGTCATCGTTATGGTCTTGGTTGTCGGTTTTTTCAAAAAAGTCGGACTTGCCAGTTACACAACTCCACTCGAGTTGCTCTATCTGGCACTTTCTATTACAGCGGTTGCTGTCGGTTTATACTTTTTAAGTAAAGTAGGACACAAACACTAATAAGGATACTAATGGGTAAGATATTTGTAGATGCATGTTTTGGAAAAGAGACTCCATACACTCCGGTATGGATGATGCGACAAGCAGGACGTTACCTGCCGGAATATATGGCTGTGAGACAAAAAGCAGGTGACTTTTTAAACCTCTGTCACAATCCTGAGATGGCTTGTGAAGTGACACTGCAACCGGTCGACATCGTTGGTGTCGATGCTGCGATCTTATTTAGTGATATTCTTGTCATTCCTGATGAGATGGGAATGGATCTCTCTTTTGTCAAAGGTGAAGGCCCTAAGTTTTCAGATCCTATCAAAAATGAAGCAGATCTCGACAGACTCATCGGCGGTGAAGAAGCAGCGAGTAAATTGACTTACGTTTATGAGACAATTGAACTTATCAAAACAAAACTCGCAGATGACAAAGCGCTCATCGGCTTTACCGGAGCGCCTTGGACACTTGCTACTTATATGATTGAAGGACAGGGAACAAAAACATACAATATCTGTAAAAAGATGATGTACTCTAATCCTGAACTGCTTCATAAGATCCTTAGAAAAGTAACAGATGTCGTCAAGTTTTATATGGAGAAACAGATTCAATCAGGCATTGATGTCGTTCAAATATTTGACTCATGGGCAGCCGCTATTGAACCAGGAAAATATGATGAATTCTCTTGGCAATATATGGTAGAAATCGCAGAATACCTTAAAGAGAAATATCCACACATTCCTGTTATCATGTTCCCTAAAGGCATTCCTGCATTTTTAGACAAAGTATATGGAAACTTCGATGTATTTGGCGTTGACTGGTCAACACCAATGGCATTTGCAAAAGAAAAACTTGGAGACAAATACGTACTTCAAGGAAATATGGAACCATGCCGTCTCTATTCTAAAGAGGCTACAACAGAGTGTGTAGAAGCCATTCAAAATATTATGCAGGGTAAACGCCATATCTTCAATCTCGGACACGGAATCCTTCCTGATGTACCGGTAGAGAATGCAAAACACTTCATTAATGAGTGTCACAGAGTCAGTGGAAAAAAATAACATCATCTTCGGCCCTATCAACTCACGCCGATTTGGTATGAGTCTGGGCATCGACCTCTCTCCGTCATTGAAACAGTGCAATTTTGATTGTCTCTATTGTGAACTTGCTCCCAGTGCTACCGTTAATAAACAAGGAAGCGTTGTCAGCGTTTCGGAGATTATAACAGAGCTGAAGAAGCATCTCAATGATAAAATCGATGTCATTACACTCACAGCGAATGGTGAACCGACGCTCTACCCTTATCTTGACGAACTCATTGATACTATAAATACCATAAAAGGCAAGACACAGACTCTCATCTTGACGAACTCTACTACATTGACAGATGAAAAAGTCTACAATTCCCTTCTCAAGCTCGATCAGGTTAAACTCTCTCTCGATGCCGTCTCTGCGGAAGTTTTTAAAAAAATAGACCGACCTCACGCAGCTATAACAATTGAAAATATCATTCAAAAGATAGAATCATTTTCAAAAGAGTACAAAGGCAAGCTTTTTATTGAGATACTCTTTGTTCATGGACTCAACGATACAGAAGAAGAGATAAAGAAACTCAACGAGGTTCTTCTCTCCATCAATGCCACAAGAATAGACCTTGGAACTATTGACAGACCTCCGGCCTACCCTGTAATGGGAATAAGTTATAAAGAGCTGCACGAACTATCTCACCTCTTTGACAGTTCTCTGCCGATTCACATAGCCTCACGCCAGCATGCAGAAGCCAATCAGACTACATATACTGAAGATGAAATTGTGAACACTTTGGACAAACGCCCCCTCACGCAAGAGGACATCGACCTTCTTTTTGATGATATCAGCAAAAAAAGGCTTGAAAAACTTGTAGCAGAAAATATCATCACTACAAAAACACTCGATAATTTAGAGTTTTTTCTCCCTGCTACCAACAGTAAGAGAAAGAAAAAGAAATAACGAAGGTTCCACTCACTTCGTTTTTAGAATAACTTTCCAATTTTTCTAAACCCATACCAGTACAGTAGAATTCCCAAAATAACAACACCACTAAAATACGGCCACAGATCTACAAATGCAGTCCCTCTGAAAAATATACTTTCAGTACCTTCAATATAATAACGAAGCGGTGAAAAGAGTGACAGTGTCTGAAACAGAGGATGCATCGCGTAGATAGGTGTCCACGCACCGCTTAAAAAGATCAACGGCATCATGATCATAATGGAGAGTTGTGCCACCTGCATCACATCTTTGGAAACTGCTGCTACAAAAAGCCCAATACCGGCACTCGATATAGAGTACAAAAGAGTAAGCAGCATAAATGCCCAAAAGGAACCATTGAGTGGTATATCAAAGGCACCAAGCAGTACAAACCCCACTGTCATAACCGTACCAACCATGACAATGATTACCTGAGAAAAGCTTTTTGCCAAGATGGTAATCTTTGAGTCCACCGGCATAAGCAGCATAATATCCCAAGTACCTTCTTCTTTCTCTTTTACAAATACGATTGCCGTTAAAATGACGATAAGAAGAGTTATGACAGATAGCAGTTCTGTCAGTGCCATAAAAGTGTGATTGTCCGCATTTTGGTTAAAAAGCTTATGAGACTTTATCTCAAGTGGAAAATTTTGTTCCTGAAAGTCAAAGACAATATTTTGAAGATAGCTGAATGTCGTCAAACTTTGTGATGCGGCTGTAGCATCAAGCAGTAAATTTATCTGTGCTTTTTTTCCGCTTCTATAATTTTTTGCAAAATCAGAATCAAATATAATGCCGACCATTACCTCTTTGTTAAAAATGGCATTAGAAAGTTCTTTTTGTGAAAGAAAGGCGATCGGCTGTCTAAATTCCGGTTTATGCAATCTTGCAAGAATCTTTTGGCTCACGCCGCCGCCTGTCTCATCAACATAACCGACAACGACATTGCGAGGTTTTATCTGTATACCGGCTCCTGCAATATAGACATCTGCCGTAAAAAAGTAGATGACAAGCAATACCAGCATCACTGAACGCAAGAAACTAAGGAGTTCTTTACTGACGATCATAGCAAATATACGCATTATTTCATCTCCTTTTTAAGCAGCAGTCTACCTGCAGTAAAGAGCACTACGGCAAAGCCTGTCAGGATAAATAGATATAAAATATTTTTCTCAGAGCTTAACCCTTGCCCTATTAAAAATGTATCATAAATAATATGATTGTAATACATGACAGGAAAACTGTGTGCTTCATAATACGACTCTCCGACCATAGAGGAGATAGGCATCAAGATACCGGAGTATAAAAACCCCGGAATAATAGTGATAATGACCGTTAGAACAACTGCAACCACCTGTCTACTCGTTATAACTGAAATGAGCATGCCGATTGAAAGGCTAATGAGTACATACAGCTCACTGCTCAGCCAGTAAAGCATAAAACTCCCTCGAAAAGGAACGCTAAACACATAGACAGCCAACAAAAAGAGTATAAAAATATTCGCAGAGTGCAGTAAAAATGCAGGAAAGAGTTTTGCAAATAAAAATTCACCTTTACTGAGTGGCGAAGCATAGAAATTAAAGATAGTACCCTTTTCTTTCTCTTTTACGATCAGAAGTGCCGCAAGTATAGCCGGAGCGACCAAAAGAACAAGCCCGATAAGTCCCGGAACGATGGCATCTTCATCACGCATTGCCTGATTAAACAGCGTGCGCTGATTGAGTGTTATCAATCCTTTAGAAGCAAGTCCACTTTTTTTTGCCACCTCACTCGCAGCATCAAGCACAGTACCTTCTATGTAACTCTCTATTGTTGTTGCACGAGTAGGAAACGATGCATCGACAAAGACACCGATCTCACTTTTTTGCCCATGTAAAAGTCGTTTTTCAAAAGAACTTGGAATAATGACAATAGCATCTTTTTTCGCCTGCTTTATAAGTCGAAGTGCACTCTGTTCATCCATCTGTGAAACTTGGGCGTTGAAGTACTTTGTATGCTCGAACTTGGAGGTGAGCATGTTGGAATATTGGCTCTTGTCATTGTCGATGATCAAAACCCGAGCATGCGTTACATCCATGCGGATGCCATATCCAAAAAGCAGTAAGATCATTGTCGGAAGAAGATACACCATCACAATAAGACGCGTTCTATAGAGCTCCATAAATTCTTTTAACATATATGCTTTTATAGTCGTTATTTTCATGAAACATCCTTGTAATAGCTCAGGAAAATATCTTCAAAAGTTGCAGCGTTTGGATGGGATTTGTAAAAATTCTCTATAGTGTCATCTGCGATCTTTTTACCTTGTTTGAGAAGTACGACCCGGTCACAATACTCCGCCTCACTCATATAATGTGTCGTAATCAAAATAGAGATATTCCATTTTTCTTTGAGCTTTCTTAGTATCTCCCAAAACTGCGCTCTTGCAATAGTATCTACTCCACTCGTCGGTTCATCCAAAAAGAGCACAAGCGGTTCATGTATAAGTGCTGCTGCAATAGAAAATCGTTGATTGACACCTAAAGGCAGGTTGGTCGGCAGTTCTTCCATATACTCTTTAAAGCCGAGCTCTTTGGCATACTGCTCAATCCTTTGCAAAGCTTTATCTAAAGGCAAATGGTGCATATTGGCAAAATAGATCAAGTTCTCCCGTACAGTCATATCATTATAGAGTGCAAAGTGCTGTGAGACGTAGCCTATTTTAGATTTGAGTGTTTGACGATCATCTCCGCTTTTAATGACTTTTTCAAGTAAGGTAAGTTCTCCTTCATCGATAGGGTAAAGTCCCAAAAGCATTTTTATAAAAGTCGTCTTTCCTGCACCATTCGCACCGAGCAGTCCTAAGATCTCACCGCGTTTGAGTTCTATGTCTACATGATCGTTTGCCGTAAAATTTCCAAATCTTTTTGTGACACCTTTAGCCTGCATTACAACTGGCGGCATTGCAAGTTCTTCATCTCTTTGAGCAATGTCAACTTGAGGCAGAAGCCTTTTCTTTTGTAAAGCATTTACAAAAAAGAGTCCTTCCAATGTAGGCTCTGCATGTTTTACATCTAAAAAATTCAGTGAATAGGTACGTTTATTAAATGTCAGGCATTCATTGCCACAATCACTCTGCTCATATACATAAGGACGAATGGAGTCTATGAGTTCTTCATTTGTTCCTCTTGCAATAATTTCACCTTCATCAAACAAAAGTATTTTGTCCATTTTGGAGGCTTCTTGCATATAAGCGGTACTTACTAAGATGACCGTGCCCTCTTCTTTGCGTATATTGTCTAAGATCTCCCATAACTCCAAACGGCTTAAAGGGTCCACTCCTGTTGTCGGCTCATCTAAGATAAGCAGTTTGGGACGATGCAAAAGTGTACAGATCAGTGAGAGCTTTTGCATCATTCCGCCGCTTAGTTTTCCGGCTTCTCTGTCAACAAACGAACCAAGTCCTGCCATATGAAGCAGTTTTTCTCTGTATGCATAGAACTTTTCGTCTTTCTTAATACCTCGAATATCAGCAAAAAATGACAAATGCTCGCCCACAGTCAAAGTGTCGTAAAGTACAAGCCCTATACCTTGAGGCATCAGTCCGATATCCGGCTTTATCTTTTCCGCTTCTTTTGGTGAATGATAAGCAATACCATTATAGACAACTTCCCCGTTAAAACGAAGAACACCTGCTATTGCATGCATCAATGAACTTTTTCCGGCTCCATCGGCACCGATGAAACCAATAATTTCTCCGCTTTTGGCTTGAAGTGAGGCATCTTTTATACCTACTCTTTTTTTGTAAGAGACAGTGACGTTTTTTACTTCAAGAGCAGCCATGTTTTTTAAAGTACCGGAATATCATTAAGAGAATTCGGCAAACCTTTACCGTCAAGGGAAACAACACCAATCGCCGGAATACCAAGTTTTAAAAGTGGATCAACCTTGAGAGGCTTGAGATGCACAGCAAAAACCCTTTGAATTCTGTCACTGCGTACACTTACCTCTTTTGGAGTAAATTCCGCCTTTTGGGCGATGCGTACAACTTTTGCCTCAATAGGATGATCCGGATAGGCGTCAAGAAAGATCACCGCTTTATCACCAAGCTTTATTTTTCCGTTTTGAATAGTATCTACAAATATTTTCAGGTATAAACTATGAGGGTCTAAAAGCGTTGCTACCGGCATACCTCCGCCTATAACTTCTCCTTCATTAGCAATTTTTTCAACGGTTACTCCATCTATAGGTGAACGAAGTGTCATCTCATTTATCATCGCGTCCACTTGTTCTTTTGAAGCTTTGAGCGCTTTAATCCCTGCTTGAATAGCTAAAAGATTTTGTTGTGCCGCTTGCGCATTAGTTACACTGATTTTGGCTAATTTCACGGCTGATTCAATCTCTTTTAACTGTTCGTTTAAAGCTGCTAATTTTTTATTTTCGGTATCGACCTTAAGCTGTGCAAGTTCAAATGCGTGTTTGTCAATACTTTTACTTTTATAAAGTTTTTGAGAACGTTTAAAATCCCGTTTAGCCTGAGCAAGCACCTCTTTTTGAATCGAAATATTTTGCTCAATTGCATTTTGGGAAGCCTTCGCTGAAGAGAGTTGTTGTTTTGCCTGTTCAAGTTGAAGAGGAATAGCAGTTTTTGAAATATCCTGCTCAATCTCTTTTGCTTTTATCTGCTCTTGCAAACTTGCTTTTTGCGCTTCAAGTTCTTTGCTTTTTAATATGCCCACAACCATACCCTTTGTAACAGGCACGCCCTCATCAACAAATATCTTTTCCAATCTTCCTGCATATTTGGCATTTAGATTGACCAAATCACCATCCATGCGTCCGGTTCCTTCAACTAAATTTGAAGCTAAAGTTTTCGGATGCAACTTTGTATAGATCATTACACTGGCAATCACCAGTAAAATCACTATAAAAATCGCTAACCAATATTTCTTAAAAATCTGCATCTAAGCCTCCTTTACCAGAGTGTCATTTTCTATCTTTTTCTCGTACCATTTACGCAACCATCTATCAAGAGGATTTATCATCTTGTAAATCACCGGCACAACTAACAGTGTCAATACCATAGAACTCACTAAACCACCGATAATGGAAATGGCCATCGGTGCTTTTGTCTCACTTCCCAAAGAATTACTCAGTGCCAATGGCAACATCGCAAATATCATCGCAATCGTCGTCATAAGGATCGGGCGCAGTCTTTTCTCACCTGCTTCTAAGAGTGCTTCATCGGCATCTTTACCTTTGGCAACGGCTTCGTTGGCGAAGTCAACCAACAGTACCGCATTTTTACCGACCATACCCATAAGTAGCATAAAACCTATCATTACAAAGAGACTAAAATGAAGCTGCGTGAGGTAAAGTGCTATCATAACCCCGATAATGCTCAGCGGCAATGCCATCATGATGATAATCGGCTGAATAAGAGATTCATATAAAATCGCTAAAATAATAAACATCAGAATTACAGAAAGACCGATGGCTACACCAAAAGCTTTCATTGTCTTACCCATCTCTTCTGCAAAACCTGTAAATTTATAATTCACTCCTTTTGGAAGCCATTTATCAACGCCCTCTTGCGTATATTTTACCGCACCGCCAAGGTCAAGTCCAAAAAGATCAGAGTAGATGGTCACCTGCCGTTGTCTGTTGTAGTGGTAAATAGAAGCAAGAGATTGTGACTTATGAAACTCTACGAGTCCGTCAAGAGAAATGAGCTGCCCATTTTTTGCACGCAATTCGATCTTTTTCAGATCATCTATGCTCACACGTTCACTGTCAGGCAGACGAAGCGTAATTTTATACTGCTTCCCGCTGTATTCAAAATAAGATATCTCCAGATCACTTGAAAATGCGATAGAAACCGCTTTTGCAATCTGTGCTGCAGAGATACCGACACGATTAGCATTTTCACGAATGATTTTAATATCAATCTGCGGTTTTCCTTCATCAAGATTAGAGTCGATATCGACAAATCCCTTTTTCTTGGCAAGGTAATCCATCAGGTTTTTACGCGCCATGTCAAGCTTATCAAAGCTGTCTCCGGTAAGTACGATCTGATACGGTACCGTCACTCCCGCACCTTTAATGTTTGGAATAGCCGCAGCTGTGATGAACATCTTGTCAGAAAACGCTTTTAATTTTTGACGAAATGACTGGATGATCTCTTCTTGATTTTTAACGCGTTTGGCTTTTGGCGTCAGTTTGACATAGATCAGGGCTTTATTTTTTTCTTTCACGCTGTTATATCCGACGCTTAAAGTGGTAAAGACGACATTTTTATCTGCATGCACCATATTTTCGACCTCTTTGGATTCTCGTATCATCTCATCAAGACTTATTCCGGTAGGAGCACGCAGTTTTATCTCAAACTCTGCCTTATCCTCTTTAGGAAGGAAATCCATACCGATTTTTGGAAAAAGTGATAAAGAAGCGACAAAAACACCAATGACAAAGAGAAGTGTAAGCACTTTAAAACGCAATACAAATTTCAGTGTTACCGCATAGATTCTATCTAAAAGTTGAAAGATCGGTTCCGTTATATTATAGAACCTGCTTTCTCCTTTATGCAGTACCCTTGCACTCAAACTCGGCATAAAACTCATGGCAACCGTGTAAGAGATAATAACAGCGAAACCGACCGTCATAGCAAAACTCTCAAAGAATTTTCCGACTATCCCGCTCATATGTGCAACCGGCAGAAATACCGCCAAAAGCATTGCCGAGATGGCAAGAATGGCAAATGCCATCTCTTTAACACCGTAAAGTGCCGCTTCAAACTTATCCATCCCTGCTTCCATCTTTTTATAGATATTTTCCAGTACAACAATGGCATCGTCGATAATAATACCGATGGCTAGAGTAAGTCCGATAAGTGTCATTTTATTAAGATCAAACCCCATAAAGTTCATCAGAGCTATTGTGCCAAGAATAGAGATAGGGATCGACAAAGCGGAAACCAAAGTAATAGTAAAGTTTCTCAAAAATACAAATATAATAATAACAGCCAGAAATGCACCGTAGATCAGATCGAACTTTACATCTTCAAGAGAGTGGATGATAAAAGGTGTCGTATCCTGCAGCGTTGCGACGCCATACTTCTCCCCTGCCATCTTTTTCAGTTGTGGGATCGTTGCTTTGACACGATTGACAATGTCTATGGTATTTGTTCCCGAGATCTTTTGCACTTCAAGCATAACACCTGGCGTGCCATTGTATGAGGAGTAACTTTTTGCATCACTCAAAGAGTCGACTACCGTTGCCAGATCTTTAAGTCGCAGATCATCTTTGACGATGATATTTTTCAACTCATCTACACTGAGTGCATCAGCTTTTGTTTTGAGAACGATCTCTTTGGTTTTTGTTATGAGTTTCCCGCCACCGATCTTAACGTTTTCACGTGCAACTATGTCATTTAATTCTTTAACGGTAATGCCGAACTTATTGAGTTTATAGATATCAGGAAAGATTTTAATCTCTCTGTCTTTGTAGCCGATAATATTGATCGCACCTACTCCATTGATCTTCTGCAGTGCCGGTTTGACTTTTTCATCTGCAAAAACCATAAGATGCTGCAACGACTCTTTTTTCGCTGTTAAAAAGACATTGATAACAGGTGCGCCGCCGATGTCAAGCTTACTGACAAGCGGTGTCTGAGCATCTCTTGGTAGTACTACAGCTGAAACTTTGTCACGCACATCATTCGTTGCTTCATCAATGTTGCGTTCTAAAAAGAATTTTACAATGACAACTGAGACACCGTCACTGCTTGTAGAAGTAATGGAATCTACACCGCCGATGCGTGAGACCGCCTCTTCTATTTTCTCTGTTACCTGGGACTCTATTGTATCAGCTTCTACACCCGGGTAAATAGTCTTTACTGTAACCAATGGAAAATCTACATTTGGATAGAGTGCCGAAGGCATACTTTTAAAACTCATATAACCGAATATCACTAATGTAAAGACATACATCAGTGTCGCTATCGGTCTGTTTATCGCTAGTTTATACATTTTTATTTTCCATCAACGATGATGTAACCATCGCCAAAAAGCCCGACAGTAAAATCTTTTGCTTTGACTTCAGCCCGCATCTTTCTGTTTTTGAAATCAGCATACGGATAAACTTTTGAGATAACACCTTTATAAGCTTTGTTATCACCGTCTACTCTGTACTCAAATGTCTGCCCGACTTTTACTACACCATGATATTTTTGATCGAACTCCAAAATGAGTTTTCTCTCACGCAGACTTTGAATTTTAAAAACGGTTTTGAGCATCATGCCGCTCACTGCATCTCCAACTTCGATACTTTTATCATAAATCACACCTTCAAACGGAGCTTTTAAAATGGTTTTATTATATAAGGCCTGCTGATAGGCAACGGATGCTTTTGCATTTTCATAGTTGCTAAGCACTTTGTCATATTTACTTGCGTCAATAAGTTTTTTTATTTTCTCTTGTCTAGCGAGTTCTCTTTTTGCGTATTTATAGACTATCTTTGTTTTCTCTAGCATCGCTTTAATGTCATCATTATCAAGAGAAGCCAGAGTCTGATTCTTTTTTACAACAGAACCGATATCTACATTGACCTGCTTGACGATACCGCTGGCCGTAAAAGCAAGGTTCGCACTCTTTTGCGCGCTCACATCAAAAGTAGCATAAATTTTCTCTGCGTGAGTGAAACTCACCAACATTAATAGGGCTAAAACTGTTTTTTTCATTTGAGGTACTCCTCGAGATTTTTATTGTTATAGTAATAATAAAGTGCATAAGCGATTTCCAGATTGTTCAGCGCAGTTTCATACCTTGCTTTTGCCTCTGTTTTTGATGAAAGCGCATCAAGATAGACAACATTGTCCACTATGCCTGCATTGTATTTTTCGGTAATTGTTTTTAGAGCACTAGTTGCTGCTTTGAGAGCACTTTTTGAACTTTTTATGTTGAGTTTGGCAGTATGAATACGCTGCGTTGCAAGTTCTAACTGCATTTTTTGTTCTTTAGATTTAAAAATTATCTGCTGATTGAGTGCATCTGCTTGCAGTTGAATAGCCTCTTTTTGTTCTCGAAGCGTTCCAAAGTCAAAGAGTCGTATACCCACTGTTGCCATAATTTCGTTTTGATTATCCAAAAGCTCTATTGGTGCAGGCGGCACACCAGCAACAGGAATCTGTATAACAGGTTTGTCTTGATAACCGTAAACAGAGTAGGTATCTTCTATGCGGATAGTAGGCATATAGTAACTCGTCACTGTCTCACTCAGATTCTCAAGTGCACGTTTGTTAAACCTCAAAGCCTGAATACTGTCAAGTTCTTCTTGGTTGTCTTGAACAGTTTTTACAAACTCAGATTCATCCAGAGAGCTGATTCTTTTTCCTACTTTGAGTTCTAGTGCTTTTTTAAGCGCTGTGATCTGAAACTTGATAGACTCAATCGCATAAATATTGCTGTCATATGCAGACTGCAGTCTATCTACATCATCGCTAGTTGCTAAATCGGCCTCATAAAAATGTCGGACACGGTCAAGTTGTGCTTTTACTGCGTTTGAAGCTTCCACTCTTGCTTGCAGCGAAGCATTGAGACTTTGGAGATTATAAAAGTCCTGTGTAATTGAAAGCTCAGTTGATTTTTTCGTATCTTCATAAGTAAATCCGGCGGCTCTTTTCTCATTTATCTTTTGTTTTTCAGTATATGATTTTTTTCCGCCATCATAGATGTCAAATCCAAGTTTTGCGTTTGCTCCATAGACAGTTCCCGGTTGAAAAGGGCTTGCATCATCATCTCTTTTGTAAAAAGCACTTGCATCAAGTGTAGGATAATAGTTGCTTTTTGCACTTTGCACCTCCTTGTCTTTTGCCTCTACAGTAATTTTAGAAGCATTGACAAGATTATTGTTCTCTTTGGCGAACTCCAGCAATGACTTCAGATCATCACCAAACATCAAAACAGGAACAACCGTGAGTAAAAGTAGTTTCTTCATTTTTATTTCTCCATTAAATCAAATAAAATATCTATCTGTGCATTTATCTTGTTTTGCAGATCATCAATGGCTTTTGTAGTAACACTCATCAAAAAAAGCCCCTGTGCAAAAGCAAATATTCCCATAATAAACTCTTTTGATTCAGCCTTTAGCTCACCTTTATTGATTCCCTCTTGTACAATAGTTTCCATCCAATTCGCATAAAAGTTATAGCACTCGGTTTGAAAATCCAGCATTGCTTCATTTTTACTTGTCAGTGCGATTGCCATAAACTGCTTATATATCTCACGCAGCTCTTTATCTGCATCTACATAAAAGAAACCAAAAAAGTTTTTTATCTTTTCTCGCGTTGTAGTAAGTTCAGCTAAATTAGCCTCTTTTACAAGGTTATGTTTGAGCATAAGAATTTCAACGAGTTCAAAAACAATCTCATCTTTGTTTTTGAAGTATTCATAAACCGTCCCTTTGCCAATTTTGGCAGCCTTTGCAATTTGAGAGATCGTAATGTTGTTAATACCCTCTTCTAAAATCAGCTCTTTCGCCCCAAGAGCAATATCTTTTTTCTTCTGTTCCTTATCGACAATGATTGCCAAGAGTAACCTCCAAATTTATTTTGACCGACTATCGTTCAATGATTATAATGCTTCTAAGATTAATGCATTATTAAAAACGATAAAAAATGTTTATGAAAAAGTTGTGGGTAAAAAGAGAGGAAGTTGGTCTGAAGGATTAAAAAGTATACCCAAGTGCCAGACCGACATACTTACCTTCAGTTTGAGAATGTGTTATAACAGGAGTTAAAATATATTTATCAGTAAGCCATGCACCAAAGGCAGCCCCAAGTGTATTGGCAGTGAAATCTAAGAATTGTCCGCCAGCACCGCCATACTCAGCATACTGTATACTTTGATCCACCAGACCATACAGTGCACTCACACCAAATCCAATAATGGCACGATCTTGTTTATAGTCAGAAAATTGATCTGCAACAGCAGTGCTGACGCCGGCAAGAACTGCTCCACCAACAAAGTGGCTTGCTTCACTGTTGAATGAATCATTTGCATGTAATTGTAAGGAGAGAGTCACTGTGCTTAATAGTAGTAGTATTTTTTTCATTGTTATTATATCTTTTTGATTTTATAAATTGATTTTGAAGTGGCTCCGGATACTGGATTCGAACCAGTGACCAAGTGATTAACAGTCACCTACTCTACCGCTGAGCTAATCCGGAATGTAAGAAGTATCTTAAGAAATGGTGTCAAGAGAGAGACTTGAACTCTCGACCTCCGGCTTATGAGACCAGCGCTCTAACCAGCTGAGCTACCTTGACATCGCTTAAGAGGCTGGAATTATACATAAGTTCATCTTAGAGTTTTATAAAAGTTATATATCTTTTAATTTAATGCTTTTTCTATCGCTTTTTGATCAAAGCCGCAGATCCATCGACTGCCGATAAGAACGACCGGTACGCCTCGACATCCGTGTTTTTCACAATCTTGTGCAGCTTTTGTGTCTTTTGTAATATCTATGGCTTTGAATTTTATGCCCTTGTTTTTAAAATACTCTTTTGCCACATTGCACCATTTACATGTTGGTGAAGTAAAAAGAACCACTTTTTTCTGTTTTTTTGCTTCCATATACTGTTCTCTCCTTTATATAAATCTTTTTGTTATTATAAGACCTGTTTTCTTTATAGTTAATAAAGTTTCATAATAATATTAAGAAAAGTTTAGTCGCTTAGACTAAGAGTATTGACATTTTATTTTTTTTCTTGTATTATCTCATTTGTAATTTATAAACATATTAGGAGGATAATTAAATGAATTTCAAACCACTAGGTGATAGAGTTTTAGTGCAGAGAGTCGAAGAGACAAATACAACTGCAAGTGGTATTATCATCCCTGACAATGCGAAGGAAAAACCTTCAGAAGCAAAAGTAGTCGCAGTATCAAGCGAAGTAGAAGATGTAAAAGTAGATGATATAGTTGTTTTTGGTAAATACTCCGGTACTGATCTTACACTCGACGGAAAAGAGTATCTTGTTTTGGATACTTCAGACATTCTTGGAATAAAAGCGTAATCATAAAATATTTATAAGGAGATTTATATGGCAAAAGAGATAATTTTTTCAGACAATGCAAGAAATAAACTGGCACGCGGAGTTGAAAAACTCACAGATGCGGTAAAAGTGACAATGGGGCCACGCGGTCGTAATGTTTTGATTCAAAAATCATACGGCTCACCGGTAATTACAAAAGATGGTGTTTCCGTTGCGCGTGAGGTAGAGCTCGCTGACAAACTAGAAGATATGGGTGCACAGCTTGTTAAAGAGGTGGCATCAAACACTGCTGATGAAGCAGGTGACGGTACTACAACTGCAACGGTACTGGCAAATGCAATCTTCTCTGAGGGTCTTAGAAACATTACAGCAGGTGCGAATCCTGTTGAAGTAAAACGTGGTATGGACAAAGCGAGTGAAGCCATCTTAGCAAATCTCAAAGCAAGTTCAAAAGCCATCAAAGATAAAAATGAGATCGCACAGGTTGCTACAATCTCTGCAAACTCTGATGAAGAGATTGGAAATATGATCGCAGAGGCGATGGAAAAAGTCGGGCAAGACGGTGTTATCACTGTTGAAGAGGCAAAAGGTATCGTTGATGAGCTTGATGTAGTTGAAGGTATGCAGTTCGATCGTGGATATCTAAGTCCATATTTCATTACAAACACTGAAAAGATGACAGCTGAGATTGAAAATCCTTGGATCTTACTTGTTGACAGCAAAATTAACTCACTCAAAGACCTGCTTCCTGTTTTAGAGCAAGTTCAAAAAACAAACCGTCCACTGCTCATCATCGCTGAAGATGTAGAGGGTGAAGCACTTTCAACATTGGTTGTCAACAAACTTCGCGGTGTTCTCAACATCTCTGCAGTAAAAGCGCCTGGATTTGGTGACAGACGTAAAGCGATGCTTCAAGACATAGCAATCCTTACAGGTGGAACTGTCATCTCTGAAGAGACAGGGCTTACACTTGAAGGTGCCAACATCGATATGCTTGGACAAGCTTCTCGCGTCGTTATCGACAAAGACAACACTGTCATCGTCGATGGTTCAGGAAGCAAAGAAGCTGTTGAAACACGTGTAAAAGAGATCAGAACACAGATGGAAGCGACAACAAGCGAGTATGATAAAGAGAAACTTCAAGAGCGTCTTGCAAAACTCAGCGGTGGTGTCGCAGTCATCAAAGTAGGTGCGGCGACTGAAACTGAGATGAAAGAGAAAAAAGACCGTGTAGATGATGCACTCTCAGCGACAAAAGCCGCTGTTGAAGAGGGAATCGTCATCGGTGGTGGTGCGGCTCTTGTTCGTGCAGCTGCAAAAGTAAGTCTCGATGATCTTGAAGGTGATCAAAAAATCGGTGCTGAGATTATCTTACGTGCTGTAAAAGCGCCTGTAAAACAGATTGCAAAAAATGCCGGTTATGATACAGGTGTCGTTGTTAATGCAATCGAAAATGCTGAAAGCGAAACAATCGGTTTCAATGCGGCAAACGGTGAGTATGTAGATATGTTCGAAGCAGGTATCATCGACCCGCTTAAAGTTGAACGTGTTGCACTTACAAATGCAACATCGGTATCTAGCTTACTCCTTACAACAGAAGCTGCTATCTTCGAACTTCCAAAAGAAGAAGCTGCCGCACCGGATATGGGAGCAGGAATGCCTCCACAGATGGGAATGCCGGGTATGATGTAAACAGGCGTTAAGAAAACGACAATTTCTTGTCGTTTTTAGCCTGTGCACCAAAGTCTGATATGCAAAACATTAGACAACAGAATCCACTCCTTCCTTTTTAAATACATTTTCTAAACCTTCATTATTTATATCTTGATATAATACACTCAAAAAGAGCACAAACAGTGAAGGAAAAAACTATCTCTCTCGTTCTTGGCAGTGGCGGTGCACGGGGCATCACACACATTGGCATAATTAAGTGGCTTGAAGAGAACGGTTATGAGATAAAATCTATCTCCGGCTGTTCTATGGGTGCACTCGTTGGCGGTTTTTATGCTGCCGGCAAGCTCGATGCCTATGCCCAGTGGTTAGAGAACATAGATGTACTCGATATGCTTAAACTCCTTGATTTTAAAGGAAGCGGTGGTTTTGTATCGGGGACAAGACTTATGCAAAAACTCCAAGAGCTTATAGGTGAGCACAATATCGAAAGTTTGCCTATTAAATTCACAGCCGTCGCTACTGATATAGATACCCAAAAAGAGGTCTGGATAAATGAAGGCCCTCTTCTTGATGCTATACGTGCCTCCATCTCTTTGCCTCTTTTCTTTACCCCTTTTACCTACAAAGGTAAACGTGTTGTAGATGGCGGTGTACTAAATCCTGTACCGATTGCGCCAACCTTTCACGATGCTACAGATCTCACGATATCTGTCAATCTTGGTGGTGAAGCCATGCAAAAGCCTCTCCTTGAAAAAGAAGAAAAATCGCAAAAATCATTCAAGAACATCATCGATAATTATCTCAATAGAATTTCACTTCCTGACTCTTTTATAAAAGAAAACGGCATGTATGCCGTAGCGAACAGATCGTTTGAGACGATGCAAAGCAGCATCGCACGAATGAAACTAGCAGCTTATCCGTCCGATGTGGAGATTGACATTCCCATTAATCTTTGCGGGACATTTGAGTTTAACAGAGCAAAAGAGCTGATAGAATACGGCTACAATATCTGTGAAACCATTGATGAACTAAAGGAGCATAATGGAAAATCCATTTGAAAACGGACATATAAAGAACTATATTCTTCTCTACGTGAGCGTTGTTGTTATCATGATACTTTTTTTTATAGCGACATCGCTTTTCGATGAAGATGAGAAGAAAATAGAGAAAAGAACATTTAACACAGAGGTCAATGCTTCGCAAAAAAGAGTTAAAGCAAAAGAAGAAAAACTCCTTCATGCAGACAAACCAAAGTTTAAACTGCTAAAAACGGGGTACTAGCTTACTCTTTTGTAACGATATAGAGCTGTTCGTGTCCGAGTCGTTTTAAGATATCCATAACAGAGACAAAGTCTTGAAATTTTGACTCTTTGTCACTACGAAGGACAACTGTCTGCTTTTTTGAAACACCTGAAAGCTTCTGCTCCAATTGCGTGAGGTTTACTTTCTCTTTTTCAAAGAACATCTCCCCTTTTGCATTGACATAGACCGTCACTTCTTTTTTTGTCTCTTCTTTTTGCGTTGCTTTTGCCTCTGGAAGATCCACAGGTATAACACCCTGCTTAATGAATGTCGCTGTCGTTAAGACCATAACCAAAAGAACAAGCATGATATCGATAAACGGAATAACATTTATCTGATCGAAACGCTTGAAACTTTTTTTACATTTTGCCATTGCTATACTTCTTCATGGGCTACATCAAATTTTGCAAGAATACGCTCGACCTTTCTAAGAACGATCGTATAAGCAACGATCGCCGGCATAGCAACGACCAACCCTGTCGCAGTGGCTTTAAGTGCCAGAGCCAATCCCATCATGATCTTCTTTGCATCCACAGTCCCGATATCACCTAATGAGTAAAAAGTTATCATGATACCCACAACCGTTCCAAGCAGTCCAATATAAGGAGCATTTGACCCTATCATACTAATGATGCCGATATTGTCCGTAAGGTCCATTTCAAGGTCATCTCTGTGTTTATAGTCTTCTATACGAACACTTTTGAAAAACATCATTCTCTCTATAAAAAGCCAAAGGGTTACAACACTCATCAAACCGAGTGTTCCCATTACACCCCAGTCGAGTGCTGTTTCTGCATACGATATCATCGAACTTGTTGCTTGCATTATTGTTCCTGTTTAAATTTTAATTGTACTGTCGTACCTTTATCTGGTACCGAATCAAAGATAAGCTCTATATTGTTTTCATCACAAAACCGTTTGACCATGTTCAAACCGATGCCAAAGCCCTTCATTTCACTGTTTATCTGGTAATAGTTGTCAAAAATTGCCAAAAGTTCTACTTCATTCATACCTATACCGTAATCACGAATAAGCAGTCTGTTTTTTTCTATTGTAATATCTATGTTTTTGGAATCTTGAGAGTATTTTACCCCATTATCAATGAGGTTGTCAATAACTTTGCTTAGTCCTATTTTATCGAGATAAAGTTCCTGTTTGGATAATACCAAAGTGAACTTTATATGTGGGTATATCTTTTGTAAAAAAGCGACTCTTTTGGTAACAAGTTCATCAAGAGAAAAGTGTTCCTTTATCTCCTGCTTTGTCTGCATCTTGATGATATAATCAAGCTCGTTGTAACGCTGCTGCAGCATCTCGCAGGCACTCTCTATGCGTGCTGCACGTTTGACATTTTTTTCATCTTTAAGATTTCTCTGCAGCATTTGTGTATTTGTCGTTATGGTACTGATAGGAAGATTGAGTTCGTGAAGGGTCTCTTTTGAAAGTGACTGCAGGTTTCTGACATACTCCTGCAGTGGATCGACAGCGAGTTTGGAAATAAAAACAGCTGAAAGCACTACTAATGAAAGCAGAACAACCAACAATAAAAAATGATTTTTCAGCTCTATTATCTCAAGTGCATAATAGAGTACTGACAAAAATGCGGTTACTGTCAGGACATAGAAGACTATAATATTGATACGAAGATTACGAAACAAGTTTATACCCTATGCCGCGAACATTTTCAATGCATATATCCGGCAGCATATGTTTAAGACGATTGACATAGACTCTTAAAGCACCATCGCTGCCGCCTTCTGCACTGCTCCAGAGTTCATCGAGTATAAGCTCCTTTGGCAGTGTTTCATCGTGATGCTTTATAAACAGCAGCAGAAGTTCATACTCTTTTTGCGATAGACTCAATATCTCTTGCTTGTAGCGAATGGTCTTATGAACCTCATCGTAACAAAAATCACCGATGCAGTTACTTGTTTCTTTATGAGTGCGACGCAACACCGCTTTTACACGCAAGAGCATCTCATTCATTTCAAAAGGTTTTGTGATGTAATCGTCCCCGCCGTTTAAAAAGCCCTCTTCCAGACTCTCTTTGTCCTTGCGTGAGGTTAAAAAGATAGCAGGCGTCATATCATCCGCTCTGCGAAGTTCTTTGAGCAGAGAGAGTCCATCGATAAGAGGAACATTGATATCTAAAAGGTAGAGATCAAATCTATTTGCAAATGTTGCGTCAAGCGCGTCTTGACCATTTGGAGAATGACTAACTTCATAGCCTTCATCCTCAAGAAGATCGACGATCGTCTCACCAAAGAGCAGATCATCTTCGAGCAGGAGTATTTTAATCGACACTCTCAATAGCCCAGTTAATAGTCTCACCCGCATACATAGGTACAACATTTGAGTAGCTCTCAGGAACGACAAACGGACGTTTTTCAAGAGTCACTTCTTTGAATTCAGGGCAGATACCATAGATACTCTGCGCATTGTCACTGACAAACGCCTGTAAGTTGTCAAGTTTATCAAACTGCTCAAATATCTCACACAGAAGCTGCAATGCAATAGGTGCAGTAAAGACACCGGCAGCACAGCCACATGACTCTTTTTTGCTTCTTGGATGCGGTGCAGAGTCACTTCCGAACATCACTTTCGGATGTGCTTCAAGAGCAACACTTAAAAGTGCATCCAAATCTTCAGGACGTTTCGCGATCGGCTTACAGAAAAGATGAGGCTGCATCATACCGCCAACAACATCATCAAGTGTCAAAAGCAGGTGATGCACCGTAATCGTCGCATAAAGGTTTGGATACTTATCAAGCATATCGACAGCCGCTTTTGTCGTGATGTGTTCCATAACGATCTTCAGCTCAGGGAAGTTTTTCGCCAAAAGTTCATAGATACTCATAAACTCAGCTTCTCTATCCATCACAAAACCATCTGTTTCACCATGAACACACAAAGGAATACCAAGCTGGCTCATCGCCTCCAAAGTCGGTCTCATCTCTTCAATGTCAAACGAGCTAACGCCCCCTTCAGAGTTTGTTGTAATGCCGGCAGGATAGAGTTTGATCGCCGTGATCTCTTCTGCGACATCTGCAAGAAATTTTTTGTCATAGTTTTTGTAAAAAAGTGTCATGTACGGTTCAAAGTAGTCATTTGGCACAGCAGCCATAATACGCTCTTTATAAGCGATGACATCCTCTTTGCTCTCAACTGGCGGAACGAGATTTGGCATGACGAGCGCACCGCTGAAAGAGTAGGCGGTAAGCGGTGCTATATTTTCAAGCATAACACCGTCACGCAGGTGCAGGTGCATATCAAGCGGCATTAAAAGAGTATGCGTTTTCATTTGGAAAAATCCTTTAAATTTAGTAAGATAATTATAGCGTATATGGAATTAAAGCACCCATAAATAAACATCTATAAAAGAGATGAACATACCTAAAAAAGCAAGCATTTTATAGAGATGGCTCAACTTTATAAACGGCTTTCCGTCGATGAAAATACCAAGCTGAACAGCAGAGACCATCAAAGAAGCAAGGATAAAAAAGAGATAAGAGACCAAAAGCACTACATACCATGTTTTGTGTATAAATCCATATGCAAACAGGGCAATAACCGCAGCAAGAACGATGACATTTTGAACGAGCATATTGAGATTTGCTTTTTCTTCTTTTTTATAAACACGCGCAATTTTAAAGTAGATAAATGAAAAAAAGAGACCGAGATAAAAGAGCATGGATAGAATTCCTTCAATTAAGTTTACGGAATTCTATCTAATTAAGATTAAGTTATGTTTATTATAAGCTATTTTTTGCTTCTAAAATGAGTCTATTGAGAGCATCTTCATAATGTTTCGCTTCTACTTCTTCAGTAGATTCAAAACGGGTAACAAGGACAGGTGTTGTATTTGACGCGCGTACAAGTCCCCATCCTTTTTCAAAATTGATTCTTACACCGTCAACATCAATGATATCTTTGATAGTCGGAAAATCCGCCGGCGGGTTTTGCAGCAACTCTTTGATTCTATCCATAAGTTGAAATTTTTCAGCCTCTGTCGTCTCCACTTTGATCTCTTCCGTTGAAAAGACTTGCGGCAGTTTGGCAAGTTCTACATCGAGATCGATGCCGTCATCAATAAGTTCCAACATTCTGAATGTCGCATATATGGCATCATCATAACCAAAATAACGGTTTTTGAAAAAGACATGCCCGCTGACTTCACATGCCAAGTCGGCATCTATCTCTTTCATCTTCACTTTTAAGTTAGAGTGCCCTGTCTTGTACATAACAGCATTTGCACCGCGACGTTTTAACTCATCATACATTACTTGCGAACATTTTACTTCCCCGACAACTGTCGGTTTATTCATCTTCATACTGTAAAGAAGTGCCATCATATCGCCTTTGATATTGTTCTTGTGCGTGAGCACGGCAATTCTGTCCGCATCTCCATCATAGGCAAAAGCAATATCACCCTCTTTTTCAAGCAGCGCTTTGACATCTGCGAGGTTTTTTTCTACTGAAGGGTCTGGATGGTGGTTTGGAAAAGTTCCGTCTGGCTCAATATAGAGTCCTTTTGTATTAAGCTCAAGTCTTTCAAATATCTCCGGCAGTACAACACCTGCGACACCGTTTCCACAATCATAGACTATCTTGGTCTTCATACCTTTGAGATGTGAAAAGGCATCAACTATAAAGCCTATATAGCGGCTTTTTGCATCTATCTGCTTGACCTGATGCTCTACTTTTTTCGGCAACTCCATCGCTTCACACTCACGTCCGAGTGCGTAGATCTCTTCACCGAAAAAAGGTGCTCTATCTACTGTAATCTTAAAACCGTTGTACTCGCTTGGGTTATGAGAGCCAGTTATCATCACCGAAGCCGAAGGCGTAATGCCATCCCACTCCTGATAGTTCGTAA
The DNA here is from genome assembly GCF_014905135.1 of Sulfurimonas paralvinellae. Taxonomy (NCBI): domain Bacteria; kingdom Pseudomonadati; phylum Campylobacterota; class Epsilonproteobacteria; order Campylobacterales; family Sulfurimonadaceae; genus Sulfurimonas; species Sulfurimonas paralvinellae. The sequence goes on along the minus strand of NZ_CP041406.1, from coordinate 476,734 downwards.
AGTAGTTCACAGGTGTAGGCACGAGTCCCATATCGAGTACTTTTTTCCCGCCGGCATTGAGCCCTACGACAAGATACTCAAAAAGAATCGGAGAGTGAGAACGCGCATCGTAACCGACTGCAACATAATCTCCATCTATTTTCGAAGCCAAAGCATAGCCGATCTTGGTCACACTTGCTTCATTTAACTCTTTTTCATAAATACCGCGTATGTCATACTCTCTGTAGATGCTCAAAATATTTCCTTGAAATTATAATGTTGCAATTCTACTCAACTATGCCTTAAAAAAAGAATTTGGACAAATATAGCAAAAAGCTTTGTTAATTGCTTTTATTGCGATATACTGTTGCCAAGTGAAAGATGAGGCGTGAATTCATCTTTAGTGTGTTACTACTGCTCTACTGCGTTAAACTCCTAAAGATTCTCCAATTTTTACACAAATTTATATACAAGGCTGCAAAATGGCAGAATTAATGGACGGATCAGTTAAATGGTTCAATGACGAAAAAGGTTATGGTTTTATTCAACAAGATAATGGCGGAGCAGATGTATTCGTACATTTTCGTCAAGTAAACAACAACACAGGTGGAAGAGTTTCTCTTGCAGAAGGTCAAAGAGTAACATTCGAAATCGGTGAAGGTCAAAAAGGCCCACAAGCTGAGAACGTAACTCCACTTTAGTAGTTAACCTACTTCTTTATATAGGCTTTTACGCCTATATATCTTCATTTTTTAAAATCCTGTAACACTCATTCGCAATTTCAAGTTCTTCATTCGTTTCGATCACCAATGATTTGATATTTTCAATGACACTGTTTTGCATCACCTGCTCACGTACATATGCTGAGTGCTCTCCTATGCCGCCGCTAAAAACAATGGCATCAACATTTTCAAGTAACACCATATAAGAACCTATGTACTTTTGAATACGCCGCACCATGATTTTAAGCGCTAAGTTTGCACGTTCATCCTCACGCAAGAGTATCTCACGCAGATCATTTTCTCCACAGATACCTTTTAATCCCGACTCTTTATTTAGCAAAGTATCGACTTCTTTTGTACTTAAGCCTAGCTCTCTTTGCAAAAAAAGAGCAATGTCAGGATCAATATCACCACAGCGTGTCCCCATTACCAAGCCTTCCAAAGGTGTAAATCCCATAGAAGTGTCTATGCTTTTACCATTCTTAACAGCACAGGCAGAAGCACCGTTACCTAAATGCAGGGTAATGAGATTGACCTCATCGACTGGCTTATCTAAAAGCTTTGCAGCCTCTTTAGTGAGATAAGAGTGAGAAGTTCCATGAAAACCATAACGACGTATCTCATGTTTTGCATATAACTTATACGGCAGAGCATATACGAACGCTTCTTCGGGCAATGTGGCATGAAAAGCCGTATCAAAAACAGCCATCTGTGGAATATCCGGCATTTTCTCTTTCATGGCTTGAATGCCTTCAATGTTTGCCGGATTATGCAGTGGAGCAAGCGGTATCAAGGATTCGATTGTTTTCATAACAGAAGTATCTATCAAACAGCTCTTTTGCAGTTTTTCTCCCCCGTGAACCACTCTGTGTCCTACTGCATCTATCTCTGCCAGATCCATATCGAGCGCATCAAGCGCTTCTGCGTGAGAAGCAATGCCGGAATCATCTTCACCAATCTTTTGTATCTCTTTTTCTTGTAGTAGTTTTTTCGATGGCATAGCAAAAAGCTTGAACTTCAAAGAGGAACTTCCGGAGTTTATAACGGCAATCTTCACTGTTCTTCCCCTGCCTGAATGGCTGTAATAGCCACAGTATTGACGATGTCTTCTACAAGACAGCCGCGACTCAAATCATTTACCGGTTTTTTCAGTCCTTGAATAATTGGTCCGATGGCAATTGCGCCACTGCTTCGCTGCACCGCTTTGTAGGTATTATTTCCCGTATTTAAATCTGGGAAGATGAAAACTGTTGCCTCTCCGGCCACTTTTGAGTTTGGCAGTTTTATGCGTGCGACCTCTTTATTTATTGCCGCATCATATTGAATAGGACCTTCCACAAGCAGATCTTCTCTTTTTCGTTTTACAAGCTTTGTCGCTTCTCTTACCTTATCGACATCTGCACCATGTCCACTCTCTCCTGTAGAGTATGAGAGCATCGCCACCTTTGGCACAATGCCAAAAGCTTTGGCGGTATCGGCTGAAGCGATGGCTATGTCCGCAAGCTCCTGTGCATTTGGATCTTCATTGATGGCACAATCCCCATAAACAAGTACTTTGGTCTCAAAACACATGAAAAAAACGCTTGAGACAATAGAGACACCCTCTTTCGTTTTGATAATCTGCAGAGCCGGACGTATGGTATCTGCCGTTGAGTGAATCGCACCGCTGACCATACCGTTGGCATAGCCGCACTCCACCATCATTGTTGCGAAGTAACTCAGATGCGTCATGGCATCACGAGCACCTTCGCGTGTCAGACCTTTATGTTTTCTCTTCTCGTAAAATATCTCTGTAAACTCTTCGATATGTTCCGATTCAAGATGATTGATAATGTTGGCTTTTGAGAGATCAAGTCCCAAGCGGGCAGAACGCTCACGCAACTCATTTTCATCTCCCAATAAAATAATCTCGGCGACATCACGACGAAGGATGATCTCAACGGCACGAAGTATGCGTTCATCGGAAGATTCCGGCAGCACGATTCTCTTTTTGTGCTGACGCGCCATATCAAAAAGTTTATACTCAAACATCTGCGGCGTCATAATGTCACTATAGGTCGTAGCTATTTTTGCTTCTATGGCTTTTATATCTACACTTTCATTAAAAAGTCCAAGAGCTAAAGCGATCTTTCTCTGTGAATCGACACGCAGTCGTGAGTGCACTTTCATAATATCTTTAGCGGTATTAAATGTATCACTCCCCACGGAAAGTATCGGTACTTTGAAACCTTCAAGGCCGTCTATAAGCTTTTGGATATTTGGATGTATTTTCATATCAAAAGGAAAAACAATCGCTGAAATACTCGGGTAGTTTGTCGAGTGCAGTGCCCCGTAGAGACCTAAAATAATGTCCGACCTGTCAGCCGGAACGATTACAAGGTCTTCTCCTTCAATGTGTTCTAAGAAGTTATCCAGGCTAAGAGCGGCCACTTTTACACTTTTAATGACACGAAGCGGATCATGCTCACCTAAAATAATGCTTTTTGCATCTAAACTCTCTATAACATCTTCGATAGTAGGCAAATTCAACTCTTCAAGCTCAGGAAGCATGTAGACAGTATAAGGAGTTTTTGCAAAGAGTTCACGCAAACCGCTCAGTTCACTCTCTCTAACTCGATTTACAAATGTTGCGAAGTGGGTACAATCTACAGAAGTGGAGTACTCATTTTCTATCAAAACATCTTCATAGATCTCTTTTGGATTCTTATCTTTGGCATTGATGATGTTAATGTAGGGCGCACCGAAGTTTTGAGCGATCTTAACATTAAGATCGTATGAGATGGCAGTTGTCAAAAAGGATTTACGGATGCCCTCGCACAGTACAAAATCATACGCATCCTCAAGCTTTTTAAATTTACTTATCAGGTTCTCTATAAGCTCATTGTCCTTACCGTTGGCTATGAGTTCTTCGACTTCTGCGATATCGTAGCCGTAGCACTCTTCATATTTTATATCGAGACTGTATCGCTCTTTGATAAAAGAGATGTCACCATCTTGAATATCGCGTGCATAGATAATAGGTCGAAAAAATGCGACACGATGGAGATTACGTTTGAGTATCTCCATCATCCCCATCGAGACAAAAAGAGTCCCTGCATTTTTTTCCTGTGCCGCTATGTAGAGTGATTTTATCTTCATATTTTTTTATCCTCACGCAAATCAACTCTACTATTATACGCTATTGTTTCAATAATTTATCTAAACGTTCAAGGTCATTGATGACTTCCCACTCTCCGCCGCCTTTTTCGACTTTTTCTTTCCACTCTTTTAAACGTGCCATATATTTACGCGGATCCACATTGTCACTTCTTAGTTTTGTTACATTAAGCGCGACGACCTTATAGCCCTGCAGCTGTAGTGGAATATCTCGCATATAGCCTTTTTTAAGTTCCTCTTTTAAATCTGAAAAGATTAAAATTGTCTTTGAGGCTGTATCTTTTTCATTTAAAAACTCCGTAGCCTGCAGAATGCCTCCCGTAATGTCCGTATAAGGGCTTGATTTAACATGTTTGACATAATTGTCTACAACCTTGACAAAAGCACGTTTTTGCTGGTTAGCTTTACTCGGACGGTCGCTGAATGTTGCTTTTGCAATAATGTCTTTCTCGCTGAAACTTCCCGTATCAATGCTGGCAACTACAAAACTGTCACCTGATTCAAGCTGTGAGAGAATATAATTAATAATCTGCTGCGCTTTCTTCAGCTCATGTGTGTATGTTCCTGACGTGTCTACAAGCATATAGACACCTTTGTTGTGTTTTTGTGCGCCATCACTTGAACATGAACTCAGTCCAAGCAGTAACAGCAGTACAAGTACTATTTTTTTCATGATACATCCTTTGTTTTATCATCGGTTTGCTCTTTAGAAGCTGTTTTCCTTGGTTTACGCGCCGGCGCTTTTTTCTGCACCTCTTTTTTCTCTGTCTCTTTTAATTCCTCTTTTGAACTATTCTTGGCTTCAATTTTTGTTACTATATTTTCAATCCATAGAGGAAAAAATATAACTAAATCATAAAAGTTAACAAGACTTTTGCCTATATATCTGCTCAAGTTACCCAAAAAGCGTGATAAAACTGCACTAAAACGTAACAGTGCAGCGACAAGAACACCCAAAACTGTACGGGAGGAATGAATGAAAGACTCTAGCGGAATAGCGATGAATGCAAGAGCAAACGGCAAGATAAATCCCATACCCATCTGTGCTGCAGTAGTTATCCACCTGCCTGACTGCTCAACTCCATCTGCGGCAGCGCCACCGAGCAGTCCTGCAACAAGTGCAGCATCATCAGCCGAGAGCAGTTCACGCATATAGGCCAATCCTGCTTCAACACTTGCCAGAAGCAGCAAAAAGACAAAAGAGACTATTATCATACGCACGCGTATCTTATCTTCCAAGGCGCCGATGATTGGAAAAAGCCGTGTAATTCTCAATGATTCCATTAAAAACAGACCCATTGAAATCTCAACAAGAATAATGACAAGTGCGGCAATATCTGCAACTCGAAAACCCATCATATAGACAGACCCGCCAACCATCTCCTGCATTGGACGCGCGATGAGATTAAAGTTAATAAATGCACCGCCGATGGCAATAGCCAGAACAAACCCGGAAATAAAAAACTGTGTAAGAGAAGAAGATGAGAGCATCTGTGCCGCTTTGTCACTTTTTTTGTTTATCTCATAATACTCATCCATATGTCTATCTACCGTAGCAGATCGGTCAAGCAGGACCTGCACATTTTTATCTAAAACACCTATAGATTTATTTATCTGGCGCAGTGTTGGGATCATTTTACTGAGATATGAATGGCGCAGTTTTGAACTTGTTCTATAGGCTTCAAGTGCTTTTTGCTGGCCTTTGTCCAAAGTGTCACGAATACTTTTTAAGATTTCAACAACCATTGAATCTTCCGAAGGTGGAATGGAAGCAATCGGTTCAATCGCCTTTGTCCAGCCGGGAGGTGATGGTGGAATCTCTGTACTTTGCTGATAATCTTCATCTATCTTGACGACATTATCGCGTATATCTCTTTGCAGTGTAGGAAACTGTGCCAAATCTTTTTTGACATAAGCATCAATGCGCTCAAACTCCCGTTCAATAATACGTTCTGTTGCCTCTTTTCCATCAGCAAGGAGTACCTCTTTGTTTCTCTCTTTAAGCTTTTTTTCTGCTAAAAAAATGGAAGCTGCAATAAGATGAAATGCATGAAAAAGGACTTTTGAAGCAGAAAGTATCACTTCGTGTGCCGGTTTACGTGCCATATATAAAAGCATCATTATTATAACAATCCATAAAACTACAGACAAGCCCTGTGATGAGGAGATAATCATCATAAAATCTGGTATTTGCATTGGATATCCTTTTATTAGTGATTCTTATTCTAGCATAAAAATTATTTATTACAAAAATTTGATAAATTAGCTTGAAATCAAAAACTGTGTATAATTACAAAAAAGGCAAGTCATCAATGTGTATCTGTGGAAAAAGTCAAGATTTTTCAAAGTGCTGTGAACCTCTCATATTAAAAAAAGAATTACCAAAAAGTCCCGAAGCGCTTATGTGCAGCAGATACTCCGCCTATGTAATCGGCAACGGCGATTATCTTGTCTACTCTGCAGTTCAGCAAAACAGATATGCAGATGACATCGCTCTAATTGAAGAATTTTCAAACTCCGTAGAATGGCTCAAACTTGATGTTCTGCATACAAAAGAGAATCAAGTAGAATTTAAAGCTTATTACAGAGATAACAAGGGCATACAGGTTTTACATGAAAAAAGTACTTTTGTAAAAATAGACGATGAATGGAAATATAAAGACGGAGAACTTTTTAATACAAAAATAGAAAGAAACGGGCCCTGTCCATGCGGCAGCGGCAAAAAATATAAAAAGTGCTGTATGAAAAATTAAGAGTTTTTCATAGGTTTTACAAATACAAAACTTTTTTTCATAAAGCCCTCTTTTTCATAGAACCTGTGTGCATCCTCACGCTGCAGTCCCGAAGAGAGGACAATGTTTTCACATGCCGCGATTTTGGCATAATCCTGTAAATACTCCAGCATCATTTTTCCATAGCCCTGTGAACGGTAGTTCTCATCACTCACCAGTTCATCTATAAAAAGATGCCGTTTGTGGTAGAGATTTGTCTGTATTACAACACCTGCATAGCACATCAGTCGTTCTTTTTCAAAGACACCCAACATCGTATATTCACGATCACGCATCTCATAGATCAGGTTTTCAAACTCTTCATACTCCAACTGCACACGCAGCTGCTTTACAAGACTCCACGCAACGTCCAGCTCTTTTAGGTCTAATTTTCTTATCTGCATAGCATATCATAACCAAATTTTTATGAACTTTTCGATATAATCGCGGAAAAATATAAGGCTAGAAAATTATGAAATACATCTTTCTTTCACTTTTTATTCTATTTGTATTCAATGGCTGTTCTGCAAAAGAGATCAACGACACAACGAACAGCATAACAAATGACATTACAAATGCTTTTGAAAACTCAAAAGACAAATCCAACTAATACAGGCAACAAACAATGGTAACAGTACAAAACTTAACGATGCGCTTTGGAAACAGAGTGCTTTTTCAAGATATCAACCTAAAACTAGACCGCCACAAAAGATATGGTCTTATTGGCGCAAACGGTGCGGGTAAAACAACATTTTTAAAGATTCTCTCCGGACAGATCAATGAGTATGAGGGTGAGGTTATCATTCCTAAACAAAACAAAGTCGGTGTTTTAGGTCAAAATCAATATGCCTTTGAAGATTATACAATCTCAGATGCCGTTCTTTATGGAAACAAACGTCTTTATGATGCCATCAAAGAAAAAGAAGAGATCTATATGACGGGTGATTTTGAAGATGATGCGGTCAACAATCGTCTTGCAGAGCTTGAGACTATTTGTGTTGAAGAAGATCCTACTTATGAGTATGATGTCAATATTGCAAAGATTCTTGAAAATGTCGGCATTCCGGCTGAAAAGCACGGCGAATTGATGAGCACACTTGACTCTGCTGATAAGTTCAAAGTACTTTTGGCACAGGTGCTTTACCCGAAACCTGACGTACTTTTCCTCGATGAGCCTACCAACAACCTCGACATCGAAACTATCAGCTGGCTTGAGCATGAGCTTCAGCGTCATGAAGGGACAATGGTCGTCATCTCTCACGATAGACACTTTTTAAATGCTGTTGTCACGAACATTCTCGATGTTGACTATCAAAAGATACGTGAGTTTACAGGAAACTATGATGACTGGTACATCGCTGCCAATGTCATGGCAAAACAGATGGAACTCGATAATGCAAAAAAACAAAAAGAGAAAGAGCAGCTAGAAGCTTTCGTACGTCGATTCAGTGCCAATGCTTCCAAAGCAAAACAGGCAACATCACGTCAGAAACAACTTGAAAAACTCAATATAGAAGAGATCAAACCATCGTCTCGTCGTGATCCTTCCATCGTCTTTAAAGCAAAACGTGTCATGGGTGACGAAGCTCTCAATGTTGAACATGTATGCCACTCCTATGGAGATAACGAAGTTCTTAAAGATGTCACTTTTAAAGTAAATCCAGATGAAAAGATCGCTGTCATCGGTGGAAACGGTGTAGGGAAAACGACACTTATCAAGATCATTATGGAAGAGATGAAACCAAGCTGCGGCGGAACAGTAACATGGGGTGCAACGATCGAGCCTTCATACTTTCCGCAGGATACTGCTGATATCATCGAAGGTGACGGTACACTTTATGACTGGCTGCGTGCATTTGATCCAAAACGTGAGATCGCTGAAATTCGCAACTGTTTAGGTCGTATGCTCTTTAACGGTGAGCAACAGGAAAAATCTGTCGAAGCTATTTCAGGTGGGGAAAAACACCGTATGATGCTCTCTAAAATGATGCTTGAAGGTGGAAACTTTTTAGTTCTCGATGAACCTACCAACCACCTTGACCTTGAAGCCATTGTTGCTCTTGGTGAGGCCTTGCATGAGTTTAAAGGCAATGTCATCTGTGTCTCTCACGATAGGGAACTGCTTGACGCTTTTGCAACGCGTGTCATAGAAATCCGTCCGGATCATACCTATGTTGATTTCCAAGGTTCTTATGAAGAGTTTGCACGGGCAAAAGAAGAAGGTAAAATCTAATTATGAGTGATTATAAAGAGTATCTAGGTCTCGGCATTGCCGGCAACTTTGCACTTCACCTTGCCCAAGCAGGTGAACTCGAAGAGTTTAAAGATGTCATCACTGCAGATGAAGCAGCACCAAAAGGAATCTTTCCTTTCTATCTGCCTTGCAAAAAGAGCAGCCAAAGCGAGCGTCCACGTGAGATGCTCTTTACCTATCCGCTCTCATCTGAAACACTCCAACTTCCAAACGAAAATCTCAATGTGCAGGCTGAACCGGAAGTGGCCCTTATCTGTGAACTGACTTACATAAAAGAGAAGCTTGTCCACATTGCACCACAAGCTTTTGGTGCCTACAATGATGCTTCCATCCGTGTTGCAGGAGCACAGAAGATAAGTGACAAAAAAAACTGGGGTGCCAATACAAAAGGTATTGCAACTGAACTGCTTCCGTTGGATATTTTTGAAGATGGCGGTATGATGGACAACTACTCAATTTGTAGCTTTTTACGTAGAGATGATGCACTTTATGCCTATGGTGAGAATGTAGAACTGACAGGCTACAGCTATTTTTATGAAAAACTAACCGATTGGATACTCAATCAGATCAACACACAGGAAGATTTTGGACCACTCGAAGATATCAAATCCTACATCAAAGAGTGTAACAACCCTACAAAACTCATCATCAGTATAGGCGCTACACGATATACGGACTATGGAGAAAAAACATTCCTGCAAAGCGGTGATGAAGTACTGATCGCTGTTTACAATCACAACAGATACTCTCTTGAAAATATTGAAGCACTTTTACAAAACAAGCAGTATGAAGAGCCTGCTCTAAGTATATTGGCACAAAAAGTTCTCTAAATGAGCAGAGGAAAGAAACTCGATCTCTTCATAGGTGCAGATTTTAAAGATGAATGGAGCGAAGTTCAAACAGCTCCAAAAAATAAACCCTATTCTAAAATCTCAGAGCCGGGTAAACACATGCTGCATTTTTCAAAAGAGAAACGCAGAGGAAAAACTGTTACACTGGTCTCTCCTTTTGAACTTTCCAAAGAAGATGCTTCTACATTGCTAAAAAGACTCAAGAAGAGACTTGGATGCGGCGGCAGTTACAAAAATGGCATTATGGAATTTCAAGGTGAGCTCAAAGAGAAGATTCGCCCGCTTTTAATTGCAGAAGGTTTTCGTTTTAAACAGGACCACTAGGCAATTTTGGCCTCATCATTATGTTTTGTAGTTGCCTCACTGACATTTGAGGTAATGATGTATCTATCACGTCCACTCTCTTTGGCTTCATAAAGCATCTCATCAGCACGTGATATAAGTATCTCATCATTGAGAGCATCATCGGCGACACAACAGACGACACCGATGGATATGGTCACGAATTCTCCTACTTTCGACTTTTCATGTTTAAGCTCACGTCCGCGTACGGCATCACAGATCTCACGGGCAAGTTTTGCTGAGTTTGATTCATCTGTTTCGCTCATCAGCACGCCAAACTCTTCACCGCCAAGTCTAAATACATAATCACTCGGACGCTTCAGTGTATCTTTGAGAACTTTTGCAACAGATTTGAGTGCGAAATCCCCTTCCACATGTCCATAAGTATCATTATATTGTTTAAAATAATCAATATCAAGCATCATGAAAGTGATGTATGTTTTATTTCTTTTTGCCCGTTTAAGCTCACGTTCATATATAAAATTGAAGTATCTTCTGTTGTGCAATCCTGTCAAGGAGTCGGTATAGGAAGCGTTTTCAAGCTTTTTATTGGCTATTTTTAGTTTTTTTGCTGCTAGTTCCAGCTGTGTCTGGTCTTTTTGAATACTTTTAAAGACGTAAAAAAGAATTGCCAGAACGATCAAAATGACAGCACTTAACACTGTTCCTATCTGTAGAAGCATCGACTTATAAGTATGTAGAAACTTTTTTCTCTCAAAGCTGGCTACACCAACTTCATAATTGATGAGCTTCTGCAAAACTCTGTGAATATATTCGACCTTTTTTTCCAGAGTATTGATAGATATCTGACTCAAGTCCTTACCATTCTTTGCTGCATAAAGAATCTGTCTGAAATACCTGTTCGTTGCTTTTATCTCAATGTTGGTATATTCAATATACTCCATCTCTTCATCCGTTTTAAAATGGGACATATAACTTTTCCATTTTTTATCGATATCATGCAGAGCATCTTCAAGATTAAATATGATCTCAGATGAGCTCATCTCGTTGCGTGAGGCTTTATAGACCGTATCGGCAAGACCGTTATGATATTTTTGAAGGATTTCATTGAGTTCTGTTACAGGAACCAAAGAGCCGAAATAGAGGGAGTCTATATTTTTTTTCATGGCATTAACATAGATTGTTCCCATAATGCCTACACTTATCAGCCCCAAGGTAATAAGCAAAAAAAGAAATAATAACTTGCTTCTTAGCTTTAGTGCCTCTAAAAACTGCATACAACTCCCTTAGCTTGTTGATAATAAGCATAAGTTGTACCAAACTTTATGCTAAAATAGCATTCAAAAAGTAAGGTCACAATATGAAAGCAAAAGCGATTAAAACAGAACGTTACCTCTCGTTAGAAGATATAAAAAAACATCTGCAAAATGTCGAGTATATCATTATGGCGGCACCCGCACCCGATACATTTAAGCAAACACCCATTCACTTCACTATCTTTTTAAATACTGCCGACACAATTCCAAAAGATATTCAAGATGCCATTTTAGACAAATTCAGAGATGAGCATAAAATAGGAGAACCTGCCGAACTACTCTCGCAGCTTATGCCTGTAGGTTTTGCGATCAGCTCTGCACAGGACACGCCAATGCCGCTCTTGCTTGTAAAACCTGAGGATCAAAGAAGCATCCCTCACGTGCCTATGCATGTGATGGATTTCTTAGCAGATTCCGATGAATTCTTTGAAGCCAAAGAAAAAAATCTTACAGGATGGAGTTACTCCTACGAATAGCAATGCAACTAAAGTAACATTGCTATTAAACAAACAGATCTATAATTTCTCCAGTTTACAAATAAATCAAAAACTAGGAGAAAGAGATGAAAAAGACTATCATTTCAACTATTGTAGCTTCATTGCTGCTTTCAACATCAGTTATCGCTAACAGCAAAATAAAAAGTGTGACAGAGGTAAACCATGCTGCCATCGCAAAAGGTACACAAGATGCACTTGCATCACAGAAAAAACTTGTCCAAGAGGCTATAAGCTCACTACAATTTACAAGTGACGCACTCGTTGCACTCAATAAAAAAGATGCCAAAGCAGCAACTGCTAATATAGAAAAAGCCTTAGGCAAACTTGAAGTTATTTTAAGTGCCAAAAATTCACCAAAATTATTGCCTATTGATTCACAGGTAAGTATAGTGGAGTTTGTCGGGACAAAAGACGATGTCAAAAAATCTGTAGATACAGTAAAAGATCTGCTTGAACATAACAAAGTTCAAACAGCCCGCGCGCTTTTAAATTCACTGCAAAGTGAGATCGATGTCTCTGTTGTAAGTCTTCCGCTTGTAACATATCCGGATGCCTTGAAACTTGCAGCAAAATATATTCATGAGAATAAGCTTGAAAAAGCCAAAAATATTTTGCAAATTGCACTCAACACATTTGACACAACAACAACTGTCATTCCTCTGCCACTCTTAAAAGCGACAGATCTTATCAACACATCTGCTCTGCTCTCTAAAAACGGCAAAAAAGAGGATGCTCTGAAATATCTTGCAGCAGCGGAAGATGAGTTGGATGTAGCGGAAGCACTCGGATATGTAAGTCATTCAAGCAATACTTACAAATCTCTGCACAAAGCGATCAAAAATGTAAGAAAAGAGATCAAAGGAAAAAACAAAGCGGAAAAACTTTTTGATGAGCTCAAAAAAGAGCTTAAAGACTTTAAAAATAAAATCTTTTCAGAAAAAAGTAAATAATTCGAATTACAAAGAGGCTAAGGATTCAATATCCCTGGTCTCTTTTTTTATCTTCTTTGAGAGATTGTCAAAGCCATCTTTCGTCACCAAAATATCATCTTCAATACGAATGCCTATACCTCTAAATCTTTTTGGAACACTCATATCGTCTTTATCTATGTAGATTCCCGGTTCTATTGTCAAAACCATACCTGGCTGCAGTGGAATTTCTTTTCCCTTATTATCTTTGTAAGGACATGCATCATGCACATCTATCCCCATCCAGTGCCCTATGCCATGCGGATAATACTTTTTATGCGCCCCTTTTTTCAGAAGTTTTTTCACACTTCCTTTCAATATGCCCAATTCGACAAGTCCACGACATAACATCTCTTCTGATTTTTGCTGCAGTTGACTCCTTAACACTCCGGGTTTGATACATTCGATAATCTCTTTATTGACACTCAGAACCAAATTATAAAGTTCTTTTTGTACTTTTGAAAATCTTCCTTTTGCCGGAATAGTTCGTGTAATATCACTGGCATAATAGTCATACTCACATCCGGCATCTATGAGTATCAGGTCATTATGATTTATCTTTTGATCGTTCGTTATATAGTGCAGGGTATTTGCATTGTTTCCGGAAGCGACAATGGATGTATAAGCATCACTGTAAGCACCGTTCTTTTTAAAAACATACTCTATCTCAGCCTGCAGTTCATACTCATACTGTAAAGCACTTACTCTTGTCACTGCTCGATGATGTGCCTCTTGCGTAATGGTTAAAGCTTTACGAATAAGAGCTACTTCGGCATCTGATTTTATAAGGCGCATCTTTTGAATCTTCTTTGCTGCATTTTTAAAAGTATCTATGTTTTTTGCATAGCGTTTTAATAGTTTTACTTTTGAATAATCCAAACCAAAATCATAGTACAGCACTTTAGGCTCTGCTAAAAATTCTTTGAGCTTTGCATTCAACTCACCATACTCAAATACATCGCTCACGTCAAAACGCTCTTTTGCTTTTTCAACACCAAGTCGTTTCCCGTTCCAAAGCTCCTCTGCGGCATCTTTCTTATGAACAAAAAGGTAGCTTTTGATACGCTTAGAGGTTTTGACAAGAACAAGTGCTGCACTATCTTCTTTAAAACCGGACATATAGTAAAAATTACTGTTCTGTCGATAAGGGTACTCCGTATCATTTGAACGTGTTTTCGGCTCTGCCGTAAACAAAACGGCTACAGAACCGTTTTTAAGTTTTTTACCAAAAGTCTCTCTTCTTTTTCTGTACTCACGCTCTGTTATCATTGACATGTTCCCGCAATCCATATGTGCATTGTATGCAGTACTTCGTTAAGAACCTGATTGAGTGCTTCTACACCGCTTTTGGCATCAGGAGATTTTGTCGGCATCTCTTTGACGATATGCTTTGACGATACAGCCATACCTGTTTTGTTGTCAATGAGTGTAAATGTCATATCCACTTTGACAACAGAGCTCTTTTGATCATCACTAAAATGCTGGGTAAAGTCAGACACCCTGGTCTCTAATGTATAATCACTGCCGCTGAGAGACTTGTAACTTGTGACATTTTGAAAAAGTGCACTATCTTCCAAACTACTTACGATTGTATCACTGAGAGCTCTGTTGAGATCTTCTGCCCATTCAGACCTGTTAAACCTACCCTCTTGATATGCGCCCAGTGTATATTTCATCTCTTTACTTACCAATGAGCTTTTGACAAAAGCCTGTGAAACCTTTAAAGAGTGTTCTTTGCAATTGCTTTGCAACGCTCCTTTTTGAGCTTCTTGGACTGTAAGACGGTACTGTGTAACAGCAGGATATGTTGTGCTGCAGGCTGTAAAAACCAGTAGTAAAAAAGTTGTAACAAGTATTTTCATCTATCTCTCTCCCGGAGCAGGTTTTGGCTCTGTTTTTTTATATAAAACTGCGGACGGATTATGTCTAAAGTCATCGAGTGTATTTTGCAGGTCTATCATAACATTCTGACTCTCCAACATTGTGTTGTTTACATTGTGGCTCATCGTATCAAAACCTATTTGTGCTTTTGAGAAGCTCACGCCCATATTCTTCATCGTTTTATCCATACGCAGATATGTCTCTTGTATTGATTCAAAAGAGTTGTTTATCTTATGTTCCCAGGCAACACTCTGATCTACAAATTTTTCTACATTTGGCAGAACACTATTATCTATTTTGTATGTAATATGATCCAGGTTACTCATGCTTTTTTGGAAGTGAACGATCGTTTTTTCATCGAGAATACGATCGAATTTATCCATGACACTGGCTGTTCGCTGTAACAGCAAAGCCATCTGCTGTTGATTCTCATCATTGAGAAGTTTTTGTGTTTTATAAAGTGTTGCGGAGAGTTGAGACGACACATCACCAAGTGAGTTTTCCAAGTGTTCGAAAAACGAGGGAACTGTTTTTATAACAGGATAGGCTTCACCCTCTTTTGCTTTAAGTGGCGGAGCATCATTTTTTCCCTGCGTGAGGTTGATGTAAGTAAGTCCTGTAATACCCTGCGCTGTTAATTTCGCAACGGTATTTTCCTTAATAGGCGTACTTTTTAAAATATCGACCGTTACTTCAACCTGTTCTGTGTTCTTTGGATTGATACGCAGCTTGACAACCTTCCCAACATTAATACCTCTGTATTTTACGGGAGCATTGAGATTGAGTCCCAAAAC
Source organism: Sulfurimonas paralvinellae (assembly GCF_014905135.1). Classification (NCBI taxonomy): domain Bacteria; kingdom Pseudomonadati; phylum Campylobacterota; class Epsilonproteobacteria; order Campylobacterales; family Sulfurimonadaceae; genus Sulfurimonas; species Sulfurimonas paralvinellae. Next base: position 461,242 of record NZ_CP041406.1, on the reverse strand, counting down.
AGACTCATCGAAATAGATAAGATACTTCTGCATCTCTTGATCGCTCGATGGTTTGAGCATCCAATAAGCAAAGCCAAACAGCAAAGCAAGACCTGCCAAAACAGAGATACCGATAAGTGTATAGTTGACTTTATTATTCATTAGACCTCTTTCATAACCTCTGATATTCTTCAGTAAACTAGTGCAAAAGATAATCAAGGCGGATGTTCTTTGGCATAGTTTTACTATGGCGAAGGTTATCCAACGCAGAGTATTGCATGCAATAGTTTACCCAAAGGGAGGGTTAAAAAGAATCAATCTTGCAAAAAACTTTTCATCACTGTAGCTACAGCTACGCTTCAAAAAAGATTTTTCACAATCTTAACTCTTTTTAGCCCTCTGAAGAGTATCAGAGGTTATGAAAGAGGTCTATTATCCCCAAAAAAAGCATCGATAAAATCACTTTTTGCTGACTTCAATCCCTGCAGCGTTCCTTCATATACTATTTTTTTATTGTCTATTATAGCAACTTTATCTAAAGTATTGTATATGGAGTGCAGATCATGACTTACCATTACTATTGTTAGTCCCAGCATTTTTCTCAGTTTCAAAATAAGATTGTCGAATTCACGAGCCGAAATAGGATCAAGTCCGCTTGTCGGTTCATCCAAAAAGAGCAGTTTCGGGTCCATCACCAAAGCGCGTGCCAAGCCTGCTTTTTTTCGCATACCACCGCTTATTTCTGACGGGTAAAGATTTGAATCCTCAGGTTTCAAGCCTACAAGATTGATCTTAAATCGTACGATCTCATCGATCATCTCTTTTGATAGTTTCGTATATTCAACAAGAGGTAATGCCACGTTTTCTCTGATTGTCAAAGATGAAAAAAGAGCACCGAACTGAAAAAGCACGCCCCACCGATATCGTAAACTCTGTGCATCCTTCTCACTTATATTTTTAAGACTTTTGCCAAGTATCTCAATTGAGCCGCCGGCAATATCCTGCAGTAAAACCATCTCACGCAGCAGAGTCGTCTTACCACAGCCGCTTGGACCAAGCAGCCCGTAAATCTCCCCTTCATGTATCGTCAGATTCAAACCGTCATGAACAAGCTTATCTCCAAAGCGCGTTGTTACATTTTCTACTTTTATCAGCTCTTTCACGCTTATATTCCCAAGTTCGTAAATGCTATCGAGAAAACAGCATCACAGACAATCACTGCAAAGATGGATTCAACAACACTTTTTGTCGTGTTAAATCCTATGCTTTGGGTGTCATCTTTGACCATCAAACCACGGTATATTCCAATGGAAGCGATTAAAAATGCAAAAAATGGCCCTTTGACAATCCCTACATAAAAATGTTTTGCAGCGATCACTTCTCTAAATCTGTCTATAAAGAGTTCCGGAGTAATATGCAGATCAAGATTTGCCACTATCAACCCGCCAAACATTGCCATCATATCCGATACAAAAATTAAAATTGGCATCATTATCACAAGAGCAATGATGCGAGGCAGAACAAGAAATGCAAAAGGCTCAAACCCCATCGTCTTCATTGCATCAAGCTCCTGTGTAATCTTCATAGCCCCTATCTGTGCAGCATAGGCAGAACCGCTTCGTCCTGCTATAACGATGGCAGTGATGAGCGGAGAGAGTTCACGGAAGATGGAGAGGCCGAGCATATCGACAATAAAGATATTTGCTCCATAGATCTTCAACTGATATGCTGACTGGTAAGCAACGACGAGACCGATCAAGAAACTTGTAAGAGCAATAATACCAAGCGCCTTGATGGCGCTTTCATTTATTTCAAAAGCTATCTCTTTAAAACGAATATTTTTCAAAGATGTCATAGAGCGTATATTTGTCACAAAAAGCTCCCCAAAGAACTGCAAAAACGAGATAAATCCAATATAGTATTCATAAAAAAGTCTTCCTGTAACTTCAAGAAAACTTTCTTCTTTCTTTTGGGGTAGTTGAGAACTTCTTTGCATATTGCTTGTTACAAGTTCCAAAGTAGATTTTTGAAGTTCATCTTTTAAGACCGTACTGACAGAAATACCTTTGTCTTTAAAATATTTTTGCAGTTCATAGATAAATATTCCGCCTGCCGTATCTAAAAAATCTATGGATTGAAAGTTGAGTGTGATTTCTTCAAAAGAGTATGTCTTAATTTTTGCTATCTCTTTTTGTATCGTAGCAATTGTAGCAAGACTAAGATCTCCGTTAAAAGTTATGGAGAGCTTAGTGTCTTGAAGGTCTATAAGAGGTTTTATATACATCTAAATGTCTAGAAATCTCTCTCTAGAAGTTTATTTACTTTTAAAATAGTAATGATCTTATCTGCCTGTTTTCCAACACCGTCAATAATAGTATCATCCCCATTCACAGTATCAGGTGCCGGCCCGATATTCTCTTTTTTAATGCGAATTGCCATGGTCAGCCTGTCAATAACGAACCCGGCTACATCATCACCATGACGCATAACGATAAAGCGGGTATCTTCACTCTGTTTTTTCGTACTCAAACCAAATTTTGCACGCAGATCAATAAGTGGAATAACAGCTCCACGGAGATTGAATACTCCCAGCACATAAGCCGGAACCTGTGGTACACGCGTCCATGTGAAAGGTTTTATAATCTCCTGAATAGATAAAATAGGCACTGCATACTCTTCATCGCCTATCATAAATCCGACAAGCTGTACTACATCATCAAGCTGTTCTACGACACTCTCTTGTTGTTCGCCCTGTTTGTTAATAATATCTTTTAATTTATCACTCATTATAAGAACTCCGCTTTAAAGTTAACATTTCTCTGAACAACACTTGCCAGATAATCTGCAGAGTATGGTTTTGTAATATACTCAACCATACCAGATTCAACACCACGCATACGATCCGCTTTACTTGTTCTTGAAGTAACGGCAATAAGTGGAAGATTTTTATACCTGTTGTACTTTTTAATCTCATTTGCCAGTGTATAACCATCCATTCTCGGCATTTCGATATCAATGAGCATCGCATCGAAATTATAGTCACCTGATTTCAAGATACCCAAGGCTTCTTGACCATCAGATGCTTCAACAAGTGTCACACCCATAGGTTCCAATGCTTTTCTCATAATGGTTCTGTCTGTTTTTGAATCATCTACTATCATGACCGTATAATCAGATGCCTTCGTTTTTTCATTACTTGCGCTACCTTCAGAACCTTCACTCACAGCAGATGCTTTGACATCCTTTGCCATATTCATCAAGGCAACAACATCAACAATGAGTGTTACGCCACCATCACCACGAATCGTTGCACCAGCAATACCTTCAATGCCTTTGAGATAATCACCAAGTGATTTGATAACGATCTCTTCCTGACCGACCAATGTATCTACTATAAGTCCCAGCTTGCTTGTTCCAAGTCCAAGAACAACGACATAGGCATGTTCACTCGCATCAAGTATGCGTTCTACTTCAAAAATATCACCGATATGAACGAGAGAGAGGACATCATCACGCAGACGCATAACGTTTTTGCCCTCAACAGTATAGATCTCATCTTTTGAAATTCTCACTGTCTCCAGTACAGAAGCCAAAGGAATCGCATAATGTTCCTCCTGAACACCTACAAGAAGTGCCTGAATAATGGCAAGTGTGAGAGGGATTTTTAGTTTTATAGAAGTTCCCTTGCCAACTTCAGAGTCAATATCGATAATACCGTTGAGTTTTTCGATGTTTGTTTTTACAACATCCATTCCTACACCACGGCCCGAGACATTAGTAACCGCTGCAGCCGTTGAGAATCCTGGTTTAAAGATAAGCGCATAAGCCTCTTTATCACTCATGGAGTCAGCCTCTTTTTCAGTGATAATGCCTTTTTCAAGCGATTTGTTCTTTAACATTTCAGGATCAAGACCTTTTCCGTCATCATCTATCTGAATGACAATCTGATTTCCTTCATTATATGCTTTCAGCGCTATAGTTCCTGTTTCAGGTTTTCCTTTTGCCAGACGTTCATCAGGAGATTCAATTCCGTGATCACAAGAGTTACGGATAATATGGACAAGTGGATCACCTATCTCTTCGACGATTGACTTGTCAAGCTCCGTCTCTTCCCCTGAGATCACAAGTTCGATCTTTTTGTTAAGCTCACGCGAAAGGTCACGAATCATACGAGGGAATTTGTTAAAGACTTTACCGATTGGAAGCATTCTTGTCTTCATAACAGCTATCTGCAGATCAGTCGTTACAAGAGATACAATAGAAACAACCTGGTTCAGCTCTTCTAAAAACTCTTCACCTTCATAACGCTCTTCCACATCGTCATTGATTTTTATCAGTCTATTTTTTGCAAGAACAAGTTCACCGATAAGGTTCATCAAGTGATCAAGTCGTTTCACATCAACACGAATCGTCTGTTCTACCGCAGCAGGCGTCTTTTTCGCAGGTGCTGCCGCTTTTGCCTCTTCTTTTGGTGCTTCTTTCTTTACAGCCGGTGCAGGAGTCGGTGCAGGGGCACTCTCTTTTGGCTCCTCTTGTGGAGCTTTTTCTTCTTCTGCTTCTTCTTCATCCGGCATCTGAGGTACTGATTCACCTGCAGCTATTTTAGCTTCACGTTTTTTTCTGTCCTCTTCTTGACGCTGGGCTAAAAGTCTCTCAATCTCAGCTTCAACCTCTTCAGGAGACATATTTTCATAATCTATTTCATCTTCTTCAGATTCTTCGGCTTTTTCTTCTTCAGCCTCTATCTCTTCTGTAGCTCCTGCTTCTTCAGGCGGTGTCGTTACTGTCGGTGTTTCTACTTCACCCGTACCGCCTGTTATCTTATCTAGCTTAGCCACACATGCAGAGACATCAATACCCGCATCACTGCTTGTGTCACGAATAGTCTCAAGAAGCGCTTTCATAAGGTCAATAGATTCTAAAATAACATCCATGACATCCGGAGTAATTGTGAGTTCTCCATGACGTGCACGATTAAGAACATCCTCCATATGGTGTGTAAGGTGAGTCAATACATCGAAATTTAAAAATGATGAAGCACCTTTAACGGTATGCGCTACACGAAATATTCCGTTTAAAAGTTCTAGATCTTCCGGGTTTGATTCCAGTTCGACAAGATCTTCGTCGAGTTTTTCAACCAATTCAAATGATTCAACTAAAAAATCCTGCAGTATCTCTTGAAATTCATCCATATTTTATACTCCCTACTTCATATGTGCACGTACGACACGTGACACTTCATCATAAAATGAACTTGCCTGGAATTTTACCAAGTAAGCTTCTCCACCAGCCTCAATACCTCTGCCTTCACTAAAGTGATCACTTATCGAAGAGTTGAAAACAATTGGAATATCTTTAAATCTGGCATCATCTTTTGCATTGGCTGCAAAGTGAAAACCATCCATCTTCGGCATCTCAACATCAGAAATTATAATTTTGAGTGTATCAACCAGTTTGTCTCCATAAGTAGCATAAAGTTCATCTAGTTTGCGAAGACCTTCATCCCCGTCCATCGCTTCGACAACATTAAAGCCCATCTTCTGCAGTGCATCTTTAACGATCTTTCGAGCTGTTGAACTATCATCTAGAACCATAGCAAGTCCTGAGAAGTGTTCTATCTGCTCAGGTGCAGTATCCGTCTCCGGCTCATACAGTCCAAGATCCTGAACAACGCTTTCAAGATCCAATATAAGAAGAACACTGTCCCCTTCAATCTTCGTTACTCCGGTGATCTTATTAGCATCAAGCCCGTTTGAGCTGTTCATGAAAGTTGCAGGTTCAATATCACCCCATGAAATTCTTCGAATTCTCTTTGCTTCATGAACAATGAATCCAATGAGCACATTATTGAACTCGGTAATAATGACACGAGCATTTTTCTGCGCATCTTCAGGCTCTTTTACACCCATCCATTTCGCAAGATTTACAACAGGAATCACTACCTCACGCAGATCGAAAATTCCTTCGATAAACTCAGGCGTACCCGGCAGTTCTGTTAAAAAAGGTACGCGAATAATCTCTCGTACCTTTGATACATTTATACCATAGATACCTTCATATACTTTCCCGTCATCTTCTTGTTTGAGTATACGAAAGTCTACAAGTTCCATCTCGTTAGAACCGACTTTTAGGGAGTTATCATCCATATTTTACCTCTCATTGGAAAATTGATGTTCTTCCAATAGTTCTTTATCTTGCACTGATTTTACAATAAAATATCTTTGATTGCAAGCAAAAGCCCCCAGATTGATATAAGTAAAACTATTCAATCTGAGAGTTTTATTTTGATGAAAATGTCCTTCTATAAAATAGTCACATTTATACTTATTTCTAAAGCGTTTTTGTATAAAATCCTCAAACCACACAAGCTCTTTACAGTCATCTTTTTTATCAAGATGCCCTTCTATTTTATTGATAATAAAATGATTCAGCGCAATGTCTATATACTTTAAAACAAAGAGCATAAAAGGGTTACGAATCAGCGCCGTATAAAGTTGATAGCCAAAAGGTGCATCGAAATCACCATGGGCAAGATAGATCTTTTTATTTTTATACGATGCCAAGAGAGGCTGTTTTGCAATTGGGAAAATTTGAATATTTTTAAATATGGCTTTGAGATTGAAGTCATGATTGCCTTCAAAATAGAACACTTCTATATCTTCCGCAATCACTTCAAGCAGGTCTATCATCTCCTGATTTGTCTCGTACGTGTAGTCAATAAGTCCAAAGAGTGCATCAAAGATGTCACCCATCAAAATGAGTTGTGTCGGCTTGAGCTCTTTTGAGTGGATCGCTTTTATAAAGGCAAGGAGTTGCACTCTATCGTCAGAGTAGTGCGCATCGGAAATGATGTATGCACCCTCTTTTATCTCAATACTATGGGACATACGCTATATCTGGAATACCCATAGTCTCATCAAGTCCCATCATCAGATTGGCATTGACAACGGCTTGAGATGAAGCACCGCGCATTAGATTGTCAATAGCAGAGGCAATAAAGAGAAGATTGCCTTTTTTCTGTACATAGATGTCACAGAAATTTGTTCCGGCTACATTTTTCATATCTACGGGTTTTGATGAGACTCTCACGTGAGCATCGTTTTTATAATGCTCACGCAATAAAGCCTCAGCATCAAAATCACCCTCTACCGTAATGTAGATGGAGCTTAACATACCACGCGTTACAGGAACCAAATGTGGTACGAAATTGACCATCTCAAAATCAACGCCCAGTTTATTGGCGATCTCCGGTGCATGTCTGTGCATAAGTGGATTGTAGGCAAAAAGGTTGTCGTTGACATTGACAAAGTGTGTCACTTCACTGAGTTTTTTGCCGGCACCGCTGACACCTGTTTTTGCATCAATAATAATAGGAGTATCAGCTACGCGTTTTGACATAAACGGCAGCAGCCCTAAAATAGCAGATGTCGGAAAACAACCAGGATTTGCCACAAGTTTGGCAGATTTCAGCTCTTGGCGAAATAGTTCCGGCAGTCCATAGACTACATGAGAGAGATTTTCAACATCAGTATGCGGACAATAAAATTCTTCATAGATATCAAGAGGAAGTCTATAGTCAGCGGAGAGGTCCACAACTTTCACGCCTTTTGCAATTAAAGGCTTCACATATGCCATGGCAGTTTTATGAGGCAGTGCCAGAAAAACAAGCTCACAGTGTTTTGCTATAGCATCGACATCCGCTTTTTCAACCTTATCTTCACATACACCGCTGAGTGACGGATGGAGTTCATTGATAGTCGTGTCGCCTTCTGAGTTTGCGATATATGCAAGTTGAAACCTTGGATGCTTTACTAGCATTTTTACGAGTTCAAGTCCCGTATATCCCGTTGCACCGACTATACCTACATTTATATCTTTAGTGGCTGTCAAAAATGATCTCCTGATATTTTACTTCATCTATCTCAAACTCTTTTTTACCGCCAGGAAGCTGCACCACGACCTCATCACCCTCTTCACGTCCTAAAAGCTGTTTTGCAAGCGGCGAGTTAAATGAGATAAGCCCTTTGTCAGGATTACTCTCAGCACCGCCGACGATCGTGTACGTAACCTCTTCATCGCTGTCCATATCGGTCATAACAACAGTAGAACCAAAAGAGACCTTCGAGTGTGCAAGTTCACTTGGATCTACTATCTGTGCATTTCCAAGTATTTCTTGCAGTTCTGCGAGACGATTGTCAATATTTTTCTGCGCCTCTTTTGCCGCATGGTACTCTGCATTTTCTTTCAAGTCACCATGTTCAAGGGCCTCTTCTATCGCTTTTACAATGCCGGGGCGTTTTACTTCTTTTAAATCCTTGACCTCAGCCTGCAGTTTTTCATAACCATATATTGTCATCGGTTCTACGTTATTTTGCATAATTGTTCTCTGTATTAAATTTTTTGATTCTATTATTATAGCGAAAGTTTAACTTGAAAATTTTGAGAAGAGTGCAAAAAGAAGACTCAACACTACACTTATCAAAATCATACTTGTTATGGGAAAATAAAAACTAAAATTTTCTCTCTCTATCACTATATCACCCGGCAATCTAAAGAGATGTCCATTCAACAGATATGCCAAAACTCCCAATATAATAAATATGATACCTACCGTAAAAAATATTTTATACATTGTCACGCCTTCTCTACAAGTGATAAGAGTGAAAGATCAAAGTATAAAATATTTTCTTTTGTCCTGATAGTAATCACACATCCTATTTTAGAGATTTCCTGTGCATTTCGTATCTCACGCAAGAGCACTATTTTCTCCTGCGTGAGCGGGTCATAAGCAAAGAGAATATCTTCTTCAATGATAAAAAGTCGTCCGCCGCCGCATCCATCACCGATAATACCTTCACAGACCAGAGGTGAGTTCAGATCAAAACCATGAGTCATCTAAACACTCCTCTTTCGCATCTTTTACGAACTTTTTGTAATCACTTGAGTTTTTGTCAAGCGATCTATACTCATCATAGGTATACTCTTTAAAAGTGGCATCATCGAGGCATTTGCAAAGTTTGGTCGAGCTCTCATCACCACTGCAGTGTGAAAGCATTTCACTTTTTTGATTTTCTTTCCAGCCTACATAGGAATTATAGTACGGATAAAGAGCCCAGATTGCAAACCCAATGGTAAGAACAATATTTATGATATATTCCCATTTTCGTGTCTCAAAATATTTTTTTACATCATAAGAGATGAGAATCAAAAAAACTATCTCGAGTGTAATATTGAACCAGTCACTATCTAAAAAATCAAACATTTTTCTTCTTTCGTAATACTTTTATGGATTCAGCACACATCGTCAAGCCAAAAGTTGCCGTTACACCCATAAAACTGCCTTTCTCTTTTACAACTGCTTCTTCACTTGAAAAAACAACTTTGTATTTTTTGTTAAAGCCACGTTTTTTCAGCTCGTTGCGGATCTTTGCACCGAACTTATCGCCGTAACTTTTCCAAATATCACCTACCTGCACCTGTGTCGGGTCCAATCTTTTTGCACTGCCAAAAGAGGAGATAAGCTTTTTGTAGCACTTTTGCGCTACAGCAAGTTTTGCATTTCTATCATCAATAGCATCGAGTACGAGGTCATACGGGTCAAAGTCAAACTCCCGCACCCACTCTTCATCAATTCTTTTGTTAATAACAATCAGGTCTGGGTAATGTTCCTTGAGTGCTTCAACTTTCACTTCGCCTTCATGCAACTCCGACCACATCTGACGATTTTGGTTAGACTTGTCATAGGTATCAAAATCGACTATTGTAATATCTTTCACCCCGCTTCTATACAAACAGTCAAGACAAAAGCTCCCTACGCCGCCGACACCAAGCAAGATAACTTTAGCATTTTCAAGTTTGTTGAAATCCTCTTTAAGAACAAGTTTTATGCGGTCATATTTTTCCATCAACTACAGCCATTTCTCTAAAGTTTCAATGCTTTTGTAAGCTGTAAGGTCGAGCATAATAGGCGTGATGGAGATATAACCATCACGAATCGCTTCATAATCGCTCACGCCGCTTTGCCCCTCACGCGCACGAAAGTTCAGCGGATGCAGACCAAGCCAATAGTGCTCTTCACCGCGTGGGTTTCTATGAATCTCCGCCTCATTGGAGTAGACTCTGTAACCGGCATAGGTGATCTTCATCTCAGCTTCGTCAACATCGGGCGGAATATTGATGTTTAAAAACTCACGCTCACGCAAAGGAAAGTTATCTTCACGTATCTTTGTCACTATCTTTTTTATCGTCTTTTGCGCTAAAGAAAAGTCACCGTTTGGATTGGTAAAGTCCATCACCTGTGAGATGGCGATAGAAGGGATGTTGTGCAGTACACCTTCCATAGCTCCCGCTGCCGTTCCGCTGTATGTGATATCTTCGCCCATATTCGAGCCGCGGTTGATACCGCTGATGATAAGATTGGGCTTTGTATCTTGAAAGATCGCAGAAAGTGAAAGGTAGACACAATCTGTCGGCGTTCCGTCTTCAAGCTTGAAAAAGTTCTCTTCGATGCCGATGAATCGCAGCGGCTTTGTCAATGTCAAGGAATGTCCGCAGGCTGACTTTTCATTCGCCGGTGCGACCACTGTCACTTCGACATCATCAAGCTCACGCAAAGCGCTTACCAAAGAGAACAGCCCTTTTGCCTCGTAACCGTCATCATTTGTTACTAAAATTTTATATTTTTTATTCATGGTCATCATTTTATACTAAAAGAGATTATTGGTACTTAAAATGCTTACTATAAGTTATGAAATTTCTCTTTATGACACTATTACTAAGCTCTTTTTTATTTGCAACGACAACGATCGAACAAAATTATGAAAAACTCAACTCTATTGTCGATTCCATCTCTAAAGAACTTACCCCGGAAGAGAAGGTTGCACTATACTATCTCATACTTACTACTCATGACAAGATCACAGCATCGCTCTCCATCGATGAATCTCAAGCAAATTCATTAGAGAACATCCAGAGCGAAACACTCAAAACGATTGCAAAACTGGGTAATTCAGACAAAATAGACAAAAAAAGTCTCACGCAGATAAAAAAGCTCTATCTTTCAATGAATGAAGAGGCTCAAAAGCTTATAAAACAAAAAGCGCTGAAACATCCGCAAACACAAAAAGTGATCTATAAAGATAAAATTGTTTATAGAGACAAGATCATCTACAAAGAGAAAAAAGTTGAGCACAACAACTATCTCTTATTGAGTATTGCTTCCCTTCTCAGCTTTGTGGTTGGTCTTGGAGCTGGTTATTTTCTTTTTAGAAAAAAAACCGCCCATGTTTTTGATCAAAAAGAAAACAGTACTCCGTTTATAAAAGAAATTGAGCAGCAAAAGCAGGAACTTCATCAACAGCTCATCCTCACGCAGGAACAATTGAAAAACAAAGAAAAAAAGTATAAAGAGGATAATGATGCGCTTCATTATGAGAACAGTGCTCTCAAAGAAAAGAATGAAGCACTGCAAAAAAGCATAGAAAACCTGCAGCGTGAGCAGCAACATTATACACAAGAGATTGAAACCAAGTTAACTGAACTACAAGAAGAAAAAGAGAAACTTATGCAGGATCTTGCCACTCTGGGTGAGCAGCAAAGTAATAGCGAAGAAAATAATTTTCATTTTGATGAGAAATTACAGTCAGTACAAGATCAAAGTCAGAACATTCACTCCGTATTAAACACCATCGCCGATATAGCTGATCAAACGAATCTCCTAGCCCTCAATGCAGCCATAGAAGCCGCACGTGCGGGTGAACATGGACGCGGCTTCGCCGTCGTTGCCGATGAAGTGAGAAAACTGGCTGAGAGAACGCAAAAAACACTCTCAGAAGCAAAAGTTGAGATATCTACTATTGTTGATTCGATCTCGACGCTCAAAGAGTAAGCCTACTCTTTGAGCAGTTTCTCCATAGCTATAGCATTGAGCGGTTTACTAAAATAGTACCCTTGAATATTTTGACAGCCGTTGTCAAGTAGAAAAGAGAGCTGTTCTTCTGTCTCGACACCTTCGGCGATGATATTGAGCTTCATTGATTTCGCAAGAGCGATGATGGCCATAACGATTGCATCGTCTTCCGCATCCTGATTAATATCCTTTATAAACGAACGGTCGATCTTGAGTTCATCGAGCGGAAATCTTTTCAAATAGGTAAGAGAAGATTGTCCTGTTCCAAAATCATCGAGTGCCAGTTCCACACCTAACTTATGAATGAGATTCAGCTTTTCTACATTATCCTGTGGATTACGCATAACGTCACGCTCCAAAACTTCAAGTTTCAACCATTCAGGTAAAAATGAACTCTCATCCATTCGTTTTTTCAAAGTATCTAAAAATACCGCGGACTCAAGCTGTTTAATAGCAAGATTAAGTGACAACACACCAGGACTAAGACCTTTATCATACCACTCTTTTATCTGCTTCATAGCAGTTTTCATAACCCAATTATCTATCTCTATAATTAAAGAAGACTCCTCAGCCAAAGGAATAAACTTTGAAGGAGGAATAAGGCCCAGACTTGGATGTTCCCAGCGTATCAAGGCTTCCATGCCGATAATCTCTTTTGTACTGCCATTAAATTGAGGCTGATAATAGAGCGTGAATTCATCATTGATAAGTGCCTGCCGAATATTTGACTCCAGCACAACTCTTTCAAATGCAAGTTCCGTCATCTCTTTTGTATAGAACTGAAAGTTATCCCTTCCTTCATCTTTTGCTTTGTACATTGCATTATCTGCATACTTTAGCAGGTCACTTGAAAGTGTACCGTCGTCGGGATAGATACTGATACCTATACTGCATGAAAGGTAGATAGTACGTCCTTCAATGATAAAAGGTTTACGAAATGTCTCAATGATCTTCTGTGCTATATGCGTAGCATCCGAGATCTTTTCGATGTTTTCAAGCAATACTGTAAATTCATCGCCGCCAAGTCTTGCTAAAGTATCTTCGGCTCGCAGCTCTGAACTGAGCCGTTTGCTTGACTCAAGCAGTATCTGATCACCGATGTCATGACCAAGAGAATCATTGACCTCTTTAAAATGATCGAGATCGATGAAGAAAAGAACAAATTTTGAATTATTACGCTTAGCCTTTTGTATGGCCTGTTCTATTCTGTCATAATAGAGCGTACGATTTGGCAGACCTGTCAGTGCATCATGGTGCGCTTGAAAATCAAGCAAAGCACTTTTTACTTCCAACTCTTTGAGCGTACTTTTGAGATGTTCATGATCACTCTCTATCTTGAGTCTGTCATTTTTTTGCTGCGTGATATCTATGATAAAGCCAAATAGTGATATTGGATTACCCTCTTTGTCCCTGCCGAGACTGACAATATCAAGCACCCATATAACCGATCCATCTTTTTTCACCATTCGATACTCCATCAAATGATCCTTGCCTTTTTGCGTCTCGTTCATACAGTATGCGGCTGTTTCTTCCCTGTCTTCAGGATGGAGCATCATCTTCCATGAATCCAGATCCGTCCACTCTTCGCGTTCATACCCAAGAATATGTTTTGCATTTTGAGAAACATAGACAAATCTGTTCTCACGCAAATCAAACTCCCAACTGATGCCGTTTATGTTCTCAAGAAGATTCTCAAGTCGTTTGTTCTGCGAAACGAGTTTCTCTTCAAGTGCCTTGTAGTCACTGATGTCATCGATAATCCAAATAACACCTTTGTCCAGATCGGCAGGCTTGGAAGAATCGACCGCTTTTCCACTGAGACTTATCCAAACACGCTCTCCATTTTTCTTGCGCAGTTCATAATTGATATGAGAAGATTCATTGTTAGAGAGTGGTTTATAGTGGTGCTCTCCAAACCAGACAAAGCGCTCATGGGAGAGATGCAGTTGCTCCATCGAAATGCCTTCCATCTCCTCTGGAGAGTCATAGCCCAAAATATCAGCAAGACGCTGATTAGCTTTATAGAGGTATCGTCCACCTTTGAGATACATGATACCAATCTGGGAATTTTCAAAGATGGAGTTGAGCTCACGCTCACGCTCATGCAGCTCTACATACGCTTTCTCTCTAGCTTCGATGGAGATAAATGTACCCACTAAAGCCCTCTCGCCGTCAATCTCTACCATAATGGCCGTGATCTCGATCGGCACTTCTTTGCCATCAGAACGCAGAGCGGCATTTTTTACATGTGTGATGGATTGTCCCGATTCCAAAGCGGCGATATCTGTTGAAAAGGTCTCCCGTCCCTTTGCGTTCCAATAATCCGAATGGAGTGTCGTCTGCGGCTTGCCAACAAGGTCATCAGCACTTCGCATCCACAAAGCCTCTGCTTTTGGATTGGCATGCAGTATCAATCCCGTCTTAGCAGAGGCTATTACGATGGCAACAGGAATCGAGTTAAGGTACTTAAAATATTCTTCTTTATTATTAACTTTCACTATCATAAAGAAATTCTAACAAATAATTCAATAAATACCTATTTAATGTACCAAATAGCCAAAACTTGACATTCACACGTCTCTTATTGTAAAATTACGCCAACAAAAGATAAATATCTTTCAAACTTTCCCACATTCAAAATCCCAAAAAAATTAAGGTAGTCTTACTTATGAGTGAAAACACTTCATCGCAACCCCGCAAAAATTCAAAACAAAACAATAAAAACAACAACAATAACAACAATAACAACGCTAAACGCACACATACACCGGTAAAAGGTTCAAGTGTTGAAGAGCTTCGTACAAAAAGTATTCAGGAACTTGTAGAGATTGCAACAGAACTTGGAGTCGAAGATCCAAATGAGCTAAAACGTCAGGATGTCATCTTTGAGATCCTTAAAGCGCAAACAGCTCAAGGCGGCTATATACTCTTTTCAGGGATTTTAGAGATTATGCAGGATGGTTACGGCTTTATCCGTTCTATCGACAAGTCATTCAACGAATCTATCAATGATGCCTATGTTTCCAACACGCAGATAAAAAGATTTGCCCTTAGAAACGGGGATGTGGTAACCGGCCAAGTACGCCCTCCAAAAGATCAGGAGCGTTACTATGCACTTATCAAAATAGAAGCGGTAAACTCTCTTCCACCTGAAGAGAGCAAAAAACGTCCTCTCTTTGACAACCTTACACCACTTTATCCGGAAGAACAGCTCAAACTCGAGTACAACGAGAAAAAACTGACAGGTCGTATGCTTGATCTTTTCTCACCTATCGGAAAAGGTCAGCGTGGTTTGATTGTCGCACCGCCTAGAAGCGGTAAGACAGAGCTTCTCAAAGAGATTGCTCACGGTATCACGGCAAATCATGCAGAAGTTGATCTGATGGTTCTACTTGTCGATGAGAGACCTGAAGAGGTAACGGACATGGAGCGCAGCGTTAAGGGTGAAGTCTACTCTTCTACTTTTGATATGCCGGCTAAAAATCACGTAAAAGTAGCGGAGATGGTTATAGAAAAAGCGAAACGCCGCGTTGAGATCGGTCGTGATGTTGTTATCTTGCTTGACTCTATCACACGTCTTGCACGTGCGTACAATACAGTGACACCATCAAGCGGTAAAGTTCTTTCCGGTGGTGTTGATGCCAACGCACTCCACAAACCAAAACGTTTCTTTGGTGCAGCTCGTAACATCGAAAACGGCGGCAGTTTGACTATCATCGCAACAGCGCTTGTTGATACAGGAAGCCGTATGGATGAAGTGATCTTCGAAGAGTTCAAAGGTACCGGTAATATGGAAGTCGTGCTTGACAGAAAAATCGCAGACAGAAGAATTTTCCCTGCTATTGACATTCTTAAATCAGGTACACGTAAAGATGAACTGCTTATCGGCAAAGAGACACTGCAAAAAGTCTTTATCCTTCGTCAAATGCTTCATAAACAAGATAATGAAGTCGAAGCGTTGAAATTTATCTATAATACAATGGGTAAAAAAGCGACAAACGAAGAGTTCTTGGAGAGTATGAATACAGAAAAGTAGTTAGTTTTCTAACTACCTCTCTTTTAATATGATATCAATCATATCATCTGCCAGCATTATGCCATTTTTATAAAGCAGTTGCGATGAAGCGGTCTGAAAAATGAGCGTCGTCGGCACCTGTTCTATCTCAAAACGCTGCATCAATCCTAAACATTCACCAACGTCAATATCTAAAATGGACACTTTTGTCACTCTGTCATGCACCTCTTCAAGTTCAAACTCCATCAACTGACATGAATCACAGTAAGCCGAACCAAACTTCAATATGACCGTATGACCCTTTTCAAATTCACGCTCGACAATATCATCAAAACTCTCTTCATCAACAGCAATAAACGGCATTTTCTATCCTTTTAAATTGTTTACCAGAGACTTAAACTCTTCTCCACGTTCAGCAAAGTTTTTGTAACTATTAAAACTTGAAGCTGCCGGAGAAAAGAGCACTATCTCTCTTGCACACTCACCTGCTTTTTTCACACTCTCACGCAAGTCGTGCATATAAAACAGGTGTTTGTTATTTTCTTCTTCATTAATTTTCTCATAGATTTGCTTACCGGTATCTGAAAAACAGATAATATTTTTCACATTACTCTCACGCAGGAAGTTCACAAGTTCACTATAGTCAACTCCCCTGTCATAACCGCCAAGAATTATCGTATCAACATTTTTCAAGATCTTCATCGCTTCCATAGATGCCTGCGGTATGGTCGAGATCGAGTCATTTATATAGCTCACGCCATCAATCTCATCTACAAATTCCAAACGATGTGGCAGGGTTTGAAATGTTGTAACCGTCTTCATAAAGGTACTCTCATCTATCTCTAAAATTTCTGCCAATTTTTCAAGTATCTGCAATGTCGCATGATGGATGTAGCCATTTTTAATGTTAAACTGAACCTCATTCTTCAGCTCATTTGCAAAAACATTGTATGTATGCTTGCTTGGCGCTTTTTCAGTATCAAAGTAATTATTTGGATTTTGCAGATTATAGATAAAGATATCTCTAGCATTTTGATGTCTGAAGATATTGAACTTTGCTTCATAGTAATCAGCCAGATCCTCATAATAGTCCAAATGTTCAGGAAAAAGATTTGTCAAAACAGCTATGTGAGGGGAGTGGTTGACATGATGGAGTTGATGGGAAGAGAGTTCCATAACAACCGTTGTCTCTTCATCTATCGTCTCTATCGCCTGCAGTGGGGAGATACCGATATTACCACATAGAAGTGATTTTCTTCCTGCGTTTTTAAGCATAGAATCTATAAGCGTTACAAGTGTACTTTTACCTTTTGTTCCCGTCACACCGATAATTTGTGAGCCGAAATGTTTTAAAAAAAGTTCCGTTATCGAGGTAAAATTGTATGCATCATAATCGATACCAAGCGTATGTAAAGAGATTCCGGGAGATTTTACGATAAGCTCTGCCTCACGCAGACCATCGAGATAATTATCATCATCTGCATAATTTTTATCGACTATGCTGATGGCAACATCAGGCAGATATTTCTCAGCAAAAGCATGAAAGGACCTTCCCTCAACGCCATAACCGAAAATCGCTATCTTTTTATACTGTTCAAGGTCAGAAACTAAGTCGTTCAACATGCTCACGCAGCACCTCTTTAAATTTTTGCGGCAGATTATTTTGCCCATCGTAATCAACTGCAAGATTATAATGCATCTCTTGCGGCTTATAGTTTTTCAGCAGATATGGCAGCTCCTCTTTTTTGTAACTGTTGTACTTTTTCGAGAGTGCATAATTGACTTCATCATAGGTTCCCACGCACTCAAAAGGTTTGACGGCATCACTCTGGCTGAGCCCATCAAAAAGTTCTTGAAGTTCAGGGTCATCCAGCATATCTTTGCCAAATATCTCACGCAGCGTTGCATCATCGATATAGTTGCAGAGCATGATGTAGGTAAAGAGACACTTCGGACACTTGCCGCACCACTCATTCTTTTTGCTTCCGACATTGCAGCTGCGAAAATCAAAAAAGTGCTCACGCGCTTCAACGCTGAAAAGCTTGGCAATGTGTATCTCATCAAGCGGACGCAAAAAGCTGAAATACTCCACATCCTCGGTAATATACTCTGAAACATACGCTCGAAAATCATTCTCAAACTCTATGGATTTTGAATACTGATGGTTGATTTTTTGTCCGTTGTAAACGATGTTTTCTTCATTGGCACTTGATTCGTTCGAGAGAACGATGTACTTCGTTTTTGTCAGCAGTCCAAGCCAGATGGAAATAAAACCGACAATGGATGAAAAAGGTATATGCCCGTTGAGATAGCCCCGCTTGTTGAAGTCAAATATCTTCTCAAGATCAAGCTCACGTCGCAGCTCTATTGCGTGAGAAGGATGTTTGTCAAGTATCTTTTTTGAAGCGACGATCGGGTTCATGGAAAAAAGCAGCGACTCGGGAAAAGCCTCTTTTAAAAGCTCATAACTCACAAGCGAATCTTTTCCGCCGCCGATTGGAATGATATTGTTCTCACGTGTCTGCACTGCTATCTTTGCAAAACCCTCTGTCGGCAAAGCGATGAACTCTACGAGGTCATCTTGTGTCACTTCGATCTTGTTAAGATAGATAAACTCACCAAGACCGTTAAAATAGAGCTTTTGAAACCACTTTTTTTGCGACTCGCAGAGATTCCCGCACTCAATAATGAAGGTTTGCGGCACTGCTATTTTATAGTAGCTTATCGCTTCGGCAAGACCTATATGAAAAACTATATTGTCCATATTTGTCTCTGTCACGATCTTCTCATCTTTTGGCAAGACAAGTCGGTGATGAAAATCCGTTGTCTGCTCTTGTTCTTTGAGTTGATAGTGAAACTCTAAAGAGATTTCCGTTTCATTTTTTGAAATTTTATAAGATTTATATATAAACTGATTGTTTTGTGCACGTAATTCATTAAATTTTTTCATTGTAGATAATTATAGTGTTTTTTAACTCTATAAATGATAAAATCTTTTTAATAACTAGAGGAGTTCTCATTTTGCAAGAAGCACATGAAGTATTAGCACGAAAATATCGTCCGTCGAATTTTGATGAACTTATTGGTCAAGAAACTATTGCGCAGACACTCTCTTTGGCACTTGATGCCAACCGCCTCTCTCACGCATACCTCTTTTCCGGACTTCGAGGCAGCGGTAAGACTTCAACAGCCCGTATCTTTGCAAAAGCGCTTATCTGTGAAGAGGGAATGAGTCATCAACCCTGTGACAAATGCTCCAACTGCATCATGGCAAAAGAGGGACGGCACATGGACATCATCGAGATGGACGGTGCTTCCTCACGCAAGATAGACGATATTCGAGACCTCATAGAGCAGACTAAATACAAACCGGCTGCCGCACGTTACAAGATCTTCATCATCGATGAAGTGCATATGCTCACAAAAGAGGCCTTTAATGCCCTGCTAAAAACGCTTGAAGAGCCGCCTGAGTATGTCAAGTTCATTCTTGCTACGACCGATCCGCTCAAACTTCCGGCAACCATTCTTAGCCGAACGCAGCATTTTCGATTTAAGAGCATTGCAACAAACAAGATAGTCGACCACTTGGCACACATCTTAAACCTTGAGGGCATCAGCTATGAACACGATGCACTTGAGATCCTTGCACGAAGCGGCAGCGGTAGTCTGCGTGACACGCTCACGCTGCTCGATCAGGCCATTATCTACTCCAAAAATCATGTCGATGTCAGAACCGTTACCGATATGCTGGGGCTAGTTGACCCTAAATTCATTGCACAGATCTTCGACGCTGTTTTTGCCAAAGATTACGCAGCACTTGTCGCGTATACAAAAGTGCTTGAAGATTATGAGAGCGAGATGGTCGTCGATGAGCTGATAGCATTTTTAAAAGAGAAGATGTATAACCAAGACGCCCTCTTTTCAACCCTTGTCCTTGACAGATTTTTCAGAATTTTAAGCGAATCGAAATATCTCTTTAGTATCAATGCAGACGGTTCATTTGTACTAAGTATGATATTTTTCAAGATGATAGAAGCGCTCCGAATCCGTGAGATTGACCAGATGATAGAGAGCTTCCAAAAAGATGTCTCACGTCCGGAAATTCTTACGCAGTCTGAAACACCTGTACCGACACCAAAGGTAAAACTGCAAGAGACCACACCTGAAATGAACGGCGTCATTGCCCAACCTATTCCTGCAGCAAGCCAACCGAAACAGGAGGTTATCACACAAGAAGAAAAAACAATTGTACCAGATGAGCCAATGCACCAACAAGAAAATAGAAGTGATCCCGCTCTTGCAAAATTCAATGAACTCGTCGCAAAGATAAAAGACAGAAATGCGGCTCTTGGTGAGTGTTTTGAACAGCAGATTTCCTTTGTCTCGTATGAAGACAATGTGCTTACATGGGAAAGCTGTGCCGATGAAGCGTGCAAAAAGAGCCTCAAGCACGGTTACGGTGTTATCAAACAGCTGGTACGGGAGACCTTCTCTTTTGAGACACAGATCAAAGGTATAGCCTGTTCCAACCCTGTAAAAGAAAAACCAGAAGAAACTATGCCCCAAGAGCAAACACAACCACAAGGCGGACAAAGTGCGTCAACAGTTGAAGATATAGAAGCCGGCGGCGGTGCGAGCTGTGTTACAAACTGCGCCGAGTCTTCCATTCAGGATGAGCGTGACGGCACAGACATTACAAAAGAGCCAATGGTGCAAAAAGCCATAGAGATGTTTGAAGCTAAAAAGGTAACTGTTCAGTCGAAGATTTAAGACTTTTTCTTTTTTTGATGCAGCCTCTTGGCGATGTTTTTTAAAAGCACAGAGAGTTGCAAAAACTCGACAAAGTGCATTATCTTTACTTCTGCAGTGTACTCTTTTTCATTGATAGCATTCGTGTACTCCATCAATGCTTCCATATCAGCCGCAATATTTTTAAAATAACGTCCTAAAAAAAGAAAGAAAAGCAGTGAAAGCAGAACAAATACGACACTGATCGCAGCGCCCACATAAAAAGCAGCTTCAGACTCTAAAAAAAATAAGAGTACAAAAAAAGTAAACCCAATAAACAGAGAAAAGATCAGAGTGTAGATAATTACTGTCTTTTTGAAAAGCTCACTTTCTAACTTTAACACAGCTTGTAACCAACCCCCCGAACCGTCTGAATATAATCTTTTGATTTATCAGGGTCTATTTTTTCTTTCAGTCTGTTAATCGCTACATTGACAGTCTTATATTGATAATTTTCACTGTCTCCCCAGACATTCTCCAGTAGATAATCACGCTCTAGTACCGAGTTTTTATTTTTGATAAATTCACTCAAAAGATCAAACTCAAGTTTCGTAACTTCAATATTCTTACCATCGACAAAGACCTCTCTTGTGTCATTATCAAGAACCAGATCTCTAAAATGCAACTTCCCGCTACTTACTTTTTTTGAAGTTCTTTTCAAAACAGAACGGACACGTAAAAGAAGTTCTTTCATATTGAAAGGTTTTGTGATGTAATCATCTCCGCCTCGCACAAAGCCTTCTTCTATGTCTTCATCACTGTCTTTTGCACTCAAAAAGATAACAGGAGTGTCAAAGCCATCCTCACGCAGCCCTTTAACAAACTCACTCCCCTCCACTCCGGGAAGGTTTCTATCCATAATGAGCAGGTCAACATCTTCTTCTTCAAGCATCTGCGCTACCGTTTTCGTATTTAAAAACCCAGTAGTTTCAAACCCCTCTTTTTCTAAATGATACTCTAAAAGTTCAAGGAGATCCTCTTCATCTTCTACAATGACGATATTTGCACTCATAGTGACTGACCTTTATTTTAACTATCAAATTGTAGCAAAATAGAGGTTATTTTATAAACCTGAATTTTGCAAATTGTCATCTACAATGAGTGTAACACTGTCTGATGTAGAATCATTTGAATATGTATATGTTGTCACAGTACCATCATCTACAGCACTCTGTTGAGTCCATCCACTTGTATCGACATTTACCTGATCTGCACTGTCACCTGTAATTTCAAGCGTATTATTGGTATCTGTCATGTCAAGAACATCATCTAAGGATAAATTTGTTATTGTATCATTATGACTATTAGTGGAAAAATCAATTTTTTCTATGTTATCTAACTTACTAAAATCCAATGTTGTTGTCGTATCAAGAGTAATAGCTGTATCAATATGAACTGTATCAAAACCTGTACCACCATCCACTATATCTGTTCCATCAACAACAATCTCATCATCTCCACCCCCGCCATTCAGAGTATCAACAACACCAACAGTTCCTATAAGTATCTCATTACTATCTGTTCCATCTATTTGATTTGAATCTGCTATGGTATCAACACTTACAGTAGCAGAATCCGAACTTTTTCCATCACTAATGTCATAATCAAATGTTGCTAAGTCAGTACCTGGAACAGGGTCTATAGAGATCCATAAATCATATTTTCCATCATCATCTGAAATACCATTGTTAGAATTATCCCATGCAGTAGCATCAACATAATAATAACCATCTTGTGTTACTGTATGCTCTAAATAAGCATCAAGAGATGTCCCATGATGATAATCACTATCTGTAGAACCAGTTCCGCCTAAATCAGCAGAAGCATCATCATTTCTTGCTAATTCATTACCTTGAGCATCATATAAAACCAGATATGTATCTACATCTTGATCATCTATCCCAGTATCTCTATCCCCATCATCTCCATTATCGATATCTAAAACAATTTTTTCCCCAGCATATAAATAAACTTTAATAAAATCTTGATCTGTTCTATCACGTGTAGAGCCATCATCATCAATATAACCAGTCCATTTAAAACTTGGTAAACTTGAATCACCTACTTCTCCTGATTGAGCACTGCTAACTTGACCAAACTGAGCTCTTGAAATTTCCACCGCATGTGCAATATCATTATTTAAAGGATTAGCTTCAGAATCTGCAGGTTGTTCAAGCGTATTATCCGCTGACTGTGCCAATAGACCAAATGAAGATTGATCGATAAAAGAAACAGGATTTACACCACTTACATTTCCTGCTTGAGCATTATATGTATTTGTAATATTTAAATCACTCAAATCTAAATCATAATCATTTCTCGTTAATATCCCTTGTGCAATAGATATTACATCACCTTCATCGACAGTAGTTAAGATTATATCATCTACTGCAACAGGAGGGTTATCGTTAGGAGTTGTATCGGCTGGGTTTACATTGGCTGTAGCAGAGGAAGTTTGTCCTGTTGTAGAGGCTGCTGTTACAGTAAAGTCTGGAAGATTGCCACCACCATTGACTACGGCTGCGCCTGCTGCTGTGAGCGTCACTGTTCCAGTAGATGCATCGATGGCATAGTTTGTTGTGTCATCTATTGTGTAGGTGATATCGCCGCCGTCAGGGTCATTTGCAGTGGATGTTGCTACTGTATCGCCTGCGTTTGTGCTGTCTTCTACGAATGGACCGTCTACCGGAGTCACTGTTAATGTTAATGGCTCATTTGTATCGGTATCGGCTGGGTTTACATTGGCTGTAGCAGAGGAAGTTTGTCCTGTTGTAGAGGCTGCTGTTACAGTAAAGTCTGGAAGATTGCCACCACCATTGACTACGGCTGCGCCTGCTGCTGTGAGCGTCACTGTTCCAGTAGATGCATCGATGGCATAGTTTGTTGTGTCATCTATTGTGTAGGTGATATCGCCGCCGTCAGGGTCATTTGCAGTGGATGTTGCTACTGTATCGCCTGCGTTTGTGCTGTCTTCTACGAATGGACCGTCTACCGGAGTCACTGTTAATGTTAATGGCTCATTTGTATCGGTATCGGCTGGGTTTACATTGGCTGTAGCAGAGGAAGTTTGTCCTGTTGTAGAGGCTGCTGTTACAGTAAAGTCTGGAAGATTGCCACCACCATTGACTACGGCTGCGCCTGCTGCTGTGAGCGTCACTGTTCCAGTAGATGCATCGATGGCATAGTTTGTTGTGTCATCTATTGTGTAGGTGATATCGCCGCCGTCAGGGTCATTTGCAGTGGATGTTGCTACTGTATCGCCTGCGTTTGTGCTGTCTTCTACGAATGGACCGTCTACCGGAGTCACTGTTAATGTTAATGGCTCATTTGTATCGGTATCGGCTGGGTTTACATTGGCTGTAGCAGAGGAAGTTTGTCCTGTTGTAGAGGCTGCTGTTACAGTAAAGTCTGGAAGATTGCCACCACCATTGACTACGGCTGCGCCTGCTGCTGTGAGCGTCACTGTTCCAGTAGATGCATCGATGGCATAGTTTGTTGTGTCATCTATTGTGTAGGTGATATCGCCGCCGTCAGGGTCATTTGCAGTGGATGTTGCTACTGTATCGCCTGCGTTTGTGCTGTCTTCTACGAATGGACCGTCTACCGGAGTCACTGTTAATGTTAATGGCTCATTTGTATCGGTATCGGCTGGGTTTACATTGGCTGTAGCAGAGGAAGTTTGTCCTGTTGTAGAGGCTGCTGTTACAGTAAAGTCTGGAAGATTGCCACCACCATTGACTACGGCTGCGCCTGCTGCTGTGAGCGTCACTGTTCCAGTAGATGCATCGATGGCATAGTTTGTTGTGTCATCTATTGTGTAGGTGATATCGCCGCCGTCAGGGTCATTTGCAGTGGATGTTGCTACTGTATCGCCTGCGTTTGTGCTGTCTTCTACGAATGGACCGTCTACCGGAGTCACTGTTAATGTTAATGGCTCATTTGTATCGGTATCGGCTGGGTTTACATTGGCTGTAGCAGAGGAAGTTTGTCCTGTTGTAGAGGCTGCTGTTACAGTAAAGTCTGGAAGATTGCCACCACCATTGACTACGGCTGCGCCTGCTGCTGTGAGCGTCACTGTTCCAGTAGATGCATCGATGGCATAGTTTGTTGTGTCATCTATTGTGTAGGTGATATCGCCGCCGTCAGGGTCATTTGCAGTGGATGTTGCTACTGTATCGCCTGCGTTTGTGCTGTCTTCTACGAATGGACCGTCTACCGGAGTCACTGTTAATGTTAATGGCTCATTTGTATCGGTATCGGCTGGGTTTACATTGGCTGTAGCAGAGGAAGTTTGTCCTGTTGTAGAGGCTGCTGTTACAGTAAAGTCTGGAAGATTGCCACCACCATTGACTACGGCTGCGCCTGCTGCTGTGAGCGTCACTGTTCCAGTAGATGCATCGATGGCATAGTTTGTTGTGTCATCTATTGTGTAGGTGATATCGCCGCCGTCAGGGTCATTTGCAGTGGATGTTGCTACTGTATCGCCTGCGTTTGTGCTGTCTTCTACGAATGGACCGTCTACCGGAGTCACTGTTAATGTTAATGGCTCATTTGTATCGGTATCGGCTGGGTTTACATTGGCTGTAGCAGAGGAAGTTTGTCCTGTTGTAGAGGCTGCTGTTACAGTAAAGTCTGGAAGATTGCCACCACCATTGACTACGGCTGCGCCTGCTGCTGTGAGCGTCACTGTTCCAGTAGATGCATCGATGGCATAGTTTGTTGTGTCATCTATTGTGTAGGTGATATCGCCGCCGTCAGGGTCA
Organism: Sulfurimonas paralvinellae; assembly: GCF_014905135.1. Lineage (NCBI taxonomy): Bacteria > Pseudomonadati > Campylobacterota > Epsilonproteobacteria > Campylobacterales > Sulfurimonadaceae > Sulfurimonas > Sulfurimonas paralvinellae. The sequence goes on along the minus strand of NZ_CP041406.1, from coordinate 435,789 downwards.
TTTGCAGTGGATGTTGCTACTGTATCGCCTGCGTTTGTGCTGTCTTCTACGAATGGACCGTCTACCGGAGTCACTGTTAATGTTAATGGCTCATTTGTATCGGTATCGGCTGGGTTTACATTGGCTGTAGCAGAGGAAGTTTGTCCTGTTGTAGAGGCTGCTGTTACAGTAAAGTCTGGAAGATTGCCACCACCATTGACTACGGCTGCGCCTGCTGCTGTGAGCGTCACTGTTCCAGTAGATGCATCGATGGCATAGTTTGTTGTGTCATCTATTGTGTAGGTGATATCGCCGCCGTCAGGGTCATTTGCAGTGGATGTTGCTACTGTATCGCCTGCGTTTGTGCTGTCTTCTACGAATGGACCGTCTACCGGAGTCACTGTTAATGTTAATGGCTCATTTGTATCGGTATCGGCTGGGTTTACATTGGCTGTAGCAGAGGAAGTTTGTCCTGTTGTAGAGGCTGCTGTTACAGTAAAGTCTGGAAGATTGCCACCACCATTGACTACGGCTGCGCCTGCTGCTGTGAGCGTCACTGTTCCAGTAGATGCATCGATGGCATAGTTTGTTGTGTCATCTATTGTGTAGGTGATATCGCCGCCGTCAGGGTCATTTGCAGTGGATGTTGCTACTGTATCGCCTGCGTTTGTGCTGTCTTCTACGAATGGACCGTCTACCGGAGTCACTGTTAATGTTAATGGCTCATTTGTATCGGTATCGGCTGGGTTTACATTGGCTAGCAGAGGAAGTTTGTCCTGTTGTAGAGGCTGCTGTTACAGTAAAGTCTGGAAGATTGCACCACCATTGACTACGGCTGCGCCTGCTGCTGTGAGCGTCACTGTTCCAGTAGATGCATCGATGGCATAGTTTGTTGTGTCATCTATTGTGTAGGTGATATCGCCGCCGTCAGGGTCATTTGCAGTGGATGTTGCTACTGTATCGCCTGCGTTGTGCTGTCTTCTACGAATGGACCGTCTACCGGAGTCACTGTTAATGTTAATGGCTCATTTGTATCGGTATCGGCTGGGTTACATTGGCTGTAGCAGAGGAAGTTTGTCCCTGTTGTAGAGGCTGCTGTTACAGTAAAGTCTGGAAGATTGCCACCACCATTGACTACGGCTGCGCCTGCTGCTGTGAGCGTCCTGTTCCAGTAGATGCATCGATGGCATAGTTTGTTGTTGTGTCATCTATTGGTAGGTGATATCGCCGCCGTCAGGGTCATTTGGCAGTGGATGTTGCTACTGTATCGCCTGCGTTTTTGCTGTCTTCTACGAATGGACCGTCTACCGGAGTCACTGTTAATGTTAATGGCTCATTTGTATCGGTATCGGCTGGGTTTACATTGGCTGTAGCAGAGGAAGTTTGTCCTGTTGTAGAGGCTGCTGTTACAGTAAAGTCTGGAAGATTGCCACCACCATTGACTACGGCTGCGCCTGCTGCTGTGAGCGTCACTGTTCCAGTAGATGCATCGATGGCATAGTTTGTTGTGTCATCTATTGTGTAGGTGATATCGCCGCCGTCAGGGTCATTTGCAGTGGATGTTGCTACTGTATCGCCTGCGTTTGTGCTGTCTTCTACGAATGGACCGTCTACCGGAGTCACTGTTAATGTTAATGGCTCATTTGTATCGGTATCGGCTGGGTTTACATTGGCTGTAGCAGAGGAAGTTTGTCCTGTTGTAGAGGCTGCTGTTACAGTAAAGTCTGGAAGATTGCCACCACCATTGACTACGGCTGCGCCTGCTGCTGTGAGCGTCACTGTTCCAGTAGATGCATCGATGGCATAGTTTGTTGTGTCATCTATTGTGTAGGTGATATCGCCGCCGTCAGGGTCATTTGCAGTGGATGTTGCTACTGTATCGCCTGCGGTTTGTGCTGTGCTGCTTCTACGAATGGACCGTCTACCGGAGTCACTGTTAATGTTAATGGCTCATTTGTATCGGTATCGCTGGGTTTACATTGGCTGTAGCAGAGGAAGTTTGTCCTGTTGTAGAGGCTGCTGTTACAGTAAAGTCTGGAAGATTGCCACCACCATTGACTACGGCTGCGCCTGCTGCTGTGAGCGTCACTGTTCCAGTAGATGCATCGATGGCATAGTTTGTTGTGTCATCTATTGTGTAGGTGATATCGCCGCCGTCAGGGTCATTTGCAGTGGATGTTGCTACTGTATCGCCTGCGTTTGTGCTGTCTTCTACGAATGGACCGTCTACCGGAGTCACTGTTAATGTTAATGGCTCATTTGTATCGGTATCGGCTGGGTTTACATTGGCTGTAGCAGAGGAAGTTTGTCCTGTTGTAGAGGCTGCTGTTACAGTAAAGTCTGGAAGATTGCCACCACCATTGACTACGGCTGCGCCTGCTGCTGTGAGCGTCACTGTTCCAGTAGATGCATCGATGGCATAGTTTGTTGTGTCATCTATTGTGTAGGTGATATCCGCCGTCAGGGTCATTTGCAGTGGATGTTGCTACTGTATCGCCTGCGTTTGTGCTGTCTTCTACGAATGGACCGTCTACCGGAGTCACTGTTAATGTTAATGGCTCATTTGTATCGGTATCGGCTGGGTTTACATTGGCTGTAGCAGAGGAAGTTTGTCCTGTTGTAGAGGCTGCTGTTACAGTAAAGTCTGGAAGATTGCCACCACCATTGACTACGGCTGCGCCTGCTGCTGTGAGCGTCACTGTTCCAGTAGATGCATCGATGGCATAGTTTGTTGTGTCATCTATTGTGTAGGTGATATCGCCGCCGTCAGGGTCATTTGCAGTGGATGTTGCTTACTGTATCGCCTGCGTTTGTGCTGTCTTCTACGAATGGACCGTCTACCGGAGTCACTGTTAATGTTAATGGCTCATTTGTATCGGTATCGGCTGGGTTTACATTGGCTGTAGCAGAGGAAGTTTGTCCTGTTGTAGAGGCTGCTGTTACAGTAAAGTCTGGAAGATTGCCACCACCATTGACTACGGCTGCGCCTGCTGCTGTGAGCGTCACTGTTCCAGTAGATGCATCGATGGCATAGTTGTTGTGTCATCTATTGTGTAGGTGATATCGCCGCCGTCAGGGTCATTTGCAGTGGATGTTGCTACTGTATCGCCTGCGTTTGTGCTGTCTTCTACGAATGGACCGTCTACCGGAGTCACTGTTAATGTTAATGGCTCATTTGTATCGGTATCGGCTGGGTTTACATTGGCTGTAGCAGAGGAAGTTTGTCCTGTTGTAGAGGCTGCTGTTACAGTAAAGTCTGGAAGATTGCCACCACCATTGACTACGGCTGCGCCTGCTGCTGTGAGCGTCACTGTTCCAGTAGATGCATCGATGGCATAGTTTGTTGTGTCATCTATTGTGTAGGTGATATCGCCGCCGTCAGGGTCATTTGCAGTGGATGTTGCTACTGTATCGCCTGCGTTTGTGCTGTCTTCTACGAATGGACCGTCTACCGGAGTCACTGTTAATGTTAATGGCTCATTTGTATCGGTATCGGCTGGGTTTACATTGGCTGTAGCAGAGGAAGTTTGTCCTGTTGTAGAGGCTGCTGTTACAGTAAAGTCTGGAAGATTGCCACCACCATTGACTACGGCTGCGCCTGTGCTGTGAGCGTCACTGTTCCAGTAGATGCATCGATGGCATAGTTTGTTGTGTCATCTATTGTGTAGGTGATATCGCCGCCGTCAGGTCATTTGCAGTGGATGTTGCTACTGTATCGCCTGCGTTTGTGCTGTCTTCTACGAATGGACCGTCTACCGGAGTCACTGTTAATGTTAATGGCTCATTTGTATCGGTATCGGCTGGGTTTACATGGCTGTAGCAGAGGAAGTTTGTCCTGTTGTAGAGGCTGCTGTTACAGTAAAGTCTGGAAGATTGCCACCACCATTGACTACGGCTGCGCCTGCTGCTGTGAGCGTCACTGTTCCAGTAGATGCATCGATGGCATAGTTTGTTGTGTCATCTATTGTGTAGGTGATATCGCCGCCGTCAGGGTCATTTGCAGTGGATGTTGCTACTGTATCGCCTGCGTTTGTGCTGTCTTCTACGAATGGACCGTCTACCGGAGTCACTGTTAATGTTAATGGCTCATTTGTATCGGTATCGGCTGGGTTTACATTGGCTGTAGCAGAGGAAGTTTGTCCTGTTGTAGAGGCTGCTGTTACAGTAAAGTCTGGAAGATTGCCACCACCATTGACTACGGCTGCGCCTGCTGCTGTGAGCGTCACTGTTCCAGTAGATGCATCGATGGCATAGTTTGTTGTGTCATCTATTGTGTAGGTGATATCGCCGCCGTCAGGGTCATTTGCAGTGGATGTTGCTACTGTATCGCCTGCGTTTGTGCTGTCTTCTACGAATGGACCGTCTACCGGAGTCACTGTTAATGTTAATGGCTCATTTGTATCGGTATCGGCTGGGTTTACATTGGCTGTAGCAGAGGAAGTTTGTCCTGTTGTAGAGGCTGCTGTTACAGTAAAGTCTGGAAGATTGCCACCACCATTGACTACGGCTGCGCCTGCTGCTGTGAGCGTCACTGTTCCAGTAGATGCATCGATGGCATAGTTTGTTGTGTCATCTATTGTGTAGGTGATATCGCCGCCGTCAGGGTCATTTGCAGTGGATGTTGCTACTGTATCGCCTGCGTTTGTGCTGTCTTCTACGAATGGACCGTCTACCGGAGTCACTGTTAATGTTAATGGCTCATTTGTATCGGTATCGGCTGGTTTACATTGGCTGTAGCAGAGGAAGTTTGTCCTGTTGTAGAGGCTGCTGTTACAGTAAAGTCTGGAAGATTGCCACCACCATTGACTACGGCTGCGCCTGCTGCTGTGAGCGTCACTGTTCCAGTAGATGCATCGATGGCATAGTTTGTTGTGTCATCTATTGTGTAGGTGATATCGCCGCCGTCAGGGTCATTTGCAGTGGATGTTGCTACTGTATCGCCTGCGTTTGTGCTGTCTTCTACGAATGGACCGTCTACCGGAGTCACTGTAATGTTAATGGCTCATTTGTATCGTATCGGCTGGGTTTACATTGGCTGTAGCAGAGGAAGTTTGTCCTGTTGTAGAGGCTGCTGTTACAGTAAAGTCTGGAAGATTGCCACCACCATTGACTACGGCTGCGCCTGCTGCTGTGAGCGTCACTGTTCCAGTAGATGCATCGATGGCATAGTTTGTTGTGTCATCTATTGTGTAGGTGATATCGCCGCCGTCAGGGTCATTTGCAGTGGATGTTGCTACTGTATCGCCTGCGTTTGTGCTGTCTTCTACGAATGGACCGTCTACCGGAGTCACTGTTAATGTTAATGCTCATTTGTATCGGTATCGGCTGGGTTTACATTGGCTGTAGCAGAGGAAGTTTGTCCTGTTGTAGAGGCTGCTGTTACAGTAAAGTCTGGAAGATTGCCACCACCATTGACTACGGCTGCGCCTGCTGCTGTGAGCGTCACTGTTCCAGTAGATGCATCGATGGCATAGTTTGTTTGTGTCATCTATTGTGTAGGTGATATCGCCGCCGTCAGGGTCATTTGCAGTGGATGTTGCTACTGTATCGCCTGCGTTTGTGCTGTCTTCTACGAATGGACCGTCTACCGGAGTCACTGTTAATGTTAATGGCTCATTTGTATCGGTATCGGCTGGGTTTACATTGGCTGTAGCAGAGGAAGTTTGTCCTGTTGTAGAGGCTGCTGTTACAGTAAAGTCTGGAAGATTGCCACCACCATTGACTACGGCTGCGCTGCTGCTGTGAGCGTCACTGTTCCAGTAGATGCATCGATGGCATAGTTTGTTGTGTCATCTATTGTGTAGGTGATATCGCCGCCGTCAGGGTCATTTGCAGTGGATGTTGCTACTGTATCGCCTGCGTTTGTGCTGTCTTCTACGAATGGACCGTCTACCGGAGTCACTGTTAATGTTAATGGCTCATTTGTATCGGTATCGGCTGGGTTTACATTGGCTGTAGCAGAGGAAGTTTGTCCTGTTGTAGAGGCTGCTGTTACAGTAAAGTCTGGAAGATTGCCACCACCATTGACTACGGCTGCGCCTGCTGCTGTGAGCGTCACTGTTCCAGTAGATGCATCGATGGCATAGTTTGTTGTGTCATCTATTGTGTAGGTGATATCGCCGCCGTCAGGGTCATTTGCAGTGGATGTTGCTACTGTATCGCCTGCGTTTGTGCTGTCTTCTACGAATGGACCGTCTACCGGAGTCACTGTTAATGTTAATGGCTCATTTGTATCGGTATCGGCTGGGTTTACATTGGCTGTAGCAGAGGAAGTTTGTCCTGTTGTAGAGGCTGCTGTTACAGTAAAGTCTGGAAGATTGCCACCACCATTGACTACGGCTGCGCCTGCTGCTGTGAGCGTCACTGTTCCAGTAGATGCATCGATGGCATAGTTTGTTGTGTCATCTATTGTGTAGGTGATATCGCCGCCGTCAGGGTCATTTGCAGTGGATGTTGCTACTGTATCGCCTGCGTTTGTGCTGTCTTCTACGAATGGACCGTCTACCGGAGTCACTGTTAATGTTAATGGCTCATTTGTATCGGTATCGGCTGGGTTTACATTGGCTGTAGCAGAGGAAGTTTGTCCTGTTGTAGAGGCTGCTGTTACAGTAAAGTCTGGAAGATTGCCACCACCATTGACTACGGCTGCGCCTGCTGCTGTGAGCGTCACTGTTCCAGTAGATGCATCGATGGCATAGTTTGTTGTGTCATCTATTGTGTAGGTGATATCGCCGCCGTCAGGGTCATTTGCAGTGGATGTTGTACTGTATCGCCTGCGTTTGTGCTGTCTTCTACGAATGGACCGTCTACCGGAGTCACTGTTAATGTTAATGGCTCATTTGTATCGGTATCGGCTGGGTTTACATTGGCTGTAGCAGAGGAAGTTTGTCCTGTTGTAGAGGCTGCTGTTACAGTAAAGTCTGGAAGATTGCCACCACCATTGACTACGGCTGCGCCTGCTGCTGTGAGCGTCACTGTTCCAGTAGATGCATCGATGGCATAGTTTGTTGTGTCATCTATTGTGTAGGTGATATCGCCGCCGTCAGGGTCATTTGCAGTGGATGTTGCTACTGTATCGCCTGCGTTTGTGCTGTCTTCTACGAATGGACCGTCTACCGGAGTCACTGTTAATGTTAATGGCTCATTTGTATCGGTATCGGCTGGGTTTACATTGGCTGTAGCAGAGGAAGTTTGTCCTGTTGTAGAGGCTGCTGTTACAGTAAAGTCTGGAAGATTGCCACCACCATTGACTACGGCTGCGCCTGCTGCTGTGAGCGTCACTGTTCCAGTAGATGCATCGATGGCATAGTTTGTTGTGTCATCTATTGTGTAGGTGATATCGCCGCCGTCAGGGTCATTTGCAGTGGATGTTGCTACTGTATCGCCTGCGTTTGTGCTGTCTTCTACGAATGGACCGTCTACCGGAGTCACTGTTAATGTTAATGGCTCATTTGTATCGGTATCGGCTGGGTTTACATTGGCTGTAGCAGAGGAAGTTTGTCCTGTTGTAGAGGCTGCTGTTACAGTAAAGTCTGGAAGATTGCCACCACCATTGACTACGGCTGCGCCTGCTGCTGTGAGCGTCACTGTTCCAGTAGATGCATCGATGGCATAGTTTGTTGTGTCATCTATTGTGTAGGTGATATCGCCGCCGTCAGGGTCATTTGCAGTGGATGTTGCTACTGTATCGCCTGCGTTTGTGCTGTCTTCTACGAATGGACCGTCTACCGGAGTCACTGTTAATGTTAATGGCTCATTTGTATCGGTATCGGCTGGGTTTACATTGGCTGTAGCAGAGGAAGTTTGTCCTGTTGTAGAGGCTGCTGTTACAGTAAAGTCTGGAAGATTGCCACCACCATTGACTACGGCTGCGCCTGCTGCTGTGAGCGTCACTGTTCCAGTAGATGCATCGATGGCATAGTTTGTTGTGTCATCTATTGTGTAGGTGATATCGCCGCCGTCAGGGTCATTTGCAGTGGATGTTGCTACTGTATCGCCTGCGTTTGTGCTGTCTTCTACGAATGGACCGTCTACCGGAGTCACTGTTAATGTTAATGGCTCATTTGTATCGGTATCGGCTGGGTTTACATTGGCTGTAGCAGAGGAAGTTTGTCCTGTTGTAGAGGCTGCTGTTACAGTAAAGTCTGGAAGATTGCCACCACCATTGACTACGGCTGCGCCTGCTGCTGTGAGCGTCACTGTTCCAGTAGATGCATCGATGGCATAGTTTGTTGTGTCATCTATTGTGTAGGTGATATCGCCGCCGTCAGGGTCATTTGCAGTGGATGTTGCTACTGTATCGCCTGCGTTTGTGCTGTCTTCTACGAATGGACCGTCTACCGGAGTCACTGTTAATGTTAATGGCTCATTTGTATCGGTATCGGCTGGGTTTACATTGGCTGTAGCAGAGGAAGTTTGTCCTGTTGTAGAGGCTGCTGTTACAGTAAAGTCTGGAAGATTGCCACCACCATTGACTACGGCTGCGCCTGCTGCTGTGAGCGTCACTGTTCCAGTAGATGCATCGATGGCATAGTTTGTTGTGTCATCTATTGTGTAGGTGATATCGCCGCCGTCAGGGTCATTTGCAGTGGATGTTGCTACTGTATCGCCTGCGTTTGTGCTGTCTTCTACGAATGGACCGTCTACCGGAGTCACTGTTAATGTTAATGGCTCATTTGTATCGGTATCGGCTGGGTTTACATTGGCTGTAGCAGAGGAAGTTTGTCCTGTTGTAGAGGCTGCTGTTACAGTAAAGTCTGGAAGATTGCCACCACCATTGACTACGGCTGCGCCTGCTGCTGTGAGCGTCACTGTTCCAGTAGATGCATCGATGGCATAGTTTGTTGTGTCATCTATTGTGTAGGTGATATCGCCGCCGTCAGGGTCATTTGCAGTGGATGTTGCTACTGTATCGCCTGCGTTTGTGCTGTCTTCTACGAATGGACCGTCTACCGGAGTCACTGTTAATGTTAATGGCTCATTTGTATCGGTATCGGCTGGGTTTACATTGGCTGTAGCAGAGGAAGTTTGTCCTGTTGTAGAGGCTGCTGTTACAGTAAAGTCTGGAAGATTGCCACCACACATTGACTACGGCTGCGCCTGCTGCTGTGAGCGTCACTGTTCCAGTAGATGCATCGATGGCATAGTTTTGTTGTGTCATCTATTGTGTAGGTGATATCGCCGCCGTCAGGGTCATTTGCAGTGGATGTTGCTACTGTATCGCCCTGCGTTTGTGCTGTCTTCTACGAATGGACCGTCTACCGGAGTCACTGTTAATGTTAATGGCTCATTTGTATCGGTATCGGCTGGGTTTACATTGGCTGTAGCAGAGGAAGTTTGTCCTGTTGTAGAGGCTGCTGTTACAGTAAAGTCTGGAAGATTGCCACCACCATTGACTACGGCTGCGCCTGCTGCTGTGAGCGTCACTGTTTCCAGTAGATGCATCGATGGCATAGTTTGTTGTGTCATCTATTGTGTAGGTGATATCGCCGCCGTCAGGGTCATTTGCAGTGGATGTTGCTACTGTATCGCCTGCGTTTGTGCTGTCTTCTACGAATGGACGTCTACCGGAGTCACTGTTAATGTTAAGGCTCATTTGTATCGGTATCGGCTGGGTTTACATTGGCTGTAGCAGAGGAAGTTTGTCCTGTTGTAGAGGCTGCTGTTACAGTAAAGTCTGGAAGATTGCCACCACCATTGACTACGGCTGCGCCTGCTGCTGTGAGCGTCACTGTTCCAGTAGATGCATCGATGGCATAGTTTGTTGTGTCATCTATTGTGTAGGTGATATCGCCGCCGTCAGGGTCATTTGCAGTGGATGTTGCTACTGTATCGCCTGCGTTTGTGCTGTCTTCTACGAATGGACCGTCTACGAGTCACTGTTAATGTTAATGGCTCATTTGTTCGGTATCGGCTGGGTTTACATTGGCTGTAGCAGAGGAAGTTTGTCCTGTTTGTAGAGGCTGCTGTTACAGTAAAGTCTGGAAGATTGCCACCACCATTGACTACGGCTGCGCCTGCTGCTGTGAGCGTCACTGTTCCAGTAGATGCATCGATGGCATAGTTTGTTGTGTCATCTATTGTGTAGGTGATATCGCCGCCGTCAGGGTCATTTGCAGTGGATGTTGCTACTGTATCGCCTGCGTTTGTGCTGTCTTCTACGAATGGACCGTCTACCGGAGTCACTGTTAATGTTAATGGCTCATTTGTATCGGTATCGGCTGGGTTTACATTGGCTGTAGCAGAGGAAGTTTGTCCTGTTGTAGAGGCTGCTGTTACAGTAAAGTCTGGAAGATTGCCACCACCATTGACTACGGCTGCGCCTGCTGCTGTGAGCGTCACTGTTCCAGTAGATGCATCGATGGCATAGTTTGTTGTGTCATCTATTGTGTAGGTGATATCGCCGCCGTCAGGGTCATTTGCAGTGGATGTTGCTACTGTATCGCCTGCGTTTGTGCTGTCTTCTACGAATGGACCGTCTACCGGAGTCACTGTTAATGTTAATGGCTCATTTGTATCGGTATCGGCTGGGTTTACATTGGCTGTAGCAGAGGAAGTTTGTCCTGTTGTAGAGGCTGCTGTTACAGTAAAGTCTGGAAGATTGCCACCACCATTGACTACGGCTGCGCCTGCTGCTGTGAGCGTCACTGTTCCAGTAGATGCATCGATGGCATAGTTTGTTGTGTCATCTATTGTGTAGGTGATATCGCCGCCGTCAGGGTCATTTGCAGTGGATGTTGCTACTGTATCGCCTGCGTTTGTGCTGTCTTCTACGAATGGACCGTCTACCGGAGTCACTGTTAATGTTAATGGCTCATTTGTATCGGTATCGGCTGGGTTTACATTGGCTGTAGCAGAGGAAGTTTGTCCTGTTGTAGAGGCTGCTGTTACAGTAAAGTCTGGAAGATTGCCACCACCATTGACTACGGCTGCGCCTGCTGCTGTGAGCGTCACTGTTCCAGTAGATGCATCGATGGCATAGTTTGTTGTGTCATCTATTGTGTAGGTGATATCGCCGCCGTCAGGGTCATTTGCAGTGGATGTTGCTACTGTATCGCCTGCGTTTGTGCTGTCTTCTACGAATGGACCGTCTACCGGAGTCACTGTTAATGTTAATGGCTCATTTGTATCGGTATCGGCTGGGTTTACATTGGCTGTAGCAGAGGAAGTTTGTCCTGTTGTAGAGGCTGCTGTTACAGTAAAGTCTGGAAGATTGCCACCACCATTGACTACGGCTGCGCCTGCTGCTGTGAGCGTCACTGTTCCAGTAGATGCATCGATGGCATAGTTTGTTGTGTCATCTATTGTGTAGGTGATATCGCCGCCGTCAGGGTCATTTGCAGTGGATGTGCTACTGTATCGCCTGCGTTTGTGCTGTCTTCTACGAATGGACCGTCTACCGGAGTCACTGTTAATGTTAATGGCTCATTTGTATCGGTATCGGCTGGGTTTACATTGGCTGTAGCAGAGGAAGTTTGTCCTGTTGTAGAGGCTGCTGTTACAGTAAAGTCTGGAAGATTGCCACCACCATTGACTACGGCTGCGCCTGCTGCTGTGAGCGTCACTGTTCCAGTAGATGCATCGATGGCATAGTTTGTTGTGTCATCTATTGTGTAGGTGATATCGCCGCCGTCAGGGTCATTTGCAGTGGATGTTGCTACTGTATCGCCTGCGTTTGTGCTGTCTTCTACGAATGGACCGTCTACCGGAGTCACTGTTAATGTTAATGGCTCATTTGTATCGGTATCGGCTGGGTTTACATTGGCTGTAGCAGAGGAAGTTTGTCCTGTTGTAGAGGCTGCTGTTACAGTAAAGTCTGGAAGATTGCCACCACCATTGACTACGGCTGCGCCTGCTGCTGTGAGCGTCACTGTTCCAGTAGATGCATCGATGGCATAGTTTGTTTGTGTCATCTATTGTGTAGGTGATATCGCCGCCGTCAGGGTCATTTGCAGTGGATGTTGCTACTGTATCGCCTGCGTTTGTGCTGTCTTCTACGAATGGACCGTCTACCGGAGTCACTGTTAATGTTAATGGCTCATTTGTATCGGTATCGGCTGGGTTTACATTGGCTGTAGCAGAGGAAGTTTGTCCTGTTGTAGAGGCTGCTGTTACAGTAAAGTCTGGAAGATTGCCACCACCATTGACTACGGCTGCGCCTGCTGCTGTGAGCGTCACTGTTCCAGTAGATGCATCGATGGCATAGTTTGTTGTGTCATCTATTGTGTAGGTGATATCGCCGCCGTCAGGGTCATTTGCAGTGGATGTTGCTACTGTATCGCCTGCGTTTGTGCTGTCTTCTACGAATGGACCGTCTACCGGAGTCACTGTTAATGTTAATGGCTCATTTGTATCGGTATCGGCTGGGTTTACATTGGCTGTAGCAGAGGAAGTTTGTCCTGTTGTAGAGGCTGCTGTTACAGTAAAGTCTGGAAGATTGCCACCACCATTGACTACGGCTGCGCCTGCTGCTGTGAGCGTCACTGTTCCAGTAGATGCATCGATGGCATAGTTTGTTGTGTCATCTATTGTGTAGGTGATATCGCCGCCGTCAGGGTCATTTGCAGTGGATGTTGCTACTGTATCGCCTGCGTTTGTGCTGTCTTCTACGAATGGACCGTCTACCGGAGTCACTGTTAATGTTAATGGCTCATTTGTATCGGTATCGGCTGGGTTTACATTGGCTGTAGCAGAGGAAGTTTGTCCTGTTGTAGAGGCTGCTGTTACAGTAAAGTCTGGAAGATTGCCACCACCATTGACTACGGCTGCGCCTGCTGCTGTGAGCGTCACTGTTCCAGTAGATGCATCGATGGCATAGTTTGTTGTGTCATCTATTGTGTAGGTGATATCGCCGCCGTCAGGGTCATTTGCAGTGGATGTTGCTACTGTATCGCCTGCGTTTGTGCTGTCTTCTACGAATGGACCGTCTACCGGAGTCACTGTTAATGTTAATGGCTCATTTGTATCGGTATCGGCTGGGTTTACATTGGCTGTAGCAGAGGAAGTTTGTCCTGTTGTAGAGGCTGCTGTTACAGTAAAGTCTGGAAGATTGCCACCACCATTGACTACGGCTGCGCCTGCTGCTGTGAGCGTCACTGTTCCAGTAGATGCATCGATGGCATAGTTTGTTGTGTCATCTATTGTGTAGGTGATATCGCCGCCGTCAGGGTCATTTGCAGTGGATGTTGCTACTGTATCGCCTGCGTTTGTGCTGTCTTCTACGAATGGACCGTCTACCGGAGTCACTGTTAATGTTAATGGCTCATTTGTATCGGTATCGGCTGGGTTTACATTGGCTGTAGCAGAGGAAGTTTGTCCTGTTGTAGAGGCTGCTGTTACAGTAAAGTCTGGAAGATTGCCACCACCATTGACTACGGCTGCGCCTGCTGCTGTGAGCGTCACTGTTCCAGTAGATGCATCGATGGCATAGTTTGTTGTGTCATCTATTGTGTAGGTGATATCGCCGCCGTCAGGGTCATTTGCAGTGGATGTTGCTACTGTATCGCCTGCGTTTGTGCTGTCTTCTACGAATGGACGTCTACCGGAGTCACTGTTAATGTTAATGGCTCATTTGTATCGGTATCGGCTGGGTTTACATTGGCTGTAGCAGAGGAAGTTTGTCCTGTTGTAGAGGCTGCTGTTACAGTAAAGTCTGGAAGATTGCCACCACCATTGACTACGGCTGCGCCTGCTGCTGTGAGCGTCACTGTTCCAGTAGATGCATCGATGGCATAGTTTGTTGTGTCATCTATTGTGTAGGTGATATCGCCGCCGTCAGGGTCATTTGCAGTGGATGTTGCTACTGTATCGCCTGCGTTTGTGCTGTCTTCTACGAATGGACCGTCTACCGGAGTCACTGTTAATGTTAATGGCTCATTTGTATCGGTATCGGCTGGGTTTACATTGGCTGTAGCAGAGGAAGTTTGTCCTGTTGTAGAGGCTGCTGTTACAGTAAAGTCTGGAAGATTGCCACCACCATTGACTACGGCTGCGCCTGCTGCTGTGAGCGTCACTGTTCCAGTAGATGCATCGATGGCATAGTTTGTTGTGTCATCTATTGTGTAGGTGATATCGCCGCCGTCAGGGTCATTTGCAGTGGATGTTGCTACTGTATCGCCTGCGTTTGTGCTGTCTTCTACGAATGGACCGTCTACCGGAGTCACTGTTAATGTTAATGGCTCATTTGTATCGGTATCGGCTGGGTTTACATTGGCTGTAGCAGAGGAAGTTTGTCCTGTTGTAGAGGCTGCTGTTACAGTAAAGTCTGGAAGATTGCCACCACCATTGACTACGGCTGCGCCTGCTGCTGTGAGCGTCACTGTTCCAGTAGATGCATCGATGGCATAGTTTGTTGTGTCATCTATTGTGTAGGTGATATCGCCGCCGTCAGGGTCATTTGCAGTGGATGTTGCTACTGTATCGCCTGCGTTTGTGCTGTCTTCTACGAATGGACCGTCTACCGGAGTCACTGTTAATGTTAATGGCTCATTTGTATCGGTATCGGCTGGGTTTACATTGGCTGTAGCAGAGGAAGTTTGTCCTGTTGTAGAGGCTGCTGTTACAGTAAAGTCTGGAAGATTGCCACCACCATTGACTACGGCTGCGCCTGCTGCTGTGAGCGTCACTGTTCCAGTAGATGCATCGATGGCATAGTTTGTTGTGTCATCTATTGTGTAGGTGATATCGCCGCCGTCAGGGTCATTTGCAGTGGATGTTGCTACTGTATCGCCTGCGTTTGTGCTGTCTTCTACGAATGGACCGTCTACCGGAGTCACTGTTAATGTTAATGGCTCATTTGTATCGGTATCGGCTGGGTTTACATTGGCTGTAGCAGAGGAAGTTTGTCCTGTTGTAGAGGCTGCTGTTACAGTAAAGTCTGGAAGATTGCCACCACCATTGACTACGGCTGCGCCTGCTGCTGTGAGCGTCACTGTTCCAGTAGATGCATCGATGGCATAGTTTGTTGTGTCATCTATTGTGTAGGTGATATCGCCGCCGTCAGGGTCATTTGCAGTGGATGTTGCTACTGTATCGCCTGCGTTTGTGCTGTCTTCTACGAATGGACCGTCTACCGGAGTCACTGTTAATGTTAATGGCTCATTTGTATCGGTATCGGCTGGGTTTACATTGGCTGTAGCAGAGGAAGTTTGTCCTGTTGTAGAGGCTGCTGTTACAGTAAAGTCTGGAAGATTGCCACCACCATTGACTACGGCTGCGCCTGCTGCTGTGAGCGTCACTGTTCCAGTAGATGCATCGATGGCATAGTTTGTTGTGTCATCTATTGTGTAGGTGATATCGCCGCCGTCAGGGTCATTTGCAGTGGATGTTGCTACTGTATCGCCTGCGTTTGTGCTGTCTTCTACGAATGGACCGTCTACCGGAGTCACTGTTAATGTTAATGGCTCATTTGTATCGGTATCGGCTGGGTTTACATTGGCTGTAGCAGAGGAAGTTTGTCCTGTTGTAGAGGCTGCTGTTACAGTAAAGTCTGGAAGATTGCCACCACCATTGACTACGGCTGCGCCTGCTGCTGTGAGCGTCACTGTTCCAGTAGATGCATCGATGGCATAGTTTGTTGTGTCATCTATTGTGTAGGTGATATCGCCGCCGTCAGGGTCATTTGCAGTGGATGTTGCTACTGTATCGCCTGCGTTTGTGCTGTCTTCTACGAATGGACCGTCTACCGGAGTCACTGTTAATGTTAATGGCTCATTTGTATCGGTATCGGCTGGGTTTACATTGGCTGTAGCAGAGGAAGTTTGTCCTGTTGTAGAGGCTGCTGTTACAGTAAAGTCTGGAAGATTGCCACCACCATTGACTACGGCTGCGCCTGCTGCTGTGAGCGTCACTGTTCCAGTAGATGCATCGATGGCATAGTTTGTTGTGTCATCTATTGTGTAGGTGATATCGCCGCCGTCAGGGTCATTTGCAGTGGATGTTGCTACTGTATCGCCTGCGTTTGTGCTGTCTTCTACGAATGGACCGTCTACCGGAGTCACTGTTAATGTTAATGGCTCATTTGTATCGGTATCGGCTGGGTTTACATTGGCTGTAGCAGAGGAAGTTTGTCCTGTTGTAGAGGCTGCTGTTACAGTAAAGTCTGGAAGATTGCCACCACCATTGACTACGGCTGCGCCTGCTGCTGTGAGCGTCACTGTTCCAGTAGATGCATCGATGGCATAGTTTGTTGTGTCATCTATTGTGTAGGTGATATCGCCGCCGTCAGGGTCATTTGCAGTGGATGTTGCTACTGTATCGCCTGCGTTTGTGCTGTCTTCTACGAATGGACCGTCTACCGGAGTCACTGTTAATGTTAATGGCTCATTTGTATCGGTATCGGCTGGGTTTACATTGGCTGTAGCAGAGGAAGTTTGTCCTGTTGTAGAGGCTGCTGTTACAGTAAAGTCTGGAAGATTGCCACCACCATTGACTACGGCTGCGCCTGCTGCTGTGAGCGTCACTGTTCCAGTAGATGCATCGATGGCATAGTTTGTTGTGTCATCTATTGTGTAGGTGATATCGCCGCCGTCAGGGTCATTTGCAGTGGATGTTGCTACTGTATCGCCTGCGTTTGTGCTGTCTTCTACGAATGGACCGTCTACCGGAGTCACTGTTAATGTTAATGGCTCATTTGTATCGGTATCGGCTGGGTTTACATTGGCTGTAGCAGAGGAAGTTTGTCCTGTTGTAGAGGCTGCTGTTACAGTAAAGTCTGGAAGATTGCCACCACCATTGACTACGGCTGCGCCTGCTGCTGTGAGCGTCACTGTTCCAGTAGATGCATCGATGGCATAGTTTGTTGTGTCATCTATTGTGTAGGTGATATCGCCGCCGTCAGGGTCATTTGCAGTGGATGTTGCTACTGTATCGCCTGCGTTTGTGCTGTCTTCTACGAATGGACCGTCTACCGGAGTCACTGTTAATGTTAATGGCTCATTTGTATCGGTATCGGCTGGGTTTACATTGGCTGTAGCAGAGGAAGTTTGTCCTGTTGTAGAGGCTGCTGTTACAGTAAAGTCTGGAAGATTGCCACCACCATTGACTACGGCTGCGCCTGCTGCTGTGAGCGTCACTGTTCCAGTAGATGCATCGATGGCATAGTTTGTTGTGTCATCTATTGTGTAGGTGATATCGCCGCCGTCAGGGTCATTTGCAGTGGATGTTGCTACTGTATCGCCTGCGTTTGTGCTGTCTTCTACGAATGGACCGTCTACCGGAGTCACTGTTAATGTTAATGGCTCATTTGTATCGGTATCGGCTGGGTTTACATTGGCTGTAGCAGAGGAAGTTTGTCCTGTTGTAGAGGCTGCTGTTACAGTAAAGTCTGGAAGATTGCCACCACCATTGACTACGGCTGCGCCTGCTGCTGTGAGCGTCACTGTTCCAGTAGATGCATCGATGGCATAGTTTGTTGTGTCATCTATTGTGTAGGTGATATCGCCGCCGTCAGGGTCATTTGCAGTGGATGTTGCTACTGTATCGCCTGCGTTTGTGCTGTCTTCTACGAATGGACCGTCTACCGGAGTCACTGTTAATGTTAATGGCTCATTTGTATCGGTATCGGCTGGGTTTACATTGGCTGTAGCAGAGGAAGTTTGTCCTGTTGTAGAGGCTGCTGTTACAGTAAAGTCTGGAAGATTGCCACCACCATTGACTACGGCTGCGCCTGCTGCTGTGAGCGTCACTGTTCCAGTAGATGCATCGATGGCATAGTTTGTTGTGTCATCTATTGTGTAGGTGATATCGCCGCCGTCAGGGTCATTTGCAGTGGATGTTGCTACTGTATCGCCTGCGTTTGTGCTGTCTTCTACGAATGGACCGTCTACCGGAGTCACTGTTAATGTTAATGGCTCATTTGTATCGGTATCGGCTGGGTTTACATTGGCTGTAGCAGAGGAAGTTTGTCCTGTTGTAGAGGCTGCTGTTACAGTAAAGTCTGGAAGATTGCCACCACCATTGACTACGGCTGCGCCTGCTGCTGTGAGCGTCACTGTTCCAGTAGATGCATCGATGGCATAGTTTGTTGTGTCATCTATTGTGTAGGTGATATCGCCGCCGTCAGGGTCATTTGCAGTGGATGTTGCTACTGTATCGCCTGCGTTTGTGCTGTCTTCTACGAATGGACCGTCTACCGGAGTCACTGTTAATGTTAATGGCTCATTTGTATCGGTATCGGCTGGGTTTACATTGGCTGTAGCAGAGGAAGTTTGTCCTGTTGTAGAGGCTGCTGTTACAGTAAAGTCTGGAAGATTGCCACCACCATTGACTACGGCTGCGCCTGCTGCTGTGAGCGTCACTGTTCCAGTAGATGCATCGATGGCATAGTTTGTTGTGTCATCTATTGTGTAGGTGATATCGCCGCCGTCAGGGTCATTTGCAGTGGATGTTGCTACTGTATCGCCTGCGTTTGTGCTGTCTTCTACGAATGGACCGTCTACCGGAGTCACTGTTAATGTTAATGGCTCATTTGTATCGGTATCGGCTGGAGAGGATATACTTTCATCATCTAAAAGCACAGGAGTCCCATCAATATTCACGCCATTATCAGCACTATCAAACTGTACATCTCTAAGCGTACTTTGAACATCAACAAAATCATTATCTCTTGCAGCGAACTGGTCTTCTTGCAGGTGTCCTACGACTGCTTCGCTTCCTGCTGCTGTTTCATCATCGTTGATCGTTCCGTCTTTTTCTTCTTTATCTGTTGCGCCGTCTTCAGCGTATACCCCTGTTTTATCAAGTGCTTTGTCTACACTGTTTGGAGAGATGAATTCGTCTAGATTGTTGCCGTCTTGGATGAGAGAGAGATCGAAAAGCTGTTTTTCAAGACCTGTTAATTCAAGTGCCTGTTCAAGATTAAGCATAGCAATCTTAATGTGAGCATCGGCACTATTACCGTCAGCTCCGTAAACAAGCATATCTTTACTAATTGTATCACCGACATGCAGTTCTTTTACGTTGCCATGCTCATCTTTTGCAAAAAATTTCCCGCTTACTTCTTTTACAGTTGCTATAATTACTTTCATTTTCTCTCTCCTAAAAATTTAGACAAATTTTTGATTGTTATTGATTATAGGGAAAAAGAAGAAAAAAAGATATTGTCCCTAGGGACAGTATGAGTATTTTGTGAATATGAATTATTTTAAAAGAAGAGCTAGACCGATTCTGTCACTGACATTCAATTTTTTGTAAATCCCTTGTGCATGGGCTTTTACCGTTCTTGGCGAGATCTCAAGACGCTCTGCAATCTCATTGTAGGTCAGCCCCTCTTTTAAAAGCAGTGCTGTCTCTCTCTCGCGTGATGTTAACTTTTGTAGCAGTTCCTCATTGGCATCTTGACTCTCAGGAATCTCCAAAATCAGCTGCGAAGTCAATTGGGGATGCAGCCAAACCATACCCTCACGCAAAGCAGCAACTGCGGCAAGAATAAAATGATCCCGCATGAGTGCATTGCCATAACCCATCGCACCGTATTTTAACAATCGTTTTGCTGTGTCAAGTTCTGGCACCCTGTCTAGAACAAGCAGTCGATTCCCTCGCTCACGCAATTCACTTAGCAAAGATTGACACCTATTTTGACAGGCCGCATAATTTACAATGATGATGCTGTTTTCAATATTGTGCAAATCTTCAAGATCATCAATACTCTTATATTGCTCATTTTTTAATGCTTTTTCCCAATGAGAGAGTAGATTTATATTATCACTATAGAGTACAATATCCATCTGTTATCTTTCTGTAAACGTGTACTGTTTTGTTTTTAATATCGGTTTGAGAATATAATCCAAAACACTTTTCTTACCGGTGATAATATCAACAGTTGTCGTCATACCTGGAATAATTTTAAGTTTCTTACCATGTCTGCCGATGTAATTTTTATCGGTTTTAATGCGAACTTCATAAAAGACATTTCCCTCTTCATCTTTAAAGCTGTCTGGAGATATAAGGACAACCTTCCCTTCCAAACCTCCATAAATAGAAAAATCATAAGCGGTAAATTTTACAATGGCACGCTGTCCCAAGTAAATAAAAGCAATGTCTTTTGGTTTAATGTTCACCTTAACAAGCAAGGTTTCATCACTTGGAACAATCTCCATAATATCTTCACCCGGCTTGATAACGCCGCCAACTGTATGAACATAGAGTTTTTGAACAATTCCCTTCATGGGTGACTTGACAATAGTACGCGTTACCTGATCTTCCAAAGCAGTTGATGCTACCTGCAGTCCTTTGAGTTCTGCTACAGCTTCATTCATCTTCGTTTTCGCTTCACTTTGAAAGTTCAGTTTTGTCTCTTTTATATTGCTCTGGACCTCTTTAATGGCCGATTTTAAGCGAGGTATGGACTTTTTAACAGCATCATATTTTGAGGCAATATCATTCGCTTCACGCTGTAGTTTTAAAAAATCTATCTTCGAACGAACCCCTTTTGCCACCATCGGTCTAGTCATTCTTACCTCACGCGATATCATCGAGTATGATGATTCAAGATGGTCTCTTTGTGAATATGCCTCAGCGAGTTCCTGCTTTTTTTGTGCCAGCTTCTCACGGAGAGCATTGAGTTTCGAGTTTAATTGCTGTTTATTGGTATTGTAAAGACTTTTTTCATTGTCAATAAACTGTGCAAGTCTCTTTTTTAAATCTGGAGGTACTATGAACTTCTGTCCTGTAGACTCTGCTTTAAGACGTAAAATCTGTGCTTGTAGTGCTTCTGCCTTTATCTCATTTGAGCTGTATGAAGATACCGACTTTTGATTGTCGATTTTAATAAGCACCTGCCCTTTTTCTACTTCCTGTCCCTCTTGAACCAAAATCTCTTCAACTATTCCCCCTTCAAGATTTTGAATCATCTGATTTTCACCGCTTGGAATCACTTCACCGTTGCCTCTTGCTATCTCATCTATCTTTGCAAAATTTGCCCAGATCAAAAATATTACGATGGCGGCAACCCAGAAATAAAGCACGATGCGTAATCGCGTCGGTGCAACTTCCAGCACAGCCGCACTCAGTGAGTGCATAAATTCATAATCTTTTTTGGAGAGGCTCTTTTTAATCTCTTTTTTAGCCATTGGAAACTCCGCTGAGTTGTTTGACAACTGTCTCTTTTTTATCATCAAGCAGTACTTTGGAATTATGCATCACGATGACACGCTCAACCATATCCAAAAGTCCTAATTTCTGTGTAATTATCACGACTGTCTGATCTTTTAGCTCTACTTTTAGCCTGTCAAGCAGATTTTTTTCTGTCGTTTGATCCATCGAGTTGCTCGGTTCATCCATGACCATAATCGAGCTCTCCTGCATCAATGCACGGGCAATACCGACACTCTGTCGCTGTCCGCCAGAAAGTCCTGCACCTCGTTCACCAATGGGCATATCATACCCCATTGGATGCATTCGTACAAAGTCTTCAACACCGCTTACCTGTGCCGCATAGATGACATCTCCGACATCAGGATGCTGTTCGGAAGAGACGATATTGTCTTTGATGGTTCCTTTAAAGAGATGGACATCCTGCGGTACATAAGAGATAAACCGGCGCAGATCTGCCGGATCTATCTGGGCGATGTCAATATCGTCGATGAGAATTGTTCCGCTTGTCGGTTCATACAGTTTCAAGATCAACTTGGCGATCGTACTTTTCCCCGAACCTATTCGACCGATTATGGCCACTTTTTCACCGGGATTAATGACAAAACTGACATTTGTCAGTGCCGGAACTTCCGTTCCAGGGTAGTTGAAACTGACGTCTTTAAACTCTATTTTTCCCTGAAATTTCGGACGTTCCACAAACTCCTGGCCAGCAGGACGTTCAACCTCACGTGAGATGATTTCGTCGAGCGTATCATAGGCTGTTTTTGCATCGGAATAGTTTGAGATCAGTGCAGCTGCCTGTCCGATAGGAGCAACTGTTCGTGATGTCAAGATGACAATGGCAATGAGCCCGCCCATAGTCAACTCAAACTCTTTGATAAGATATACCCCAAAGACAACGACAAAGACAGTATTTAACTGTACAAAAAGATTTGTTACACTTGGAATGGAAGCAGAAAGCAGACGTGATTTAAGATTTTTCTCGGCAATCTCACCCGTAGATTCTTCCCACTCCCACTGTTTTTTACCATTCATTCGCATCGTTTTGACTGTTTCGATATTTTGCAAGGTTTCTATGAGTATCCCGTTTTTCTTGGCACTTGCCTCATAAGAGGCTTCTATGCTCTCACGCAATGGCTTGCGAATAAGCAATGCATACAGAAGAATCAAAAAGATAGTCACTAAGGGAACAAATACCAGTACACCGCCGATATAGTAGATAACAGCAAGAAAAATAATCGCAAACGGCAGATCGATAACGGCTGTCATGGTTGCTGTAGTAAGAAAAGAACGGACTGACTCAAAATCTTTCAGATTGTTTGCAAAAGAGCCGACTGATGGCGGATGCTGTGACATCTTCAGATCAAGCACTTTTTCAAAAATAATTGAGGACATAATAATGTCACTTTTTTTACCCGCTAATTCCAAAAGATACGAACGGGTGAATTTTAGAAAAAAATCCAGTACATAGACAAGAACTATACCTATGGTAAAGACCATCAAAGTCTCTTCGGCATTGTTTGGAATAACTCTATCATAAACATTCATAGTAAAAAGCGGTGTTGCCAGAACAAAGAGATTGATAAGGAATGATGCTATCAACACATCTCTGTAGATTGGAACAGAGAGCTTTAATGTACTCCAAAACCAATGTTTTTGTTTACGCTGCAGTGTTCGTGAACTCTTTTTGTCATACTCGAACTCTTTTTTTAATATATAGGCAAAACCCAAATATTCTTTTTCGAGATCATGCACACTAACCCATTGTTCAAGACCGTCACCCTCAGGGTAAATAATCTTTGCCTGCGTTTTATCATCATTAAATTTTTCCAATATGCAGGCATTATCATTACTTAGCAGTAAAATAGCCGGCAGATGCAATGAGAGCATATCTTCAATTGAGCGTTTGATAAGTGTTGATTTCAAACCGGCGCGTGCTGCTACGCGGGAAAAAAGTGATTTGGAACTATCTTTGGAGAAAAGTTTTTGAGAATCATGGATAGGAAGCCCTGCTAAAAGAGCCTCTTTCGTAAAGGGCTTATGAAAAAGCTTGGTAAAAAGGACAAAGGTATCAAGTAAAACGTCCTCATGCACCGATATTTTATGTTCGTTCATATGCCACCTGATTTTTTAATGAAAAAGCTTTATCTCTATACGTCTATTTGCTTTTCTTCCCTCTGCGGTTCTGTTTGACTCTATTGGGTCAAGTTCACCGCGTCCTGCTGTCACTATTCTCGATGCATCAATGCCTTCAGCAACAAGTGCTTTTTTAACACTCTTGGCACGCTGTAAAGAGAGCTGCATATTCACAACGGCTTTCCCTATACTGTCCGTATGTCCTGTTATCTTTACTTTATAGCCAGGATTTTTCTTCAAGAACTCTGCAAACTTTTGTATTTCACCATAAGAGTTTTTCAAAATTTTAGCAGAATTACTTTTAAAATGGAGTTTGAGTGTCTGCTTAAGTGGACAGCCAAAAGGATCTACCCTGATTCCCTCCGGTGTATTTTCACATTTATCCTTGTAATCTACAACACCATCATGATCACTGTCAAGCGGACAACCGTGTGAATCTACAAGTACACCCTTAGGCGGGGTATCAGGGCATTTATCTTTATAATCCAGAACGCCATCATGATCACTGTCAATCGGACAGCCGTTCTTATCTACTTTTGATCCTCTTGGCGTACCTGGACATCTGTCATACCTGTCAAAAACACCATCCCTGTCACTGTCTATATCTTCCGGCTTTAATACATATATGCTGAGCATAACCCTATTTGAAAGCGAACCGCTCTCAGGAATTTCATCGGTAAAAGCAGGCAACTGTCCTTCTTTGTCATATATATAAAGAGATGAACGATCAATGCCCTTGTCAATAAGTTTTTTCTCTATTGCTTTAACATAATTTTCACTTCTATTGTCATCATTTTTACTGCTTTCATTGACATACCCAAGATTGTTTTGCATCTTTTGCGGATAATAATCAGCCGCTTTATAAGCATGCCCGACAAGAGTTACTTTGATTTTCGATGATTTTTGCAGCTCTTTGATCTTTACTATAGCAGCATCTAACGTCTCTATTGATTTTTCATCTAAACTGTTTTCATCATTAAAATGCAGCATCTCAAAGCGGATAATTTGCTGAAATTCCTTTTCAAAAAAAGTATCATCAAGCGTATGTGAAACAGATGCATACACAAATGTAGATGTAATCAATCCAATAAAAATATATACTAATCTTTTCATACTACTCTTCCCCAAGAGTCAGTTCTATTTCGACTCTTCTATTTATATATCTACCTTCTGGGGTATTGTTATCAGCGATTGGTTCTTCTTCGCCTCTGCCCTCAGTTGTTATTCTTTCAGGGTCGATTCCCAATTTAACAAGAGCACGTTTTACTGATTCTGCCCTTCTCTTAGAGAGTTGTTTGTTCAGTCCGGCATCACCGCGTGAACTTGTATGCCCTACGATATGGATCTTATACTGCGGATTCTTTTGGGCGAACTCTGCAAAACGTTCAATATTGGCATATGAGTTTTTGTCAATGACATCGCTATAGTAGGCAAAATTGACACCAAGATTCAAAGAAGTGGCACACCCTTTATCATCTACGGTATAGCCTATTGGGGTATTTGGACATTTGTCTTTGTAATCCTTGACACCATCCATATCGACATCGACTGCACAACCATCAGGTGAGACCTTTGCATTTTTCGGCGTGTTTGGACATTTGTCTTTTGAATTGATAACACCGTCACCATCGCTATCACGAGTCATCTTCACGCAGCCGTAAGGCATAATGTTATTTTCCAACAGTGAATTATCACAAAGGTCTTCATCATCAGTTATTTTGTCATTGTCCACATCGTATTTGACAGGAACAGTATCAAGTACCTCATTTGCATCACCGTTTACATAGAGATTTACTCTCGAATCAAACTCTTTTGTATCTCCTACAATAGCAAGAGGAAGCAGTCCCATAGCATCTAAGATCCGGTATTTGGCAAGCAGATAATCATATTCGGCTTTAATAATCTGCGCTCGAGAGTTTATAACATCATTTTGGGATGTCAACAGGTCAAGTAAAGAACGGCGGCCGAGATCATACTCTTCTTTATAAAGTTCAAGCGTTTTTTCTGCAAACTTTTTGTAGTCTCTAAGGTCTTTTAGCTGCAGGCCAATCATTTCATAAGCGTTCCAGGAGAGATCAAGCGCTTCGATAACCTGACGCTTGAGGTCACGTTTTGTCTCGACTTCCTGATTGATTTTACTGACATCTTTTTGTACATTAGCACTGTCCGCACCGCCACGGTAAAGATTATATGAAAGAACAACACGCGCTTTGAATCTGTCATCAGGTCGGTCAAAAAGATTTCTTTTTTCGACATCATTGAAGTTTTGAGAGACTTCAAGATCTACCTTTGGATAGAACTCTTTTTGATGCTGTTTCCAAAGAGCCTGTGCGCCTTTTATGTTATATCGGCTCACTAAAAGAGAGGGATTATGATTAATGGCATACTCAGCAGCTCTTTCAACACTCCTTGGCATTGAAACATTGAGATCGGGTTTTTGCATTTGCGCAACCTGCGGCATACGTCCTAGCATTCTGCGGAAGTTATATTCTTTATCACGTGTGTTGTTTTTTTGAACAGTCAGATTGGAACGCGCAAGTGAGAGTGAAGACTCGATCTTTTTAACTTCCGAATCAGTTGTCAACCCTGAATCGTACAGATCCTTAACCTTTTTAAATATCTCTTCATTTATCTGCACATTTTCACGGGCGGTTTGCAGCAGCTCATACTCACGCAGAACATTAAGGTAAGCATTTGTCATTTTATACGCAACATCATTTGCTTTTTCTATGTAGTTGTAAGCGGCCGCTAAAATTCGTGCCTGCTGATAAGAAACTTTATACGTCGTTCCAAATCCGTCAAAAAGATTCTGAGTCAGCACTAAAGAAGATTCATAGTTACCATACTTCTCATCTAGTACTGTGTGATTCCAGCTGGCATTGCCGCTTTTCAGCATACCCGCTTTTGTATACCCAAGACTCGCTCTAAAATCGATGCTTGGGAGATATTCAGATTCAGCCACATTCAGATCTTGACGTGTTGCTCTGTAGTTTTTCAACCTCTCTTGCACAATCGGATTCGTATCCATCACCTCAACAACACTCTCTTTAAGTGTTAAAGCACTTGCAAATTGCGTTATGATAATAGGAAAAAGACTGATTGTCACTACTCTTTTAAGCACAAACTTCCCTTTTTATAAATTTCTTTTTATTATACCTGAAATTTCCTGTTTGCATATAAAAATATAAATTAACATCTTAAATTTTATCACATTTTTAAAAATTTATATGAAATGTGATATAATTATATTAACATTCAGGAGTTACTTATGTTTATTGCTTCCTATGCAACTTTCATACCAACTGTAGCGACTATAAAACCGAATAATTCTATAAAAGAGAGTTTTTCACACAAAAGTGAACCTGTTTTACTTTCAGAGCAGAAACCTGACAACACGGAAACAAAACTCCAACCAGCGCCACAGCCACTCAGCACTGCTGCCAAATATTCTCTTCTTTGGCAACAAGAACAGAACCCAAATTTACAGGAACTTGAAAAAGTACAAAAAAGGCAAAAGGCGAAAACAGCTTACAAAGAGAGTGTCACCCCTTTCTCATATATGAAAAAACCAAAAGTTCCACTCCAAAATTCTTACTTTGGCTTACATAGTAAATTTCCTAAAGAGACACAGGTGGTTCAGCATACTTTTTTAAAAGAAAAAATGCTCAACACTTACATTGAAAACGACAACTACTACAGAGTAACGGCAGCTTAGTCTTCCAGCCATGCCTCACTTTTCAAAGTCCGTCCATCATCTAAAATCTTCAATTTAAAAGCCGATGTGCATTTCCCCTCTTCTAGCTCCATCACGGCCATCTGCA
This sequence comes from Sulfurimonas paralvinellae, assembly GCF_014905135.1. Lineage (NCBI taxonomy): Bacteria > Pseudomonadati > Campylobacterota > Epsilonproteobacteria > Campylobacterales > Sulfurimonadaceae > Sulfurimonas > Sulfurimonas paralvinellae. The sequence goes on along the minus strand of NZ_CP041406.1, from coordinate 408,760 downwards.
AAATCTTTTTACATTTCTTTGGAATGTCGAAATGTCCCTTCATTCCTGTTAAGAATTGCTGTAACGGTACCTTTTTATCCATCCCAATGACATTATCACGGCAGCCTGTCAACCCGATATCTGTCATATAAGCAGTTCCAGCAACTATCTGAAAGTCATCAGTTGAGACATGCGTATGCGTACCGATTATACCGCTTACTCTGCCTTCTAAAAGCATCAGCATCGCTCTTTTTTCACTGGTCGCTTCAGCATGAAAATCGACAAATATATTGTAAATTCCATCCTCACGCAAAGCATTTACAGACTCTTCTGCACAACGAAAAGCATTGTCTGTATAAGGCATGCCGTAGTGTCCCATAAGATTGAGTATGGCAAGTTTTTCACCGCAAACATCATATACTTTGCATCCTGTCCCTGCAAGTTCATCAGGATAATTATGTGGGCGCAGCAGCTCATGTGAATCAAAAAGAGGCAAGATATCTTTTTTATCCCAAGAGTGATTACCGCCGGTCATGACATCAACACCATAAGAAAAAAGTTCATTGCAGTTTTTCAGCGTCAGCCCAAAACCGTGTGAAGCATTTTCATAGTTTGCAATGACAAAGTCAATGCCCTCTTGCTCTTTTAATGTCGGCAAATGCTTTTGAAGCATATCTCTACCCGGTTTGCCTACGATATCGCCTATAAAAGCTATTTTCATTACACTGCCTTTGGTTTTGCATTTCTCAGATAGTAAAGTGTTGCTTTGATGATATCATCATCGTCTTTACTATCAGATTTGATTGTCTCTTTTGAGTCATTGAAATAGGTAAACGTGATATTTTGTCCATAATTTCCAATTGATTTGATCTTTTTATCCAAAGCAAGCAGTTTGATGACCATCAACTCCACAAACTGTTTCGTCGGCATATCAAGCTCACCAAATCTATCAATCAACTCCTCTTCTATCTCATATATCTCAACGACTTCTTCGCACTGGGAAAGTCGTCTGTAGACATCAAGTCTGAGTCTGTCCTCATGCACTACCTCATCGGAGATATATGCCGAGATCGTCAGTTTGATATCAACCTTGATACGCTCACTCTCTTTCGTGTTACTAAGCTCTTTTATGGCATCTTCGAGCATTTTAAGGTAAAGCGAATACCCTATGTTCTTAATATGACCGCTCTGTGCATCACCGACAAGATTACCGCCGCCTCGGATCTCAAGGTCATGATGAGCAAGTACAGAACCTGAACCTAAAAAGGAGTTCGACTCTAACGCTAAAAGACGTTTTTTTGCCTCATCGGTAAGAGTTTCTCTGTTTTGTACGATAAAGTAGGCAAATCCTTCAACATGACCACGACCAACACGCCCACGTAGCTGATGCAGGTCAGCGATCCCAAATCTGTCCGCACCATCAACGATGATGGTATTGACACGCGGCATATGAATCCCACTCTCTATGATACTTGTCGCGATCATCACATCATACTCACCCGCTTCAAATCTCAACAGCTCTTTTTCAGTCTCCACGGCAGAGATCTTCGAATGCAGCATAAGTATTCTCAGATCAGGAAGCAAGGCCTTTAGTTCACCCATTTTTATCGGCATATGATCGATGGAGTTATGTACATAAAAGACCTGCCCGCCGCGGCGAAGCTCACGCAGGATAACCTCTTTGATAAGCTTTTCATCGTACTCTTTAACAAAGGTACGCACCCCTTGACGCTCACTTGGCGGCGTGAGCAGCTGTGACATGGTTTTGATGGAACTCAGCGCCTGATTGAGTGAACGTGGAATCGGTGTTGCCGACATGGAAAGCAGGTGAACATTATGATAGAGCTCTTTTATCTTCTCTTTTTGCTTCACTCCAAACTTGTGCTCTTCATCTATGATAACAACACCGAGCTTTTTAAACTCCAGCCCAAAAAGTGTATGCGTACCGACAACACAGTCTATCTCACCGCTTGCAAGCCCTTTTATGATGGCATTTTTCTCTTTGGCAGTTACAAATCTGTCCAGTTTTGCATAACGAATGCCAAGTTCGCTGAAACGCTCATCCAGACTTCTAAAGTGCTGTGCAGAGAGAAGTGTCGTCGGAACGATAAAAGCGGACTGATAGCCCGATTTATATGCGGCATAGATTGTATTGAGTGCTATCTCCGTCTTTCCAAAACCGACATCACCGCTGAGCAGCCTGTCCATGATATGCCCCGAACTCATCTGTGTGAGTATCTCGTTGACTGAGAGTGTCTGATCATCGGTATAATCAAATCCGGAGAGTGCCTGAAACTCCTGCACTTCTTTTTTACTAAGAGAGATCTTAGGTGCTTTGATAAGCGCGCGTGCCGCAGCCGTGTTAACAATCTGACCGGCAATTTCCAAAAGACGTTTACGGACTTTTGCTTTTAATTTTCCAAAACTTCCTTTTCCAAGTCTATCAAGAACAGGCACACTGCCGCCTCCGGCTATGTAACGATCAATGTAGTCTAGATTTTCAACCGGAAGCAGTATTTTGTCATCTCCGACATACTTGATGACAATGAAATCTTTTACACCACCGAGTATCTCAGTCTGCTCGATTTTCTCAAAGATACCCACACCATAATCTTCATGAACGACATAATCTCCGGTTTTAAGGTCATCCAGCAGTATTGAACTTTTTCTGCGTCTTCGCTTCTTTGATGGCTTGTTGAGTGAGATAACAAGCTCATCATCGGTGATAATATTTAAAATATAGGGCGCTTCAACGACATTAATATTTGTCGTATCATAGATTCCCGCCTGTTTCACCGTCGCTTTATTGGCTGCGATAAGCGTGATCTTTTTCTCTTTGTGAACTTTTATCAACTGCTCAACATTGGCAACAACCAGCTCTTTCACACTCTCATTCTCAGGCAGTATATCAAGTTCAAATGCCTCACGTGAGATCTGCGGGTTATTGATAGCATAGGCATCGACAAGAGCATTATCGAGACTGCGTGAAAGCAGCGCTTTTTTACCATCTAAAAAATTCTCCGCCATCGCATCAAGATGCCAAAAACCAAGCGAAGCAATATCACGTGAGAGTGCATCGAACGCACTTGCCTCTATTCGTTTGTTGAGTTCATTGTAACTTGCTTCATCGAGTGCGAAAAAAGCACTCGTTATCTTGACACTCTCAAGTTCTTCACCCAGTGTTCTCTGCGTATCGAGGTCAAATGCTTTGATCTGTTCTATCTCTGTATCGAAAAGTGAGATCCTGACAGGATTTTTAGATGACGGCACAAAGATATCAATAATATCGCCGCGATGTGAAATCTCACCGGCAACCTGCACCATATCGACAAAGGTGTACCCCCAAAAGAGCATCTTTTCCTTAAAGGCGGCAAGATCTATTTCTGTACCGAATTCCAAAGTCATTTCACTCATAAGCTCAGGTTTCGGCAGAGGGAAAAGAAGTGTTTTCAAAGGCGAGATAACAAGCGGTTTTTTCTTTGATGAATGGTACTCACGCAAAGCATGTAAAAGCTCATGCAGTTCTTCTTTATAAGAGCGCAGATCATCCCCGTATGATGGACGAAAATCAGGGAAGACAACAACATCTTTGTTAAAGAACTTTACTACATTTTGCAGTTCATCAGCTTCTTTGGAGTCCTCGCAGACAAGAACATCTATTGCCTCGTGAGAATTTTTTAAATAATTATAAAGTGCAGCTTGAGACATTAAGTTCCTGAATTATACTTGTTTTGCTGTTGCTGTTTTTTCTATGTTCGCATGATTTGAGCTGTTTTTTACGATAGAGTTCCCTTCAAAGACACCTTTTGACTCAATCACAAGTTCAATCGAGGTGATCTCACCGTTAACATGTCCCGCTGCTTTGATCTCAACACGGTCCGCTTCAACACTACCTTCGACATACCCTTGAACAACCAGTCTATTTGTCACTATATTGCCTTTGACATGACCGTTCTTACCGACATTTACCTCTTTGGAAGATGTAATGCTGCCTTCTAGTTCACCGTCGATGTAGAGATTACACGAGAGCTCAACTTCTCCTGTGATTTTTGCTCCGGCTGTAATGATTGTTGTGTTTGAATCTGTGGAACTACTTTTAGTCGCGACGTCGCCATTATTAAAGATTGCCATGGTACTTTTTTCTCCTTTTGAAATATTTCATTATAGTGATGCTGCGTCCATTTTATAAAATAAAACGGATTGAGCGCTCGGTGGATAAAACGAATCTCGTAATGCAGATGCGGTCCGTTGCTGAGCCCTGAATTACCGGTATATCCGATAAGGTCACCTTTTTTTACAAATTTTCCGGATTTTACCACAACTTTGTTTAAGTGACCGTAGTAAGACTTGAATCCATATACATGTTCTAAAATGATAAGACGGCCAAAACCGCTGCTTTTGTGATACCCCGCCCACTCCACAAGACCATCTGCCGTTGCATAAACGGGTGTATTGAGCTGTGCTTTCATATCTGTTCCGCGATGAAACTCTTTCGTGCCCAAAGTCGGATGAATTCTATAGCCGAATTTACTTGTAATACCGCGATACGCCACAGGAGAACCGCTGGGAATGAGCTGCAGCAGTGTCGCTCTTTGGGAAGAACTTAATTTTGCAATGCTTACACGATCCTGTAATGATTCATCACCCAAGGGTTTGAGACCTATCAAAGTTTCGATTTCAGTAAGAGAATCGGAAAGCTGATGGAGCTGCTTTTTCTTTTCATCCAAAGAGTAACGTGTGGCCTTCATTGAATTTTCAAGCGCAGCATTCTCTTTTTTCATCTCCAAATATGCCTTTTCTATAGCATCTCTTTTCTTTTGAACGCTCTCTACACTGTAGTTGAGATATAAAATGGTTCCAACGGCTATCAACGCTAACGTAAGCAGAAAAATTCCTGCATATAAGAAGGCTTTTTTTACAAACTTATGCAGATTGAACTGTTTGTAGCCATTGTCATCATGAATGGTTACGGTAAAATGTTTATCCACGATATACCTTCAAAAATGCCTCCACGACTGAAAAAGAACCAAATACAAGGTACTTTTTCTCTGTCTCTAACTTTTTAAACTTACTATAGTTTATACCTAAATCTTCAAGAGTCTGCTGCAAGTAGCCACTCTCTTCTACTCTTGCATTATAGACATCTATCAATTCGACTGTCTCGATAATTGGTTTTAAAACTGACAATATCTCTTTATAGTTTTTATCTTTGTAGCTATTATAGACTAAAGTATATTTGTTATTTTTTAAACTCTCTGAAATAGACTCTGCTGCTAAGACATTGTGTCCAACATCGACTATAATATTTTTTTCTAAAACTGAAAGTCTTCCAAAAAGCTTTGCATTATAAAAATCTTCAACACTGTACTCAATTTTAAAATACTTCAATGCGGCTATCGCCAAAGCAAGATTTGTTTGAAGATAGGTAGCCAATATTTCGTGCTCGGCTATTTTTAAAATATTTTGACGGTCTTTCTCATCCAAGAGTTCTTCCACTCGAAATGTCTGCAATCCTTTTTCTTTTTGCAGTTCATTCATAATATCGTACACAACCTTATATCGTTGCTTTGCAATAATAACTGCCTTTTGAGCAGCATTTAACTTTGTTTTTGCAATACTCTCTATATCAGATCCCAAGAAGGCTTCATGATCCATAGCTATGGGTGTAACGAGGGTCAGATCATTGGCAAAAACAGCGGTCGCGTCATGTTCTCCACCAAGTCCAGCTTCCAAAACGACAAAGTCACTCTTATCTGAATAGTAAAGCATTGCAAGCAGTGTCGTATATTCAAAATAGCTGAGCGACTCAGCTTCATCTTGCGTGAGGAGAGCAAGCAGTTTTTTATGCGTCGATTCTAAACATTCCATAGCAACATCGCTACCGTTAAACCAGACACGTTCATTAAATTGTAAAATATGGGGGGAAGTATAGTGACCGACTCTGTAGCCCTTTTTATAAAGAGCTGTTGCTAAAAAACGGCCGGTAGTGCCTTTACCGTTTGTTCCAATAATATGAATGATTTTCGGAAATTTAAATTGAGATGATATACGCCCATAAACACACGGCATACGATCATAATCTATCTCATCATAAAAGAGCGGTTTAGCATCTAAGAACTCTTGTAGCACTACTTTTTATACTCGACTCTGTTTCTTCCGTTTTTCTTTGCAATATAAAGATACTCATCAGCGGAGTTGACTGTAGCTTCCAAAGAGACATGTTGTTTACGTTCACTCACACCTGCACTTGCTGTAACCTTGATACGATCGCCTTTGTACATAAAACGGGATTTCTCTACATGTTTCAGTACTTTATCGGCAAAAGTAACACCGCCTTGAAGGTCTGTATCACTTAAAAGAGCAAGAAACTCTTCTCCACCGAAACGACCGACGATATCGACACTTCGAGCCTCTTTTTTCAAAATTTTCGCAAAGGCAGAGAGAACTGCATCACCGGCTTCGTGGCCATATGTGTCATTGACATCTTTAAAATGATCGAGATCAAACATAACGACGGCATAATTTCTTTCATAGCGTTGATATTCGGCCTCTTTGAATTCCATAAATTCATCGAGAGCACGCTTATTGTAAAGTTTTGTAAGAAAATCCTCTTTCGATTCTTTTTTTGCTTTTTCAAGTTCTTCTTCGAGTTTTTTCACTTTTTTACTCAAAGCATCGACATCTTTATTATGATTTTTAAGATCTTTGGAAAGCAGTTGAGTGTTTTCTTCCAGTGCAACAGCAATAGTAAAGAGTTTTTTGTGCGCTACTTTAAAGTTGGCAGTAGACTCTTCCGTATATGATTCAAGCTCTTTTTTTATTGCCTGAACCTCTGCATTTGAATTATCCGAGCTCTCTATCATATCAATAAGACGTAAAGAGAGTTTGTCCAAAACACCGTCAATGGATTCCACCATCTCTTTGACACTCTCTTTATCAAGAGCAATACGAAGCGAGATAGCCGCTTTTATCTCTTTTTCAACATCTTCACTATCGAGTATCTCAGGGTTTTTTCTTAGCTTGTCACTGATATCTGCGATCGTATCATTCACACTTGAGGCAATTGAAGGAACAAAAGATGCCACCAAGAGCTTTGAGACTTTGTGAAGATCGACAGCAGCACTGCTGGGCTCTTTTGGAGCATGAATATGTAGGTTTTCTACAGTTTTACGCAGATCGGAACTGTCTACATCTCCCAACTCTTTAAGTTTTTGTAAAAAGGTATCATCATACGTAGTAATGAAGTTGACCCATCGCTGGCGAAAATTATCTAACTGCTCCGGTGTTGCAGCATTTTCCAGCAGATCAATACTGTTTTGTGCCAGTTCCGCAGCTTCTTTATTGTGTAAAACAGTAATAACCTGCAGGACTCGTTTACAAAAATGAGTCTGAGCTTCAAGAGTATTAGAACATTGGGTAGGATTGGTTCGGTTCAGTTTAGATATGAGAAAACGAACGAATTCACTCATCGTTTTAATACGGTAGTTCTTCAGATCTTTTTGAAAATCTTTGGAGAGCATATCTTTAAATTTTTCAACATGATTACAATCTTCGACACTTATTTTAGCACGCTCGGCTTCTTTACAGAATGCCTCGGCATAAAAATCCGGCGTAAGCAGTTTCCCTTCCGCTTTAAGTCGTTTTACTGCATTGTTTATGATGGTCTGTATCGTCATGTTATTCTCCTGTTCTTGTACCTTCTGCCGAAACCTTTGCTAAGAATGAACTGATCGCTTTTTTAGCACTGTATTTTATAGCATCGAATCTTTCCTGATCCGTAATGACCGCATTCGCATCTATCGAAAAGTCATAAGTTCCTTTTGCAGTATAGCTTTTTGTAACATCCTTTGTTCGGCGGACAATCTTAAGCAAGATTGTAGCACGATAAGCGATAACATATCCATTTGTGTCATATTCAATAGCCGTGTACCTTGGCTCCGAGATACTGAGGTCCAAATGTGTATCGGCATACCTGGGATCGACAAGTGAAGCGTGAAATATCTCAACAATCGCACTGTCAACGGCATCTTTAATGAGTACGGTATTTTCAGGGTCCTGCGCCGAAATGACAACATTCGTACTTATCTTCTCACCGATAACATTGCGTGAATACTTGGAGCTTGGTTTATACCCGCATCCGCTCAACTCTAAAAGAAATAAAAAGAGTAAAAGAAGTTTGAGCATCGGGGCATATCGCTTCATCATTATCCTTTGATAACCAGATTAACAAGTTTTTTAGGAACAACGATCTCTTTTACGATCTCTTTGCCCTCCAGCCATTTTGCCACTTCGGCTTTTGCCGCTTCAATGATGGCATCTTTATCGGCATCGGCAGCCACTTCAATTTCGCCACGTTTTTTTCCATTGACAGAAACACCAAGCGAGATGGAGTCTTCAACAAAAACCGCTTCTATGATCTCTTGAGGTGCGAAGTTTTTGAGATTAAAGTATTTCTCACTGATCTCCCATGCAGTATGCGGAATGACCGGTTCCATAATAGCTGTTAAAATCCAATATGCTTCGCTCCAAACATCAGGATTGCTTTGCGCATTGAGTGCATTCATCGCTTCCATGACACCGGCTATCATTGTATTGAAAGTATAACGTTCATTATATACTTCTTCGGAACGTTTCAATGCTTCATAAACCTTCTTACGAGCAAATTTTTCCTCTTTTGAAAGACTGTCATGGTCAATTTCCGGCTTACTTTGACATGGCACAACATTCGTGCTTCGTTCAAAAAAACGTTTTATAAATCGAAACGCCCCTTCTACAGCACTGTCATTCCACTCCAACTCCTGTGTCGGCGGTGCAGCAAAGAGAATAAAAAGTCTTGCAGTATCAGCCCCGTATTTTTCAATGATAGCATCAGGATCGACAGTATTGCCTTTTGATTTGGACATTTTTGCACCGTCTTTGAGTACCATTCCCTGCGTGAGAAGCCTCTCGAACGGCTCATCAAAGTCCAGATAGCCTAAATCACGGAAGACCTTTGTAAAGAAACGTGCATAGAGCAGGTGCAAAATGGCATGTTCTATCCCGCCGATATAGTGATCCACACTCATCCAGTATTTTATCTGCTGGGCTGAAAAAGCCTCTTTTTCCCAGTTCTGCGGCGATGCACAAAAACGCAAAAAGTACCAGCTTGACTCGACGAAAGTATCCATTGTATCTGTCTCACGTGTAGCATCACCGCCACACTCAGGACATTTGCAGTACTTCCATGTCGGATGATTCTCCAACGGGTTTCCTTCACCTGTAATTTCCACATCTTCAGGAAGAGCGATCGGTAGGTTCTCTTTTTTCTCCATCACAAGACCGCATTGATCACAATGAACAAATGGGATAGGCGCACCCCAGTAACGTTGACGGCTCACACCCCAATCTTTGAGTTTATAGTTTGTCGTCTTTTTACCAATGCCTTTCTCTTCGAACATTGCAATGATATGCTGTTGCGCTTTTTTAGAGTTCATACCATCAAAATCGCCTGAGTTGATCAACTCACCAACTTCCGTAAAGGCAGATCTTGAAAAATCATGTTCTCCTTCAAAAGGTTTGATGACGGCATGAATAGGAAGGTCATATTTTTTTGCAAAATCAAAGTCTCTATCATCATGAGCAGGCACTGCCATAACGGCACCACTTCCATAATCCATCAAAACAAAGTTTGCAATCCATACAGGAATGCTTTTACCGGTAAGCGGATGCAGCACATTTAATCCTAAAGACAGCCCTGCTTTCTCTTTTTGTCTATCTATTGAAGAGGCATTTTTCATCGCATTGATCTGAGCAATGATATCATCATCCAAGAGCTTGTTCTCTATCATATAAGTGACAATCTCATGTTCAGGAGCAAGTGCCGTATAACTGACACCGTAAATAGTATCAGGACGAGTCGTAAAGACATCGAAACGTTCAAATTTATGGTGCAGTTTCTCTTTTGAATCATTATCAAAATAGAGATCGAACGCCAAACCGTTTGATTTGCCTATCCAGTTCTCCTGCATTGTAAGCACCTGTTTCGGCCAGCCGTCTTCAAGCTTTTTGAGGTCTTTTAAAAGTTCATCCGCATAGGCAGTGATCTTGAAGTAGTACTGGTTCATATCTTTTTTAACGATCGGTGTATCACAACGCCAGCAGCATCCGTCAACAACCTGCTCGTTTGCAAGGACCGTCTGATCGTGCGGGCACCAGTTGAGCATCCCTTTTTCGCGATAAAGCAGACCTTTATTGTACATATCAATGATAAAGCCCTGCTCAAATTTTGTGTAAAGCTCATCAGAGGTTGCCAGCTCACGCTTGCGTGAGAATGAAAAACCGAGTGAGTAAAACTCATTTTTCATGTAGTCTATGTTGTCATAGGTCCATGATTTTGGATGTGAGCCGTTTTTGATCGCAGCATTTTCAGCAGGCATTCCGAAACTGTCAAAACCGATAGGATGCAGAACATTTTTCCCCTGCTGTCTGTGATAACGTGCAAAAGCATCAGAGATAGAGTAGTTTCTCACATGCCCCATGTGCAGACGTCCGCTTGGAAAAGGAAACATAGATAAAATATATTTCTTTTCCTGCGTAAAATCCTCACTAGGCTCAAAACTTTCGTTTATTTTCCAATACTCTTGCCATTTTTTTTCAATATTTTGTGCGCTGTATTCCAATGTCATTCTTCCTAATATTCTTCTTGTGTTTTGGAGCTTTCTATATAAACAAGTCCCATAGAGAAGATGTTTGCGATGAGTGCTCCGATAGAGAGGGCGATCGCCCATGAGTCATCATGAACAATGACCAAAAATATAAAAGCAGGGATAAGGTGCAGATCGGCTACCAAAGAAGATGCCAAAAGCTCTGCAGAGAGCAGATTTCTAACCCCAATCTTCAAGATCGTAGAAACAAGGTTCACACTTGCCGCCACAAAGAGAGAAATTGCTGTATTTTCATATAAAAACCCCGCAATTGAGGTTAAACTCATTAAAGAGAAAAAAACATATACTACCTTACCCCAGTCCATTACATCACTCCTGATTCAAATTGTGCACGCATACGCTCTTTTTCTGCTTCTCTCTTTGCTTTTTCGGCAAGTTTCGTATGATATTTTTTCACATCGAAACCAAACCAAAGTAGAATCGGTGAAGCAACAAAGATAGATGAATATGTACCGATGATAATACCGATAAGCATCGTAAACGCAAACGGATGAATGATCTCACCACCGAACATGAAAAGCGTAAATACAACAAAGAATGTCGTTAGTGAAGTCAATGTCGTTCTTGAGAGCGTACGTGTGATCGATTCATTGATGATCTCTTCAAGTGTCATGTTTTTAGAAGTGACTATTCCCTCACGGATACGGTCAAATACAATAATGGTATCATTAAGCGAATACCCTAACAGTGTAAGGAGTGCCGCTAAGACATCTAAATTCACTTCTATGCCAAAGAGTGCGACAAAGCCGCTTGCGATGGAAACATCATGCACTAATGCTACGATAGAAGCAACGGCAAAACGCCACTCGAATCGAAAAGCAACATAGATAAGAATACCCGCAATCGCCAAAAGCATAGACATAATGCCTTTTTCACGCAGCTCGCCTCCAACCTTCGGTCCGACAATATCGACACGGCGGATTTCAAAGTTTCCGGTACCTTTCAATGCTTCACGTGTGATGTCTCCGATATCCTGTGTAACATTGCCTGTCGTTGTTTTCATACGAATAACAACCTCATCAGGAGAACCAAACTCTGTAATGGAAGCATTTTCAAAAAGCTTATTGCTTTGAAGCTTCTCACGCATCTCTTTGATTGGTGCCGTTTTGTCATATTTGACCTGAACAATTGTTCCTCCGGCGAAGTCAATACCGTAGTTAAAACCTTTCGTAAATAAAATACCATACGAAAGCAGCATCAAAGTTATCGAAATCGCTATTGCTATTTTTGATTTGCCCATAAAATTAAGGGCTGATTTATATCTAAAAAATTCCATAATTACCCCTTAATCCCAAACCAAAATTTGTAGTCTTTACTTTTTGATATTTTTTTCTCAAGCAGATCATAAATACCGTGAGTTCCCAATATCGCTGTAAGCATCGATGCCAAGATACCGATACTCATCGTAATGGCAAACCCTTTGATCGCACCTGTTCCGTAAACATAGAGAACAACCGCTGCAATAAGTGTCGTAATATTTGCATCCAAAATTGCGCTCATAGCATTTGAGTAACCATCTTCAATAGCTTTATGCATAGACTTGCCTTCATAAATAAGCTCACGAATCCGCTCAGAGATGATGACGTTGGCATCAACTGCCATACCGACCGTTAAAACAATGCCCGCCATTCCCGGCAGCGTTAGCGTTGCACCAAAAAGGCTCATAATAGCCAAGAGTAGGATTAAGTTGGCAATAAGTGCGATATTTGCAATGACACCGGCCATGCGATAGTAAACGATCATAAAGACAATAACCAGTGCAAAACCGCCGATAAGTGCTATCATCGAAGCTTTAATACTGTCTGCACCCAAACTTGGACCGACAGAACGTTTTTCCATTAAATAAATTGGAGCAAGCAGTGCACCAGAACGTAAAGCGATTGCCAAGTCTTTTGCTTCTAAAACAGTATAGTTTCCGGAGATCTGACCCGCACCGCCACCGATACGTTCATTGATATTCGGTGCGGAAAAGACCTTGCCGTCAAGAACGATAGCCAAACGTTTTCCTACATTCTTACCGGTAAAGTCACCGAAAATGTCAGCACCTTCTGAGTTGAGTTTAAAGTCAATGACAGGACGGTTGTTCTTATCAAAACCGACATTGGCACCTGTAAGCATACTGCCGTCTAAAATAGGAATCTCATGTACAAGATACTTGATCTTCGGATTCTTTGCATCGGGCAGGATTACATCACCATATGCCGCTGCATCTGTATCACTCATATTGTACACACGGGCATTTCTTGCTTCATCGACTGCCATAAGTTCAAGTTTTGCAGCACGGCTGATAAGCTCACGCGCACGTTGTTCTTCCTGTGCCGTTTTGATACCTGCAAGTTCTACAAGAATCTTATCTTTTCCCTGACGTGCGACTATCGGCTCAGAAAGACCAAACTGATCAAGTCTGTTTCTGATCGTCTCAATAGCTTGCGTGATGGCAAGTTTTTTAATCTTTTGAACTTCCTGCGGTGTAAAAGTAAGCGTGATCACATCACCTTGAATATCTGTTTTTGCACCATCTATCTTTGATAGGAAATCATTAAAAGCCTGCAGTTCATCACTGTCAAGCACTTCAAATCGAACACTGTTCTCATCAAAAGTGAGACCATCTATCAGGATATCGTTTCTATCCGCAAAGTGTTTGACACTTGCTGCTACTGATTTGATTCGACTTTTGATCGCTTCATCGGTTTTAACACCAAGAAGCATATGTAGACCGCCTTGAAGATCAAGGCCTAAGGTTATTTTTTTACCATTTTGCGTTTGCAACAGAGAAGGTATTGAAAAAACAATACCGAAAACTATGGCAAGAGCGAAAATGACTATGCGGTAATTAAGCTTCATCCTCATACTTCTTTGCAATGGAATCTTTTACAATTTTTACGATTGTATCTTCGTTCATTTTCACAGAGACGAAATTCTCTTCGACCTTGTGAACAACAACGATGAATCCACCGTTAGTGACGACCTTGTCACCTTTTTTAAGAGCTTCGAGCATCTCTTTTTTGGCTTTTGCCTCTTTTTGTTGTGGGCGAATAATTACATAATACATAATTGCAATTAAAAATATAAACGGTAACAGTTGCGAAATAATTTCCATGACTGAGGGTTCCTTTAGATAAAATTGTGAGGATTATACAAAAACTATACTAATAAGCTTCTAAATTGAGTACAATTTCAAAATGAATAGAATTACAAAAGATATTTTGCTCGGCATTACTACAGCACTATTTTTCAGTGCTTTTATATATTTTGAATATTTCGGACTGACAAGCAAGCTGCTAAACACCATTTTTGGACTCCTTGGGATCAGCATGATGCTTTACATTCCCAAGCGTTCTGTTTTGGTTGCAGGTTTTTTCATCGGACTGCTCTGGTTTTATTGGATAGGATACAGTTTCAAGTATCAGGGTGTCGGCTATATGGAACCCATCGTTACCATTGGTTTTGGGTTTGTCTATCTTCTCTTTTTTGCACCGCTGGCTTTTACTAACAATGCTCTCATCAGAGCGTTATTTCTTTTTGGACTCAGCTACTTTTACCCTTTTAACTGGAACTGGATGCAGATTGAGTTGCTCTTTGTTAACAGCTACATCGGTGTGTACAAATATCAGCTCATACTCGTTCTCTTGGCACTTTCACTGCCCTCTTTACTCGCCAAAAACTCCAACAAAGTGTACAGATATCTGCCGCTTTTGCTGCTCATCGGTGCAATCAACTACGGTTATCCACCGCAACACGAAGCACCACTGAAAATAAAACTCGTAGCAACCGATATCAAGCAGGAGTATAAATGGACAAGAGAGGCACTTGAGCCTACCGTTTACATGGTTTTTACAGAAATTCAACATGCCATCAATGAAGGCTACGATGTCGTTGTACTTCCTGAATCCGTCTTTCCTCTTTTTATGAATCAGACACCAAAATTGATAGAACAGCTTCAAAAATTCTCTCAAAAGATCACCATCGTTGCCGGTTCACTTTTAAAAGAAGATGGCAAAAACTACAATGTCACCTATATATTTGACAAAGGCAGCTATAAAGTCGCCAAAAAACTCGTTCTTGTTCCCTTTGGTGAGTATATTCCACTGCCGAAATTTGCTCAGAAGTTCATCAACGATACCTTTTTCAGTGGAGCAAGTGATTTTGTAACAGCCAAAGAACCGACAGACTTTCTCATCAAAGGCGTGAAGTTTCGCAATGCCATCTGTTATGAAGCGACAACGCCGCAGCTTTTCAAGGGAGATGTAAAATACATGATAGCCATCAGTAACAATGCCTGGTTTGCACCTTCCATTGAACCGACAATCCAAAAACTGCTGATGGAATACTATGCCCGAAAGAACGGTGTTACCATCTACCATGCAGCCAATTACAAAGGCACAGGTATTATCCAATAATCTTATTCTAAACTTCATTAGATATAATAAGAAAAAATATTTATTAGGATTATCGAACTATGACAACGCTCAATCTAAAAAATCCAAATCTCTATAACAACCGTGAAATTTCCTGGCTGCAGTTCAATACAAGAGTCTTAAAACAGGCACAGGATGATTCACTGCCACTTTTAGAGCGACTTAAATTCCTTGCCATCTACGGTACTAATTTAGATGAGTTTTATATGATCCGTGTTGCAGGACTAAAAAAGCTTTTTGCAGCAGGCATCATTGTATCGGGTCCAGACAAACTCACACCGCTGCAGCAGCTGCGTGAGATACGAAGCTACCTCCACCAAGAGCAGCAGGTAGTTGAGCACTGCAGAAGTGAGATTCTTAAAAAACTCGAACCTGAAGGTATCAGCGTCAAGATTTATGAGGAGTTGAACAATCAGGAAAAACACAAAGTCAATCAGTACTTCAACGAAAATATCTATCCGGTCATTATTCCTATTGCCGTTGATGCTACACACCCTTTTCCTCACCTTAACAATCTCAGTTTCGGCCTCATCGTCAAACTGCGCGACAATGACAATGACAACATAGAACGCTTCGGCATCATCCGTGTTCCTCGTGTTTTGAACCGTTTTGTCGAACTTGACGGCGGTATCTATGTCCCTATTGAGAGTGTCGTTGAAAAACATGTCGATGAACTCTTTCCGGGTTACTCACTCATAAAATATGCGCCGTTTCGGGTAACAAGAAATGCCGATATTGCCATAGAAGAGGAAGAAGCCGATGATTTTATGGAGATTCTCGAAGAGGGTCTAAAACTCCGCCGTAAAGGAGAGATGGTACGCCTGGAAGTCGGTTCCGATGCCGATGATGAGATCATTAACTTTATCAACAGACATACGAATGTCTATAAAGACGATATCTATACTTTCCATACCTTTTTAAATCTCTCCTCGCTTTGGCAGATAGTTTCCAACCGCGACTTTGCACATCTGCTGCTGCCGCCTTTTAAACCAAAAACGCTGCCGCCTTTTGATACAAGCGAAAATATATTTGCAACTTTGGAAAAGCAGGATGTTTTGATGTACCATCCTTATGAGAGTTTCGAGCCGGTCATCAAGCTTATTCAGGTTGCAGCAAAAGATCCTGATGTCGTCTCCATCAAAATGACACTCTATCGTTCAGGTACGAACTCTCCTATCGTAAAAGCATTGATGGATGCCAGTGAAAGCGGCAAACAGGTTACCGTTATGGTTGAACTTAAAGCCCGATTTGATGAGGAGAATAACCTTTTGTGGGCAAAGGCACTCGAAAAATCGGGAGCGCATGTTATCTACGGCATCAAAGGCTTTAAAGTTCACGCAAAAGCAGCCCTTGTAACACGTAGAAAAAATGGCAAGCTCAAACAGTATGCCCATCTCGGAACAGGAAACTACAACCCTTCCACAGCAAAGATATACACAGATATGAGTTATATGACAAGTAAGGATGATGTAACAAATGATCTCACGCGCTTCTTTCACTTCTTAACAGGCTTTAGTAAAAAAGGAAAGCTCAACGAGCTTTATATGGCACCGTCACAGATAAAACCAAAACTGCTCTCACTCATTCATAATGAAACACGACAGGGGGCAAACGGGCATATCATTGCAAAGATCAACTCTTTGGTTGATGAAGACATCATACGCGCACTTTACAAAGCAAGTCAGGCAGGTGTCAAAGTCGAGCTTATTGTTCGTGGTATCTGCTGCTTGAAACCAGGTATAAAAGGCGTGAGTGAAAATATCCGCGTTATCTCCATTTTAGGAAAGTATCTTGAACACGCCCGTGCTTTTTACTTTAAGAACGATGCCACTCAAGTCTATATCTCAAGTGCGGACTGGATGCCGAGAAATCTTGTGCGAAGAATCGAGCTTTTAACAGCTGTAAAAGATGAAGCGGCACAAAAAAAGATCATTCAAATTCTGAAGTTGCAGTGTTCAGACAATGTTCTCGCCCATGAACTTCAAAATGATGGAACATATCTCAAACTCAAGCACAACGGACAAAAAGCGATAAACAATCATAAACTTTTAGAAGATTATGTCAACAAGATAGCAAAAGCGACAAAAAAAGAGACCTCAACCTATGTCCAGCAGCTTGTCGAGCGTCTCTTTATAGAGAGTTAGGAGAGAAGATGATTCATAAGTTTAAAGATACAATACCAAGTGTCAAAGAAGCTACATGGATAGCTCCTTCAGCTGATGTCATCGGCGACGTCAGCATAGGAAAGGATTGTTCCATCTGGTTTGGCTGTGTCGTTCGCGGTGATGTGCACTACATCTCCATCGGAGACAGAACAAATGTTCAAGACCTCTCTATGATCCATGTCACCCACTATAAAAACGATGATAAATCCACAGGAAACCCTACCGTTATCGGAAACGATGTAACAGTAGGACATCGTGTTATGTTGCATGGATGTACCTTAGAAGATGCCTGCCTAATCGGCATGAGTGCCACAATTCTAGACGGTGCTGTCATAGGCAAAGAGAGCATAGTGGGTGCGGGAGCACTAGTGACCAAGAACAAAAAGTTCCCCCCACGCAGTCTCATCGTAGGCTCTCCTGCCAAAGTCCTGCGTGAGCTCACGCAAGAAGAAGTCGATGAGCTTTATGCCTCTGCAAGAAGATATGTGGAGTTTAAGAAAGATTATCAGTAAATAAACCTAAATTACTGTTCATGAAGTCAAAACTTTATCCTTTTAATTAATATATCAGGCTTAAAAGGACATCTTCTTTTTAAGCATAATAATCATTTCTTTAAAAGCAAACCAGTTTTATTTTAATGTTTCATATTTTTATACAAATATGAAACATTTGAGATGTTTCTTTATTTGTTGATTTTAAGAGATTTTGTGATAAAGTGTTCCTTGAATAAATAGTTATGTAAGGAGACAAAATGGCAGATGACAACTCCATGTCTATCGTAAATCTTGGAAAGCTATCCAAGCCTGCCGATACATTGATAAAGAAAGTTTCGAGTGCAATCGGTGGTGTTTTTGAACCATGGCAAACAAAACGGGTTGCCAAGGCAGAAGCTGAAGCAAATCTAATAAAAGCAAAATCAGAAATTGAAATTACTGATTTACATCACCGCGCAATGCACCGGTTTGTTGAAGAAGAAGCAAATCGTCAAGAGAACATGGAGCAGATAACAAAGAAAGCTTTCCCTAAGCTAGAGGATAAGTCAGATCCCAGCAAGATGGATGATGATTGGGTCACAAACTTTTTTGACAAATCACGAATCGTTTCTGATTCTGAAATGCAAGATCTATGGGCAAGTGTTTTAGCTGGTGAATCCAACTCACCCGGAAGCTACTCGAAAAGAACAGTAAACTTTCTTGGAGACCTAGACAAAAAAGATGCAGAGCTATTTGTGGCAATATGCCGTTTTGGTTGGATATTTGGCGACTTCACCCCATTAATATTTGATACTCAAGCTTCCATTTACAATGATATCGGAATCAACTTTAGCACTTTGAGTCATTTAGACAGCATTGGCCTCATTCAGTTTAATGACCTTTCTGGATTTATCCGGCAAGGTTTGCCAAAAAAATTCACTGTCTCTTATTATGGACAGCCATTGCCATTGCTCATGAAAAATGAGGAAAATAATAAACTTATAATCGGAAAAGTTTTGCTCACACAAGTAGGCCGTGAATTAGCTTCCGTGTGTCAAGCACAGGGAGTAGACGGGTTCGTTGACTATGTCAAAGAACAATGGAAACAATTTCTCCCAGAGACAGAAAATACATAACAAATCGCTGCACTGGATTTTTACTCCGCTACGCTCCGTAAAAACCAGCGAAAATAAGAAAAATAAGAGGTTAGGGAACAACTACAACTTTTTTAATTACACAGATTACGTTCTGTAATCTGCATTTATCTCCACATATCTGTGTCCTAGATCACAGCCGTAGGCTTCAAAAGAGCCGTCTGCGATGCCAAGATCGCATGAGATAGTGAAAGTATCTTTTTTCATCACTTCTGCTGCTTTGGCTTCCATGGCCTCATCAAAGAAAAGTTTACCCTGTTTATAGACGCAGAGATCATCAAAAGATATTGTCAATTTTTCCTCGTATGCTTCAGCTCCACTTGCACCAACGGTAGAAGCGATTCTTCCCCAGTTTGGATCTTCACCGTAAAGAGCAGTTTTAACAAGTAGAGAGTTTGAAAGTGCTTTGGCAACTATCTCAGCTTCTTTGTCATCTTTTGCACCCGTAACATTGTATGTAACGAGTTTTGTAGCACCTTCGCCGTCACGTACCATCTCACGTGCTAAGAATTTCATGATTTTATGGAGTGCTTCTTCAAAAGCCGCTGCATCGTACGCACCTGACTGGGCATTACTTAACAACATAACGGTGTCGTTCGTCGAAGTGTCACCGTCAACGCTTGCCGCATTAAATGTTGTTATAGTTGTTTTGCTAAGAATTGCCTGCATCTCATCTTTTGAAACTTTGGCATCAGTCGTTATAAAACAGAGCATAGTGGCCATAGCAGGGTTTATCATGCCTGCACCTTTTGCCATTGCCCCTATGTGAAAACTGCTTCCGTCTGCAAGATCGACCCTGAATGCTTTCTCTTTGGAAAAGCTGTCTGTCGTCATAATGGCTTCTGCCGCTGCGTGAGGCTCTTTTTGACTTAAGTTAAAAAGTTTTGCACCTGCAATAATCTTCTCTTTTGGAATCCTTACACCGATAACACCGGTTGAACTCATAACTGGATTGAGAGCACATTCAGGCAAAGTGTCTAAAATCTCATTGATATCCTCTACACCTGCACTTCCCGTCATCGCATTAGCATTTTTAGAGTTAATGAGAACAAAGTTCGTTTTGAAAGCACCTTTTGCTTTAAAGTGCTTTATCGGAGCCGCTGCCATTTTGTTTGTCGTAAAAACAGAGGCTATCTCGCATGGCTCTTTTGAGTAGATAAATGCCATATCTTTAGCACCGCCATTTTTAAGACCGGCACTTACACCATCAGCGAAAAAACCTTCAGCAGAACAGACGCCGCTCTTTACTTCTATTAATTTATACAAATTTCAACTCCTTGGGTTTCACTCTTTTTCCTAAGAGATCTTTTGTTATTTTGATGCCCTCTTGCGTTCCTATCACTAAAAGCTTCGATTCACTCGTTATCAGTGTGTCCCCTTTTGGCATACTGACGAACTTACCGTCTTTTTTCGATATACCGACAATGGAAGTATTGGCTATCTCACGGATATGCGTCTCTTTGAGTTTTTTCAAAACAGCCCATGAATAACGCGGTACTACAATCTCCTGCATATCCAGAGGATTGTCACTTTTATACAAAAACTCTTCAAGCAGGTTCTCCATATCTGGACGTGCCGCCATGGCACTGACACGCTGCGCTGTCAGTTTTGTCGGACTTACCACTGTATCAGCTCCGAGTTTTTTCAGTTTTTCTACATCACTCATTGTCTCTGCAGCAGAGATGACGTAGTATGGGCGCGGTAAAAAGTGCTCCTTTTCAAAAAGTCGCACCGACGCTATTAAAGCGATGTTGTCTGCAATAGAGCTTGAGAGCGTAATCAAACCTTTTGCAGAGGCAAGATGTGCTTTAAGCATGGCAAGCTCTGCGTGAGGCTCTGCTTGAAGGTACTGAGGATATTTATATTCCGCTGCCCATGCATGTATCTCCTCTCTCGGATCGATCACAACAAACGGAATATGGTTTTTACGCAACTGTTTTGTCACCTCGATAGTGTAGTCGTTATGGTAACAGACAACAAAGTGTTTTTTGAGCCTTGCTATTTTATATAACATTCTTCGCTCCTTTAATACGGCAACGATATGCCCTTTATTTATCTCCGCAACTAAGATACCTACAGCACTGGAGAAAACAGCGAACCCTGCAATAATCAAGTTGATCGTAAAAATTCTGCCTGCGTCTGAAATAGGAGCAATCTCACCAAAACCTACAGTCGTGAATGTAATTGCTGTTTGATAAATTGCATCCATGATCGTAAAATGATCTATAAGCACATAACCTATAGTTCCGGCGAGCATGACAATTACAGTAAGTATGAGAGGTAAGCGGAAAGCTTTTAAGTGCGGGTAAACTTCCGGAAGAAGTTTTTTATCTGGTTTGGGAGCAATCTCCCAATTGAGGAATTTACGAATCCTTTCTAAAAGATTCAAATGAATTCCTGAAGTTTACGAATTTTTCTTAAGTGTGCGTAATTCTCTTGCAGAAATCTTAATTTTTTTCGTTGTACCATCTTCTAATGTGATACGCACTGTTCTTAGGTTTAATAAAAAACGACGCTTTGTTCTGTTTTTTGCATGAGAAACATTGTTCCCACTCATAGGGCCTTTGCCGCTAATAGCACATCTTCTTGCCATTTGAGTATCCTTGAATGATATTTTAAAGTTGCGAATTGTACCAAAACAAAGCAAAACTGCAACTTAAGCCAATTCCTAAACTGTTTTATATTTCTTTTATACAACTATAGCTAAAATATACAATATTTAACACAAAGTATGTATTTTGATAACACAAGAACAAATTGACGCATTTATAGAAAAAATTCCACCCTCTCCCAAAGCATTGCGTGAGACAATCTTTGCCTTAAATGCAGGTGACCTGCCAAAGGCTGCACTTGCGGCAAAAGAGGACAAAGCGCTGAGCAGTTATCTGAAAAATCTTGTGAACAAGCCTATTTACGGTTTTAGAAGTGAAGTGAGCGATGTTGCACAAATCTTTGGTATTCTTGGTGTGTCACGCTCCCAACAGGCGGTATATAACTATATGGTCACACTGCTCTCTCCCGCAAAATGGCAGCTTTTTAAACTTAACAGAAGCTCTTTTAATGATCTTCAAGCAGAATTATCGGTAGGATGGCAAAAAATTCTGCAACATCTTGACATCAATGATAAAGAGATAGAGAGTGCCGTCTCTTTGCTTCCTGCGAGCATTATTGTCTCCGAAGCACTTTTCAGCCAAAAGATAAATGACGTAAAACTGCTGCGAAGCGTGCACAATATCGACTTTAATACCATTTTAAAAAGACTCTGCAGTATGGATCTCTTCGATATCTGTGAACAAATATCCAAAAAATGGGAGATGGATAAGAAAATTGCACAGATCATACAGGCTGCAAGCGGTGTCAAGCCGGCCGAAGATGATGCGATAAATGAACTTGGCAAATGGATGCATCTGCTGCTCTTCTTTACACTTTCAAAGGCAGAGTTCATTGAAGCCGGACTAAACGACTTTGTTGATTTTCAGATAGAGTATGTCTCAGACATATATGATGATTTTGCAAATATAATGGAGATAGCATGAGAGCGGTAGTTAAAGATGGTGTCGGAGTTTTTCATCCACAAGGTTTTCTCGACGGAACGTCAAGTGCCTCTCTTTTAAGCATCGAAGACATCGAAGCGACTGTTCATCTTAATGCGGACATGATTATGGTCTCTTTGAAAAAAGTCATCTTCTTCAATCGAAACGGGCTTGATGCTTTTGTAAAAATGTTTCAAAAAGTAAGAACCGCCAATCACATCGTCGTCGGTTTTTGTGATTATGATACAAAAAAGTATAACACGATCATCAAATTCTACAAAGAAGAACTGATGTTCTCTCTCTTTAAAACACAAGAGATTGCAACACTTTTTGCTTCAAGCTTTAAGAACCAGAGTAAAAATGTCCTGCTCTACAGCGATGACAAATCCCAACGTGCTGCGATGGCAATAGAATTGCATGATAACGGACATAACCCTATTGTAGCACAGACAAAAGAGGAGTTTTTGGAAAAAGCACAAGCTGAAAATGCCTATGATGTCATTATTGACGATACTTTTCTAGGGCAGATGGGACAGAAAGTTGCCACACGAGTAACGGGCAATGCCATCATATATACTGTATCATCCTTCTTGGACGCAGAGATAGGCAATACCTTTAATATCGCCTATCACAACAACTCTTTAAATGTAGGCTTCAGACTCTTTATATTTGATGCCTATAAAGTTGTCAGCATGAATGTTCATGCGCTCAACTTCTTTTCAAGACTTGCATCTTCAGCTGCTGAATACAATGCAACTATCTGCTTTGTAGGTATGACTTTTGAAAAGACACCACTTTCCTTTAAAGAGACACTCGAAGATGCCGGTATCATGTTCTTTGAGCAGATGGACGACATTCTTGGTGACAAAGAGCTCTTGGAAGAACTTGGTGCTTCTTCTGCAGCAGCCATTAAAAACAAACGCATGCTCAACAAAGAGATAGTCACCGAGATACCGAACTTTATTGATGCCACAGTTGCCACTATTGAGATGATGACAAATTCAAAAGCGGCCAAAGAGGCCGTAAAGATCGATAAAATTGAAATAGCCTCTAAAGAAGATAAAATAGCAAGTTCCATAGGTTTCTATGGCGATATTGACGGGATGGTCATACTTGTCTTCCCTATAGGAATCGCTAAAAAAGCCTGTGAGCTGTTAATTGGTGAAAACACAGAAGATCAGGAACTTATCTTGGACACTTTAGCTGAGCTTGTCAACATCGTCGGCGGAAAAGTCAAAACACTTCTTTCTGATGAGAACATCAATGTTGACATCACACTGCCAAGAACTTATCCAAATGTGGATAGTCTGCTGGAAATAGCACAGGATAAAAAAGGTGTTCAAGTTGATCTGAACTTCAACGACGACAAGTTTTTGTTCTTCTTAACTAGATAAAAGTTACATCGCACTATAATTGCATTCATAATAAGGATTTTTTTATGATGAAAGTTGCCCCAAGTATTTTATCTGCCGATTTTGGTAATCTTGCACGTGATGTTGCTGAGATTTGTGAGAGTGGCTGTGACTTAGTCCACGTTGACGTTATGGACGGACACTTCGTACCCAACCTTACAATCGGACCGGTTGTCGTTTCAGCAGTTGCAAAAGCGGCAACAAAACCTTTAGACATTCATTTGATGGTCGAGAACAACACTTTTTTCGTAGACCTTTTTGCTCCGCTCAAACCGGAATATATCTCTTTTCATATCGAAGAAGAAAAACATCCGCACAGACTTATTCAAAAAATCCGCTCATATGGCATTAAGCCCTCAATTGTTTTAAATCCAAATACAATTCCCGAAGAGTTGGAGTATATTTTAGGTGACCTCGATATGGTACTGCTTATGAGTGTTAATCCCGGTTTTGGCGGGCAGAGCTTTATCGATACCGTCATTCCAAAAGCTATGAAGCTCGATGAAATGCGTAAACGTTTAAATCCAAAATGCCTCATAGAAGTCGATGGCGGCGTGAGTGACCAAAATATAAAAGCACTTAAAGATGCAGGTGTGGACGTCGTTGTTGCCGGTAGCTACGTCTTCAAACATAAAGACCGTGCCCAAGCAATAAAAAGCCTGCAAATCTAATGCGAACTAAAATCTGCGGTATTACATCCTACGAAGATGCCATGACGGCAATCAAAGCCGGTGCAGATGCGCTTGGTTTTGTTTTTTATGAGAAATCCCCCCGTTACCTTACTCCATCCGATGCAAAGACAATCATCAAAAAACTGCCTCCTTTTGTTGAAAAAGTCGCCCTTTTTGTCAATGCAGATGCAAACAGCATTGACACTGTCTGTCAAGAAACCGGAGCGACATTGGCACAGATTCATTTTGACGCAGAGAAGACTTTATATGAAGCCCTCAAAACACCACATATTAAAGTAGTTCGTGCAAAAATAAAAGAAGATATCCTTAAATATGCCGATGAGTACAGACTTGTTGATGCCTACTGTGAATCTTACGGCGGTGCGGGTAAACGCATCAATATTGAGTGGTTTGACGGTATTGACTGCTCAAAAATCATTCTTGCCGGCGGATTAAACCCTGAGAATGTATCACAACTAAAAGAGTATGGGTTCTATGGTGTCGATGTCAGCAGCGGTGTTGAAAAAGCACATGGTATAAAGGATGCACAGAAAGTAAAGGATTTTATCTTTAATGCTCACTAACAATATAAACCTTGACGCAAAAAGCATCTCACGGCTTGCCTCACGCGGGCTCTCCTTAAAAACCCTCAAAGACCAGCTTGAACATGAACTTGAACTCTCTTTGGAGCTTTGGCGGGCACAAGGGCTCAATGTAGTCAAACATCAGGGATATTACTACTTCGACACTGCATTTGTTCCACTAAAAGAAGCAGAATTTTGCATCGTTGACATAGAGACAAACGGTTCAAAAATAGAAAAGCATCAGATTATAGAACTTGCTGCTGTGAAAGTAAAGGCCGGCAAAATAATTGACCGCTTTGAAAGTTTAGTTTACACAAAAGAGATAAATCCCCACATCACAGAGATCACAGGCATCAAAGCCGAAGATACAAAAGATGCTCCACAACTTGAATATGTACTTCAAAAGTTCAAACTCTTTTTAGGCAATGCCATTTTTGTCGCCCACGATGTCAAATTTGATTATATGTTCATTTCAAAAAGTATGCAAAAGATAGGTCTTGAACCATTGCTTAACAGAAGTCTCTGTTCACTCGCTCTTGCAGAGAGGACAATAGTATCCTATCGCTATGCGCTTTCTTACCTCAATGATGCACTTAAACTCAATCCAAATGCAACACATCATCGTGCAATGAGCGATGTCCTGACAACCTACGGACTTTTTTTACTATCTTTGGAACATTTGGATGAAAATATTGAAACGGTAGAAGATTTGATTAAATTTTCTAAAGAGGCAAAACGGCTTAAAAGGCCGAAGTTTGACCCTCTTAAAGAGAGTCAGGAGTTACATTAGGCAATTATGCCTGTGGTAGTGTTTCTAGTTCTGCAAAAGCACCCGGCTTTGTAAGTTTTTTATATCTTACATCCATACGCTCTTCCTCACTCATCGCTTTAAGCTCTTTTACTTCTTTTAAAAAGTAATCAGCTATCGCAGCGGCAGCAGCTTCTTTCTCGCGGTGAGCACCGATTAGAGGCTCATTGATGATATCATCGATAAGATCAAGATCCATAAGATCCTGTGATGTGATTTTAAGCGCATTTGTCGCAGTTTCGACTTTTTTAGGATCATTCCATAAAATTGCCGCACAACCTTCTGGAGAAATAACACTAAAGATAGAGTAACGCATCATTGCAAATTTATCGGCAACACCAATGGCAAGAGCCCCACCTGAACCACCTTCTCCGATAACTACAGAGATTGTAGGCGTTTTGAGTTCAGCCAATTCCAAAAGGTTTCGTGCAATCGCTTCAGATTGGTTTCTCTCTTCTGCACCGATTCCAGGATATGCACCCGGAGTGTCAATAAGCATTAAAAGCGGCAGATTGAACTTCTCAGCAAGTTTTGCAGCACGCAACGCTTTACGGTACCCTTCCGGATGCGGCATACCGAAATTACGCTTGAGCTTGTTTTTTGTACCGCGCCCTTTTTGCTCACCGATAACGACAACTTTTTCATCACCGATATAACCCATATAGCAGATAATAGCAGCATCATCGCGGAAGTGTCTGTCTCCGTGGATCTCATACTTATCTTTCATAATAAGATTAATATAATCAAGTGCATATGGACGATCAAGATGACGTGCAAGCTGTAATTTTTGGAAGTCTGAAAGATTTTTATATATCTTTTCAACTTCTTTGTCTAGTTTCTTTTTTAACTCTTCAACAGCTGCGTGATCATGACGAACCTGTGCAGAGATAATGTCTTCTTGAATAAATTTAATCTTATATTCAAAGTCTAAGTATGTAGCCAAATCAGATCCTTCTTAGATTTTTTTGAAAATGACAACGCCGTTAGTTCCACCAAATCCAAATGAGTTAGACATAACAACATTCAAGTCGGCTTTTCTCGCACCTTCCGTTACATAATCAAGATCACAGTTTTCATCAGGTGTTTCATAGTTGATTGTTGGAGGAATGATTCCATCTCTTATAGCCATCAAAGATGTTACCGCTTCGATTCCACCGGCAGCACCAAGACAGTGACCGATCTGACCTTTAATAGAACTCATCGGAGGACAGTTCTCTTTACCGCCTAAAAGCTCTTTGAGTGCCAATGTTTCATTTTTATCATTGATAGGTGTCGATGTCCCGTGTGCATTTACATAGTCAAGTTTTGGTTCACCTGCCATTTTATATGCAGCTTTCATTGCACGTGCAGGGCCGTCAAGTGATGGCGTAGTAATGTGATTTGCGTCACCGCTTTCACCAAACCCGATAATTTCACCATAGATATTTGCACCACGTGCCACAGCATCTTCGTATGTCTCCAAAACAAGTGCAGCTGCACCTTCACCCATAACAAAACCGTCACGATCTGCATCAAATGGACGAGATGCGTGTTTTGGGTCATCATTTCTTGTTGAAAGTGCTTTCATAGCAGCAAATCCACCGACACCGACACCGGTAATTGCTGATTCTGCAGTAACAACAAGCATTTTATCAGCACCACCGAGCATGATTGTTTTTACAGCTTCATTGATAGCATGTGTTCCTGCAGCACAGGCAGTTACAGAAGATAGGTTAGGACCTTTTGTTCCGTGTTCAATCGAAACGAATCCACCAAGCATATTTACTAATGCTCCAGGAATAAAAAACGGAGAGATACGTCTTGGACCGCGAGCATCTAAGATAACTGAATTTTTCTCGATTGAAGGAAGTCCACCAATCCCTGAACCGGCAGAGATACCGAATCTTTCCATATCTGTATCTTCAGGTATAGCGGCATCAGCCATTGCTTCCTGTGCAGCTTTGAGACCAAGATGAATAAATCTGTCAGCTTTTTTGACTTCTTTAGCCGGCATTACCGTTGCCGGATCAAAATCTTTTACTTCACCTGCAATCTGTGCACTAAATGCAGACGGATCAAAAAGAGTAATAGTATCTATCCCACACTCACCTTCGCATATTGCTTTAAATGCGCTTTCTTTATCATGTCCTACAGAATTGATCATACCAAGACCTGTTACTACTACTCTTTTCATTTATACACTCTCCATAAAATATAAAATACTTTTAAAAATTAATTAGTAAATTAACTACTAAAAATATTTACTTCCGAGAAGATTGAACTCCTCAGATAAGTAAATTGTTACTATTTGTTTTCTATATAGTTAACAACGTCTTGAACTGTTTGAATCTTTTCAGCTTCATCATCAGGAATTTCGATATCGAATTTTTCTTCAAGAGCCATTACTAATTCTACAACATCAAGGCTATCTGCACCTAAATCTTCTACAAATTTTGAATCTTCTTTCACCTCATCTGGGCTCACGCTTAGTTGTTCAACTACTACTTCTTTAATATCGTCTAAAAGTGCCATTATAGCTCCTGTCTTTAAGTTTAAAATCTCGTAATTATATCATATTTATCTTAATTGAATTGGAAACACCAACTTAATTTTAGATAAACACTACGCCATATTCATGCCGCCGTTTACTTTGAGTGTCTCTCCGGTAATGTATGAAGCACTGTCTGAAAGTAAAAAAGCTGTCGCTTCTGCAACTTCAGACGGGTTGCCAAAACGGTTCATTGGAATCTTGTCTGTAAAACTTTTTTTGACCTCGTCACTAAGTACTTCTGTCATCTCTGTTGCAATAAATCCCGGTGTAACCGTATTATAACGGATGCCGCTTGTTGCCGCTTCTATTGCAAATGATTTTGTCATAGCAATTACACCACCCTTGCTTGCTGCATAGTTTGTCTGCCCGCCGTTTCCTGTTTCACCGACAATTGAAGCGATGTTCACAACGGAACCAAATTTTTTCTTTCTAGCCCCTTTAAAAAACTCACGACAACCAATAAATGTAGAAGTAAGATTTGCATTGATTACTGACATAAAATCTTCTGTTTTCATACGGAGTACAAGCTTGTCATTTGTAATGCCCGCATTGTTGACAAGATAAGAAAGCTCGCCGTCACTGTCAATGATAGTTTTGACAGCATCAATAAATGCTGCCTCGTCACTTACATCAAAACCGATAACTGCAGCTTCACCGCCTGCAGCTTCTATAGCCTCTTTAACAGCATCCGCCTCAGCAGCTCCGCTTCTGTAATTAACCCATACTTTAAGACCATATCCTGCCAAAACTTTTGCTATCTCTGCACCGATTCCGCGACTTGCACCTGTTACTAAAACATTTTTTCCTGAAAACTTCATTACTTTACTAATCTCCCTTAATTTTTGATTCTATTATTATATAAGACTATGATCCATCTCAGATGGAATCTCTAAATCCATTAATTTTAAAACTGTCGGTGCAATGTTATTGAGTCCGCCGTTATCGACTTTTTCAACGCCATCCGCATCAACGAAACACCATACTTTTCCAACTGTGTGATTTGTCAGCATATTGCCCTCTTCATCTCTCATCTCTTCACAGTTTCCATGATCAGAAGTCAAAACAAAAGCGTAGTCATGCTCTTTTGCCTTTTCCCAGATGCGACCAAGTTCTGCATCAACGGCTTCAACAGCTTTTTTTGCCGCTTCAAAGTCACCTGTGTGACCAACCATATCTCCGTTTGCAAAGTTGACAACAATAAAGTCATAATTCTCATCCATTGCAGCAAGTACCGCTTCCCCGACTTCATGAGCGCTCATCTCCGGTTTCATGTCGTATGTTTTTACATCCGGAGAAGGAATAAGCACCCGTGTTTCATTTTCATAAGGCTCATCTATACCGCCGTTTAAAAAGAATGTCACATGTGCATATTTTTCAGTCTCTGCCGTGTGAAGCTGTCGAAGATTGGCATTGGATATAACTTCTGCAAGCGTATTTTTCGGCGGTTCTTTTTTAAAGAGCACCGGATAGCTGAAGCTCTTGTCATACTCTGTGATCGTTGCCAAATGTACTTTTATATCTTTACGCTCAAATTCCGAAAATTCATCTGATGCCAGAGCCGTCACCATCTCACGCATTCTGTCACTTCTAAAGTTTACAGTAAGTACAGCATCTCCATCCTGCATACCGTCGTACTCTTCAAATGCCGTAGGTTCGACAAATTCATCTGTCTCTCCCTGTGCATACGAATGTCCTATGTAAACCTCTGCAGACATCTCTGTTTTTGGCTCAGCATTGACGATGGCATCATACGCACGTTTTACTCTTTCCCAACGGTTATCTCTGTCCATTGCATAAAAACGTCCCGCAATGGTCGCGATAGTGACATTGTCATTCAAATGCTCTTTTACTTTTTCCATATAACGCTCTGCTGAAGTCGGAGAAACATCACGTCCGTCTGTAATGAGATGCAAAAAAACTTTTTTACCGTTTTTTGCAGCAATATCGGCTATGCCCATAAAATGGTCTATATGCGAATGTACACCGCCGTCACTCATGAGTCCAATGAGATGCAGTCTGTCACTTTTTGAAAACAGTTCCTGCAAGACTTCATTGGACTCCAGCGTTCCCTCTTGCAGCGCCAAAGAAATTTTAACAAGGTCTTGATACAAAACACGACCGCTTCCTATACTCATATGCCCTACTTCAGAATTTCCCATCTGCCCTTCAGGAAGACCGACACTTAAGCCAAAAGTATCTATCAACGAGTGCGGGACTTCACTAAAAAGTTTGTCATATGTCGGCTTCTTGGCATTGTAAAAGGCGTTATGCTCTGTCTTTGCACAAAATCCTATGCCGTCTGTAATTACTAAAATTGCTTTTTTACTCAATTTTATTCCTATTAATTATTCGTTTGCGGATTATACTATAATGTCACTTTAATTTTATAAATGAACAGGAAATAGATTTGCTTTACTGGTTACATGATTTACTTGATATCAACCTTTTAGGATACATTACTATCCGAGCAGGTGTTGCTTTTTTCATCGCACTCTGCTTGACACTTTATCTCCTGCCAAAATTCATCCGCTGGGCACAAAGAACTTCAAATGTACAGCCTATCAATGACTGGGCACCCCAGCGCCATCAGGAAAAACGTTCAACACCTACAATGGGCGGTGTTGTATTTATCGGAGCTACCGTTTTTGCCTCTCTTTTAACCATACGACTTGACAATGCCTATGCACTCGGTGCTATATTAACACTTGTTCTTTTTTCTCTAATTGGCTTTTATGATGACTTTGCAAAAATCAAAAAAAGTGAAAATCTTGCCGGCTTCAAAGCACGCACAAAACTTGCACTGCAGATAGTTTCTGCTTTTGTCATCGCTGCTTTTTTATGTCTTTTTGCTGATTTCAATACAGACCTCTATATTCCATTTTTCAAAAATCCTGTTATGGATATGGGTCTGTTTGCCATACTCCTTTGGGTGCTCGTCATTATCGCCACATCAAATGCAGTAAATCTTACAGACGGGCTTGACGGACTTGCGACTGTGCCTTCCATCATAGCTCTGACAACTTTTAGTATTATCATCTATATTACAGGAAACGTAAAGATCAGCTCCTATCTTCTTATGCCGCATTTCGAAGTAAGTGAAGTCGCCATTATAGCCAGTGCGCTCATCGGAGCCCTCACAGGTTTTCTTTGGTACAACTGCCACCCTGCGGAAGTCTTTATGGGAGACAGCGGTTCGTTGACAGTCGGCGCTTTTTTAGGTTACCTTGCCATCATCTCCAAAAGTGAGATTCTTCTACTGCTCATCGGTTCTATCTTCGTTATTGAAACACTCTCTGTTATTCTACAGGTCGGTAGTTTCAAACTGCGGCAAAAACGTGTCTTTTTAATGGCTCCTATTCACCATCATTTCGAGATGAAAAACTGGGCAGAAAATAAAATTATCGTCAGATTTTGGATTATTGCCGTACTCTCGAATGTATTGGCACTCATTACACTCAAAATAAGATAATGAACCTTGCAATTCTAGCTTCACACAATGGCAGCACGCTAGATACTCTTCATTCTGCTATTGCAAATGGCATTTTACAGAACATCACTCTTTCACTTGTCATTTCCAATAATACTGATGCAAAAGTTTTGCTAAAAGCAAAAAAATACAATATTACAGCTCATGTCATCAATGCCAATAATACTCCAGATCCGGACAAGGTACTTTACACAGTTTTAAAAAATGCAAAAATCGACATCATCTTATTGGCGGGCTATATGAAAAAGATCCCGCCTGCCATCACGCAAAACTTCAAAGTCATCAACTCCCACCCTGCACTTTTACCAAAATTTGGCGGAAAAGGCATGTATGGTAGGCATGTGCATGAAGCTGTCATAGCCGCTAATGAGTCTTTGAGCGGGGTGACAGTTCATGAAGTCAACGAAAACTACGATGAAGGCAGAATCATCCTGCAAAAATCTCTGAAAATTGCTAAAGATGAAACAGCTGAAAGCTTGGAAAAACGCATCAAAGAACTTGAAAAAATCGCTGTAATTGAAGGGTTGCAACAATGTTTGAAGTAGCTGAATACATCGGTATTATCGCTTTTGCAATGAGTGGTTTTTTCGTAGCTGTCCGAAACAGGCTCGACCTGCTCGGCGTGCTTATTGCAACCTTTTTAACCGCTCTTGGCGGCGGTATAATTCGTGATATCACTGTTGACAAAGTTCCTTTTACTTTTTCACATACCTATCCTGCTCTTCTTGTCGTTATTCTTCTTGTTTTGCTTATTGTATTTCGATTTCATAAAAGAAACTCTCTAGAAAATAAACCACTTTTTATTCTCAGTGACTCCATCGGGCTTGTCTCTTTCAGCATCTCAGGTGCCCTCATCGCCATCGATGTCGATTTTAATCTAGCCGGTGTAATTGCCATGGCCTTCATTACCGCTGTTGGTGGAGGGATTGCACGCGATGTGATCATAAATGAAGTTCCTTTTGTACTCAAAACAGGATTTTACGGAACCATTTCCATCTTTATTGCAACTATTCTGTTTCTCTTGCATATGATTCATTTCATTAACTTCACAACGATCACTGCCCTTTTTATTACGGCTCTTTCTCTTCGACTTATCGCTTACTATAAAAAATGGTCTATCCCGCTTCGTTAACATAAGCTTACTTTCAGTACATTCAAGATATAATTTCACTCTTTAAAAGATGGCCTGTTAGCTCAGTCGGTAGAGCAAGTGACTGAAAATCACTGTGTCCTTGGTTCGATTCCGAGACAGGCCACCACCTTTCTTTATATCAAACTCCAAAAAACAACTAACGAAAACAAAATTTTTGATATAATTTTAATATGTTCTTATGGACATAAACTTGGGGACGACATGGCTTCGACTGGAGTCAATGGTCTTTGGCTGCATGCCGGACTGAGCAACTCCGTTATACGGCTCACAATTGCTTAAACGCAAACAATACAAATTATCGCCCAGCTTTAGCAGTAGCTTAAGTTTTACCCCCTCTTAAAGAGGACGGGCTGCTTCACCTGCGGATTCTAAATAAGCAGGATTTTGAAGTATAACCCTTTATTTAGATATATCATGTGTTTGTCTCAACACATGATGAATAAAAGAGGCTGGTCTTGTGTAGCTTTGCAGGTTGTGTGAAGCAAGATAAGATGAAACAACCTTTCTAAGCATGTAGACGTCACAGACAGTTGGCTCTAGGACTCCGGTTCGATCCCGGACGTCTCCACCAATTGAACAAACTTCATTTAACCCCTTCTTCACTCATTTACAAGAAAATTGCATTTATGATTTGAACTTAGGCTGCTATTTTAGCTTTTTGCTTACATCCTCAAATTTCTGTTTCGTTAATGTATGCAGCTTTACGATCTTTTTTGCATTAAAATCAAATTTTTTCATATCAACCATCTTGATATTTTGGTCATCATAGGTTTTATAGTAGAAACGAAGGTTTTTGGTGTCACGTACAACGGTTAGCATAGTATAGTCTGAATAGATCTTGCCTGCTTCTACTGTTCTTGCTGCACCCACTGGAATGTCGAAACTGTTGAGAATGTGAAACATCTGCATGACACCACCTTCAGCCGTTTTTGCCGGGATTGTACTGCCGGCGAATGCCGCAGCTCTTACGAAACGTGATGGAGGAGTGAAGTCACCTGGAAGACCAAGCATACCTGCGCCTTGCCCCAGCGGCTTAAGCTCGATGCCAAAGATCTTTTTACTGTGTGGAGTCGTATGTCCCAATGTTACATAGTTACGAAGGTTCATCATATGCCAGTCAAATGTAGGCGAGTTGGTGATGACACCGATAGGGTTGTCATATACTTTTAGCTTGCCATCGATTGGCTCAAAGACAATACTCTTTCCTGCCGCGTCATAAACAATGAAATGAAAAGGCTGTACCTGTGGAGGAAAGCCCGGAGTTAGTACTGGCGAAATCGCCACTTCGTTGTTCTTCAGGGCTTTTTTCACATCATCTACATTGTCGAACATAGAGAGTATCCACTGTACCATATCCGTAGTGGACATAGAAATAGACTGATTCTCTTTGGTTGTGACAGAATATTTTGCAAAACCAGGGAAATAGAAGTTTGCACATACCAATCCCTTCTCGTTCATTCCATCCACAATGACATCATAATCAGCGATGATCATTCCAACTGAAGCATATTTAGCTCTCCAGGTTTTACCCGGCCCCTTGGTCGTCATACCAGTGAACTTGTACCCACGTGGCACAAATGCCACACTAGTATCAATCAGTACACCAAATTCGACAGTACGACCATTGATAGCTGCTTTGTCCTCGGTAATGATCTGTGCTCCTGTACAGGCATTTGCCGTACTTATTCCAAATGTTGTGACTGCTATTGCGATTAGCCCTAATGTCTTTTTTTTGAAGTTCATTTTTATTCCTTGTATTAAACTCACTTGTTTTGGCAAAAACTGTTAAATGCTTCTGCACTATTTTTAAAACTTTTATCTTTTGCTAATTCCCATGGTCTTTCACAGTTTTGTATTTTAGCACACCACTTATAACCGGCAGAGCCGATACAACCGTGAGTATCTTTGTCTCCGCCGACCAGTTTTGGTTCTCTAATTTTAAGATCACCTCTAAACACAACTCCTGCAACTTCGATATCTTTAATATGCATTTTTTTGACTTTAAACGGGTTTTCATTAAGAAGTGTAAAATTTGCTGTTTTACCTGCTTTTATGGATCCTATTTTATTTTCAAGATTCAATGTTCTTGCTGCATTTATTGTAATTCCTTGCATTGCTGTAAAGAGATCAATACGTTGATCTTGAGAAACAGGTCTCCCTTTATCTGTTACTCTATTGACAGCTGTCCACACAAGCGTCAGTGGTTCAGCCGGCGCCATAGCAAAATCTGAGTGTAGAGAAAATGGAATGCCTCTGTCTTTAAGAAACTTCATAGGCACCAAGTTCTCTGCTCTTTTTTTTTCCCAACCCGTATTTAGAATATTTTTCTGTCAATGCCCATAAATAGTACGGGTTTACAGATGCCTCTATACCAAGTTCTTTCATCTCATCTGCTTGCTTAGAAGTAAAATACCCCAAATGGTGAAGCGTTAATCTATGATCTTTTCTCGGGTTGCGTTTTTGCATCTCTCTTACGGTGTCTATACAACGTTGAATACCCAGATCGCCATTGGCATGGATATGAATTTTATACCCTCTGTCCCAGTAATAATTCATCTGTTTTTTAAATATTTTAAGGGGTGTCATCCATTGACCTTTAAAGCCGTCTGTATATCCCTCTTTCATCTGCATGGCCAACGAATAGATGGCACCATCGGCAAACAGTTTGACCTGTTTTGGTAATATTTTAATGTTTTGGGTATTGTATTTGGCGGGTGACGCTTCCATGAACTGCGTTGCTTTTTCAATACTGCCTTTTGCAACACTCAATTGACCGGCATTTAAAATATTATAGATTTCATAAGAGGGCTTTTTATCCATTTCAGATTTCAAAAGGTTATACTCCATGTCAAAATTGACATTTGGAAACCCTGGTTCTGCTATGGTGGTAATACCATTTTTCTCCATAAGTTTGGTCATGTCCGCCAAGCCTTTTTTATACTTTACAGGATTCAGCATAAAGGGTGCTATTTTTGGAGCCAGTGCCTGCCAACCACCTTCAAAGAAGTGCCCTTTGTCCCACTCTACCTGAGGATTGCCTTTATAATCTTCTTCTTTAATTTTAAAAAGTTCAATGGCTTTGTCATTTAAAAACACTTCATGAAAAGAGCGGTGAAGTACAGCTACAGGATTGTTTGGAGATATTTTATTGAGTATTTCACGGTTTAACGTTCCATGCCACAGTTGATGATAACCCCATATAAAAAGTACATCATCTTTTTTACCATACTTTGCAATAGATTGTTTAAGACGTGCCAGATAAGCATCATGCCCTTCAACCCCTTTTTTAATACCATCAGGTACATTCCAGTCATGTGGTGCAACAATATCACCAGAGAGTAAAATGGCCGCGATAAGAGGATGTAAGTGGGGCTCGATAAACCCGGGCATCATTGTTTTACCTTTGAGGTCTACACCTACCGTTTTTCCAGCAAAATTATTAAATGCAGCTGCTTTTTTTCCTGCATAAATTATTTTACCATTACGAGTAATTACTGCTTCAACATATGTTGGCTTGTTACCCTCCATAGTGATGATGTCACCACCGTAAAATAGCGTCTGTTCTAATTTATCTGCACTTAGTGTTAAACTAAAAACGCTCAGGATTGAGAAGAGTAATGTAAAAGCTTTCATCCTATAAGTTTCCAAATGGATTTTTGATGATAAAATTCGCTTGCATCATAATAGTAGAATCAGCGGCAAGAGTATCAGGAGCAATGATATTTTTTTGATACTCAACCATAAGCTGAACAGGCATTGGCCCGATTTTAATCATTTTTCCTACACCAAACGCGACAGGTAAAGTTAGTTTATTATCATCTTTTCCATTCCAATTGTAAGTAATATGTGGACTTGCACGAAGTTGCCAAGCATGAGGAAGATTGTACATAATAAAGTACTGAATATCAGTATGATTTGCCATTTTAACATTCTTCGTACCATCATCAGATATACCCCACCAGTGTTGCAAATGTGCACCTACTGTCCATTGATCATTTGCATACAGAGCAAGAGCTGTTGGTCCTGCTTGGTACTGGTGTGATGCTACTGTCTTATGTTGTGATGTTGGAAAAATAAAAGTAACACCACCACCATAAGACCAACCTTTTGTCCTAACAATACCAACACCCATTGGTAAAATCAAATCCCCTAGTTTTGCTTCTCTGTTTTTACCGACAGCAGTAGCATGTACAGGGCTATCCACATGTATGCCAACACCAGTTGGTGCATCTATGTATGTAATAACTGGACGAGCAAATGCGGTCATACCATTTTTTAGTGGGATAGGAAGGACAGGTTGAAAAAGTGTTGTATTTATATGATTTTTACCAGATATATGAACACCATTAGGTAAAGTAACATCACCTTTTATTGTGGTGTAGTTATTTTGAAACGAAAGGTTCCAAATCTGTGCAAGAGGATTTGCCATCTCTTTTGAGAGCTCCTCCATACTTTTTTCTTTAGCATATAAACCCATTTGTAATAAGCTAATTATCAGCAAATTTTTACATAAAAAAATTTTCATCTTTTTACCTTTTTTTTAATCATTTTACACCAGAATTCTTCTGTTAGACTTAATTAGAATTTTGGATAATATATACTAGTAAACTTGCTGCTAATTATTCATACTTCAAACAAGTTGGATATCTCACTAAGCCAACATACATAATGATTGTCTAATTTATAGGGAATATTCCATCAGTAAAATCACTGCATTGCAATACAATAGCGATAAAGAGCGATAAAGCAATAAATTAAACAGATTTAAAATAGAATGGGAAATGATTTTTGAAAGATGGTGTTCGAGAGAGGATTTGAACCTCCGACCACTTCGATGTCAACGAAGTGCTCTACCCCTGAGCTACCCGAACATTTATTTGTGAGTAGAATTCTAGCAAAAATTCCTTAAACAAACCTCTAAAAACAATTTTATAAAATCTTGCAATATTCTAAAAATTTTACTTTTAATTTAGGTATATAAGTAGTATAATTTCATTCACAGAATGATATTTCACATTATATCAATCCACTATATATACCACAAGGTAAATTATGAAAGTACAATTAGAAGAATTAGGGCTTAAAAATGTAGGTAAGATCTATCATAATCTTAGTTATGATGAACTTATCAAGCATGAGCTTGAAAATGGTGAAGTAAGACGCACAAAGAGTGGTGCGACGGCTGTTGACACAGGTATCTTTACAGGAAGAAGCCCAAAAGACAAATATTTTGTAGACAGATCACCATCGAATAAATACATTGCATGGGGTGACGTCAATCAAAAGATCAGTGAAGAAATTTTTGATGAACTTTTAGAGCTCTCACGTGAACAACTCTCAGGTAAAGACCTTTATGTAACAGATGTATATAGTGGTGCAAGTCCCGCTTCTAAAAAATCTATCCGCTTTGTAACAGAGATTGCCTGGCAATCTCACTTTGTAAAGAACATGTTTATCCGTCCTACTGCTTCAGAACTGGAAGTTTTCAAATCTGATTTCACAGTTTTAAATGCCTGTAAAGCGGTCAATGACAGATGGAAAGAGCATGGAATGAATTCCGAAGTATTTGTACTGTTTGATGTAGAGAGAAACTTATGTATCATCGGCGGTACATGGTATGGTGGTGAACTTAAAAAGGGTATCTTCTCTATGATGAACTACTGGCTTCCACTTGACGGGAAACTCTCTATGCACTGTTCTGCAAATGTTGGAAAAGAGAATGATACAGCGCTTTTCTTCGGTCTCAGCGGTACCGGAAAAACAACACTCTCAACAGATCCAAACCGTGCACTTATCGGTGATGATGAGCACGGTTGGGATGATCATGGTGTCTTTAACTTCGAAGGTGGATGCTACGCAAAAGTCATTAACCTCGATGCAAAAAGCGAACCTGAGATCTATGGTGCCATCCGTGAAGATGCACTCCTTGAAAATGTTGTCATGGATGATGACGGTGACGTCAATTATGAAGATGACTCAAAAACAGAAAACACACGTGTCTCTTACCCGATCGAGCATATTGAAAATCACAAAGCTGATCTTATGGCAGGGCATCCTAAAAACATTATCTTCCTCTCTGCAGATGCTTTTGGTGTTCTTCCTCCGGTATCAAAACTTACACGTGAACAGGCAATGTACTACTTCTTAAGTGGTTATACTGCAAAAGTAGCAGGAACAGAGCGTGGTATCACAGAGCCGGTAGCCACTTTCTCTGCATGTTTTGGTGAGGCATTTATGACGCTTCACCCGACTGTTTATGCAAAACTACTTGGCGAAAAGATCGATAAACACGATGTAAATGTCTATCTTGTAAACACTGGCTGGACAGGCGGCGGTTATGGCGTTGGAAAACGCATGAGCTTGAAAGATACACGTGCTTGTATCAATGCTATTTTAGACGGTTCTATTAACGACAGTGAATTTGACACGACAAAAACTTTTAGACTTCAAGTGCCAAAAACACTTGGAAATATCAACCCTGACCTTCTCAACCCTCGTAATGCATGGGAAGACAAAGAAGCCTTTGATAGAACACGTGACCAATTAGCCGAAATGTTCATCGAGAACTTCAAACGCTATCAAGATGCTGAGAGTGAATTTGACTTCTCAGCAGCAGGACCGAAAGTAGAAAGCTAAAAAGCTTTTTACTTTTTCTTTTTTTTCTTTGTAACTTTTTCCATATAAAGCCACACAGTTCCGCCAATAGCAACTAAAATGACGGGTGCAAGCCATTTGTTATCATTTATATAGATAGCAAATTTACTCAGAGCCGCTCCAAAATAATAACTCGACAAACCAAATACAAGTGCCCAGATAGCCGCTGCAAAAATATTTAATATAGCAAACTTTTTAAAATCATACTTTGTCAGGGCAATGGCAATAGGAACAACGGTTTTAAGTCCGTAAATGAACTTTTGAATAAAGATCACCCAGTCACCATGTTTTTTCATAAGTATGTGCGAAAGTGCCAATTTTCGTCTGTGTTTATGAAGACCTTCGACCATCATAGACTTTTGATATCGTGTCAGCCAAAAGAGCAGAATATCGCCTAATGCATTCCCTGCAAAGGCAATAGCAATAGAAAGTGACAGATCCATCTTTCCCATAAAACTAAGCACTCCCGCTGCCACAAGCCCTATAAATCCACCGCCAAGAGAGTAGATAAAGAGGCCTATATATCCATATGTCACTAAATTATTAAATGTATCTTCCAAGCTATTTCCTTCATTTTGCTGATACCTCTTATCAGAGGCTAGATAGTAAAGATTGAGTGGTTTTTTTCAGGCTCAGACCAGCGGGAGGATTTGTCCTGTAAAAAATCACTCAATCTTTACGTTGTTGGCAATGTAACTTATAATTTTTTTATTTTTGTTATCTCATCACGCAAGCGAGCCGCCTCTTCAAAGTTCAGCTCTTTTGCCGCTGCTTTCATCTTTAAAGAGAGTTCTTTTACCAATGCTTTTCTCTCACTTGAGGGCATTTTATCCATTTTTTTATGTTTTTCATAGAGTCCGCCGGCATCTTCGAGTTTTAAATTCTCATCGAGTGTCCGCTTTGTCGTCGTTGGTGTGATGCCATGTTCTTTGTTGAAAGCTTCCTGCAGAGATCTTCTTTTTTTCGTTATCTCTATGGCTCTTTGCATCGAACCTGTCATCTTATTCGCATACAAAACAACACGCCCGTTTTCATTACGAGCTGCACGTCCTATTGTTTGAATGAGGGCCGTTTCACTCCGTAAAAAGCCCTCTTTATCTGCATCGAGTATGGCTACCAGGCTTACTTCCGGCAGATCAAGCCCCTCACGCAGGAGATTGATCCCAATGAGAACATCGAACTCTCCAAGTCTTAGTGAACGGATGATCTGGTTTCTCTCGATCGTATCAATGTCCGAGTGCATATACTGTACTTTTATACCTAAATCAGCAAGATATTTCGTGAGTGCCTCTGCCATTTTTTTTGTCAGTACCGTTATAAGCACACGCTCATCTTTTTGCGTTATCTTTTTGATCTCGTCATGAATATCCTCGACTTGATTATCCGATGGTCGTATATCAATAATAGGATCAAGCAGACCGGTAGGACGGATGATCTGCTGAGCTTTTACTGCCGATCTCTCTAACTCATACTCATTCGGTGTGGCAGAGACAAAAAGATAGTGCGGTGCTTTTTCGATGTACTCATCAAGCTTTAAAGGACGATTATCAAGCGCACTCGGCAATCGAAAGCCATAATCAACAAGCACCTCTTTTCTTGCTCTATCACCCGCATACATACCGCGAAACTGCGGCAGAGATACGTGTGACTCATCAACAATGATCAAATAATCCTTATGACGAACCTCAAAATAGTCAAGCAGTGTAAAAGGAGCTTCTCCGGGCTTTTTATCTGTAAGCAGTCTTGAATAGTTCTCAATACCTTTACACATTCCCGTTGTCTGCAGCATCTCAAGATCGAACTCAACCCGTTGCTTTAAGCGTTGATACTCAACGACCTTTCCCTCTTTTTGAAAATACGCAAGTCTCTCATCAAGCTCTTCTTCTATACGTTTGATCGCTACTGCCATCTTCTCTTGAGAGACGGCAAACTGACTTGTAGAGTAGATTGTAAACTTTTTATGGTCTTCGAGCCGTTTGTTGTCGATGACATCAAAAGTATAGATTGCTTCTATCTCATCACCAAAGAACTCTATACGGATAGCTTCTTGTTCAAAATATGGAGGATAGACATCGATGCTTTCACCGTTGACACGAATATGCCCACTGTCAAAGTAGCTGTCATTGCGTGAGTAACCCATCTCAACCAGACGAAGCAGCAGTTTTTTCTGGCTTATCTCATCGCCGACTGCAATGGACTGCACCATACTCTGATACTCCTCGGGGTCTCCCAAACCGTAATTTGCAGATACAGAAGCGATAACAATGACATCATCATATGAGAGCAGATTTGCCGTTGCAGAGAGTCGCAGACGTTCAAGCTCATCATTGATAGCTGAATCCTTTTCAATGAAAAGGTCCTGCCTTGGAATATAAGCCTCCGGCTGATAATAGTCATAATATGATACAAAATACTCAACATGATTATTTGGAAAGAATTGTCGAAATTCACTATAAAGCTGTGCCGCAAGTGTTTTGTTATGTGTCATGATGATAGTCGGCATCTTTGTCTTCTCTATCACACGTGCCATCGTATGTGTTTTACCTGAACCCGTCACCCCTTCGAGTGTCTGGTATCTATTTCCTGCAAGGATGCTGTTACTGAGTTTTTCTATAGCCTGTGGCTGATCACCCGCCGGACTGTAGGGTGAGACCACTTCAAAGTTTATATCTTTTTTCATTGATGAAATTATATCTTTTTATGGTCAATATCTTCGACTTCTTACCGATACAAAACTCATAGATCAATAATAGTAGATAATTCCATGGTAATATTTTTTAAGAAAAGAGTTAAAAATAGAGAAGAATGTGTAAAGAGCACCTTCAAAGATGCACTCATTACACTGACTAGAAGGAGTTTAAAATTAATCCATCTGCCATTTGAAGATAATACTTCCATACGCAGAAGTAATACTGTTAAATTTATATGTAGCAGTTCCTTGTGTTACTTCACTGTCCAAGTCTATGTATCTAGCACCAACCTCAACATCGATTAGATCAGTTACAGTCACATTAAACCCTGCACCGCCACCATAGTAGTACTCATTTGTAGAAACGGATGCATAATAAGGTTTTGATCCAACTTTCATAAATGCTTTTCCGGCATTTGCACTGAGAAAGAAGCTGACAGGTTTTGAGAAATGGAACAGATACTCAACTTCCGCACCCAATGTATCGAGTTTACTAAAATCTTCTGCATCATAATAACGAGCACTTAAAAAAACTCTAAAGTTCTCTCCCTGTGCACCGAGTTTTAAACCCGCACTGCCTAATTTGCTATCTTGAACACTAAACATTTGTCCAGACTCAGTCACATCTGCACTTACTTTATTGTATCCACCCTCTACTGCAAACAATGATGTATATTCATTCGCTCCAACGACTGCAGGCATACTTAAAAGCGATGCCGCCAATGCTATTTTTGTCAATCTTTTTTTCATACGAAAACACTCCATGCATTTATTTTATTTATTATACCTATTTTATCGCTTTTGCACAAACATAGGCAGATGAAAAGGACCATTGGAAGTTATAACCTCCAAGTTCTCCGGTTATATCGACAACTTCGCCGATAAAATAAAGCCCTTTTACTTTTTTTGACTCCAAACTTTGCATATCAAGCTCATCGGTCGCAATACCGCCCCGACTTACCTCAGCTTTTGAAAAACCGAAGTTGCCTGCCGGAGCAAAAGTATAATGGTGCAGTTTCTCAAGCTGTTCAAGTTCACACTTTTGTACTTTGCTACACTCTTTATCTTTCATACCAATGGCACTAAGCAGAGCTTTTGAAAGTCGTTTTGGCAATGGAATAACCGAAGATATCAGTTTTTTACCACCGCTCTTTATCAACTCTTTTATCTCTCTGTCTGGCAGAAAATTGATGAAGATATCACCTTTTTTCCAGTAAAGCGAGGCAGAGAGTACCGCCGGGCCACTGATTCCTTTGTGTGTGAACAACATCTCCTCACGCAAGACTCTATCTTCTACCCCTATCTCTACAAAACAAGAGAGCCCGCTTAGCTCTTTCATCCAAAACTGCTCTTTTTGCAGCGTGAGTCCGACAAGCGCCGGAGTAAACTTTTTAATATGCAAGCCAAAATTTTGGGCGATTTGAAGACCAACATCACTCGCACCGAGATTTTTAAAACTCTCGCCACCCGTTGCAACGACAACTCTTTTTGACTGCAGCACTCTTTTGTCTGTTTTGACTTCAAAATGCTCACCACGCTTGTGCACTTCCAAAATCTTTTCTCCTAAAATCTGTTCTGCCTTCTTTGCATTGCGTGAGAGAAGATTTATGATATCATCCGAGCTTTTTTTACAAAAGTAATAGCGACCTTTACGAAGTTCTAGTTCAACTCTATTTCTGTCCAAAAGATCAAGCAGCTTTTCTTTGTCAAATTTTTTAAAGACAGCCGACAAGAGTGCTGCATCACCATCATAATTATTGAGTGCGACACTCACATTTGTGATATTGCATTTCCCACCGCCGGAAATTTTAAGCTTCTTGGCAGGCTTACTGTTGCCGTCAATCATA
Organism: Sulfurimonas paralvinellae; assembly: GCF_014905135.1. NCBI lineage: Bacteria > Pseudomonadati > Campylobacterota > Epsilonproteobacteria > Campylobacterales > Sulfurimonadaceae > Sulfurimonas > Sulfurimonas paralvinellae. Next base: position 364,500 of record NZ_CP041406.1, on the reverse strand, counting down.
GCTACTTTCATCTTCTTTGGCAAATTTCCCGCACACATCAAACCACTCGCACCGGCACCGAGAATAATCACATCATATAAATTCATGAGCTAATTATAGTATAATTATAAAAAATATTTAAAAGAAGAAGAATGTCAAACAAACTCCATATAGTCTCACTCGGATGTACAAAAAATCTCGTAGATACTGAAGTGATGATGGGACGACTCAAAAATTTTGAACTTACCGACAACAATGAAGATGCCGATGTTATCATTGTCAACACTTGTGGTTTTATCGATGCCGCAAAAGAGGAATCGCTCAATACCGTTCTTTCCCTTCATGAAGCACGTAAAGAGGACTCTCTGCTTGTTATGGCAGGTTGTTTGAGTGAGCGTTATCAAGAAGAGTTGCAGGAGCAGATTCCTGAGGTTGACATCTTCACCGGTGTAGGTGACTATGATAAAATTGATGAGCTTTTAGTAGAGAAAAAAAGCCGTTTCTCTGATGAAGTTTATCTTATCGACGGGGCAGAGCGTGTTGTGACAGGCTCAAGCTATCATGCCTACATCAAGCTCTCAGAAGGATGTAACCAAACATGCTCATTTTGTGCCATTCCATCATTTAAAGGGAAGCTGCATTCACGTGATCTTGATTCTATCGCACGTGAGGTCGAGGGACTTGTCAAACAGGGTTACTGGGATTTCTCTTTTGTTTCCCAGGATTCATCATCATACCTTCGCGACCAGAATGTAAAAGACGGGCTTTCACTTTTAATGCAGAGAATTGAACTCATTGAAGGCGTAAAAAGTGCCCGCATACTCTACCTTTACCCTTCAACAACAAGCATGAAACTCCTGCAAAACATTGCAAAAAGCAAGATCTTTCATAACTATTTCGACATGCCTATCCAACACATCAATGATGATATGCTTCGCATGATGAAACGCGGATTTGGTAAGGACAAAACAGTTGAACTGCTCAATTATATGCGCTCACTGCCAAACTCCTTTGTTCGAACAAGTTTCATCGTTGGACACCCGGGTGAAACAGAAGCGATGTTTGAAGAGATGTGTGAATTTGCCGAAAGCTTTGGATTTGACCGAATTAATGTCTTTGCTTACTCCGATGAGGAGACGACATCCGCACACGAGATGCAAGAGAAAATAGATGAAGAGACAAAAGCTGATCGAGCACAGATTTTGGGCGATATTGCTGCGGCATGTACACAAAGATCACTCGAAAATGAAATTGACAAAAGAGTCGATATCGTTATAGACTCAGAGAGTGATGAGCATGAGTTCCTACTCTCTGCTCGTGAGCTGCTCTGGGCTCCGGAGATTGATGGTGAAATCTATGTTAACGACAGAACCGACGATACGACAGAACTGGAATTTGGCAAGCCTTACAAAGCAAAGATCACTGATCTTGTCGGCAATATTTTAACTGCCACCGTAGATAATGCTAAAACAGACAACTAAAGAGCTGCTGCAAAACTCTAAAAATCTTCTGGCATTCTCTGCCGGTGTTGATTCGACCGCCCTGCTTTTTTTACTTCTTGAAAATGAGATACCTTTTGATATTGCTATTGTTGATTACAGCCTGCGTGAGCAAAGTAAAGAAGAGGTGTCCTATGCAAAAGAGCTTGCAAAAAGATACGGCTTTGCGTATTTTGTAAAAAATGCCCCCGACATCAAAAGCAATTTTGAAGCAACGGCAAGAGAAGTTCGCTATGATTTCTTTGAAGAGCTCATCAGCTCACGCAACTATGAAAATCTTTTGACAGCACACCATTTAGGTGACAAGCTTGAGTGGATGCTGATGCAGTTTTGTAAAGGTGCGGGTTGTGTCGAACTCTGCGGTATGAGTGAAATTGAGTTGCGTGAGGAGTATAAACTCATTCGTCCACTACTGCATCTCGATAAAACAGAGCTGTTGGCATATCTTGACAAAAACAACATCAAATATTTTATCGATGCAAGCAACAGTGATGAAAAGTACAGCCGCAACATATTTAGAAAAAAATATGCACAGCCGCTTTTAGCCGAGTATCGTAGCGGCATTGAAAAAAGTTTTGAGTATCTTGAAACAGATAAAGCAGCGTTGATTCAAGAAGAAAAAATTTTAAAAAAAAATGCACTCGCCTGCTTTCGTAAAGGCAGCTCACGCAGCAACATCTACCATATAGACAAGTACCTCAAATCACTAGGGCATATGATCTCAAAAGAACAGCGACAGCTTCTGCGTGAGCAGAAAAGCCTTGTCGTGGGGAGAAAATACATCGTAGCGGAGGCGGGAGAGTATATCTGCATTGCTCCTTACATCAAAAAAGAAAAACTTGCAAAAGAGTTCAAAGAGAAGATGCGTCTTTTGAAGGTTGATCCAAAACTGCGAGGTTATTTATCAGAAGACGTCGAAGCGGTCGAGTTCTTATCTTTGTTGTTGGCATAAACCTTCATTGTAAAAGATGATTTTATCATCTCTCCGTCACGCAGAAACCCAATAGGAAAATTAACACCGATAATCCAGTCTCCTTTATTGACAGCATCCAAAAAATCATAAAAATTTGTCGGAGATGAGATATGAGAAGTCGTATTCACTTCATAGACACTGAACCCTTCGACATCTTTGATGCGATTTATTTTCGTCACACGCAACGAAGAAAATTGTGCTTTGTGCTGCTTTTCAAATCTCTCAGGAGAGAATGTTCTGTCATAGGCCGTAATGATGTTACGGTTTTTGCTTTGCAGATCTTTAAGAGTCTGCAGCGTTTCATCATAAAATGCTTTGTATTTTCTATACTCCCCAAGCTCTTTTTTAAGTTCTCCCCGTTTAACTCTATACTCTTTTCCCTCAGGAATCAAAAGGCCAAAAGAAAATACAAGCACAAACAAAAACAGAAAAATAGACAACAACAGGATATAAATATGATGGCGGGAGATATTAATTTTCATGGTCTAACTCCTCACTTTCATCTTCATTGATGTAATTTGTCGATACAAATCGAAGCCAGCCGTTTTGAGCCGGATAGAAGCTTGTATATGTCTTTTGAAAGATAGAGCGAAGCGGTGCCTGCAGCATAAAGTTGTAAATATCTCTGTTTGGCGTAACACCATACAGGATCAAACCATTTTTTAAGAGCTCCGCTCGAGAAAGAGTAATGCGTTCGGGAACGAGATCAAAAAGATTTGCAATAGAATCTTTGAGTACCATATTTTGCGTATGTACTTTTTGTGCGAGGGCTGCCTGTTTTTTTATATACGCGATTTTATTATCCATATCTTCGATATTCGACGCTAAGTCTGTCCTCTTTGCAATGAGCTCTTTTTTCTCTTTTGAAAAAGAGTAGTCTTTATAAAGTAAAAAGGTATATGTCCCAAGCAGCATGATGATCGTTATAGAAAAAAATGTGAAAATCAACTGGACATCTGCTGTGAAAGGAGTTTTTTTACGCGGTTTTATGTAGCTGTATTTCATAAACCAAGCTCCTCTTTTGCAAGTTCACACACCTCTGCATCTATCTCTGTTTTTCGGATGTAAACATTCAAAAACATCTCTTCTTCAAGATACTTTTTTAAATCCTTCGTCACACCGACACCATCTGCGATGTACATATTTTCCAAAAATGCACTCTCATAACGCTCATCTTTATAATAGTGCGCGATAGAGGTCTGAATAAGCGAAAAGCGTTGGTAGTCTTCATTGAAACTGCCCTCTTCTTCTGTACTCTCTTCAATAGCATCCTGACTCTCCAACAACTCCTCTTCAATATCTTTGGAATCATCAAACTCCTCTATCTCTTCAATGGAGTCAAGATCTTCAATATCACTGAAATCTTCAAGTTCACTACTCTCATCATCCACATCGATATCTTCCAAGTCTATACCGGCATCTGATTCTAAATTAAGTTCTTCCTCTTCTATATCATGACTTAGAAGGATATCATCTGCATCATTGCTCGTCTGCATATCGAGATGTTCGGCATATAACAGTTTGCCATTTTCAAAGACAGCTATGGAGATAAAACTGTCTTGAACGAGTGCATAAAGTGCCAGTTTACCGTCTATCTTGTCTTTAAAGAAATTCGCTAACACAACAAAAGGAGAAAAAATAAAATCAACACCGATCTCCTTATATGTTTTTTCAATCTCATAAAGTTCCGGTTTAGCCGTATAATAGGTCCACTTTCCGTTATAACATTTATACTCGCAATTACTAAGGTCATAATAGTAAGAAAGCTTGTTTTTTGAACATGTGGGAAGAGCACCCTGCAGTGAAGACATATCAAGAACAGAGATGTACGAATACGGAGATTCTTTTGTGTAGTTTGTTATATAATCCAGCATATTTTCATCTGGCTTGATTGTTTCAAATTCAGCTTGAACATTATCTACAGCAGCTTTTTTTGAGTACATTTCTATATAGACAAGTGTCGATGCACGTTTAACGACTATATTGACAAACACTTTACGATATAAAGATTCAAAAATTTTAGCAAGCACTACTTCTCACCTTGTGCGAGAGGATGTGCTTTGTTATAATTTTGTTGTTTCAATGCACTACCTAATTTTGTATATATTTGTGTTGTCGCCATGGAAGCATGACCTAACAATTCACTAACATCGACAATCGGTGCCCCACTGTTTAATAAAGCAGAAGCATACGAGTGACGAAGTTGATGCGGCGTTACTTTCAGCGCTACACGACCAAAGACTTTAGTTATCATATATCTTAGACTATTTTCGCTTAATCTTTCGCCATTTTTTTCAAAAAGAAATTTTTTTATCATAAAAGTTGACAAATATTCATCAATCAGTTTTTTAACCTCCGCTAAAAGCGGCACATCTCTTTGTTTATTACCTTTTCCGATAATACGAATCCATTCATCATCAATATCTTCCACCTTTAATGCTGAGAGTTCCGAGATACGCAGCCCCAATGTATAAAGCATCAACACGACCAGTTTTTCCTGCAGGGATGCTTTTTCTAATGCTTCCATAATGTGTTCATGAGAAATTGGTTTTGGCAGTGTTTTTGCCACTTTAATGCTTTCATCCCCACGCAAAACAACTTTACTGCCCTGCTCATTGATAAAGGCTGTAAAACTACGTATTGCGGAGAGTTTTTTACTGATGGTCTTTGCATTGAGTGATGCTATCTGGATTCGATAAGGCATCAAATTAAAAAGCAGATGATCTTTTTCATCCGTTATCTCGATAAACCCAAAAGCTTCCTGCAGTGTTTCTCTATAACTTTTTATGGTTAGTTCTGAGTAACCTCTTTGTTTCTGGAGGTAAACAGAAAAATCGGTTATTTGTTTATCTATTGACTTTTTCAAGGAGCTGCTCAAAGTTTTTATGATATCTCGCCGCTTCTTGAACCAAGGCTTTGTCGGTTATGACACTTGGTGCGAGCTTTACATAAGAATCTACCATAATCTCACTCATGAGTTTTATTTTTGATCGGTCTGCGTCAGAAATATTCTGTTTTGCAGCAATCTCATTGATCTGCTGCATATACTCTTTTGCCTGCTGAACATACTTCATGTACTTCATCGATGTCTTTGACTGCGCCATAATCGTCGATGCCATACGATTGTAGATATCTATGCTAAAAGCTTCATTTGCCAGTTCATAGGCTTTTTGGTAGTCCCCTGTTTCGTAGTAATACTTCGCTTCGAGAGATTTCTCATAAGAAGGGTTTATTATAAAGTAAATGACCATCGACACAATTAAACCAAGTGCGACAACAGGAATGAGTATTTTAGCTTTCATGTTTTAATAGCCCCTCTTTGAGTAAACTTCTTGCCTCTTCAATTTCCATCTCAGAAATATCTATCTCAGAAGAAGCGTAATAGTTAAGTATACCAAAAGGTTTCGGAATTACAAACTTATCCCATGAATTCAGCTGCCAAAATTTTGTAGGCTTCACCGAAACCAAAACAATTTTTGTTTTGGTTTTTTGCGCCATGACAATAATACCATCAGCTACTTCATGACGCGGTCCCTTCGGTCCATCAGGAGTGATGCCTATGTCATACCCCTCTTTTATACTCTTTATAGCCTGAATGAGTACACGTGCCGAATTTTTATCCGAAGAACCTGCCAATGTCTCAAGACCAAAATACTTAATAGTGCGTGAGATAAGTTTTCCATCAAAATGCGGTGAAATAAGTACCTTTGCGTGAGGCTTTTTTCTGTAAAATTTATAGAGATATGGCAGCATCAGCAGTTCTCCGTGCCAACAGGCAAAGATAACCGGTTTATCTGTTATGGTCTGTGGAGCATAAAAGTTTTTTTTGTTTGTGAGGTATAAAAAACGGATAATAAGTGAGCCTATAAAAGGAACGAAGATAAGGGCGAGAGAACGGCTTACTTTTTTAAGCAACGATCTCCCCTGTAAAAATGGTACGGCCGATCTTCGTGATCTTCACATCGCAAAATTCGCCGAGCAGTTCTTCCGAGCCTTTCACTTTGACAACAAGATTGTTATCTGTTCTTCCAGATACATAGCCATCAGCATTGAGGTCTTCAAAATAGACTTCGTATGTTTTTCCGAGCTGTGTTTTGTTTTTTTCATCAAGCATTTCAGTCTGAAGTGCCTGCAGGTATGAGAGTCTGTCAGATGCCACTTCAGGATCAATGACATCACTATAATGTTGTGCTTCTGTTTCAGGTCTCGGTGAATATTTAAAAGAGAATATTTGATCGAACTTCACCTGCTTCATTACATCGATGGTATCTTCAAAATCCTCTTCACTCTCTCCCGGAAATGCGACGATAATGTCAGTAGATATGCTTACTTCAGGACAGTGTTCGCGAAGTTTTTGGACACGATTCAAAAACCACTCTTTAGAGTAGCCGCGTTTCATATCTTTGAGCACTTTGGTACTCCCACTTTGCAGCGGCATATGCATTGACTTACATATCTTAGGATTGGATGCAAACTCTTCAATAAACTCATCATCCATATGAAACGGGTGTGGTGACGTAAAACGAATGCGTCTGAGTCCTTCTATCTTTGAAAGGCGTCGCAGCAGCTCCGTGAAGTTCACTTTTTCATGATCGCTTGATGAGAAACGGCGTCCATAGTTATTGACATTCTGTCCAAGCAAAAATATCTCTTTGGCTCCGTTGTCCACCGCACGCTGCGCTTCACGCACAATAAGCTCGTCAGGAATGGATATCTCCTCACCACGTGTCTTTGGAACGATACAGAAAGTACACTGTTTGTCACAGCCTATAGAGATGTTGATGTAAGCTTTGTATGGAGATGTACGAAAATCATCGAAAGCAAATTCGCTCTCGTCATAATTGATGTCCACTTCAACAGCTTTGTCCTTATGAAGTACTTCGCCTATCTTTGAAACATTTCGCGCACCAAGTACGAAACTGACATAAGGAGCACGTTTGATGATCTCTTCTCCGAGATGCGAAGCCGTACAGCCGCACACACCGATTTTTGCACCCTCTTTTTTCTTTTTGTTAAAGACGCCGAGTTCAGAAAAAAGCTTGGCAACAGGCTTCTCTCTTACTGAGCATGTATTTATCAAAATTAGGTCGGCATTCTTCATGTCATCGGTTGTTTCATAGCCCTCTTTCTCTTTGAGTGCTGCTATCATATGTTCCGAATCACGAGAGTTCATCGCACAACCCAATGTTTCAATAAATAACTTTTTACTCATACTGTACGTCTTAGCTCATAATGTGAACTTGGTACATATAGTCATTATCTGAAAGACCATATTTTACCTCGTTCATGTAAAAACTTTTTCCCTGCTCTTCAAAGTGATCTTGCAGTGCAAGCAAATCTTTATGAGAGTTCTCTCTATCAAAGTAAAAGATAACACTCTCTTCTTTTGCAACTTTATCTTCGATCTTCGCTAAATCGATTTTTTTTGGTTTAGCATCCAAATCTGTTCTTGCTAATTTTAAATCCATGTAATAGTCTCTCCTGATTTATATATAAAAGTTTTGCATTATACTTAAAATCTTCTAAAAAGCTGATTAAAGATAATCTTAACAGAATTTCGGTATAATACGGTACTTCGATTAAGAAATCCCCCAATGCACTTATTATTGTTAAACGATTTCTTACCAAAAAAGGAACAACTATGGAAAAAATATTAGATATCGCAGAAGCGATAGGACACGAAAAAGGGCTGCAACCGGAAAAAGTGCTTGAAGCACTCAAAACGGCATTCGTTCAGACTGCAAAAAGAGTCATAGACCAAAATTTCGCTTTTGAAGCGATCGTTGATGAAGATTCAAAGAACATCAAAATCGTCCAGACGATAACAGTCGTTGAAGATGATGATGAAAGACTTCAGGATGAAGAGACGGCTCCGGCATATATCTCACTTACAGATGCAAGACAATATGATGATCAGGTAGAGCTTGGTGACCAACTTCAAATAGATCACGATCTTGAAGATTATGGAAGAACGGCGGCATCAGGCCTGCACCGTGAGATCGAGTATCACATCCAAAGACTTGTAGAAGATGAAGTTTACAATAAGTACAAGTCAAAAGTAGGTACACTTGTCAGCGGTCGTGTCATCCGTGTTGATGCACAAAATGCTACTTACATAGAAGTCGATGAGATTCGTGCCGTATTGCCGATGAAAAGCCGTATAAAAGGTGAGATTTTTGAAGTGGGTGACCACATAAAAGCTGTCGTTCGTCGTGTAAATATGGATAAAGAGCATGGAATCCAGATAGAACTCTCACGCACCTCTCCAAAATTCTTGGAAGCTCTCTTAGAGCTTGAAGTGCCAGAGATTGCGGAAGGTACGGTCATCATCGAAAAATCTGCACGTATTCCGGGTGAACGCGCAAAAGTTGCCGTACTCTCAACACATCCACAAGTAGATGCTGTCGGTGCTACTGTCGGTGTAAAAGGTGTGCGTATCAACGCCGTAAGCGAAGAGCTCATCGGTGAGAATATTGACTGTATCGAATACACGAACATTCCTGAACTCTTTATCTCACGTACAATGAGTCCGGCTATTATTTCACATGTTGAGATTGTCAAGAACGAAGAGGGAGAGAATGAAAAAGCTATCATTACACTTCCATCGGACCAAAAATCAAAAGCGATCGGTAAAAGCGGTATAAACATCCGTTTGGCATCCATGCTTACAGGTATGCAGATAGAGCTTCTTGAAACAGATGAAATGACAAATGAAAACGGTGAGATAGAAGAGAAAAAAGAGAGTGTCGATGCGCTAGAGGCACTTTTCAGCTAATAATATACTAATATGAGCAAAGCCCATATTAGCAGCAGGGACAAGTATGTCCCTACACCCCCCCCATAAAGCTACAACAAACAAGTTTGTTGAGAAAAAAATCGTCTTAGCCTCTTTCTACATATGGGTTGAGTTTCAACAAAATCAGATCCGCCACCATGTTTCCAAGCAGCGTCAAAAATGCTGTTATCATTAAAATTCCCATAATGATGGGGTAGTCGCGTGAGAGCGCCGAGATGTAAAAAAGCTGCCCCATTCCCTCGATTCCAAAGATAGACTCCAAAATGACACTACCTCCGATTAGTCCAGGCAAAGACAAACCTAATAAGGTGATGATAGGCGGCATGAGATTTGGTAGTATATAATAACGCAGCAGATCTTTCTCTTTTATGTTGCGTGAGCGTGCAAAATAGTAATAATCACTTTTGAGTATCTCCAGTGTCAAAGAGCGTACATAAATTATCATACTCCCCAAACCAACAAAAATCATCACAGAGATAGGCAGCACCAAGTGCCATGCCATATCTGCAATATTTGCAAAGCCCTCTTTTGGTGTAATAGAATGCAGTCCCGCTATAGGAAACAGGCTTAATTTGATGGAAAAGAGAATGATAAAGAGCAGTGCCAAATAAAATGAAGGCATTGAGAAAGAGACCAAAGAGAGCTGTCGGATGATATAATCACTCTTTTGCTCATAATTCATCGCTGCTTTTATGCCAAGCCAAAGTGAAAGCACAAAGACCGATATCAAAGCGATAAAATTCATCCAAAGTGTCACAGGAAGCCGTTTGAGTATCTCTGAGCTTACATTCTGCCCACTGACAAAAGAGATTCCGAAGTTAAGGGTTATAAGATTTTTGATCCAGTCCAAATACTGCATAAAAAGCGGTTTATCCAGTCCATACACAGCCTTGAGTTTGGCTATTGCCTCTTTTGTCATATTAGGATTAAGCTCTCCTGCTCCAAAAAAACTGTTTGGTGCTGCGTGAATCGCTAAAAAAGAGATGATAGAAATAAGCAAAAGCATAAAAATAATGTAAGAAAGTTTTTTTATAAAGAGTGTCATAGGGAAAATTATAGCATAAGTATAAAAGTATAATTTTGAAAGTTTTTAAAAGAGAGAAACTAACTCCCAGAAGGGAGATAGTTATACTTCGAATTTAGAGGTTAGACTAGAAGTTTAGTGTTAAATAAGCTTGGATTGCATTATATGCATCACCGTCTTTAGCCGCAGTTTTTTGATTTTGATCATCTGCTTTAGTATAAACATATGCTAAAGTTGTATTTAATGGACCAAAGTCTTTACCAGCAGTTACTGTAAATTCTTTCATATCTGCACGATCAACTGTTCCACCATTTTTATCTGCATCAGTTTGTGTATAGTAAGCACCTAAATCAATACCTGCTGCTTTACCTGTGACTGTAACATTTAACGCAGAAGTATCAGCTCTTGTTACATAACCATAGTTCCACCATGCTTCAGTATAAAGTTTTGACATAGGTTTATTACCTAGTGTAGCAAGGTTTTCACCAGCACCTAAACTTGCAACTGTTTCTTTTCCAGTTTGAGAATATGCTACGCTAATTGCTGCAACATCTTTCATTTCATACCCAAGTTTAAATGCATATACATCATTATCAGTATCTTTTGCTATTGCTAATTGATTACTTTTGTTATAGTTAATTTTAGTGTATTGAGCACCGGCAACAACACCTTCCATTGCTAAATCAGCTTGTAACCAAAATGCATCTACGTATTGTGGAGCATCATAATACCATGCTTGTGCAGTTAATGGCTTGAATGAATTATTTACAACACCTGCAGCATAAGCACCATTGTAAAATTGTGAGAATGTACTTTCACTTGCAATTGTTTGAATTCTATTTGCAATACCTACACCAGGAACAGCATTAGCATTACCACTTATAGCGTTAGCTGCATTAGAACCACCAACATAAGCACCAACCAATGTAGTATCTGGCACATCTTGATTGATTACAACAGCTGCTTCAAAAGTATTTTCAACGATTGACCAAGTTTCACTAAACACTAGTGGAGTGTCTAATTTCATACGACCGATTTTACCAGTAGTTTTACCAACAGTACCAGCGACCCATGCTTCATCAACAATCCATGAATCAGTTAGACCATTCGTTCCTTCCCAAACATTATTTACTAACTGACCTTGAAGACCAAGAGTAGTTAAAACAGTTGTATGAACACCTGCAGAAACATTTTTAGCCAAGTCAGCAGTAATGCCTAAGCCTAAAGCAGCTTGACCAGCTGCACCTTGTGAAGCAAATAAATCATTATTACTTCTTGTAGCAGGTGTACTATAGTCATTATCTTGTGTATTATAATATAATTTAGCGTCACCGCTTACTTTAACATTGTCAATTGCAAATGCACTTGAACCAATTAGTAGCGCCGCTACCAAACTCATTTTTGTAAATTTCATATTTTCTCCTTATCCTTTTACAAATTTCATATGCAGTATAGCATAACCTATTCTTAACATTAGATAAATCTGGCGTTATTTTTCATTTTTTTAGCTATAATTCCCATATGAAACAACTAATTACAATATCACAACTAATAATAACAGCTTTTTTACTAAACAGCTGTGCATCATCAACGACAAAGGTCGCACCATCACAGAACAGTGCTCTTAACAGTATAAGCAAATCAAATGCTGCAATAGAAAAAGAAGGAGCTATGCAAAAGTCGCTGGACTCATGGCTACATGATGATTGGGAGCCTACTATTGCTAAAGATAAAGAGATTCAAAAGAAGTATATGAAAGAGGAAAAAGGGATAGAGTCCAATACTTCAGCCACAAAGACTCAAGAATCACACTTTGTTGATAAAGAGGATAAAAACTTTACTCTTCAGGAGTATGTTGATAAAGCTGCTGCCTATATGCGAGCAAAACCGAATGACTATAACAGCTCAAATGTTCACAAGTTGGAGAGCATGCCTGTTATTGGGAAGTAGATAGTTTTTACTATCTACTTTTTCGCATCCCAAGCGAGAACGGTTTTTCCATTCTCATCTGTCGTTGCAGCCGCCATTCCCATAATGTTATAACCATTATCTACATAATGCACTTCACCCGTCACACCACTGCTAAGATCACTCAACAGATACATCGCAGAGTTTCCGACCTGCTCTATTGTCACATTTTTCTTTAACGGTGCATTTGTTTCGTTCCATTTAAGTATTTGTGAGAAATCACCGATACCCGCAGCTGCAAGAGTTTTAATAGGCCCCGCAGAGATAGCATTGACACGCTGTCCTTTTGCTCCAAGATCCACTGCCATATAACGGACACTCGCTTCAAGTGCCGCTTTTGCCACACCCATTACATTGTAGTTCACTACGTATTTTGGACCACCGAGATAAGAGAGTGTCAAGATTGACGCATCATCACTCAGAACTGACTCTAATCGGTTTGTCAGGTCAATAAGAGAGTACACAGAGATATCCATAGCAATTTGAAATGCACTTTTGCTTGTTTTTATAAAAGGCTCAGAGAGTGCCTCTTTTGGAGCAAATGCAACAGAGTGAACTAAAAAATCGATCTTGCCAAAATCTTTTTCGATCTTTGCAGCGATGCCCGCCATGTGTTCCTCATTACTAACGTCGAGTTCATAGACATAGTCACTGCCAAACTCTTTGGCAATCGGCTCAACTCTCTTTTTAAGTGCATCATTTAAATATGTAAATGCCATTTCAGCGCCCTGATCGGCACATGCTTTTGCAATTCCGTACGCTATTGATTTATTATTTGCAAGACCTACGATAAGACCTTTTTTACCCTTCATCAACATTTTTTTCTCCTTAATTAATTATACTGTTTTTATTTTTCTATCTCATCGGCATACTGTATCATTGTACAGAAATGCTCAGCATAGAGTGCCGCACTTCCCACCAAAATGCCATCGACATTTTTCAGTGATAACACCTCTTTTGCATTGGTCACTTTAACACTCCCGCCATAGAGCAGCGGTGCTGAAGATTTCTGCTTTAATTCTGTATGAATATCTTCGATATCTTCAAGTGTCGGTGTAAGTCCCGTGCCTATTGCCCAAACAGGTTCATAAGCGATAATTAGCTTTTCATAGGAAGTATCTATACCTTCATATTGTGCAGAGATATACTCCATCATAGCTTCTTTACCTGCTTCACGCTTCTCTTTTGGCTCGCCTACACAGTAGACTATTGTAAAGCCCTGCTCTTTGAAATAGGCAAATTTTTTGGCAATAAACTCCTGAGTTTCACCTAAGATATGACGTCGTTCACTGTGTCCGATCAAGATAGTTTTGATGCCGAACTCTTCAAGCTGTTCCAACCCGATCTCACCCGTAAAAGCACCATTAACTGTCGGATAAGCATTTTGGGTACCGACTTCTACTTTTTCTGCACTGAAGCTGTCAAGTGATGAGATTGCAGGAAAAACAAAAACTTCTTGATTGCTCTGCTTTGCACATTTATCTACCTCTTCTATATAAGAAGCCGTGTCATGTCGTGTCAAGTTCGTTTTTAGATTTGCTGCAATTATCATTGTCTCTCCTATGCCTCTTCGCTGATTTTTACCATTAATGGCTCGACACCCGGAAGTACTTTACCTTCTAAAAGTTCAAGAGAAGCACCGCCTCCTGTCGAGATAAAACTCATCTCATCATCAACACCAACGCGTTGTACAAGATCTGCCGTGTCACCGCCGCCGACAACTGTCGTCGCATAACTGTCTGCTACAAAGTGAGCTATCTTGGAACTTCCGCGAGCAAATTTTTCCATCTCATAGACACCCATCGGTCCGTTCCACAAGACTGTCTGAACATCATTCAATCCTTCACGATAGAGTCTCACCGTTGCAGGCCCGATATCAAGTCCCATCCATCCATTTGGAATTTCCTGTGCAGTTACTATCTTACTGACCGCATCCTCAGAAAATTTATCTGCCGCAACGACATCAACAGGAAGGTAAAATTTAACACCGGCTTTTTTCGCTTCGTCCATAATTCTCTGTGCCTCTTGAAGCAGATCATCCTCAACAAGTGACGCACCAATGTCATAACCGAGCTGTTTTAAAAAGGTAAAAGCCATTCCTCCGCCTATGAAAATCTTGTCAACTTTTGGCAGAAGATTGACAAGTGCTTCAAGTTTACCCGAAACCTTTGAACCGCCTACTATGGCTGCAAAAGGTCGTACAGGATTATTCATCAATTTACCAAAGTAATTTACCTCACGTTCAAGTAAGAAACCTGCCGCTTTATGTTCATTGTCAAAAAACTTCGTAATGCCGTGAACGGAAGCATGTGCACGATGGCTCACGCCAAAAGCATCATTGACATAAAAGTCTGCCATGGAAGCTAGTTTGCGTGAGAGTTCTTCATCGTCTTTCGTCTCACCCGGTTCAAAACGAAGGTTTTCCAACAAAAGCACTTCATGACGAGGGAGTTCCTTTGCGATTTTGAGTGTTGCATCATCCACAATACCCGGAGCAAGTTCCACATGACGCTTTAACAGCTGCTGCAGTCTTCTTGCAACCGGAGCCAAAGAATATTTTTCAACAACTTCACCTTTTGGACGGCCAAGGTGCGAAGCTAAAATAACGGCACAGTCAAGATCGAGACAGTAGTTTATCGTCGCTATAGCAGAACGGATTCGTCTGTCATCGGAAATATTGCCAAACTCATCCATCGGGACATTGAAATCACAACGGATAAATACTTTTTTATTTGCCAAGTCCAGCTTTTTTAAATGTAATAGTTCCAAAAAAAATCCTATTTTGAGATGTGAAGAGCCATATCGATGAGACGCATGGAGTAACCCCACTCATTATCATACCATGCCATTACTTTTACCATATCATCGCCGATGACCTGCGTGAGGTCTTCTGCCACGATTGAACTGTATTCGCAGCCTACGAAGTCCTGAGAAACTCTCATCTCTTTATCTACAAGTAAAAGGCCATTCAGTCTACCAGCTGCTGCTTCATTAAACGCTGCATTGACCTCTTCTTTTGTCGTACCTTTTTTAACGACAACGTTCAAATCCACCATAGAAACATCAGGAGTTGGCACACGTACTGACTGTCCGTGAAGTTTACCTTCAAGTTGTGGCAGTACAAGACTGATGGCTTTTGCCGCACCTGTTGTTGTCGGGATCATATTGATAGCACCTGCACGGGCACGACGCTTGTCTTTGTTATGCTTTACATCAAGAATATTTTGATCATTTGTGTAGGAGTGAATCGTTGTCATTAAACCTTTTTCAATGCCAAATGCGTCATCTAAAACACGCGCTACAGGACCGAGACAGTTTGTCGTACACGAAGCGTTTGAGACGATCTTCTGCCCGTCATATTTCTCTTCATTGACACCCATTACAAATGTCGGAGTTATTTTATCTTTTGCCGGTGCTGAAAAAAGTACTTTTTCGACACCTTTGTCAATATGCACCTGAGCTGATTCCTGAGTAAGAAAGACACCTGTACACTCTAAGACCATATCGGCACCGCAACCTGCAAAGTCTAAGTTCTGTGGATCTCTGTCAGAAAAGACTCTGATTTTGTTACCGTCAATGCTGATGTATTTATCATCTACTTGCTCAACTTCGCTGTTAAATGTTCCATGTACTGAATCATTTTTAAGAAGATAGAGCATCATATCCATACTGGCCATATCATTGATAGCTACAATCTCGACATCATCTCTCTTTGCTGCTATACGCGCGACACAACGACCTATTCTACCAAATCCATTAATTGCTATTTTGAGTGCCATTAACTATCCTAATATAAAAAAATTGGGTTATTTTATCCAAAATTAGTTATAATTCGGTTTAAATGAATGGTATAGCACTCTATGGCGGCTCTTTTGATCCGCCTCACCTCGGTCATGAGGCAGTTGTAAAGGCTTTAGAAAAGTTAGATTTTATAAAAAAAGTTATCATCATGCCAACTTTTCTAAATCCCTTTAAAGAAACTTTTACAGCACCTGCCGAGTTACGGCTGAAGTGGCTGAAATGCATCTTTGCAGATGATGAAAAAGTTCAAATCAGCTCTTTTGAAGTTGAGAAAAAACGAAAAGTACCTGCTGTTGAAACAGTAAAAGCGATGTTGCAAAAGTATGATCCAATCTACTTTGTCATCGGTGCAGATAATCTTGCGTCACTCCATAAGTGGTATAGATATGATGAACTTAAAGAACTTGTCACTTTTATCGTAGCATCGCGGAATGACATAGAGATACCGCCAAATTTCTTAAAACTTCAGATAGGTGTCGATATTGCATCATCCGATTTAAGAGATAATATCGACATTTCAAAATTACCAAAAAAATGTGCACAGGAAATTGCACACTATTATAAGGAACATAATGCAAAACAGAATTGAAAAAATAACTCAAACACTTGACAAGAACAAAGCCGAAGCAATCGAAGTCTTTGATCTGCGTGGGAAGAACTACTTTGTAGATTACGCCATCATCGCCTCATCACTTGGGCAAAAACACACGACAGCACTTTTAGACCATCTGAAAAACTCACTCAAACCTGAGGAAACATTTAACAATGTCGATGAGAGCGGTGACTGGATAGTTGTAGATCTCGGTGATGTTCTTATTCATATCATGACACCGGAATACAGAGTCAAATATGACATGGAAACTTTTTTAAGCGAACTTGATGCCGATAACTAAGAACTTTTTTTCTTAGTTGTTGTATGCTTTTTTTTCTTACTTTTCTTACTTTTTTTTCTCACACTTTTCTTTTTATGACTTTTTTTTGACTTTTTCTTTACTACTTTTTTAGCACTCTTTTTTTTACTTTTCAAAGGAACCGCAATAACAGGAAGTGAAGCTTTCTCTTTTACCGCTTCTTTCTCCTTTTCATACTTCTCTAAAATATCTTTATAGTTATAGATAGCTTCAACATATTTCACCGGTTCCGCACCTCTTGCATAGCCATATTTCAGTGTTCTATAGTACTTTTTTTGTGAAAGAAACGGCAGAACAATTTTTAAATCACTCCAGACATTTGGATTAAGTCCAAGGCGTGTGGCAAGTTTTTGCGCGTCTTTTATATGTCCCATTCCAACATTGTAAGCTGCCAATGCATATTTGAGTCTGTTTTCTCCTTCAACACCCTGAGGTACAAATTTCATCATTTGATTAAGATGACGTGTACCGCCGACGATACTCTGTTTTGGATTAAGCCTGTTTTTCACACCCAGGATCTTGGCCGTTCTTTTTGTCAGCATCATCAGGCCGCGAACACCTGTAAAACTTTTAGCTCTCGGATTCCAGTGCGACTCCTGATACGATACAGAAGCGATCAATGTCCATGGAATGCCAAAACGTTCTGCTGCTTCTTTAAAATATTTTTTATACCGCGGCAGTCGTGATTTTATTCGTTTATAAAAGACTTTGGTATTGTAATAGTCAAAAAAGAGCACATAAGAGTAGTAATGATCTTTTAGCTGTGTCATCTTGCCTTTTTGATTAAAATCGTTCAACCATGCATACATATCCGCTTCAAGTTTTTTGGCATCTTTTGGCAAGAGCCATGCCAACTGCTCACGCGGGCTTATTGAAAAGGCTAAAGCTATCTCGGGAAAAAACTTCAAGTTCAAGGCATAGATGTTCGAATCTGCCACTGTACAGTCTATCTGATGTTTAGACACCATCTCCAAAAGCTCTTCAGTAGAGTAATCCGAACTCGTTGTCACATTGATATCAAAGCCGTCCTCTTTGAGTTTTTGCAGTGTTTCACTGTAACTCGTATCGTCACCGACCATAATGGAAAGGCCTTCAAGGTCCTCGACATCTCTTGGAAATTTTGAACTCCCGAGCATCCCCCGATAACAGATCACCTGCTCCTGAACTTCAAAATAAGAGGGACCGAAATGATAAAGTTTTTCTCTGCTTGGTGTTTTTGCCAAAGAAGCCGATGTGATGTGAATATTTGGGTTTTTACTGAGTCTCAATGCTTCTTTTACAGTATGCGCCGGTGTGATATTTAACTTCACTCCCAAATGATCTGCATAGGACTTCAACAAGTCATACTCAAACCCCTGTGGACCTTCATTGCCTATATAGTAGGTAGAAGGTGCATTGAGCAGAACAACATTGAGTTGTTTCTCTTTTTTAATTCTATCCAATAACGATGGCTTTTCAATACGCTTCCCAGGTTCATAAGCACTGTGAGAAAGCCATCCGAAAACAAAAAAAGAGAGCGCAAAAAATATTGCTAGACCAATGTAGAGGAGTTTATTCATTACATTAGTTTACATTTTTAAACTTATGCAAAAATAAAACGATTCACTCCATTTTCATACTCATGAGCCAGTACCTGTCCATGTGCTTTGAGGATAGAATCTACCAGATAAAGCCCCAGTCCATAACTGTTCTTCGATGGATTTTCCTTTGTAAAAGGCTCTATATAGTACTGCAGCGGATGCTTTAGACACTCCCCTTTACTCTCAAAACAGAGTTCACCCTCTTCATTGATGCGAATTGTTATATGTGCGTCAGTTGAGTATTTCATTGCATTGTCTATCATATTTTTTATCGCTGTCGTATAGAGTCTGTAATTTGCCTGTATTTTCACATCTGCAGGTACATCTACACTAACGCTCTCCCGCTCAACCATGGCCATATCAATGGCACCATCGATAATATCGACAAGCCTGTACTCGGAAAAGTCTTTTTTATCATTCAGGCTTGTCACTTCCTCTATCATCGCAAACTCGTTGACAAGTGTCTCAAGCCTTTTAAAGATAGAGGTAAAACGCTCACGCTGTTTGGGCGATTCCAACATCTGTGTCGCAATGGTTCCTTTTGCTATGGGAGTTTTTAGTTCATGCATTAGGTTTCGTAAAAAAAGTGTGCGGGATTCCAAGATATTGTTAATCTTTCGCCTTGCTTTGTCAAGTTCATTTGCGACCGAACCTATCTCATCTTCAGAGGAAGTTTTAAAGGAGACATTCATATTTCCTTTTCCATAAAGAGCGATTTTTTTTCTCAGACGAATAAGCGGACGCAGTTTCTGCAGAACCAGTACAAACGATAAAGAGATAATCAAAAAGACAGTCGCATATGTGTAAAGAATATTGATGTAACTGTATGGTTTTAGATCATTGTCTCGGATGAGAATATCGCCATTTGGTGTTTCAATATGAAAATAGATCGCTTTTTTATACTCCAGCATCGTTGCACGCAGGTTTGTTACCGTATTTTTCGTATACATTCCCTTTTCACTGATCATCAATGAAGTATTGAAACTTTTAAATCCTTCACGTTTTAGTATCTTGCTTTTGGTTAAAATGGTCCTCTTTTGCTTTTCGTCCTTTATCATCTCAATATCATATACAGCCAAATTTGCTTCAAGCATGACTTCTGAACTTTGACGCTGCTGATGCTCACGATAAATCTGTGTGATGACCGTATATTTTGTAAAGATATGGTTGATATACTGCTCATGATTGAGCTTGTAAAATTCCCAGAAGATCGCACTTACACTCACTAGCGAGACGATAAGTGCGACGAGTACGGTTATGAGTACTGCATGATGTTTCATAAATTACTTCAAAAGTTTGTAGCCGACACCGCGTACTGATTCTATGAGAGATTTATCTCCAAGTTTGTTTCTGATTCTTCCAACCATAACATCAATGCTTTTATTTGAAGAGTCTTCGTTGATTGCATTGACATTATGAATAAGGTCCTCACGTGAGACGACAAGCCCCTGCTTGCTTATCATATAAGAGAGAATCCCAAACTCTGCATTTGTCAGATCAATATTACGTCCTTTATAGGTGATGGTCATCGTTGACTTGTCACATTTAAAGTCGCTTTTATTCTCTGCTTTGGCTTCCGTTTTTGCTTCATAACGACGCAGTACAGAATGGATTCTTGCTTCGAGCTCACGCGGATCATACGGTTTTGGCAGATAATCATCCGCACCGAGTTCAAGTGCTTTGATCTTGTCAGTTACGTCTGAGCGGGCTGAAGATATAATGATGGGAATATCCTGACGTTCCCGAATCGCTTCACACACTTCAAGACCATCCATGCCGGGAAGTGTCAAATCCAGAATAACAAGATCAAAAGGCTCTAATTTCAAGATACTTACAGCCTTAAACGGGTCATCTTCGGTTATTACTTTAAAATCAAACTGTTCAAGATACTCCGTGAGTATCTCAGCTAGTTCCAAATCATCTTCTATCATCAATATTTTTTGCATTTTTTTTCCTTGGAACTATTTTAACAAATTTCAACTAATATTCGGTTAATTTATCCAAGTGCCAACGCAATTCTATATGCAAAGAATGCTAAAACATACGCTACAATGGATGTAAAAATGAACAGATAGACTGCATACTTCCAGCTTCCCGCCTCTTTTGCGAAAACTGTTGTCGCTGCAAGACACGGCAGATAGGTCATTACTACCACGATGAAGGCAACTGCCGAAGCAAACGGGATATGTTTACGTATATTATCCGCCAAGGACTCCGAAGTTTCAGTAACATCTCCGCCCATCGAATAAAGAACACCTAATGTAGAAACCACTACTTCTTTTGCTGCAAGTCCTGCCTGCAGAGCAACATTCATCTTCCAGTCAAATCCAAGCGGCGCAAACAGCGGCTCTTTCAGCTTTCCAACTCGTCCCAGATAACTCTGTCCCAGCTGCTCTTCAGCAAGTTCGTTCTCAAGCGCTATCTTCTGTGAAGCATCAACACTCTGTTCTATCTTCGCTGCATAGACTTTATCCAGTGCATCACTGTGTGGATAGTTACTTAAAAACCAAATCAGCATCGCTGCACCGGCAATGAACGTACCCGCTTTTTTAAGGTACATAATTGTCTGCGTGAGCACTGTATGCCAAATAAGCTTGAGTGACGGAAGACGATACTTCGGCATCTCCATAACAAATGGTTCATCCACACCTTTAAAAGCGGTCATTTTCAGTACTTTTGCCATAATAAGACCAAGAATAGCACCACTTACATAGATAGCAAACAGAACATTTCCCGCCATCGCTTCTCCAAAAAATGCTCCTGCAAAGAGTACATAGACAGGAAGTCTTGCACCACAGGACATAAACCCGATGATAAAAAGTGTCAAGAGCCTGTCTCTGTCATTTTTAAGAATTCTCGCCGACATATATGCAGGAATAGAACAACCAAAACCGGTAACGAGAGGAATGAAACTCTGTCCATGCAGACCAAATTTATGGAAAAATCCATCAAGCAAAAAGGCGACACGGCTCATGTATCCTGTTGTTTCAAGAAGTGCTATACCAATAAACAAGATGATGATATTTGGCGTGAAAAGCACAACTGCACCGACACCGCCGATAATTCCATCAACTATAAGAGAACGAACATCATCATTGGCAATCGTTGGCGAGACGACATCACCCAGCCAGACAAAGAAGCCGTCAATCCACTCCATAGGTATGTTTCCTACAGTAAAGGTAAGCTGAAAAAGGCCCCACATAAAGAACAAGAATATAGGTATACCAAAAAGCGGATGGATTAAGATAGAGTCTATTTTTTCTGTCAGCGTTTTTTGAACCTGCTTCTCCTCTTTATACTGCACGACCTCTGTAACGATACCCCTGTTAAAAGAAGCATACTCTTCAGCAAAAGCCTCTTTAATGTCATCAGTGTCATGGTGCAGTTCTATATGTCGTGCTGCTTCTATTAAAATAGGCTGCAGTTCTGTCCAGATAGGCTCATCATGAAGCTTTTCATAGGTTTTTTTGTTGTTTTTAAGCAGGTTGATCGCTATGTTTCTATAAGAGTTAACTGCCTGAAATTTATGTTTTTGCAAGTATGAGACAATCGTCGTTATCTCTTCTTCCACCGCCTCACTAAAGATAAGCTTGGGCTCTTTTTTCTCGCTGATATGTGTCTCTACCACTGTATCTATCAAATCTTCTATGCCTGTTTTTGCAGCAGCGGACACTTTTACACAAGGCACATTTAGCAGTTCTGACATATAATCTGCATCTATCTCAATGCCCTCTTTCTCAGCTTCATCACTCATATTCAAAGCGATGACTATCTTTTTGCTCATTGTCAGAAGCTCTGATGTCAACTGCAGATTTTTCTCAAGATTGGTCGAGTCAACAACATTGATGATAATGTCATAATCCTCGGCACAAAGATAATCATGTGTTACACGCTCTTCGATCGTGTAATCTGTAAAGGCATACGTTCCCGGAAGGTCGACTACCGTGAAGTGATAATTTTTATAGTCAAACAACACTTCTGTTTTATCAACGGTCACACCCGAAAAGTTCCCGACATGTAGATGGGCATTGCTGACGGAGTTGATAAGCATACTCTTACCCACATTTGGCTGTCCGACAAGCGCCACTTTTACATGGTTGGCTATAATCGGGCAGGCTTTTTTATCATGTTCTACGCCATTCATATCTCTTCTACCTCTATATGTTTTGCTTCCTCTGCTCGCAGTGCTATTCTCATTTTACCTACTTTTATCTCTATGGTCTTTTTTCCTGGAGAGTGTTCAAGCACTTTGAGTTCTGCGCCTTTCATCACACCAAACGATATGAGACGCTGTTTTAGAGTGCTGTCTGCACTTATCTTTGTCACTTTGACTCTGCACCCTTTGTGACAATTCAATAGATTATTCATATATGACTCTCTTTTAAAAATTATAATTTAACATCACTTGGGTTCTATCCCAGTCATTTAAAGTTTTTTGACTATTTTGTTTATCTTCTTCCATGACGTAAATTGCAGCTACTGTAAATTCATCATTGAAATTATATTCAAAACCGATATTTTGCTCAACTATATGCTCTTTGACACCCGATGAATCAGCATCACCCTTGAACGAACCATACGCATATAAAAATGTAAAATCATTATAATTATAGGATATCCCGCTTACAATAGCATTAGCTTTTCTATCCTGTGCAATTTCATCGAGTATCATTGTATCCATACTTGTATAAAGCGTACCTCCACCTGTTCCGGAAAAACTCTGTTTGCCATGCCTGCTGTCAGCTTGATTGTAGGCAATATTCAATCCAAGGCCATGAATGACATACTCAAACATTGCTCCGTAAATCTCAGTTTCATAACCACTAGAGTCGATTTCATTCTCTTTAAGATACTGCACCATTGCGTGGACTATCATATCTTTGTTTATACTGTACTGTATACCAAAATCACTATAAAGAGCATTTGTCTGCTTCGTAATGTCATAGTACCAGAGATTGAATTCCAAAACATCATTATAAGCGATGCCTCCAAAGTTCGTTCCATTGATTCCGGCTTTACTCCACCCTTCATCAAGATCGGCGTCATATCCCTGCCACTCATTTATATGTCCGGCCATTAATGAAAAACCTTGATAATCATAACTTGCCACATACGCTTCAAAGGTATTTTGGATCATTCGGATATCATCACTGTCTGCCAATGGAGTATCTAAAGTCTGACGACCTACACGAAAATTAAAATCTTGATATTTATAGTTTATATACGCTTCACTCATCTCGGTATAACTTCCACTTGATGAAGAGAGATCATTGTTATGATGCTCATTATCACCACTAAAAGCATTTATATCATGCGATGTGTAAACTGCTGCTGCAGCATTGAAGCCATATAATGATGCCAGTTCATATTTTAAAATACCGCCAATTGCTGTTGCGTACGTATCAGCTACTGAGGGCATCTTTTGATTGTATGCCCCGTAGCTTGTTCGAAGTTGGCCGCTTACTTTTCCATCTTCAAACATATGTTTTACAGTATTGGCAACTGAGACCTCTTTAGTTTCAATTTTCCCAACAGTATCAACAGCTTTTCTTACAGAATGGAGTCTGTCCCTTGGCTCTGAATCTTCGGCTGAGAGTGTTTGAGCTAAAAAAGTTATTGGCACTAAACTTGTTACTATAAGTCTTTTCATTCCTTTAATTCCTTTAATTTTGAAATGATACTCATTCTCAACTTATAATATTCTTAATGATTATGATAAATGTTATCATAAAATACCACCCTGTTTTTCAAGTTAAGTATCAATTTGATATAATTTCACTTATTTCAAACAAGGTTATAATATATGAAATTTTTATGGACACCCTCTTCACACTTCAATCTGGCAAATATGTTTACTTTTGTAAATATCACAGCCGGCTTGATGGCTACCTATTTCATCACTCAAAACAACTTTACTTTGGCGATTGTACTTGCATGGGTAGGCGGTGCTTTTGATATCTTCGATGGTAAAATCGCTAGAAAATACAAACTCTCAAACGAATTTGGAGTACAACTAGACAGCTTTGCAGATTTTTTAAGTTTTGTACTTGTTCCTGTCTTTTTAATTTTTCAGGCTTCCTATGCTCCGGCATTGCATGGGTTTTCCCTTATACTTGCCGCTGTCGCTTCTATCTATTATGTTATCTCCGGTCTTCGTCGTCTTATTCAATTTAATATCAATGCAGATGCTGGAGAAGTTGAAAACTATTTTACAGGTGTACCGACACCGCTAGGTGCCATTCTTTTGTGGCTCGTCTATCTTTTAAATGCCTATGACCTGCTTCCTGCTTATGGTGTCATGTTTTGTATGCTTATTATTGGATGGAGTTTGAACTCTACTATTAAAGTTCGCCATCCATAAAACTGCAGCTGCTGTCCTTACTTTGAATTAACGGCATATTTTCCGCTGCCAAGTAAAATCACTAAAATGCTCATTATCAAATACAGAAATGGTGTCTCCCATGAAAGGCCGCCATATTTCGATGTACTCAACGAAAATCCATAGGCAAGATAAATTGCAGTAAGCATATTAAAAGCCAAAATCCCAGAAGCCACCCTTGCATACAACCCCAGTATGATAAATATCGGAGCAATTAGTTCACCCATATAAACACCGTAAGACAAAAATAACGGCCATCCATGGGCACTCAACATCGCACTCACACCATTTAGACCATAGATGAGTTTATGTATTCCATGAAACAAGATCAAAATACCCAATGAAAGCCGTAACAATAATTTTGCAATATCCGGTTGATGCAACATACTAATCCTTTTTTTCTATTCTAAATTTACAGCTGCCGACTGTTATCTCTTTGCCGTCTTTAATGACCTCTTGAATGTATTGCAGTGTGCCATCACTACCCGCTTCACCTACTTCTTCTGCAATAATTTTAAGCAGATCTTGCTCCTGCGTGAGCGTCCAGATCTTTTCATAATTGTACTTAGTTTCTATCTTCATTGTATTCCTTAAAGTTACTGATTATTATACACTAAATAGATTTATGTTATAATTGCATATTAATAATAAGGATCGCTAATATGTTAAAACTATTTTTAAATACAACAGATAAATTTTTATGCAACAGTGTTCGTTCTGTATTTCAAAAAACCGAAGCACAGTACAGTGAAAAAATCTCCAAAGAGAAGCTTATCGATGAGCTTAACAGATTTAAAGAAAACCCTTTAGAATGTACACTTGGAATGCGTTCTGAATTTCAAAAAAACGTAAAGACAAAAATCAAACTAATTCTCGGTATTTTTTTCGTCTTTATTCCACTCCTTGTCTTTGGAACCTTTTCATATCTAACACATATAGATATCACTTTCGCAATTTTTTCCACACTTGCCGTTGCCCTATTGGTATCGAGCCGTATGGAGACAATAGCAAAAAGATATGTCAACCTCAGAGAGCTGGAATTACAACACTAGCTCTCATCATCTGCATCACTTTTCAGTGGTAATTCTTTTTTTGGTCTCAACCCCAGTTTTACAATATTTTCAGCCCTTCGTATGACATTCCCTCTTCCGCTTTGCAGCCTGTTAAGTGCTGTGTCGTATGACTCCTGAGCCCGTCCGAGATGTGTTCCGACCTTTTGCAGTTCTTCTACAAATCCAACGAGTTTTTCATACATGCCTTCAGCCTCTTTGGCTATCTTTTGCGCATGTTCTTCCTGACGCTGTGTTCGCCAAATATGTTCTATTGTTCTGAGTGTGACAAGCAGTGTCGAAGGAGAAACCACTAAAATATTGTTTTCATATGCCTGCTTGAAAAACTCACCGTCGTGTTCAAGAGCAAGTAAAAATGCTCCCTCAATAGGCATGAACATCAAGACAAAGTCAAGAGTATTTACTCCTTCAAGTTTTTCATACTTTTTGGCGCTTAACTCTTTTATATGTGAAGAGATGCTGGCAATATGTTCTTTGAGATATTTTGTTTTAAGCGTCGGATCATCTTCATTGACAAAACGCTCATACGCGGCAAGAGAAACCTTCGAGTCTATAACAATATCACGCTCCTGCGGCATATGTATAATGACATCCGGTCTGTATGTTTTTCCTTCATCGGACTTGAGCGTTGCCTGAAGCTCGTACTCTACACCCTCACGCAGACCTGATTGTTCTAAAATATTGGCAAGAACCATCTCTCCCCAATTCCCCTGTGTCTTGTTTTCACTTTTAAGCGCTTTGGTCAGGTTCAGTGCTTCTTGAGCAAGCTGTTCGTTCATCGCTTTGAGATGTCCCAGCTCATTTTTAAGCAGATGCCGTTCTTTTAACTCGACCTCAAACTGCTCACGCGCCTCTTTTGAAAAGTTTGTGATCTGTTCACGAAAAGGTTTTAAAAGCAGTTCAAGCTGTTCTTTGTTTAAAGATGAGAACTGTTTGGACTTATCTTCAAAAATCTGATTTGAAAGATTTTTGAACTCACGTGAGAGTTCGTCTTTGGCATTTTGTAAGAGTTTGAGTTTTTCCTGTGACGCTGCACTCTCCTGCTCATACTTACTCTGTAGTACGGCATTTTGTATTGAAAGGTCGTTATTGATATCTTCAAGAGACTCTTTTTCTTCCTCTATTGAAGTAAGTTTTTCATCTAAAGTCTGTATCGTCTCATGAAGGTAACTGTTTTCATCTTTTTTCTTGAGATATAAAAAAAGAACAATCAAAAAGAGTAAGGATATTACTGCCGTTACTATCATATATATATTTATTTCCATACAAAATCCTCTATTTTTTAAATTATACTCAAACTTTCTACAAGAGAGATAAAAATATGACAAATTGCAACACTATAAACTTAACTAATTAAAAATATTTATAACTTTAATGAAGACTTAGAAATATTCAGGTATAATTCCACAAATATTTTAAGGGGAAGATGCCCTGATCGATCTGAGTAATTTTTAGTGAACTTGCGTCATCTCCTTTATATTAACAGAAAGACTTTTAAAGTCAAAAAAGGATATTGATGCAAGAAAATGCACAAACAAACGAAAACACTACTGAAGAACCGGTCATCACTTTTGATTCACTCGGTTTAAAACCGGAGATACTTAAAAGTGTCAAATTTGCAGGTTTTACTGCACCTTCGCCTATTCAGGCACAAGCCATTCCTGTTGTTTTAGCAGGCAAAGACATGGTTGGTCAAGCCCATACAGGTACAGGAAAAACTGCCGCTTTTTCACTTCCGGCACTCAACAACATGAAACTTGACGGTTCAGTTGAACTCTTAGTCATCACTCCTACACGTGAACTTGCAACACAAGTAAGTGATGAAATCTTCAAATACGGACGTAACCTAGGTGTCAAAACAGTTACAGTCTACGGTGGAAGTTCTTATAAACGTCAGCTTGATCTTATTGGCCGTGGAGCAAGCGTTGTCGTTGCAACTCCAGGTAGAATGTTAGACATTCTTAAAAAAGGGATGCTTAATGACTTTGCACCGAGTATGGTTGTTCTTGATGAAGCTGATGAGATGCTTGATATGGGATTTTTGGATGACATCAACGAGATATTCTCTTATCTTCCGACAAACCGCCAGACACTTCTTTTCTCTGCTACTATGCCGCAGCCTATCAAAACTCTTGCAAATAGAATTCTGCAAGAGCCTGAGTTTATCTCTATAACAAAAGGTGAAACGACAAATACGGACATTGAACAACTCTACTATGTCATCGATGAGCATGAGCGTGATGATGCGATCATCCGTCTTATGGACTCAGAAGAGACACAAAAATCAGTTGTCTTTTGTAGAACAAAATCAGAAGTAGACAGACTCTCAAATGTTCTTAGCAATGCAGGTTATCTTGCAAATGGTCTTCATGGAGATATGGAACAGCGTCAGCGTGAGACTGTAATTAAAGGTTTTAAAAACAACTCTGTAAAAGTTTTAGTTGCGACTGATGTTGCAGCCCGTGGTATTCACGTTAATAACATTAGCCATGTTTTCAACTACCATATTCCTTTTGACCCTGAGTCTTATGTACACCGCATCGGTCGTACAGGACGTGCAGGAACAAAAGGAAAAGCGATCACACTCTTAACACCGCTTGAGTTTAAAGAGTTGCAACGCATCAAGAAAAAAGTCGGCACATCAATGGCACATGCATTTGTTCCAAGTAAAACTGACCTGCGTGAGACTACCATTGAAAACATCGTAAAAAATATTGAAAATCAAAAAATTTACGATGAAGCACATAAGGTTCTTGACAAACTCAAAGAAGATATCGATGAAGAGACGATCATGTTCAAACTGATATCTATGATCTTAGATAAACAGGATATCAAAGGGCCTAGCAATATCGGAATTCCAGCTGATAAAATAGAAGCTATCTTAGCACGTGCCGGTAAAAGAAATGACTCTAGAGGACGTGGTAACAGCAGAGGTCGCGGTGGATACAGAGGCAGATCAAACAGTTCCGGCGGCAACCGCGATAGAAATCGTTCAGGCGGTGGATACAGAGGAAACCGAAGTTCAACAAAAAGACATAGAGACTAATAACTAAAATATGCTATAATTAAACCATAAGGAAAATCTCCCTCAAAGGTTTAATTATGCAGCATAACATCATTTATGAAGATCCTGCTATTTTAGTAGAGAAGGAAGAGAGCGAAATCCCTTGGCTTAAAATCTTCACAAAAGCCCCCTACAGAGAACTTACCGATATGCCCAAAGATTTACGTGATAAAATATGGGATGTCTATTATATCATTGAAGAAGAGATGCGAGAGTATTATAAACCTAAAAAAATAAATATGGCATCATTTGCAAATATGCTGCCACGTGTACATATTCATGTAATGGCTCGTTTTGAAAATGACAGTTATTTTCCAAATCCTATGTGGGGTGAGAAACTACGCAAAGCAACACTGGATCTGCCGGATGAGAGTGAGTTTTTTAAACGCCTGCATACAAAACTTGCTCATAATTTCACAAGTCTGCAGACAGAAAGAAGACGATCAGACGTTCCCGATCGGAGAAAAAGGAACCAAAGCTGAACCCCAGGTGAGTCCGCCGCCAAAAGCATCTAGCAGCATAAGCTCGCCTGCTTTCAAATTTCCTGCTTCATAGAGATCATTAATAGCCATTGGAATAGAAGCACCGGAAGTGTTTCCATATTTTGCAACAGTGAGAACTACCTGATCTTCGCGCATTTTCAATGCATCACCAACAGCTTTGATGATACGATAGTTTGCCTGATGAGGAATAAAATGTTTAATATCTTCACTTTTAATATTGTTCTCTTCGAGTATATCTTTTACATCTTTTGTAAGTGTACGTACGGCAACTTTGAAAGTTTCATTTCCTTTCATCTGCATAAAACAACCTGCAGCTTCATTTTCAAGTTCGTCATGTGCTGAGCCTGAACCTCCGTTTGGAGTCATAAGAAGATCTGCATATTCACCATCGGCTCCGGTGTGAACATCGATGATAGCCTCTTCTTTTTTATCGGTTGCAGAGATAACTGCCGAACCGGCACCGTCACCAAATAAAATACATGTTCCACGGTCTGAATAATCTGTAATAGAAGAAAGCTTTTCTGCACCGATAATCAAAACATTTTTTTTCATGCCTGATTCTATAAAGGCTTTTGCTATAGAGAGTGCATAGACAAAACCTGTACATGCCGCTGAGATATCAAACGCCGTTGCATTTTTAATGCCAAGCTTTGTTGCAATGATTGTAGCTGTCGAGGGCATACAAAAATAATCCGGAGAGATAGTGGCACAAACGACCATATCAATCTGGCTTTTATCGATTCCGCTTCGCTCGATTGCCTTTGTTGCAGCTTTTACACCCATATCTGACGTAAACTCATCTTTGGCTGCAATATGGCGCTCTTTGATTCCTGTTCGTTTCGTTATCCAGTCATCAGAGGTATCTACCATCTCTGCAAGGTCTTCA
Organism: Sulfurimonas paralvinellae; assembly: GCF_014905135.1. Taxonomy (NCBI): domain Bacteria; kingdom Pseudomonadati; phylum Campylobacterota; class Epsilonproteobacteria; order Campylobacterales; family Sulfurimonadaceae; genus Sulfurimonas; species Sulfurimonas paralvinellae. The sequence goes on along the minus strand of NZ_CP041406.1, from coordinate 334,067 downwards.
TTTGTCAATACTTTCTGTGGAACGTACGCACCAATAGAACGAAAAGCAGCATATGCCATATTACACTTCCTTATTTTTAAGTTCTGCAACTCTTGTAACAATATGCTCATTCACACCTGTATCTACATATGATATAGCTTGATAGATAGCATTTTTCACTGCTTTTGCATTACTTTTACCATGCGAAACGATTGCACACCCTTTGATTCCGATGAGTGGAGCACCACCAACTTCTGCATAATCAATCTCTTTTTTCAAAAGTTTGAATACTTTACGCATTAAAAGAGCACCGGTAATTCGAATAGGTGATTTTTTAATATAATCCTTAATAAGGATAGAGATAGTCGAGGCTACGCCTTCACTGGTTTTTAGTACAAGGTTTCCAACAAATCCGTCACATGTAATAACATCACACGAACCGTTAAAGATATCGCCACCCTCAACATTTCCTTTAAATCCTCTATAACCCTGTAGAAGTTTAAAAGCCGCTTTTGTTACCTCGTTTCCTTTAGAGTCTTCCTCACCATTTGCGAGAAGACCAATGGATGGTTCTTCAACACCAAGGACATCCTCAGCATAACAACCGCCCATAACTGCGAATTCGGCTAAATGTTCTGCTTTGGAGTCAACATTTGCACCGACATCCAAAACAACAGAACGGCGTCCTGTCTTTGTCGGCATCAAAGTTACAAGTGCGGGTCTCGAGATACCTTTTAGACGTCCAAGCCTCAGCGTTGCAAGTGTCATTGTCGCACCACTGTGTCCCGCACTCACCACACCGTCAGCTTCACCACTCTTAACGAGTTCAACCGCTTTATAGATTGAGCTTTCTTTGCGTTTTACAGCATCAGTTGCCGCATCACTCATTGCAATCACATCCCCAGCTTCTACAATTAAAATCTTATCTCTATAACGTTTTGGTAACAGAGGTAAAATTTCTGATTTTTTCCCTACTAAAACAGGAGTGAAGTCTTTCTTCTTTAATGCGAGAAGTGTCCCTTGAACAATTGGTGCAGGACCAAAGTCCCCACCCATTGCATCGATTGCAATTTTTACCATTGAATTATTTATACTCACCAGTAGTCGGGTTGATATGGTGTGGTAATCTGTATGTTCCGTCTTTGTCTTTAACTGGACGAGCTAAAGAAATCTTGTAGTGCGTTCTACGTTTTGCTGAACGTGAGTGTGATACTCTTCTCTTAGGTACTGCCATGATATTTTTCCTTAATTTAATTTTTTCAAAATAAAATGAAGGAAACCTCCATCTTATTAATCCGCAAAAGGAACAAAGTCCCTTTTACTTCGCTCACGCCGCTGAGGCGACTAAAGCTTTGCCTCATTCGAGGCAAGAGATTTTACTCTCCCTTAACTATTATAAACAGTTATTGCAGGAGTGATAATCATTTTTGATAAGCTCTACTTCTGAGTGTAACAACTCATCAATGTCTGCATTGCCGTCAAGTGACTCAACAACATCAAGCTCAAGGCTTCCGTCATCTTCATATAAACCGTCAGAGATGAAAAACTCAATATCTTCATCCACTTCAAGTTTAAACTCTTCGGCACAAATATCACAAGGTTTTTTAAGTGAGCCTTGCAGCTTCGCTTTGAGCAAAATCAATTTGCCCTCATGATACTCTAAATAACCTTTAAAAGTCATTTCATCAGATTTCACTTCGAAATCCAATGGTGTTTTTGTTACTTTTCTAAGCATTACCTTCATAGGTAATTACTTATGAAATTTCTCTCTCAGAGAAAAAGAATGCAATCTCGATAGCAGCGTTTTCTAAAGAGTCACTTCCATGAACTGCATTTGCATCTATATTTTCAGCGAAGTCTGCACGAATTGTACCCGGCTCTGCTTCTTTAGGGTTTGTTGCACCCATTAAATCACGGTTCTTCTGCATTGCATTTTCACCTTCAAGTACTGAAACTACAACCGGTCCACTGATCATGAAATCAACGAGATCGTTGAAAAAAGGTCTCTCTGCATGAACTGCATAAAATGCTTCTGCATCTGCACGTGAAAGTTGAATCTTTCTAGTAGCTGCAATTCTAAGACCATTGCTTTCAAAACGATCTAAAATTTTGCCTATAACACCTTTTGCAACTGCATCTGGCTTGATTATTGATAGTGTACGTTCCATCAAATCTCCTCTGAAAATATAAAATTAGAGTGGGATTATATCTAAAAAAAAGTATTTTTCAGATTAAAAAGTAAAAATTTATAATTATTGAAGAGTAAAAGTGTAATTCTTGCAGAGAATAAAGTACCAAAAAGGCACTTTATATAAATGAGACTATTCTACAACAGGCTCGTGATTTGAGCGTTGCTCATCAGTAATGTCTTCACGATGCTCAGGAGAGTCACCTACAGCATCCCAAACGATACATCCCTCAGTAGGACATGCAGTAGCACATGCCGGCTCATCATGATGACCAACACACTCTACACATTTATCACCATATACATAGTAAATTTCTTCACCTGTTGGATTATCATCTTCATCTACGATTGCTTCTACTGGACACTCGTCAATACAAGCGCCACAATTAATACATGTATCTGTAATTAATACTGCCATTTTCTTCTCCTAATTTTTATTAAAAGTAACTATACAATGAAGAATTTTAAATGTAGCTAAAAGTTCTTCATTATCATAAGAAATGTACACTTTGTTACATTTCATCATTTGCTTTTAAAGGCCTAAATAAGCCTTTATTTCGTCAGCTTTATCTGTCTTTTCCCATGTGAAACTATCTTCACTGCGTCCAAAATGACCATAAGCTGCAGTTTTTCTGTAAATAGGTTTTAAAAGATCCAGCGATTTGATGATACCTGCCGGTGAAAGATCGAAAAGTTCTTTCACGCATGCTTCTATTTTATCTTCGGCAACTTTTCCTGTACCGTGAGTATCGACCATAATCGAAACAGGTTGTACAACACCGATGGCATAAGCAACCTGAATAGTCACTCTGTCACATGCACCGCTTGCAACAAGATTCTTTGCCACCCAGCGTGCTGCATACGCAGCTGATCTGTCAACCTTGGTCGGATCTTTTCCCGAAAATGCTCCACCGCCGTGAGGACAGCTTCCACCATATGTATCAACTATGATCTTACGACCGGTAAGCCCTGCATCACCTTGCGGTCCGCCGATTACAAATTTTCCTGTCGGATTGATGTGAAAGATAGTATCTTCACTCATCATCTCTGCCGGAATTACTTTGTTAATAACCTCTTCAATGACATCTTTATGAATCTGCTCTTGCGCAATTCCTTCATGATGCTGTGTTGAGATAACGACAGTCTCAACTGAAACCGGTTTGTCATCAACATATCGCACACTGATCTGTGCCTTACCATCAGGACGAAGATATGGAATAATACCCTCTTTTCTCACCTCAGCCAGACGCTGCGTGAGGCGGTGTGCCAAGTGAATAGGAAGCGGCATAAGAACATCTGTCTCACGACACGCATAACCAAACATCAAACCTTGATCACCCGCGCCAGTTTCACCGCCGGCCTGGTCAACACCCTGATTGATATCAGGAGACTGTTCACCAATTCCATTTAAAACTGCCGCTGAGCGATAGTCGAACCCATATGTTGCATCCGTATACCCAATACTTTGGATAACTTCTCTTGCAATCTCTTGCATTGGCGCGTACGCCGTCGTCTTCAGTTCGCCTGCAATTACACAAAAACCATTAGATACAAGAGTCTCACACGCTACTCTCGCATTTTTATCATTTTCAATAATATAATCCAGAATTGCATCACTGATCTGATCTGCCATCTTATCAGGGTGCCCTTCTGTTACAGACTCTGAAGTAAATATGTACTCTTTTTGAGTATTGTTTGCTTCCGTCATCGATTTTCCTTATTGAAATACAAAGTCTAGCTTCATAAATCGTCGCAATTATATCCAAAAATATAAAACTTTTCTTTAATTTATATCATCTGCTATTTCTATTCAGAACTTTATTACCATTCTTTCGATAGAATCCTTCTATATAAAATTTAATATTACAAGGACATATATATGTTAGTAACAAACCCAGCTCCGGATTTCACAGCTACTGCAGTTTTAGCAGACGGTTCAATCGTAGAAGATTTCAAATTAAGCGAAAACTATGGTGAAAAAGGTACAGTTGTCTTCTTTTACCCGTTAGACTTCACTTTCGTTTGTCCATCAGAGATCATTGCATTCTCTCATAGATATGAAGAGTTTCAAAAACGCGGTGTAAATGTTGTAGGTGTTTCAGTTGATTCACAGTTTTCTCACTTTGCATGGAGAGAGACTCCAGTTGAAAAAGGTGGTATCGGCCGCATCAATTTCCCACTTGTTGCAGACTTAACAAAAGATATCGCTCGTTCATATGACGTTCTTTTAAACAATGCGGTTGCACTTCGCGGATCTTTCCTTATCGATGACAAAGGAATCGTTCGTCATGCAGTTGTCAATGATCTTCCACTTGGACGTAATGTTGATGAGATGTTAAGAATGATCGATGCACAACAATTTACTGACGAATTTGGTGAAGTTTGTCCTGCCGGCTGGCAAAAAGGTGACGAAGGTATGAAAGCAGACGCTGAAGGTGTTGCTGATTACTTAGCGAAACACGAATCTGAGTTATAAAAAACTCACGCAGACAGAGAATCTACTCTCTGTCTAATTTATCCAAAGCTTTTTCACTTGCGTTATTTGAACGCATATACTCTTTATCAGAAACTCCTTGGTTTTTCGATGCACAGGCACTGAATCCCAACACAACTAACAGACAAATTACACTGACATTCTTAATAGACAACAACTTTGTTTCTCCCTTGCTCTTTTGCTTTGTAAAGTGCTTCATCCACCCTTGCAAGTAACGAAGCTTTCGTATCTTCTTCTTTAAATGATGTCACACCTATACTTGCCGTTATCTTATAGATATCATCTATGATATTATTTTGGATAAATTCACGCACCTCTTGTGCTTTTTTCAAAGCTTTTTTCTGTGATGTGCCATGTAAAATAATAATAAACTCTTCACCGCCCCAACGACCAAACTTATCTACCTTGCGTATGTTCTTCTGCACTACTTTCGTCATCGCTTTTAAAACGACATCCCCTATATAGTGTCCAAACTGGTCATTTATAGTTTTAAAATGATCGATATCAAGCATCAGTATAGAAAATGACAATTCATGTCTCTGTGCTAGAGAGATCGAATAGTCTATCTCTTTGTCGATTGCATAACGATTGAGTACTTTTGTCAATGTGTCAATCGTTGCAAGGTTTTTAAGACGTTTTTTTGTTTTCATCTGATAACTGACATCTTTTGAGGTAGAGACAAAACTTTCTATTTTATTCTCTTTATCAAAAACAGGTGTTATCGTTGTTTCAAGATAAATAAGCTTGCCTTTTTTTGTTCTGTTTATAATCATATTGCTGTATTTTTCACCCGAAAGGATTGTATTCCACAATCTTTTATAAAACCGTCTGCTATGTTTTCCTGATTTAAAGATATTAACCTTTTGACCCATAAGCTCTTCTTTGGCATAGCCAAGCTTTTGCACGACTCTATTGTTAACATATATAATCCTGCCTTCTACATCCGTCATCAGAAGCAGATCATCCGTCTGTTCAAGTGCCTGCGCCAGACGTTTTGTTTTTTGCTCCTGCTCTATCATTTTTGTTACATCTATAACACTCGCCAAAGCTACATATTTGCCTCGGTATTGAACAGTTTTAATGCACAAACGAACAAATATTTCTTTGTTGTCTTTTCTCAAAAGTTTCGCATCATAGTAAGCTGTTGTAAAGCGCTCACCTTTTAGTCTCTTTTCAAGATTACAAGTATACTCTTCTTTATTTTCAAGATGCAAAAGATCTATTGGAGCAATCTCTTTTAATTCTTCAAATGAGTAACCAAGAATAGCTTCAAGAACTTGATTGGCATAAAGAAATTTTTCACCAAAGATACATATGCCCACATAAGGTGCTTCACTAAAAAGCTCAAGCTGATAACGCAGCTCTTCCATTTCAAGTTCTTTTTCAAGTTCTATATTTTTATAATAAAGAATCAGATCACCGTTAAAAAGTTTCTTCACGCTTCCTTTATGCCACCTGCAAAGATTGCCATTGAAATAGCAGGGAATGTTGAATTCTATCATTTGTGAGGAGTTATAAGCTTCTTGCAGGGTTGAAAAAAAGTCGGTTTCTTTTATGTCAGGTAGAATATCTAAGATATTTTTTCCATATATCTCTTTTTTATGCAGCTTTAAAGAGTGCAAAGCGGTTTCATTGCCATCTACTACAACAAAATCTCCCTCTATGAATCGACAGATAAACACATCGGAAGGAATATCTTCAATCGATACATCAGAATTTTTCAAATTTTTCAAAACACAGCACCTAACATTTTTTCATCATTAGACAATTATACTCCACCTTAACTATATCTAATATAAAAAATCGTTATTTTCTGCTGACTAATATGCCTCCAAGAACAATGAGTCCAATACCGCTGAATGTCATAGCATCCGGAAAAGTGTCACCCAAAAGTGTTCCAAAGCCGATGGCAAAGGGGATGTTGGTATAGCTTATCACACCCACTACACTCAGATTCTTTGCACTATAAGCTTTTGTCAACAACCACTGAGAGAGTGTTGATATGAGTGCCATGAGTGCTATTAATAACCATACATTCACTGTTGAAGGTAGAATGAACTTGGGAAATAAAAAGTTTAAAGCCTGTGGAGAAGAGACATAGGGCGAAAGTAAAAACAATACTCCCGGCAGCAGCGTTCCCATACCGACAAAGGAGAGTACAATAACGCGGGAGTCATAAATGTCTTTTATCTTCTTGATGGTCGTATAGGCTGCCGCTGCAAAAAATCCGCCGAGGATTCCCAAAAAATGCGCATAAGAAAAGCTCAGTCCAAAAGGTTTCACTATCAAAATGACACCTATAAAACCTATGATCAAAGCACTCAGTGTTTTGAGAGTAAGATGCTCACGCAAAAGAAAAAATGCAAGAATCGTCACAAAGAAAGGCGAAGTTTTATTGAGCGTTATCGCCTCACCCAAAGGAATGACCGTGATGGTATAGAAAAAGAGAATCATCGCCATAAATCCAAAAACTCCACGGGTAAAGAGCAGATGTATCTTTCCTCCTGTGAGTTTCGGTGGGGTATGTTTAAGTGCATAAAGTATGATGAAAATCCCAATGAGATTTCTGAAAAAAACGATCTCCAATGCAGAAATATCTTCTGAGAGTATTTTTGTAATAGCTCCGTTAAAAGCCGAAATAAGTGCTGAACCGAGCATAAAGAGTATGCCGTTATCGAGATGTTTTAGCATTAGACTTCTTTTACGAACTGCATCGCTTTTTGATTGACAAAGGCCAACTCATACCACTGTCTGCTTGGTGCAATGAGCGTGAGTCTCTTTGGATTGCTTGCACGTGAGAGGGCGACATAGAACTGTGAAGGTGCAAATATCTCCTGTGTATCGATAATAAGATCTTCGATGCTCATACCCTGTGATTTATGGATGGTGATGGCAAATGCAAGTTTTATCGGATATTGATACACAGTGAAAAGTTCCTCTTCGACCATCTCTTTTTTTCCACCCACACTCTTTTCTCTCCAAGCCGATTTACTTTGCGCGACCTGCTCGAGCTTCACTACTTTACCGTCAGCTTTTTGCACATAGACATAGGAATCATCAATGTTGACAATTTCACCTCTCTCACCGTTAAAATAGTTCCATGCATTACGTGAAAAAAGCACCGGTGCACCAATTTTAAGGGAGAGTTCTTTTTCTATACGAGCATCATCCATAAAACGCTCTATCTCCCTCTCTACTGTACTTTTCTTGTGTTTAATGATCTGGGCCTCTTTTACAAAAAGCTCACTCTCTATATGCTCAAGCTGCCCTTTGTTGTGTCGTGTAGCCGAAGCATTCTTACCAAATAAAAAAGTAAACTGACTAAAATCATTGGGCAGCGGTTTGATGAAACTGTTAAGCTGATTATGCACCGCTTCATCGACATTTCCAAAGCGAACATGGTTTAAAAGCTCAATGAACTCCTTATCATCTGTACGATAGACATGTGTCAACTCTATTATCTCAAAAGCAAACTGTTTCCACAGAGGTGATTCAAAAGCGTAATGCACGTCACTGCTACCGCGAACGACAGGCGGCAGCTGTAAAAAATCTCCGACAAGCAAGATCTTTCCTTTATATCCGGCCTGCTCGAGCCGAAATGCTATCATCTCAAAAAGCCTGTCACTCACCATCGAGATCTCATCAATGACGATGAGATCCATAGAGAGAATTAACTTCTTGATCTTTTTTTTGAGCTCACCCTTGCCGTTTTTTTCAAGTTCATCAATGTCTGCAGCAATTCCAAGATCGAAAAAGCTGTGTAGTGTCTGCCCGCCGATAAGTGTTGCCGCCATTCCCGTCGAAGCCAATTTTGCCACTTTTTTGGCATCTGCTTCATACTCCTGTATGACCTGACGTGTTGCGGTGGTCTTTCCTACCCCTGCACCACCTGTTAAAAAAACATGTTTTTTGGTTTGCAGTTTTTCTAAAATTTTCGGCAAATAATTCATAAACGGATAGTAGCGATTATTACTATAATTTCAGATTAATAGTGATATACTCCATCTTATTCATTGGAGAAATTCACATGCAAGAACAAAAAGAACGCATCCTAGTTGTTGAAGACAATAAGACTTTGGCAAAACTCATAGCAAAAAAATTGGAACACTCTCTTGAGATGCAGGTTGATGTTGCCTATACACTTGCTGAGACGAAGCTCTTCTTTGCCCGTTATGATTATTTTCTCACTATCTTAGATGTCAATCTTCCCGATGCTCCAAACGGTGAAGTCATTGACTATGCCTTGAGCAAAAAGAAACATGTTATCGTACTCAGTGCGAACATCGACAAAGATTTCCGTGCCAAAATGCTCAAAAAGAACATTATTGACTATGTTAATAAAAGCGGTAAAGGAGATATTGACTATATTATCAATGCCATCGAGAGACTGCGAAAAAACAGAAAGCATAAAGTCCTTGTCGTTGATGATTCACTCGTTTTTAGAAAACAGATGGAATCAATGCTGAAGAATCTTTTCTTTGAGGTCATTAGTGTTGCTCACGGAGAAGAAGCGATGGGAATGCTGCAGGCAAAACCCGACATCTCCATGGTTCTCACAGACTATAATATGCCGGTTATGAACGGTCTTGATCTGACAATACAGATACGACAAACCTATACGAAAAATGAGCTCTCTATTTTGGCACTTTCCTCAAATGAGGATGATGAAATCACAGCACTCTTTTTAAAACATGGAGCCAACGACTACATCAAGAAGCCTTTTTCCAAAGAAGAGTTTTCCGTGCGTGTCAACAACTCAATCGAAGCCCTTGAAAATATTCAGGAGATTCTCAACTATGCAAACCGTGACTATCTTACAGGACTCTACAATAGGCGCTACTTTTTCAATACTATTCCCGAATATCTTGAAAATGCCAAAGATAGCGGAGAAAAATATGCTATTGCAATGATAGACATAGACCACTTTAAAAAGGTGAATGACACATACGGTCATGATGTAGGTGATAAAGTCATTGTCGTCCTTGCCGATCTTTTACGAAGCAGTACCAATGTCCATGATATCGTTGCTCGATTTGGCGGAGAAGAATTTTGTGTTGTTCTTAAAAATATCAACCGCTACAGCGCTCAAGAGATCTTTGAAAGAATACGCATAGAAGTTCAAAATCACACTGTCGAAATAGATAAAGAGACTTATGTCAATTTCACCATCTCCATAGGAGCACTCATCTATAACGAAGAGGAGACGCTTGAAGAGAACATTAATGAAGCGGACATGCTGCTTTATAATGCAAAAAAAGAGGGACGCAACCGACTTGTATTTCAAGCTTAGGAATCAAGCAGCAGCAATTCTCCAAAGGGAACATCAGCCTCTTTTGGCGTCACCCATTTAACACTGTAATTAGGTGCTTCTTTTGGAAATATACCTTCGAGATCTGTAAAATATAGCAGTAGTTTCACATCATCGAGTTTTTCATCAATATAGGAAAAAACAGGGCGAAAATCTGTACTACCACTCCCTTTTACACGAACATCCAAATGTTCACCACTCTCAAACGTCTGGTGTGAATGTACTTTATCGTCACAGATAAGCAGCCCTATTTTATAGTTTTGTACCTGTTGCATTAAAAACTCTACTTCACTTAAAAACTCACTTAAAAGCATTTCATCAATAGAACCCGATGAGTCTATGGCAATCACCAGTACAAAGGTTCGTGATATATTGGAAGGCAGATAGATCCCCTGATAGAGCAGTTTTTTCGATGGCGGTATCAAAGCATAGTCATCTCGCATGTATCTATCAAGTGCCTCACGTAGCTCCTCACGCCAGTCAACTTTTCCAAATCCCTCTATATTAAAAAATCGTTCAATCGATACAGGTGCTTCACCTGATTGGAGTTTTGATTCCAAAAGAGAGATAGCCTCTTCTGCTAGCAGCTGCTCTTGCAGAATTTCTTCTTGAAGCTGCTGCTCTGAAGTCTCCTGCTGCTTTTCATTCTCTTTTTTCTCTACATCTTCAGAATCATCCGCTTCATATTCAAGATCTTCATCCTCACGCAAAATATCGTCTTTGAGTTGGGCATAGATCTCTTCGGCGTACATACCGCTGAATCGTTTTCTATACTGTGCACCGTAAGGCATCTGCATCTCGTTTTGTAAAAGCATATCATTAATAGCGATGTCCGTTGCCATCTGCCATAGCCAGCCACTGCGCTTTTGTTTACGCATATCATGGGAAAGTGTCGCATGCATCGCACCGTTTGCCAGAATGAACTCTATCTCAGGAAGTTCCAATTCTTTAAGATACTCTTCTCTATATTCAAGCTTGACGCCATTGCTTTTAAACGATTCTATGTCGTCATTGACAACCAGTTCAAGCTTTGTAGCGAGTGTACCAAAGTAAGGATACTCCACTAAAAGCTTCGCCTTTGCCTGCGAGATCTTCTCTTGTGTTGTCATCTGCTATACCAAGAGATATGCGAACTGCTTTACCCACTCGCTAAAAGCCGGCAGGTGTTCCATTCGCACAGCATTGCGCTGCAGATCCTGCACAATAAGGACAGCAAACTCGCTTTTAAGTTCCAGTGAATACTCTAAAATATTCTCCAATATCTTCTCATCAGGATTTTGCAGGTATTTGCTCACTATTCCCGAACTAAGCGCATACAAGACATCTATCTCTTGGGGATACTCACGCAGCTTCTCTTGGAGTATGGCATCAAGATCGGGCAGTTTATCCATCACTTTTATAAAGGAGAGAAAACCTACCGCCGCCTCTTTGCCAACAGCACCACTAATCACATCGAGCAGCAGCTCTGCTGCAACGCCGCTTTGTAAAATATTATGGACATACTCCCAGCTTCTCGGTGTGGCAAAACTCTTTTCTCTCTTTGAGGCATCAAAGGTAAAGAGATGCTCATTTTTATAAGAGATATATGCGATGATTCGCGCATCAAGATTGCTTTTATACGCCCACTCACGCCAATCATCGACATTTACATCAAGTTCAAAGTGGACAAATCTATTTGCAAGCGGTGCTGGCATTGTGTATGTCACACCCCTATCACCTTCGCGATTACCCGCAGCTACTATCGCCCAGCCATCAGGCAGTTCATATTCTCCGACTCTTCTGTCAAGTATCAGCTGATACGCCGAAGACTGCACGGCAGGAGCAGCAGAATTGAGCTCATCCAAAAATAAGATTCCTTCTCCCTCACGCGGCAAAAATGCAGGCGGTGCCCAGAGTGCCGAGTGAGATTCTTTGTCATAAAAAGGTATGCCTTTAAGATCTGTGGGATCCATAAGGGCTAGTCGCAGGTCAATAAAATCTACACCTTTTTTTTGCGCGATCTGCTTAACGATGGAAGATTTTCCTATCCCCGGTGCACCCCATAAAAAAACGGGAACTTTTTGTTCTACGAGTGCTTCTAGAGCTTTTATTATTTCACTTGCTTTCATAACCATCCTATATTTTCACTTTGGACATGTTTGCCAAAAGCTTTGTTTGTTTTCACCGCTCGCTCAAAACGTCTGTCAAGCTGTAGCTGATAGAGTACCTCTATAGGTGTGCTCTCGTTGCGTGCAAGATTTTCCAATACCTCACTCTCACCAAGGGCAAACAGCTCTTCAAGTAGCTCTTGCGGCATTGCAGGGTTGCGTGAGAGTGCACTATGATTTTTATGTTCTTGAAATGCCTCACGCAGCAGTTCCTCACGCAGCGCTTCATTTGCATAAAGCTCCTGCGTGAGGCTTTCATCATTCATTGCCAAAAGTATCTCTGCAATATCATTACTCAGGGAAGGATTCTGCGCAAGAGAGAGATTCACCTCATCATCACCGAGTTCAAAAAGCTCTTTTTGCATTGCTTTTGTTAGAGAAGTGTTGTCTGCGAGTGCTTTTGAAAAAGGACGCAACTCTGTAAACATCTCTGCATCGAGTGCAATATTTCTGGCTATATTCTTTGCATATGCATCATCTTTTAAAAGCTCCTGCGCTATTGCTTTGTCAAGATTTACATTTGAGCTCATTGCCTCTAAAACCTGTGCATTGCCATTTTTTAACAGCTTTTTCAAAACGAATTTTGAAGTTTTTGGATGCTGTGCGAGTAAGACACTGATCTTGGGATGAAACTTCAAAGGTTCAAGCGAACTAATAGCTTCAAGCAGCTGTTCATTACTCGTTTGTGAAATCAAGTGTATAATACCCGTCGTTGCATACTGCACGTTATGATTACGCTCTATATTCTCATAAAAACGTCCGATAAGTGCTGCACTCACATCACGGTTATCATCGTTTTCAAAAAAATCTTCTCCACTCCAGTTATACATCGAGAGGAGTTTAAAAAAGAGCTCATCACTGATACAGCTGTTTTGTAAAAAATTCTTCAGACGCGCCTTGTCGTTTGATAGTTTCAAACTCATCAGCAAAACGTTATCATCTATTTTTGCTGCAAGCATCTTCTCAAAGCTGTCTATATCCAAAAAAGCACTCCCGCCTTTTTCATACAGAGCATCGCTCACATTCTGCTCATACGGCGTCATCATTCGCCCTTCAACAATAAGCGCAAACATATCTTCCGTACTCTTGGTTATCCCTATACTATGAGCACGTAGCTGTGCCTCGAATTCATCAGCACCAAAAGCGCGGCTTTTTCCTAAAAGTAATATATTTTTCTCACGTAAATCTTCTAAATTCATAAGGTGATTATACTCAACTTTTCATCCCTGTAATATGAAAGATATAAATTGTTGCTATAATTAAGCATTACTTTACAATTTGGAGTCACCCTATGCGAATATATGCACCGTGGGAAAAAGCCTTTCAACGAATATACACGCCGTTTGAACACTTTTTACATGCCCAGACAACGACCGGTCTTGTCTTAATGGGAACAACCATTCTTGCTCTTGTTATTGCAAACTCTCCGCTATATGAAGCCTATGAGCATATCATCCACACAACAATAGAATTTGGCATAGGCTCTCTTGAGATAAAAAATTCACTGAGCCACTGGATAAACGACGGTTTGATGGCCATCTTTTTCTTTATGATAGGACTGGAGATAAAACGTGAGATTTTAGTAGGAGAGCTCTCAAACATCAAAGTGGCCATCCTGCCTATTTTAGCTGCAATCGGAGGTATGATAATTCCAGCACTTATCTTTATGTTCATAAACAACGGGGGTGTCGGAGCAGGTGGTTGGGGAATTCCAATGGCCACAGACATCGCTTTTGCCATCTCGGCACTTGTTCTGCTCAAGAATAGAGTTTCCCCTGCTCTTGTGACATTTCTTGTAGCCCTTGCCATTGTCGATGACCTTGGTGCGGTTTTAGTCATAGCCTTTTTTTACACCTCACAAATCCATCTTGATTTTCTACTCTCAGCCGGTAGTATGTTTTTGATCATGGTCGTTTTAAACCGTTTTGGTATTCATGCCATTCTTCCTTATCTCATAATAGGACTTTTACTGTGGTTCTTTATGCTCGAATCGGGTATTCACGCAACGATTGCAGGTGTTATTGCAGCCTTTGCCATACCGTCAAAGCCGAAAATTCCGCCTATTGACTTCACGCAGCATACCAAGAACCTGCTCGATGAGTATGACAGCTACCCTGTTGCGACAGATCACACCATGCATGAAGAACAAAAAGCGATTTTGCAAAATATCAAAGACAGAATCGATGCCGTCGGTTCTCCCGCTGCAAGATTAGAACGCTCATTACATCTACCTGTAAGTCTTATTGTTATTCCGCTTTTTGCACTTGCCAATGCCGGAATCCGTATTGATTTCTCTTCCATTGGTAATGTTATATTTGAACCGATCTCACTCGGTATCATACTGGGGCTTATTGGCGGGAAAATATTAGGTATTTTCGGTGTTGCCTTTCTCTCCATCAAAGCAGGGTTAGCAAAACTGCCACAGGATAGCTCCATGAGTCAGATCTTTGGTGTTGGAGCCCTTGGCGGTATCGGTTTTACGATGAGTATCTTTGTGGCCGATCTTGCCTTTGCAGGGTCTCCTAAACTTATCTTTCAGGCAAAGATAGGTATCTTAACGGCTTCTCTGCTCGCAGGTGCACTTGGCTTTATCTGGCTTCGTTTTATCGCAAAGCCGGCTGAAAAGTAATTGTGTTGGCTTCATAATTAAAATCCAACTCAGTTGGCAGCTCTTTATAGAGCAGCGGTGAATCGAGATCAACATATCTGATGACATCTCGATAGGCAAAAGCCAGATAGAGTGCTGCATTGATGGAGTATGGACCTTCGAGCATCGACCCAAGCATACAAACAACATTTTTATCTCTGGCATACTCTAAAATCTCTATGGCTTTGGTAACGCCGCCGCACTTCATAAGTTTAATGTTGATCATATCGGCATAATCGTCTTCGACAACGCGTTTGACATCATCCAAAGTAAATACAGCCTCATCCGCTAGGATAGGTACACTGCTTGCGTGAGTTATCTTTTTAAGTGCTTCCAGATCATCTGCAACCACTGGCTGCTCGATAAGCTCCAGAGTGTATTGCTTCACCTCACGCAGATAATAGAGTGAATCTTTCAAACTCCATGCCTGATTGGCATCTATCAAAAGTTTTGCATGAGGCAGCTCACGTGAGAGCATTTTAGTTACCTCTACGGCATGCATGATGTCAGAGCCGAGCTTCACTTTTAAGATATCTTTTCCCTCACGCAGAGCTTTTTTTGCATCCAAAAGCATCTTTTGCTCTGCATTGAGGCTGATAGTGATATCTGTTTTTATTGCACCCAAATCACTGATACCAAAATATGTATCGAGATTCTGGTTGTTCATCTTAGCCGTTAAAAAAAGAAGCGCCATATCCAAAGCCGCTTTTGCGCTTGAGCCAATGCCGCTTGCATGCAGAATTGAAAGTGCCTCTTGGGGAGTATGGCCTATGAGTAAATTTTGCAGTTGTGTGATATTCTGCTTGATGGATTCAAGTGTTTCACCGGTAACCGCCTTGGTCGCCGGTGCTTCACCGTAAGCAAAAGCTCCGTTGTCACAGAGAATTTTCACACGGATAAACTCTACATCCTTTACCTCACGCAAGGCAGTTATAAAAGGTGTTTTAAGAGGAATCTTTTCTTGCGTGAGGGATATCTCTTCTATCTTCATGAAAGTGCCATATAGATGAAAAAAGGATAGAGTAAAATACCGACATAAGGCATGTAAGGGCCAATAGGCGTAAAGAGCGAAAGCGTAAACTCCCGTGAGAGCTCTTTGTCAATAAAGACCTTTTTTATAAGTACTATCTTTGTAATAATATCTGCAGATTTAAAAAGTAAAAGTGCCACGGCGTATGGATTGTAGTTCGTTTGCAGAACAAACCAGACGGCAAAATAGAAGGTAGGATGCATAATGAGAAAAAGAAATATGCTCTTTTGATACCACCGGTACATTCGAGCAAGCATCCCCATGATTGTTTCGGCCTTTTGCCACTGAACCTCATAGAGTTCTAGCACAATATAAAAGATAATGATGTTTATCACAGCTCTTTTACGCCTTTATTACTTATTTTGCATGGCAAAGGCTAGCTTTTACCTCTGTTGTAAAGGAGATGGTGACATCATTCCATGTTTTTCCCTGGTGCAGTTCGTAGCATGCTTTGTTAATAGCCTGAAGCGATCTGTTCGCACTAAAATCAAAAAGGTCTATAACACCTTCGGCTTTCATTTTCCCTTGAAAGTAGCTGTATCGCATCGGTACATTTCTTGTCACACCGTTCATCGTTACCGCAACCATAAATATACCTGTTTTTGGTTTTCCTTTATAACGTTTGTCCGGTGTATAGCCCGTAATTTCAGCCGTAATTGTCTGTGAGCTCATATTGTCAAAGAAGAACTTGACCAGTTTGGCATCACGCCCTTTATTGTGTGAGTTTACACTCTTTGTGTCAATAACCACAGAAGATCCGACAAAAAGATCACGAAAACTACTGCCGCTTATTTTGTTTGGCGTGTAACTGACTTTATCAAAAGTTCCGCCGACACCGATTTTAAGCGGTGTTTTATAAGCCGTAAACCCAACTTCGACATGATTGTTCTGTGACAATACACAGCCGCCTGTGCCTTTAATTCCCATCTCTTCAAGAGCATTTGCACTCGCTATGAAAAGCAATAGAGAGAAAAATATTTTTAACATTTTATATCCTTTGATTAGTAATATTTCGATTGTAGCGTAGAAAAAAGAATAGAGACTTTAATCACACAGACTACTACGACATTTTCAGAAGTATATCCCCCACAAGCAGTCCGCCGAAAGTTCCGATGAGATAGCCCATAATCGCCATCAACACACCGACACTCACAAGCTTTTTGTTATATGTTGCGGCCAAAATTGGCGCAGAGGCAACCCCGCCGATATTTGCCAAAGAGGCAACGGCGATGCTGAAAAGATCGAGTTTAAAGATCTTCGCACCAAGAACCATAAGCAGCGCATGCGTGAGTAAAATCACAAAGCCTGCTATGACATAGATGCCAAGACCACTGAAATCCTCTATGACCGCTTTTGAACCGATCAGTGCTATGATAATGTAGAGCATCGTCGTTGCTACCTCACTTGAGCCGTTAAGCTCACGCAGAGGAGTATAAGATGCGCCGACTCCCATAAGGGTTGCAATGATAACAATAGTTGTCGTATGGTTGAGCAACGTTATATAGTTTGCCAAGACCTGAGAAGCCAATGAAGCAAAAAGTGCCAGAGCGATAAGCAGCCAGTAACGCTTCGCTCCCATGGCACAGGCACAGCCTATTTCACTGAGATAGGCAAGATTTGCTTCACTCTTCGTAAAACGGTTGAAAACTTTGGCAAAGGGCACGAGGGCCAGCAGAAACATCACCCAAAGCGTATAGTTCACACTGTCAACAACAAGCGCATAGGCAAAAGCATCTTCACTCACGCCTAACGCACTACCGACGGCCACCATATTGGCCGTGCCTCCCATCCAGCTGCCGGCCAACGCACCAAAAGCCGCCGACATATCATGGTTAAAATGAAAGACAAAAGCAACAGCTATAAAGCCGACAGCAATGGAGACAACAGCAAGAGCGTATGCGATAAGCAGTTTTTTGCCAAGTTTTAAAAAGTGTCTGAGGTCAATCTCCAAAAGCATTAAAAAAAGCATGGCAGGCAGCAAATTTGTCTTTGTGAGTTTGTAAACATTGTTGATATCGGCGTTATAGTGAAATGTTCCAAGCGAGGCAAGCAACATCATAAAAGCATAGATCATAACCACGGCAGGAAGGTACTCAAAGATCTGCAGTTTCGTTTTTGTCGCTAGTAGATGAAAAAAAGTTACGCTCGCAGCGATAACGAAAAGGTATGCCAAAGGAGTTTCTATCAAACCTGTTGCCTTTTATTTTTTTTACAAGTGTATCATACTTTTATACCGAAAAGGAATTAAAAAATGAAAAGAATAATTTTACTCTCAGGCTTTGTCCTCACGCAGACAATTTTTGCGACCACACTTACCATTTATAACTCAAATATAGCCCTAGTTCAGGAGTCTCAAGAGATTGAAATCCAAAAAGATGAAAAAGAATTTGTTTATGACAATCTGCCAAATACACTTCTTGACAACTCCGTCGATATCAAATTGCCAAAAGAAGTCACACTCTACTCACAATCATACAGACCTAAAAGAATCTCACAGCAGGATTTGGCAAAAAACAAAGAGCTTACGAACAAACTTACATTTGATATAAAAAGTGCAAAAACACTCAAAGCAGATGTAAAACTCAGCTATCTCGCACAAAACATCAGCTTTGCAGCTGACTATGTTCTGAACATCCATAAAGATCAGGTGAATCTCACGGCATGGATCGACATCACAAACAATTCGGGAAAAGATTTTAAAAATGCAACCGTAAATCTTCTTGCAGGCGATATCAGCAGAGCATACAGCCATCCACAACCTGTCATGTATAGAAGCAATATGACTGCAATGGACAAAACCGCTAAACCGACACATAAAGCAGTTTCCAGTTACCATAAATATACCTTACCGAGAAAGATTGATCTCAATACATACCAAAAACACAGAGTCAAACTCTTTGGGGCGGAAAATATCTCTATCAAAAGCGATTACACTGCATTGATGAACAATCCTCTCTATCTTATGGGTGAGCGTTCAAGCAGGGTTACACACAACATACATCTCAAAGGTCTGCAAAAAGAACTTCCTGCGGGAATAGTGCGTATCTATAGAGATGATGAGGGCGAAAAACTGCTTCTTGGCGAGAACAGCATTGCAAATACACCGAAGAACGCTCCGCTTAAACTGCAGGTAGGTAAAGATTTTGACACAAAAGTAACACAGACAATGCACTCACGCAATGACACAAAAACAGCATTTGACGTTACGGTAACATACAAGCTCCTCAACAATTCAGATGAAGATAAAATGCTAACCCTGCAGATTCCATTTAACAAGAAACAGAGCTCACGCATCCATTCAAAGCTCAAATATGTTTACACTAAGGGAAATTTAGTTACATTTACACTCAAAGTAAAAGCGAACTCAGAGCGTAGTTTTGATGTTCGATTTCAAAGCAACAGACGATAATACAAAGAAGAAACATGGCAAAATATATAATCTTAGATACGGAAACAACGGGAACGGATGAAAATGACAGAGTTATTCAGCTTGGATACATGGTCTTAGGCGCAAAAGATATCGAGGTGCACAATGAGTTCTGCTCAAGCGATGTACCCATCAATTTCGCAGCGATGGAAGTCCACGGCATCACACCGGAGATGATTCAAGACAAACCGGCATGCAGAGATACCTCTGCCTATAAACGACTTCTTGAGCTTAACACTCCTGATAACTACATGATCATCCACAACGCCCCTTTTGATCTGAAGATGCTTGAAAAAGAGGGGTTTGATGTGCAGATGAAGGTCATCGACACCCTGCGTGTGGCAAAACATATCTTTGCAGATGAAGATGCCCACCGTCTACAGTATTTTCGATACAAAATGGAACTTTATAAAGAAGAACAAAAAGAGGCAGATGCTCTTGGCATAGAAGTAAAAGCCCATGACGCTATCGGTGATGTACTCGTACTCAAACTCTTTTTAACAAAACTGCGAGAGGCAGTTCAAGAAAAATTCCCAGGTGAAAATCCGGTTGAAAAGATGGTCGACCTGACAAACACCCCCATCTTGGTAAAAACATTTCGATTCGGCAAGCACAAAGGAAAAACACTCGAAGAAGTCGCCAGAGAAGATGCAGGCTACCTTCGCTGGATGCTTGGCAATATGGAAAATCTCGATGATGATATGCGCTACTCTATTAACTACTATTTAGAGAGTTAAGAGAAAATCACAAATAAAATAAACGCAATACCACCGCTGATGAGCGCATAAGGCAGTTGCGTTTTCACATGTTCTATGACCTCACAATCACTTGCTAATGACGATATGATGGTAGTATCCGAGATGGGTGAGCAGTGGTCTCCAAAAACACCGCCGCTGATAACCGCGCCCATGGCAAGCGCCACATTTGCATCAAGTCCAGTCGCCATCGGTACGGCAATGGGAATCATAATAGAAAACGTCCCC
Organism: Sulfurimonas paralvinellae; assembly: GCF_014905135.1. Lineage (NCBI taxonomy): Bacteria > Pseudomonadati > Campylobacterota > Epsilonproteobacteria > Campylobacterales > Sulfurimonadaceae > Sulfurimonas > Sulfurimonas paralvinellae. The sequence continues at coordinate 313,864 of NZ_CP041406.1, read as the reverse complement.
CAGCTTGTTCCTGTTGAAAATGAGATGAGAGAACTCAGCAGAAATATAACTCCTGCCAAAAAAACAGGAGCGAGATTGTCTGAAGCAAGTGAGGCAAGATAAAGTCCGGTCCTCAGCTCACTCGTCACTTTTCCGATGGCAAATGCAAACAGCAGTATCATCGCAATGCCAAAGAGTTTTTTTCCTCCGATAAAAGCCGATATGAAATAACTTTTTGAGCTCATTTTCCCCTTCACTACATAAAGAATATACATAAAACCAAGCGTTGTAAGCATAGTGTAAAAAATGGAGCTTGAGCCACTTCCTTTGAGCATATTTCCTGAACCTGTCATATAGAGAAAAACAAACACCGATACGATCATAACAAAGATGGGTGCGAGCATATATGACATAGGTGCTTTGTGTGAGAGTGATATATGCGCATGTACTTTTGGCGGTGTTGCATTTTTCATCGGGCCTATCTCTATATTGAACCATACAGCCAAAAAAGTGACCAGCAAAGCACTCATAGAGTAAAAATTAAAAACCACACTCTCGATCAACCAGTCAACACTCTCACCACTGATAAATCCACTCTCAATCTGTGTGGCAATGAGACCAAGCAGCAGTGCACCCCAGCCGTTAAGTACCAATAAAGAACTGATAGGTGCCGATGTCGAGTCACAGACAAAAGCAAGCTTTGCGTGAGGGACACCTTCTTTATCACAAAGCGGCCGCCCTACAGCACCGGCGATCAAAGAAGTGATGGAAGACTCAATAAAAATCACAACACCGATAATATAGCTTACCATCAATGCAGAACGCGGTGAGCTGACAAGTTTTGAACGCTCGGTCATGTAAGCCACAAAACCGTTTATGCCGCCGCTTCTCTCAAGCAATTCCATCACACTGCCAACCAAAATGGCAAAAGCCAGTGTTTTTAGAATCCACGGCTCGCTTAAGAGTGAAAAGAACAGAGCAATCGTCTCTGTAACAGTTGTAAAAAAAGAAAAATCATGCAGTATGAAAACACCGGCAAGAATGCCGCCAAAAAGAGAAAGAAGTACATTGCGTGAGTACAAAGCAAGAGCAATTGCAGCTAGAGACGGCACTACAGACAAAAAAGAGAGCTCGATGCTACTCTCCTAAAATGATATAGAAAGAAGTTTCAAGCCGCTTCTTCCAAAGATCTCTTTATAACTTTCACACTCTTTTTCATCAATTACTGAAAAACCTAGTTTTTCGTATAAAAGTTCTGCTTCGAGTGAACCTATCTCAATGATAGTCTGTGCTATGCTATAGCCTTTGAGACGAGCACTAAGGAGTGATTTGTGCATCAATGCCTTCAAAACGCCTACATCAAGGAAACCTTCAAGCTCTTCCATAAAATCAAACATCAATGCAGTACGACTTACATCAAGTTTACAGCCGTAAAAAACTTCCAAAGTATTTTCTAGTGTTTCTGAGCATCCAATTTCCTGTAATGCTGCAATAAAAACCTCTTTTGTCGCTTTACGCGGCTCATAACTGCAAAGTGTTCCGACGCTTTGTCCATCCATTTCCGCAATTAAAAAATTTCTATAATTACAATGGCTTTTTGCTTCTGTCTGTGCGAGCTGTTCAAGTTTTCTCAAAAGTTCTTTGTCATCATTGGTTTCAAAGATAAGATCAAAAAGACCAACTTTCTTTCCCGCTCGAGAACTTTGCAACATCATCTGTGCTAAAAAAGGCGCGTCTTCAACCTTTGCTTGTCGTATTTTAATGCTCATAATTTTTTTTGCCTTTTTGCCCAACTCTCTAAGGTCAGTCATATAATAGTAATAGTACCATACTTTATGATAAAAAGTTTCTTAATTACACTAAGTTTTTCAACATTGTTGTTTTCATCACAACAGATTGTCTTAGTAGTTGCCGATGATTTTAACAGCAGCCGTGCAACTTTAACATGCTATGAGAATGAAAAAGTCGTATGCAAAGATTTCAAAGTCAATCTTGGAAAAAATGGTTTAGGATGGGGAATTGGCATAGAAAATATTCCTCACGCAACAAATGAACCAGTAAAGCATGAAGGCGATAAAAAAGCCCCTGCCGGTATCTTTAGCCTAACAGATGCTTTTGGTTATGATTATAAATTCAGAACAAAACTTCCATACATTCATGCCGATACAGACACCATTTGTGTCGATGACAGCAACTCTCCGTTTTACAATCAAATCATTCAGGCACATGGTGATGAAAAAAGCTTTGAACATATGCGTAGAGACGATGAACTCTACAAAACAGGTGTCTTTGTCGCACATAACCCTCACGCAGCAGCGCAAAGAGGCTCATGCATTTTTTTGCATATACAAAGAGGTGATAATATTCCGACTGTCGGGTGTACTTCTATGAAAGAGAAGGATCTCAAAAGAATTGTGATGTGGTTAGACAAGAAAAAAAATCCAATCTTGATTCAGATTCCCAAGAAATATCTCAATGAGGTCAAAAGGTACTACCCAGCTTTAAGAAACTCGCAAAAATAGAAGAAGAGTCTTACTCCTCTTCTTTTACCATTTTGTCTTTTGCTTCAATTCCCATAAGAGAAAGCCCTGTTTTAATGCTAAGTGCGACAACAAGCATTAGCTTTAAGAGTTTTGCTTCATCTTCTGTACCGATCATCCGGACATCATAGTAGAACTTATGCAGTGATGCCGCCAATGATTTGAGATAATCTGTCAGTTTTTGCACTTGACGCGTATTGAATGCATCTTCGACAACTTCAGGCAGTAAAAGCGCATCAAAGAGTAATGAATCTGCCTGCGCATCAAGCCCTTTGAGCGTCGCAGCAAGTATCTCATCTCTGTTTAACTCACTCTTAGAAAGCAGTGTTTGAATACGTGCGTGAGCATATTGAATGTAAAAGATAGGGTTTGAGCTGTCCTGCTTTTTAAATTCTGCAAGGTCAAACTCTAACGCCGTATCACTTTTTTTGCTCGCAAAGATAAAACGCAATGCATCCGCACCTATCTCCTCAACTATGTCACTCATTAAAATGACATTACCCGCACGCTTACTCATTTTGTAAGGTTCACCGTCTTTTAAGAGACTGACCATCTGCGAAAGCAGTACCTCGAGCTTGTTTGAATCATATCCAAGATACTCAATAGCCGCCTTTACACGTGCAATATACCCGTGATGATCTGCTCCCCAGATGTTGATGTAGTGATCGTATCCACGCTCAAATTTCTGGTTATGATAAACTATATCACCTGCAAGATAGGTAGGACGCCCATCTTCACGTACAACGACTCTGTCTTTTTCATCCCCTTTTGCCTCTGAAGCTATCCAGACTTTGCCATCTTTTTCATAGATGCCATCACCCATTTTCTTCATGACTCTGTCCCAGTCATCATAAAGAGTAGATTCATATACAAAAGTATCGAAATGAATGTTCGTATCGGCAAGGTCTTTGACAATGATCTTCATCACTTCATCTTTTGCCCACATAGCAAGTTCACGCTGACGTGATTCATCATGAAAGATATCGGCACCGAATTTTTCCATAGCCTCTCGTGAAAGTGCATCGAGATACTCTCCACGGTAATAGCTCTCCGGATACTCTACAGTTTCATCCAAAAGATTTTCACGACCATGCAGTTGTATGGAAAGTCCAAGAAGGTCTATCTGATTGCCTGCATCATTTACATAATACTCTGCAGTGATATCATAACCAAGATGCTTTGCAAGGCGGTAGAGGGTATCACCGTAAACAGCACCGCGAGCATGCCCAATATGAAGTGGTCCCGTCGGATTTGCCGATACGAACTCCAAAAGGACTTTTTGATTTTTTTCCTGTGTCGCGAAGAGTGCAGGATTGTCAAGTGCCCAAGAGGCATACTCTGTTAAAAATGCTTCACTGAGACGAAAATTTAAGTAGCCTTTGACAGCTTCAACACTTGAAAATTCATCGGAATCATTAAAAGATGAAGCAAGTTCATCTGCAATAATCATCGGAGATTTTTTTAACTCTTTTGCCAAAGAAAAGGCAATAGGAGTAGCAAAGTGGCCAAAAGAACGGTCACGAGGTTTTTCTAAAACAACTTCACGACCAAGTTTTTCACGCAACAGCGCTGATACTCTTTGCTTCAAGGCTTACGCTTGTGTAGTTGTTTTTGGAGTCTCTTCGTTTGAAGCTACTTCATCAGCACTTTCAACTTTCTTTGGAGCTTCAACATCTACTTCATCAACTTCTTTCATCTCTTGTTTAAAGTTTTTGATCCCTTTACCAAGACCTTTCGCTAAATCAGGTATTTTTTTCGCACCAAAAAGCAGTACGATAATTCCAAAAATGAGTAGTAACTCTGTTCCACTAGGCATTCCCATGGTATATTCCTTTATTTTTTAAGTTTGTTATTATAGCAAACTTTTTTGTTGTTTTTATAAATCTTCCCATTGATTGACAAATGCATTTATTTCATCATTTGATTTTTTAAATCGAGCTGTTGTTGCAATTATTCTCAGCTTGTCTGCTGCTGCATCGAGGTCGTCATTGATCAGAAGATACTCATATTCAGCAACCCTTTGTATCTCTTTTCTAGCCATTTTGATTCGTCTGTCAATAACTTCCTGTTCATCAGTTGAGCGATTCTCAAGTCTTCTTTTGAGTTCTGAAAGTGTCGGCGGTGTAATGAATACTGAAGTGGTGATATCTCCCAATCGACTGTTTATAGCGCTGTTACCCTGCACATCTATATCAAATATGACAAGTTTACCCTCAGAGAGTGCCTGCTTGACCGGTCTTAATGAAGTACCGTAATAGTTGCCATGCACAACAGCATATTCTAAGAACTGATCCTCTTCTATCTCACGTTCAAACTCTTCTTTGTCAACAAAATAATAATCAACACCATTCTTTTCGCCTTTTCTGATCGGGCGTGTCGTTGTTGAGATAGAAAAATAAGATTCACCTATATCATCAATGATCTTATGGATCAAAGAACTTTTTCCAGCTCCGCTTGGACCTGAAAGCACCAGTACCGCACCGTTTATTTTACTCATTATTACTACCTAGTTCTATATTTATAGTGATTTTCATGTCTTTCATTGAAGCCGCTATCTCTTTGTCATCGAGTGCTTTTAAAAGTTTTTTCAGAGCATCCACACCTTCTATCTTGGCTTCCTTTTCCTCTTCCAAGTCTTCTTCAGCAGCTTCTAGCACATCTTCATCCACCTCGGCATCTTCTAATAACTCCTGCACATCTTCTGGAGTTACTTCTTCTTCAGGTTCATCATCTTCTACTTCTTCACCAAGAGCGAGTTTCAGATCTTTCGAGCTTAATGCATCAAGCGAATCTATCTCAGAAGCTGCAATTTCAAGAAGTGTTTCATCATCGAGTTCACTCTCAAGGTCCTCTTCGCTCAAATCTTCCACCGCTTCTTGAATCTGCTGCTCAATATCTGCAATGTCATCACTCTCTTGCGGTTCTTCAGATGCTTCCTCTGTAAGTTCTTGTGTTACTTCCTCATCAATCATATCCTCAAGCTCTTCGACACTATCACCTTCTTCTTCCAGTTCCTCTGTCACTGCTTCGTCAATGATATCTTCAAGCTCTTCCTCGCTGTCATTTTCAAGTTCACTCTCATCTTCAAAACTATCCAATTCCAACTCTTCTGACTCATCATCCAAGGTCAATAAATCTTCATCCTCTGCTATATCGGCATCAGCTTCATCTTCAAGATCTAAAGCCATATCAAAGTCAAGTTCTTCATCTTCAGCAATCTCTTCTTCTTTCTCCTCTAGAGCAAGTTCTTCCGTGACCGCTTCATCAATGAAATCCTCAAGCTCTTCTACACTGTCACTTTCAAGCTCCTCAAGTTCCTGATCCTCTATCTCTTCCTCTTGGACTGCTTCATCCAATTCATTGAGTGTATCATCATCACCAATATCCGCATCTGCTTCATCTTCAAGGTCTAAAGCCATATCAAAGTCAACTTCTTCATCTGCGTGTTGCGTGCTTTTTAATTTATCTATTATTTCATAGAATTGATTGAGTTTCTCTTTTATCTCTTTCTCATCCGAAGATGTATTGATTGTCGTTAAAGCATTCAATGCATTTTCAACACGTAAATTTGCTGCAACACCTTTGAGCTTATGAGATATTTCATGAATACGAGTATAATCTTGTGCCACTGCCGATGCATATAGCTCCTCTTTGTACTCCAAAGCCTGTTCTATGAAATCATTTACAAAATCCTCAACTACATCAAGAGGCAATCCCAGTTCTTTAGATGCTACATGCGGATCAAAATGAAAGGTGTCACCCTCTTCATCAAGTTCAAGTGTAAAATCATCCGAAGGTTCTTCGTCCGTTTCATCAAGCAGTTCTTTTACTTTTTGTGCCTCTTCATCATCTAAAACACTCTCACCAAGATTCTCATCTTCCAAAGATTCTTCGCCTATGAGTGTTTCATCTTCGCTGTCATCATCGAGTACCAGATCTTCACCACCTTCTACATCAAGTTCAAGATCATCCATTTCAAGGTCAACTTCTTCATCAAGGGCAATATCTTCAAACTCATCCAACTCATCGAGATGATCCAAATCACCCATGCCGTCTATATCCTCCAGCTCTTCTATCTCTTCCTCGTGCGTTGCAGTTGCGGCAGTATCACTTTCCTGCAACCCTTCTTCAACACTTTGACTTTGTGGAGCATCGGCATCTTTTTCTATCTCTTTGTCAAACATAGCAAACAACTCTACAAGATCCGTCGGTAAAAAAGGCTTTTTCAAAGTAGCATCAAAGCCTGTGGCTTCTACGGCATCACGTGAACAGATATAGAGACTTTTCGAAAATGCCAGCTTTGAACGCAAAGCTTCTAAAACATCATCACTGCCTATCGAATCATCAACTACTACTAAATCATATGAAGTTCCTACAACATCATTAACATTTGTGACTATATCCAATTCGTCAGAAGTTTTCTGAGCACTTAATGTAACTAACTTGTTTACAACCGGATTATCATTTAAAAGTAGTATCTTCACGCATTTTCCTTGAGAGAGATTGTCAATTTGCTCTTATTGTACCTAAAAAAAACTAAAAAAGCATTTCCAAAGCATTAAAAGCTTCCTGCACCTGACCTTTGAGTATCAGCATGACAGCTGTCAGTGTTGCAATTAAAACAGCGAAGGCAACCATGATCTTAATAGGAAACCCTATGACCAAAAGGTTAAACTGCGGCATTGTTTTCATAAGCATTCCAAAAATAACATCGGCAAGCCATGAAAGAGCGATGATAGGAAAGGCGATTATAAAACCGACAAGGAACATATTTGACGCGGCATGCATAAGGTAATGAAACTCATCGTTACTCATCAAAAATCCGCCAAGCGGAACCGTTTTAAGACTATGATCGATAAAGAGCAACATCCAGTGATGCAGATTTAAAGCCAATAAAACCATCAAGGCCAAAAGCGATAAGAACTGTGAAATAATCGGCATCGAGACACCAGATTGGGGATCAATGGCACTTGCCATGGAAAAACCCATCATAAAAGATATCTGTCCGCCTGCAAAAGTGATGACATTGTATGCCAGTTGCAAAGCGACACCTACGACCATTCCGAGAAAAAATTCACTCAGTATGGCTAATATAATTGTCGGAATATCCAAAGCGATGTGCAGAGGCGGCATGGAAGCATAAAAGACCACTGTAAAGAAAAAGGCCATCGTCGCTTTGATGTTCATAGGAATGTTGTTGTGCGAAAAGATGGGTACAGCAATAAAAAGTGCTGCAAATCGAAAAAAAAGCAGTAAAAAAGCGACAATATTTGCTTCGTTAAATATCTGCGCCAATTCCACTATTTTACCCTTACAAGTTCTTTGTCTTCGAGTTTATAGACTTTATCGCACAGATGTGCCAGTGTATCGTCATGTGTGACAAGGATCATGCCTGCTTCATGCTGCTCGATATACTCAAAGAAAAGATCCATGACCTCATGCGCCGTTACCGTATCAAGATTTCCTGTCGGTTCATCTGCAAAAATGATCGTCGGTTTTTTTGTCAGCACTCTTGCAATGGAAACACGCTGCTGCTGTCCACCTGAGAGTTCCGTCACTTTTTGATGGATACAGTGTTCTATCTCCAACCGCTTTAGTAGTGCATCTTCAATGGGTTCTTGCGCCAATATCTCTGAAACTTCAAGATTTTCATACCCACTGAAACCTTTAAAAAGATAGTGAGACTGAAAGACAAGACCAAGTTCATGACGTCTGAGATATGAAAGCTTTTTAGGTTTTAAAGAGAGTACATCTTCACCCAGTATCTTAACCTCTCCGCTGTTAGGTTTTAAGAGTGTTGAGAGAAGATGCAAAAGTGTTGATTTTCCGCTTCCGCTTATGCCGATGATGGCGATGCTCTCTTTTGTAGCAAGATCCAAAGAAACATTGGAGAAAAGTTCATAATCAAAAGAGTGTGATATATTTTTTGCGGATACTAAATTCATAAAAAGATTATAATCAAATCTAGCTTATTGTAATATTTTTCTTGGAGTTTTATAAAAAGTTTTAAATAGAAGGGACAAAAGATGAGTTAAGCCAAAGGCTTAGCTCATTTGTGCTGCAACTTCTGCTGCGAAATCGTCTTCTTTTTTCTCGATTCCTTCACCAACTTCAAGGCGAACGAATTCAGTGATCTCAGCTGTACCACCACATGCTTTAGCAGCTTTTTCAATAGCCTGAGCTACTGTTAATTTGTCGTCTAAAACATATTGTTGGTCAAGAAGTGCTTGTTCTTGATCTAAAAGTGTGTTATCTAAGATAAAACGAGCGATTTTACCAGGGATGATTTTATCTAAAATCTTCTCCGGTTTACCCTCTGCAAGTAACTCAGCTTTAATGTCAGCTTCAGCCTGTGCCATCACTTCATCAGTCAGTTGCATCATAGAAACGTATTTTGGTACATTTTTAAGAGGTTTTCCAAGTCTTTTCAACTCTTCATTCTCTTTTTTAAGTGCTTCGATACGACCTTTCGTCTCACCTTCAACATACTCTGTATCGAAATCTTTGTAGCTTAATGTACTTGGTTTCATTGCAGAAGCGTGCATTGCAACTTGTTTTAAAGTATCTCTCATGCACTCAGCAGTTTTTTCAGAATCACATTTCGCTTTTACGATAACAGCGATTCTGTTGTTTGAGTGGATATAACCGTTCATAGCTTCATCCGGTGCAGCATTCATAACTGCAAAACGGCGAAGTTCGATCTTCTCACCGATCTTTGTTACAGATTCTGTGAATTTCTCTCCGAAATCACTGCTCATGAACGCTTCAACATCTGCAGGATTGTTGTTGAAGATCTCTTCTACAGTATCTTTTACAAGATTTTGAAAACCTTCGTTTTGTGCAACGAAGTCAGTTTCAGAGTTTACCTCTGCCACTGCCGCTTTTGAAAAATCATCTGCGATTTTAAGTCCTGTAAGACCTTCTGCTGCAACACGATCAGCTTTTTTAGCTGCTTTAGCGATACCGCGTTCTTTTAAAAGCTCTTTTGCTTTTTCCATATCTCCGTCAGCTTCAACTAAAACTTTTTTACAATCCATCATAGGAGCATCAGTTGCCTGACGAAGTTCTTTAACCATTGCTGCTGTTACTGCTGCCATAATTACGCTTCCTCTGTAGTAGTTTCTTCAGTTGCCGGAGCTTCTGTAGCTGCTGCTTCCTCAGATGCAACCTCTTCAGTTTGCTCAACTTCTTCACCTTGACCGTCACGAAGTGCTTTACCTTCGTTGATCGCAGCTGTCATTTCACGACAGAAAAGTTGGATAGAACGGATAGCATCATCGTTCCCCGGGATTGGGTAAGTGATAAGATCCGGATCACAGTTAGTATCAAGTGGAGCTACAACAGGGATACCAAGACGACGTGCTTCAAGAACAGCCGTATGCTCTTTTACAGCATCAACGATGAAAAGCATATCAGGAAGTTTTTTCATATCACGGATACCACCGAAGTACATTTCAAGTTTATCTTTTTTTCTTGAAAGCATCAATGCTTCTTTTTTTGTAAGAAGATCGATTTGTCCGTTTTCTTGCATCTCAGTGATAACATCAAGTTTACGGATAGATTTTTGGATAGTAGGAAAGTTAGTAAGCATACCACCTAACCATCTGTTATCTACATATGGCATACCACATGCGATAGCCGCTTCACGAACTGAGTTGCGTGCTTGTTTTTTTGTACCGACGAAAAGAACAGTTTTTCCTTCAGCTGCAGCATCTACAACGATTTGGTACGTGTTACGGAAGTAACGAAGTGTTTTTTGAAGATCTATAATATAGATGTTTTTTCTTACACCGAAAATGAATTTTTTCATTTTTGGATTCCAACGACGAGTTTGGTGTCCGAAGTGTACACCACATTCTAAGAGGTCTTTCATAGTTACCATTTAAGGTCCTTTAAGGGCTGTTGTCTCAAGCCAGAAATTTCACTGGTTGGCTTCGGGAATGTCGGACATCGACTCTCTAAAAAGAGAGCTGCACCAGTTTTTTGACATAACCTGTTAATATTTTCTTGTGTAAAAACAGAAGAAAAATCCGCGAATTATACTCAACTTATGTTTAAATCTAGCTTTTTCATATTTTTCTAATAATATAAATAAGTCCACGATATATAAAAAAATATTATAGAAAAATCCTCTCATTTAAAACTATCTTTATAATAGATTATGTATAGTATCACAGATATATCACAAAAAAGGGAAGAAATGAATAAGCCTTTACTACTTTCACTAGTAACAGCAGCACTTCTTGGGACAACAAGTCTCAGTGCAGACAATACTATGTATGACCGTTTTCAACAGATGGAGCTTCAGATGAAGCAGATGAAACAGGAGCTTGACGCTCTCAAAGCTGAAAAAGCTGCATCTGCAGAATCCGCTGATGCAGAAGAAGCGGACGATGAAGCCGATGACGAAGCAGATGAGGATGAAGAGAAAGTTGCAGTCGCTTCCAAAGAGTCAGCTGATGATGAGGCAGATGACGAAGATGAAGATGATGAAGAGAGCATTGAAGATAAAGTAGAAGAGCTTCAGGAAAATGTTGCAGAGCTCAACAAAAATACGAACTCAAATCATTTAAAATTTGGTGTTGACTACAGATTTGCCATTGAAAACCTTGACTATAAGATGGCAGACGGTTCAAAAGCTAAAAACGATGCTTTCATGACAAACAGATTCTGGATGAATATGTCTTGGGCAGCGACTGAGAACCTAAGCTTCCACGGTCAACTAGCTTACAATAAAGCTTTCGGTGCAAGAAGCGGTGCAAGTAATCCGGCAAATGCAAGTTTTGAAACATTTGACTGGGTTTCAAATGAAAATGCATATGATGACAAACTCAGAGTTCGTTCAGTCTACTTCCTATATAAAGATGATGAATTTGCAGGAGCTGATATACCATGGACATTCAGCATCGGTCGCCGTCCATCAACAAACGGTCACCTTATCAATCTTAGAGATGACGATCACGCTTCATCTCCGATGGGACACTCTATCAATGTCGAGTTTGACGGTTTAAGCGCAAAATTTGGTTTGGAGAGCCTTACGGGTGTTGATGGTATGTATGTCAAATTCTGTGCCGGCCGCGGTATGAGCAATGCTGCTCCAAAATTCACTTCTACCCCTTACTCAAGTGTTGACAGTTCACAAGGGGCAAATCCAAATATTGATTTAGCAGGTCTTATCTTTGTCCCATATGACAATGGACAGTATAGCATCAATACACAATATTACTATGCTAACAACCTAATAGATGCTGTTAACCCTCAAAATCAGCCCCAAGGTTTTACAACTGTTGGAGGTATGCATTCAATCACGGCGAACTTTATTGCAAACGGCATCGGTGACGGTCTTTCTGACTTCTTAGATGACACTATCTTCTTTGTAAGTGGAGCAATGAGTATTACTGATCCAAAGAAAGATCAAAAAATGCTTGATGCAACTGCTCAAGATGGTGAAAGTAAAACAGGTTACTCTTACTGGGTTGGTACACAATTTCCTTCACTCATCTCAGAAGAGGGACGCTGGGGGCTTGAATATAACCACGGTACACAGTACTGGAGAAGTATCACGTATGCTGAAGACACAAACATCGGTTCAAAAGTCGCTGCACGTGGTGATGCATATGAAGCCTATTTCACAGAACCGCTTGTAGATGACATTTTTTCTCTTCAAATTCGCTATACGTATATAGATTACAAATATGCAGGAAGTAACGGTTTCTTCGGAGCCACTTCAGGAGATGCTTCAGAGATATCCTCAACAATGCCTGGTGCAGCAAATTATGTTGACAAAGCACAGGACATTCGTTTCTATCTCCGCTACAGATACTAAAAAGAGATTTTCTCTTTTTAGTCTATGCTTGCTTTAATTCGGCAAGCTTTTCTTTAACAGCTTCAACATGACCTTTTACACGAACCTTGTCCCATTTGGCACGAACAATACCTTCAGGGTCTATTATGAACGTTGAACGAACAATGCCCATATACTCTTTACCGTAATTTTTCTTCAACTGCCAAACACCGTACTGCTGCATCATATCTGTACTTTCATCACTTAAAAGCGTAATGCCGAGATCATGTTTTTCAATGAAATTTCTATGTTTCTTCGTCGAGTCTGCACTCACACCTAAAATAATCGCATCGAGTGATGAGAAATCCGGCGCTGCTTCTGTAAACTCACACGCTTCTGTCGTACATCCAGGAGTATTGTCTCGCGGATAAAAATAAAGCACTATCCACTTTCCTTTTAAGTCACGCAGACATATCTCTACATCATCTTGATTCGGCAGACAAAAATCCGGTGCCTTTTGACCAACTTCTATCATATCTCACTCCTTGAAATTTTTTAATATACGAATAATAGCAAATATACCCAAATACCGCTAAAAGATGTCAGGACGATCCCGACAAAAGTTTTCACAGCCAGATGTTTATGTGCTTTGGATGCATGTCCGGGAAGCTGTTTGAGCCTGTACTCCCGATTTCCAAAGACAATTATCATAACCCAATAAAACAAGGTAACGGTTGCAATGAGGATGTGAATACCTAAAACAATAGAAGCGTAGGTATGAGAGACACCACTTCCGGAGATAAAAGCATCAAATCCGCCGCCGATACGCACTCCCATTTCAAAATAGCCTATAATAATGACAGAAAAAATAAAAATGAGATTCTGTGCTATGGCATGCAGTTTATACTTTCTTCTACGCGCTAAAAGAATCGCACCATAGACAAAAATGGGCAGCAATGCTACTATCAATGTTACAAAATCCATGAAAAACGGAGCTCTCGTTCCGATAAAACCCGGCGCAAACATATAATCCATCTTATTGATCCTTTTTTTTATGATAGCGAAAATATATCAGGAGAAGTCCAACGACAACTATAAAAACAATGATCGTTATCTCTCTTAAGTACGCTTTTATAAGTTCCTGATTCTCGCCTATAAAGTAGCCCACAAGCACTAAAATAAGAGCCCATATACCCGCACCCAAAAGTGTAAAGAGTGTAAACTCCGCCAAATTCATCTTGGCTAAACCAGCAGGTATGGAGATAAGCTGTCGCACTCCAGGGATAAGACGGCCCGTAAACGTAGAGATATGCCCGTGTTTTTTAAAATACTCTTCCATCTTTAAGAGTGTCTCTTCTTTGATAAAGAAGTACTTTCCATAGCGCAGTAAAAATCTCCGCCCCAAACTCATGGCAAGATAATAATTGACAAATGCTCCTACAAGAGAGCCGCCCAGTGCAGCCGCCATAATGGCACCTATGGACATTTCATCGTTTGCCGCGAGATATCCTGCGGGTACCAGTACAATTTCAGATGGAAAAGGGATAAAACTCGACTCGATCGCCATCATTATAAAGATTCCCAGATATCCCCAGGCAAAGATCAGATCAACTAACTGCTGTGCGAGTTCATGTATCATTTGATCTTCGCTTCGACATCTTTTATCATCTTATACGCTACATCTTTTTGTGCATATGCCAAAAGTTTTTCACTCTTTTGTTTAAGCTCGGGATCTTTGATGATCTGCAATAGTTTTGCTTTCAAGCCCTCGCCCTCGCGCTCGCACCATCCCATCCCATTTTTAACAATGAACTCTGCGTTGTAGTATTGATGATCGCCTGCAGCATACGGATAGGGAACAAAAAGTGCCGGACAGCCGTTTGTGGTAAGTTCCCATAATGTTGAAGCACCGCTGCGTGAGACTGCCATATCGGCTCTGTTTATAAGTTCCGGCAGCTCTTTTGTAAAGGCATATAGCTCTACTTCAACATCGAGTTTTTCATACTCAGCCTTTACCCGTTCATAGTCAGCTTCCCCAGCTTGATGAATAATGCCGATGCCTCTTTTTTTCAGCTTCCATGCAACGCTTAGTGCAAGGTCATTAATGGCCTTCGCCCCGTGAGAACCACCAAGAAAGATGATAGTTCTCAGCTCCTCACGCAGATGCGCTGTTTTATAAAAGATCTCCTTGACAGGATAACCTTTAATTGGGGAATTAGGATCATACGCAGAAATAAAACTCTTGGCATATGGTTTTAAGAGTCTGTTGAGACGTCCCTCAACTGCATTTTGTTCATGAATAAAGAGCGGAATAAAGAGCGAAAGTGAAGCGAAAGAAGCCGGTGCGGCTGAGAAGCCGCCGACACTGTAGGTCGCTTGAATCTTGTGTTCTTTAAGCACTCTGCGTGCACGAAGGAATGCTTTGAAAACCTTATAGAGTGCTTTGAGTTTTCCGAGACCTTTTTGATTGACAATGCCTGTCGTATCTAAAAAATAGGTATGTGAAAAAGGAGAATTCTTCTCAAAATATTTTCTATCCTGCCCATTGCGTGAGCCTATGAAGATAACTTCATGCCCATCAGCTACAGCAGCTTCAACAAGTGCCTGAGCTATCATCAAATGCCCGCCAGTTCCACCGCCTGTTACACATAATTTCATCTATTAGACCTCTCTGACTTTTAACTCATATCTGCTTTTTTTGAAGCCATCAGCACCATACCCACACCAAAGCTCGCACCCAGCATTGAAGAACCCCCGTAAGAAAGGAAGGGAACAGCAAGCCCTTTGATAGGGGTAATTCCACTGATACCGTAGGCATTTACCAAAAATGAAAATGCCAAAACCAACCCGATACCTATGCTAAAGAGATACAAACTTGTATCATCAACACGGTTGGCGACCTTGAAGATCCGCTGCAACATCCACATAAAGATGAAAACAACTAAAAAGACTCCTACAAAACCAAACTCTTCAGCAAGCCCTGCAAGAACAAAGTCGGTATGAACTTCAGATAAAAACCCGAGCTTAAAAGTCCCATCGGCTAATCCTGTTCCAAAGAATCCACCATTGTGAATGGCATTGAGCGAATTTCCTATCTGATAGGGCTCGACCTCAACAGGAACTCTGAGTTTATCTGCCATGGAATCAGGAAGGAGTCCTAGTACCGAGTTCTGCGCTATGGACCACCATGATTTTATACGCAAGATCCTATGTTCCGCCGTTAAAATGAAAAGAGTGATAGCCGTGAATATCCCTCCCAAAATAGCGAGGAAGAATCGGAAACTGCTGCCCGCAAAGATGAGCATAAAAAGAAGTGTCGCACCAAGCACGACAACCTGTCCAATGTCCTTTTGCAAAAAAGCGATAATGAACATAGCCGCAACAAAAACAACCGCATACGGCAAAAATCTCTTGAATTCGTTCGAGAGTCCCATATTTGCATGGTGTCCTAGCTTGCGTGAAAAACTCCACGCCAAGAAATAGACAAAACCAACCTTAAAAAACTCAACAGGTGCCAAAGAGACAGGACCGATCTTTATCCAACGCTTTGCACCCCCAACTGCTGAAACAATGCTCTCCGGCAAAAAAGGCATTGCTATCATCAGTATCAAAGAACCAAAAAAGAGTGTAAAACCAATTGGTTTGAGCCATTTATCGGGATCAAGCTGTGAAAGTCCAAAGATAATAAAAATACCCATAAAACCAAAAATTGCCTGCCTGATAACGAAATGAAATTCGCTCACGCCAAAAAGGATGGTCGTGTAAGGCGTCAGCGTATATGAGAGGATGATACTCATACCTATCAAGATACAAACAAGGGTAAAAAGCTTTCTATCCGCCGTCATCTACGCTACTTGATCTTATTTATTTTGAGTACAAATTCAACTTCAGGTTTTGAAATATGCAGTTCTTTTGAGATAGCATCAATAGAGATGCCCTGTTTGTAAAGTGAGATGATCTTCTCATCGTCATTTCCATGAATGGATGCAGGCATAGATATCTGCTTCACGCCGCTTTCAAGCTGTGCTATACGTGATTCTATCTCCACTTCAATGCTGTCTATGTTGTTCTGTATCTGTTTGAGAGCCATAGAGAGCGGCTGCACCATGTCATAGACTGAGCGTTCTATCTCCTGATATATCTCATCATCACTCATATGTGAAGGTACCTTTGTAATTGATGACTCCGTCTCTTTGAGTTGACGTTTAAGATAAAAAAGTTCTCTGTTAAGATCTTCTACGACTGAGGCGACCGAACGGATATTGCGTGAGTAATCCGAATCTTTCGTATAGACATAATAGAGCAGATAAAGGATAACAGCTGCCATGGCAACGACGACATATTCTATATTAAAAGTAAAGTTTTCTAGGTTCACTGTCTCTTCTCTCTTGCCTGACGAATGAGAATTCTCTCACGGGCGGTCATATAAGCAGCCCACTCTTTTTCATCTCTCTCATGTATTTTTATTATCTCTGCAAGCTGCGGCGTAAGTGCTTTAAAGAAGACTCCGATATCACGTTTTGGATGCACAGGCATGGCAACACGCCCATAGTACTCTTTGCCAACCTCAAGCAACGGCTCTTTGAGTTTGAAATGCTCAAATCCTATTGATTCTATCTCAGCCTCTTGCGTCAGCGATACCCGTTTTGGCGTTTCATTTTTCAAAAATGCCTCAAGTGCGTCTATCTTTCTATGAAGCTCAACCACAAGATTTAAGATGACAGGATCGCTCTCTGCAGTATCTCCTCTTGCTTTTGCAAGTTTTAGCCACTGAGAGATAGGATCATCATCACTTTCTGATAGCTGTTGAAACTCTCTCTCATACGTCTCTCTATCCAAAGAAGCTTCCGAGAACGCTATGCTTATGGGTGCGGGAACTAAACGGGGTTCACTCATGATACCATCCTGTCAAGTACGATAAGAACAAAAAAAGCGATCCCGAGATAACCATTTACCGTAAAAAAAGCGCGGTCTATCTGCGTAAAGTCCCGTCTCACTAGCCGTTGTTCATAGGCAAGCACAAAGCCGCTTCCCGCTGCGGCGACAAATGCAAAAAAGCCGAGCCCTGCCGCCCAGACAAAAAGAAGCCAAAAAAGAACCGCCAAAGCATGAAAAAGAGCAGAGATGAAAAGCGTTGCATCCGCACCGTAGCGTGAAGGAATGGAGTAGAGATCGTTATCTTTGTCAAAATCAATATCCTGCAGCGAATAGAGCAGATCAAATCCGGCAACCCAGAAGATAACACCGAGTGAAAGCAGTACCGACCAAAGAGGGATCGCTGCACTCACGGCAATAACACCTGCAATAGGTGCCAGCCCCAATGCTACACCTAAAACGACATGCGCTAAAGAGGAAAAACGTTTCATGTACGAATACGAGGCAAGTACGGCAAGGATAGGAACACTCAAAGCAAAGGCAAGCGAGTTGATCACATAAGCCACAGCGATGAATACCAAAGCATTAACAATGATAAAGACCAAAATACTTGATTTGTCCAGTCTGCCATCAACATTGGGACGATTTGCCGTTCGTGGATTTTTTGCATCGATGTCACTGTCGGCATAACGATTGACACCCATTGCAAAATTACGAGCACTCAAAGCAGCCAACACACCCAAAATGAGCAGTCCAAAGCCAAACCAGCCATCAGCTGCCACCACCATAGCTATAAAAATAAACGGCAGTGAAAAAATGGAGTGTTCAAACATCACCAGTTCATTAAAATCTTTTGCTTTTTGTATCAGTCTCTGCAAACTTCACCCCATATTTTAATTAGACTTCCTGCAAAACTCCTATATGTCTTATAGGAGTTTTGCAGGAAGTCTATTAGTTATATTTTAACAAAAAGTGATTTAAACTTTAATGATATTTTAAAGTGCTTTCTCCAAAACAGTCACATATTCACAGACTTGTTTCATATCCTCTTCACATTCAACTATGATACCCTGCTGTGCCGCTGTTTCAATTTTCAGCATTATCTCATAGATTTCACCTATGTAAAGTGCTCCTGCCGCACCTTTGAGCTTATGAGCAGTTTCATAGACTTTTTGAACATCTTTAAGTTCCAGTGCTTCTTGAAGCTCCGGAAGTATCTCTTTTAAACTCTCTAAAAAAGTTTTCAAAAGTTTTTTAGAAACTGTCTCAGAAAGTCCAAGTTTTAACTTCAAACGCTCCAAAACCGTATCTATGTAACGTGAATACATCTCTGTTTCGGTTTTTGAATATTTGCATAAAATATTTTCCAATGCTTCCACATCGATGGGTTTTGAGAGATACTCATCCATGCCGCATTCAAGAAATTTTTCTCTGTCACCCTCAAGAGCATTTGCAGTCAAAGCGACTATAGGCACTTTTCTGTGCAGCTTTTGGCGTATGTAGCGTGTTGCGTCAATACCGTTGAGAACAGGCATATTGATATCCATCAACACGAGATCAAAATCATTTTGCTGCAGTTTTTCTATGGCATCTTTACCGTTAACGGCAAAAGAGAGTTCAATATTTTTGTATTTTTCAAAAATGGATTCAATAAGCATTCTGTTAACATCATAATCTTCAGCTGCCAACACATTGAGGTGCAGCTTGTTGCACTCTTCATCATTTTGACACACTGCATCAGCAGCCGGCACTTCTTTAGTAACCTCATCTTCACAAATATCAAAACGCATTGTAAAATAGAATCTGCTTCCCTTACCGACCTCAGAATCTACTTTCAGTTCACTGCCAAAGGCTTTGATGAGATCAGAACTGATACTCAGCCCCAAACCCGTACCGCCAAATTTTCTAGTAGTGGAGGCATCTGCTTGTGAGAATGGTTTGAAAATGTCTTGCAGTTTCTCTTTTGCTATGCCTATACCACTGTCCTCTACACTAAAAAGAAGCGTCTGACTCTTTGCATCACTTGTGACCAAAGAGACAGTGAATCTCACTTCGCCGAACTTCGGTGTGAACTTAATGGCATTTGAGAGCAGATTGATCTTGATTTGACGCAGTCTTGTCGCATCGCCCAACAGACATTTTGAGATATTTTCATCGATTTCAGATACATAGTTAATCGATTTCTCTTGCGCCGTTGTTTTTAAAAGCTCATAGGTCGTCGCAAACTCTTCGTAAGGATTGATGGCAAGTTTTTCAAACACTATCTTGTTGCTTGTTATCTTGGAAGAGTCAAGAATATCATTGACAATATCAAGCAGTATCTTTGTTGAGCTGTTGATCGCTTTTATATACTTCTGCTGCGAAGCATCAAGTTTTGTTTTGGCAAGCAGCTCTGAAAAACCGAGTATGCCGTTCATAGGCGTACGAATCTCATGAGACATATTTGCCAAGAACATAGACTGTGCAGCTTCGGCAGCTTCGGCTTTTTTTCTGCTCTCCACCAAAGAGGTTACGTCCTCACGTATGGCCATATACTCGATGATCTCGCTGTTCTCGTCATGGATAGGAATAATGGATGATTTCACATAATAGAGAGAGCCGTCTTTTGCCCGATTGGAAAATTCGCCCTTCCAGATATTTCCTTTTGTAATCGTCTCCCACATCTTTGCAAAGACTGCATCTTCTACATTCGGATTACGGACAATACTGTGCGGTTTTCCTATCAACTCTTCTTTTGTGTAACCGCTTATCTCTTCAAATCGCTCATTTACATAAGTGATAATCCCATCAGTATCTGTTCGAGAAATGATAACAACAGAATCGAGTGCCTTTAAAAACTCATCAAGCTGAAATTTTGAACTTTTAAAGCCTTTTTCCTGTTCTTTTAGCTCAGTTGTCACATAATCTATGAGATTAAAAAGAGCACCATCCGTCTTTGATTGGTTTTTAATAGTCTCTTTGGTTCTGTCATGATGCTCTGTGTCACCAACTGTGCCTTTTTCACGTAAAAAGAGCAGTGTTGTTGTAATATTGAGCAGTTTCGTCTTTTGATCATTGAAAAAAAACTCCCCATAGGTAAAAAAACCGCTTGAAGGGGCTGTATTTTCTATGATCTTGAAACTCTTTTCAAGCTCTTTGTCAAGAAACATCTTCCGCGCGATACAGGAGTAGATGAAGCAGGCCTGCAGCGACTGAGATTCCAGAAGCGCTTCACTTGGATTGTACTGATTGACCAAAGTTCTGCTGCCAATGCCAAAGCGCACTTCAGCACCCTCTTCAAGATTACCACCATAAAGTATACTGCCGTCTTTAGAAACACTGAGCAGAGAACGCGCTACGAGCATATCGCCATCTTGTAAGATCAAAGGAAACTCTATGGTAGAAGCCGGCATATTTTCAACTGCAAAACTCCCCAAAACCTCTTTATAGAGATCTTTTACAGGGCGATTGTTGATCTCATAGACTCTTGCACCGTCTGATTTTGTAATCGTAAATATCGGACCTACCGCTCTCCATCCGAGATTGTAATCCTGCAGTACTTCGAGCTCTTCACCCGAGAGTGCGACACAGACGGCACAGCCGCGAGAAACTTTTGTACCGCATATCGTGTAAGTCTTTTCAAAGTGCAGCATATCCGCTGCCATACCGCCTGCAATAACAGCATTGTTGTAGTTCATCGCATTTAAGCCTTGAAGATACTCTTGCCCGTTATGCTGTAAGCCGTCTACAAAGGTAATGACACATTTTGTCTTTGCGTTAAATATCTGTTTTGAAAGCAAGAGTCCAAGTTTGTATGAGTCCTCGGCAGAAGCACTGAAAAGTTCAATGGAAGTTTTTTCAAAAACAGAGATGCTCAGCACTGTACTTTTTTCAAGAATCTTTCCTGAAATTATCTCACCTGCGGTTGAAGCACCGATGATGGCTGCGTGAGGCAGCACCGTCGTTATCTCCTCGGCTATTTTTACAGCATCTTCCAAAGAGTGTTCTGAAGTGAACATTTGAATGAGAATATTTCGACCCTCATTCTTGATGGATCTTTCTTGTAAAAAGTTTTGAAATGCATCTTGTGTGTCATAAATGTAGTTATACTGTTTCATTGCTTCTATTATATAAAAAGTAAATTAATGAATTTTTCAGTAAAATATTAGAACATTTCTAACATATAGGCTTTAAATGAAACTAATAATTTTACTGGTAATGACACTTCTTTTCAGCGGATGCAATTTCGGAGAGTCAAAAGAGGAGATCGCTGCAAAGAGACTGCAGGAGAAAAAAGCTTTTGAAGAGAAGATAGCCGATTCCAAAGAGGTTCAGCTCAAAAAGATAGATGCACAAAAAGAGCAGGAACTCGCCAAGATAGAATCACAAACGACACTGGCAAAACTTGAGAAAGAGCAGCTTTTAGAGAAGATCCGTCTTGAAGCCCAAGCCCAAAAAGAGAAAATCATGCTCGAACAGGCAAAAGAGAAAGCGGCAAATGAAGCGAAACTGCGTGAGATAGAGCATCAAGACTCCATG
The DNA here is from genome assembly GCF_014905135.1 of Sulfurimonas paralvinellae. Classification (NCBI taxonomy): domain Bacteria; kingdom Pseudomonadati; phylum Campylobacterota; class Epsilonproteobacteria; order Campylobacterales; family Sulfurimonadaceae; genus Sulfurimonas; species Sulfurimonas paralvinellae. Next base: position 292,168 of record NZ_CP041406.1, on the reverse strand, counting down.
GAGATAAAACGCTATCTGCTCGTCATACTCTTTCTCATTCTGGTCATTGCAAGTTACTTTATTTATCTTTACTTTAGACGCAGACATGATGATAAGCTACGTGCCTATCAGGACAATCTCGACAAATATTTCCATCAGCAGGAAAATATGACAAAGATGCGCATCGCCGAGAAGATCATAGACACCGTAGCAAGCGGTGAGCTGGACAAAGAGCAGCAGCGTGAGCTCATCAAAGCCCTCAGCGGTAACATCGCACCCAATGAAGAGCCAAAACTGCTCACCGATGAGATCGAAGAAGATGTCGAAATAGTCGAAGAGAAAAGATGAGTTTCAGACAACTCGCCATCATAGGACCAACAGCTTCGGGTAAAAGTGACCTTGCCATCGCCATTGCCAAAAAGATAGATGCCTACATTCTCTCCATAGACTCACTTAGTATCTACAAAGAGATTGACATAGTCTCCGCCAAACCATCCAAAGAAGAGCTGCGTGAGGTCAAGCATTTCGGCATCGATGAGATCTATCCAAATGAGTATTTCAGTGTCGAGATATTTATAAAACTTTATAAAGATGTAGTGCAACAGTGTGAAAAAGAGAATAAAAACCTCATCATTGTCGGTGGTACTTCTTTTTATCTCAAGTCCCTGCTTGACGGGCTTTCTGTTTTACCGGAGATAACTTCTCTCATTCAAGAGGGTGTGCAAGAACAGCTGCAGAATCTTTCTGCTGCTTATGAACTTCTGCAAAAAATCGACCCGCTTTACATGAAAAAAATTGCTCCCAATGATCGCTATCGCATAGAAAAAGCGCTGCTTATCTACGAAGCTTCAGGAGAGATTCCAAGTGTCTGGTTCACTGAGAATCCACCGCAGCCCATTATTAAAAACTTGCCGATATTCAACATAGACGTAGAAAGAGCTCTGCTGCGTGAGCGCATAAAAAAAAGAACACAGAAGATGTATGAGACAGGACTCATTGATGAAGTCTGCTACTTGGAGCAAAAATATACAAGAGCACCTCACGCAATGGGAGCTATCGGGATAGTAGAGGTTCTTGACTACCTCGATGGAAAAACAACAAAAGATGAGATGCTAGAGCTCATCTCCACCCACACCGCACAACTCGCAAAACGTCAGCAGACATTTAACCGCACACAGTTCAAAGATATTACAAGTGCAAAACTTGAAGAGTTAGAAACTCTTATTTTTTCTTCTTTATAGTTAAAAAAGTACCCATCACATTTACATTGCTATCATCTGTATAAATATTAAAATAAAAAGGTCCCTCTAGAAGATAAAGGTCTTTATCTTGTTGAAGTGAACGAAACATATATTTCAAAATTGGCTTTGCACTGTCGCCTTCTTTACTTATAACATGAAAATATCCTTCAAGTTTCAAATCGGCTTTACACTCGTTCACCAAAGTGTAATTCTTTGCATCGACTTTAAGTTTCTCAGCTGTATTGAACTCTTTTGCACTGCTGAGTCCTATATTTTCTAATTTGTAATCTGCGTGAGTATCTTTTATCTTGGAAAATTTATCGAATAATATTTTAAAGATTCCAGGAATAACTCTTGTAATTGCCATATCTTGTGCTATTTTGTCAGAGCATGGTCTATGGAAAAACATCTCTTGTGTAACATCTTGTATCGCTCTGTTTTGTCTATCGTTTTGACTCAAGATGACAATATCTTTTAAGGCAAGCTCACAGCCTTTAAAAAATTCACACTTCGTTTGCATGTAAATATTAAAAGTTTCTTCATTTTTTTGAATATTGGCTTTTATATTATAGAGTTTCTTTTTTGCATCATAAGGTTTCCAGAGAACATTTGTCGGTGTTTTATACTCACTTAAAATTTTGCTCTGCAGCACTTTACTGACAACCCTTTTCGCACTCTCATCATCTAAAGATGTTAGAGTAAAACGAAAATGATACATTTCCAAAGGAACAACTATAAACATCAGAACAATAAAGTAAAGAAGATTTGGTACAAAACCTTTTTTGCCCATATATTTTAAAATATACGGACGTAGCACAACACCAAAAGCTATTACAACAGGAGCAATCCAAGCCGTAGTAATTTCAAACAAAATATGCCTTTGCATCCATTTTAATTTTCTCCTTTTATTACATATCTTTCATAAAGAATTTCGTCCATAGACAAGGGGTCAGGTGACAACTACAACTTTACCATACATTTCAGGTCGTCTGTCACGCAGAAGTCCCCAGTATTCTCTTTGTTTGGCGTTCTCATCCAAGTCAAACAGAGCGTAGATAATCTCCTCTTTATCGCGTGAGGCTTCGGCTATCTTCTTGCCTGTGTAGTCGGTAATGAAGCTTGAACCGTAAAAAGTAAGCTCACAGCTCTCGCCTGCTTCGCGTCCTATGCGATTTGCCACGACCACCGGCACTGTATTTGTCGCGGCGTGTCCCATCTGTACGCGCTGCCAGTGCTCTTTTGAATCAAGTCCTATCTCAGGCTCACTGCCAATGGCCGTCGGATAGAAGATGATCTCTGCACCTTGCAGTGTCAATGCCCGCGCCGTTTCGCAAAACCATTGATCCCAGCAGATGCCCACACCTATCTTTCCATAGGCTGTGTCATAAACTCTAAAGCCGGTATTGCCGGGTTTGAAGTAAAACTTCTCTTCATATCCCGGACCGTCTGGAATGTGTGTTTTACGGTAATTATCCATCACACTGCCGTCACTGTCAATAACCACCAAAGAGTTAAAGTAGCCATCATCCGCTTTTTCAAAGTAAGAGACTAATAAAACAACACCAAGCTCACGTGAGAGCTCACTGAATTGTTTTATAAGTCTGTTATCTTTAAGAGGAGAAGCCCACGAAAAGTACTTCTCATCCATATCTTTACAGAAGTAAAGCCCCTCAAAGAGCTCGGGTAAAAGTATGATGTTCGCACCATTTGCCGCTGCCTCACGCACAAGGCGTTTGGCTTTTGCGACATTGGCTGCTTTATCTTCGCTCATGCTCATCTGCACAGCGGCTGCTTTTACCTCACGCAACTCTCTATCCTCTGCCTGTAACTTCCAACAAATGATAGCCAAACTGTGTCTGAATCGGTCCGTAAACCACACCGACATCACCGCTAAATACAGCCTTATCAAATTCAGGCACCATCTGCCCCGGACCAAACTGCCCTAAATCCCCGCCGTTGCGTGAAGAAGGACACGTCGAGTACTGTTTGGCTATTTCGCCGAAATCAGCTCCGTTTTCTATCTCTGTTTTTAATTCATTACATTTTGCTTCATCGTCTACAAGTATATGTCTCGCTGTTGCCCATGCCATATTATTATTCCTTTATAATTATGTTGGTGAAATTTTACAATAATTTTCTTACTTTCAAAAGTATTAAATATATTAAGTAAATCTAATTAGTATTATAATCTCATCAACAATTCTGTATTATTTCACATAATCAAAAAAACGGAGACAATATGAAAAATATTCTTTTAGCCCTTCTTGTGACATTGAGCTTTGTCGGCTGCAGTTCAAAAAGTGATGAAAACAAAAATGTAGAAGCAAAACTCGCTGTCGGAAAAAGTTTAGCCGATATGAAACTAAATGACCAAAACGGTAAACCACGTACAATTACAGCAGATACGAAGATCGTCTTTTTCTCATTCGCAAAGCCGACAGGACACGCATGTAACGATTTTTTGGAGAAAAAACCTGCAAACTTTTTACAAGAGCATAAAGCACTCTATGTAGCGGATGTTTCAGCAGCACCGAGCATTATCAAAAAGATGTTCATTCTGCCAGACTTAAAAGATCTAAAGTTCCCTATTTTACTTATCAACGACGACAAACTCTCAGCCGAATACTCAAAAGGGATGAACAAAGAGAAGATCGTTGTTATCCTTCTTGATAACGGCAACATCACTAAGATAGAAAACCTTGATGATGCAAAAGCGTTAGATACTCTTTTTTCCAAATAACGCTTTTTATACCCTTCACCCTGCAGCACCTTGAAGTTCAAGTAAAACAGTATCTCTGCGTGTCACTTCAACGCGTCTACAGGCATTCTCAAACGCAGCACTTTCACCTATGATGATACATTTATGTTTTGCACGCGTAATGGCGGTGTAAATGAGTTTCGTATTGTGCATGATAAAGTGCGTAAAACTCATCGGAATAACGACAATGTCATACTCCATCCCCTGCACCTTGTGAATGGTCAGTGCATAGGAGAGCATCAGGTGTGATTTGAGTTCGTCATACTCATAGACCACGACGACATCCTCATTTGGGTAGAAGACAAAAGCCTGTTCCTCATCCTCATCTATCTTAAAAAGCAACCCGCTCATACCGTTAAAGATACGTCTCTCGTGAGAATCTTCTCCCATTTTAAACCCCTCGGCACTCCATGAGTTCATATTTTCATTTTTAGTATGCACGACTTTATCCATCAGACGAAACTCCTGCTCGCCCTTTTTTATGCACTTTTTAGGATTGGGATTAAAATACTCTTGCAGAACCCTGTTTAGATTGTTACTGCCAAGCGTTCCGCCTTTCATCGGCGTGATGACCTGAAAATAGTTGAGATACTCTTTTATCTGCTTGTTGTTGAGTCGGTAACGAGCTTTTTCTATCGACTCTACAACCCTGTGCAGCATCTCGGCGATAATATCCTGCGAGTTCTTCTCACGCAGCTCTTTAAGCTCATCCTGTGTAAGCTGGTTTTTCAGCGCATAGTAGTTGGCAATGTTGACATCTACAAAATCAAAGTCCGCATACTCACCGCGATAGTGCGGTACTTCGCCACGACGTATCTCATTGGCGATGAGCGTTATCGCCTGCTCGGGTGACTGGCGGTATATCTGCGTGAGCTTGACAATAGGAGCGAGCTGCAGCGCTAAAACATCACTCAACACATTTCCCGCCCCTATCGGCGGCAGTTGGGCATCATCACCGACGATGATGACAACGGCCTTATTTGATATCTTGCTCATAAGCCGTGCAAAAAGTGATGAATTTATCATCGAAGCCTCATCGATAAGTACAACGGAGTAGGGAAATTTATCACTCTCTTCATGTTTTACCAAAAGTGACTGAATCGTTGCAGACTCAAAACCTGTCGTGTCACTGATGCGCTGCGAGGCGATGCCGCTTAACGCACAGGTGATGATCTCTTTGTTATCATAACGGGTATTTAAAAGCTCAAGTATCGTCTTGGATGTCGTACTTTTTCCGGTTCCGGCATACCCGACCAAAAACAAAATCGAAGCACCACTGTTTATCATCTCCACAGCCCGTCTTTGTTCCTCTCCGAGTTTCAGTGAAGAGTCTGCCAAAAATGCATCAAGAACTTTCACATAACCGCCGCTGTCACGTTTGGCTCGCTCACGAAATGTTTCATACAGAAACTTCTCGGCATCATAAAGCCGTGCAGGAGAGAGACGATCGTTTTTCATCATAACGATGCTCCCCTCACCTACACGCTCGACTAAAGCCGCTTCATAAAGATGCTCTTTTTGAACAAAGCCAAGCAGTTCATCAAGCCCGTTAAAGAGCAGAGACTTCTCTATGCAGGAGTTGCCGTTTGCTTCACAATAATCAAGCAGCAGATAATCCATCGCCGCACTGATGCGGTTCTCATCTTCCCTGCTCACGCCCATCTTCAAAGCCAGCTCATCGGCACGCTTAAAACCGATGCCGCTGATACCCGTCAAGATGTAAGGATTATTCTTTATTTTACTGCAAGGCTCATCCACGTCTTTCATAGCTGTGGCAATAGTCGTCAGAAGAACAGGCGAGACATTGTAAGGGCTTAAGAACTCACCAAGTTCACGCATGGATCGAAACTGTTTCCATGATGTCTGAATCTTTTTGAGGCGCTTCTCTTTAATGCCCTTGACCTCTAAAAGCCGCTCAATGTCATTGTCTAAAATATTCACAAGATTTTCTGAGCCAAACTGCTCGATGAGATCGGCTGCGAGTTTTTTCGTAAAGCCTTTGAGAACCTTGGTCAAGAAGAAAAAAAGTTCATTTTGATTGACTTTGATGGAGGTAAATTTGAAGGTCCTGCCGTATTTCTTATGCTCATGCCACTCTCCCTCAAGGGTAATGGCCGAGCCTTTTATATTTTTAATATCGCTTTCATAATAGGTACCGCTGACCTTCTCTCCTGTTTTTAAAACAGCGATGAAAAAACCGTCATCACCTTCAAACAGGATTCTCTCAATCTGCCCTATTATTGTCATTGCGATCTATTTTGTAACGATCGCGAAGCTTAATTTGAGAATCTCACGATGCTGTTTGATAAAATCGTTAAGATCATCCAGTTGTAAATCTTTGATCTTTTGAAGCTCTTTTTTCGAGTGATCAAGCGGAAATCCCTTGTAGTAGTCCATAAAAGTACGGTTAAGTCTCTGGCTCATCGTCTCCACACGAAGCGGTTCACTTCCAAGGAGAAACTTCTTCGTCTGCTCAAGCTCATCTTGCGTCACACCATTTTTTACAAACTGCTCTATGACCTCTTGGACAGTCTTTTTCGCTTCATCCTGAGACTCGATCTTTGTCTGCAAATAGCCGTTGAGATAGCTTACAGACTTACTCACATGCACTCTAGCATATGCTGAATAGGCAAGTCCACGCTTGACGCGTATCTCTTCCATCAGTCTGCTTCCAAAGCCGCCTGTTCCAAGAATGAAAGTAGCCACTCTCGCTTTATAGTAATCTTCATCATTGACAGCCATATTATACGGCGAGCCAAAATAGATATAAGCCTGTTCCGTCTCTCGCTTGAGCACTTCCGTTTTCGCATCGCCGTTAGCTTCAAAATACGGCAGCGGCTCACTTTTTCCTTTTGGTAAAATCTTCAACACTTTTGCAAGCTCTTTTTTCACTGCTTCAATGTCGACATCACCGCCGACTACGACAATGGCACGTGAGAGAACAAGATGTTTTTTTGTAAAGTTTTTGACATCTTCAAGTGTGATACTCTGCACACTTTTGAGTGTTCCGGATGCCGGCTGTGCCAAGACAGTTCCTTTAAAAAGCAGACTCTTAAGTGCATTGGAAGCTACGTAGTCATAGTCATTCTCTTTGCGTGAGATAGCACCCATCGTCATTGTTTTTACTTTTTTCAATGAACGCTCTGTAAAGTTCGGACTTTTGAGCAGCATTTTAAGATATTTCGCACTCTGCTTGAACTGCTCGTTAAGCGACCCCATCTCGATGACAAAGGTCTCACTGCCGGTTGATGCCGACATATGGATAGCCTTTGATTCAAGCATCTCTGCAAAACCGTTGGCTCCCATCTCACGTGAGCCTTCATTTAACATCTTTGCAGAGAACTTCGCAAGCCCCGCTTTTTTGGTGTCGGTTATGCTACCGCTGTTTGTAAAGACTATCTGTGTATTTACAAGAGGAAGTCGTCTATCTTCTTCAAATATCAAAGGAATCTTTATCCCTTTTACTTCAATATGCTCAATCTTTGCTGCCATTACTATCTGTCCTGTTATTAAAAAAAGTAAAATTAAAAATTTCATTATTCAAAAATCTCTAAAGTCTCATAGGCTGTATTTCTCACTGCCGGCGTTTCACCGATATCTTTTATGAGGTGCACCATTTCATCTTTTGCCATTGCATAGGCCGCACCGGCTGAACTTACTACATTCTCTTCCATCATCGTAGAGCCTAGATCATTTGCACCAAAACGCAGTGCCATCTGCCCGATGTAAGGACCTTGCGTGACCCATGAACTTTGAATATTTGGCACATTGTCAAGGTAGAGTCGTGCTACGGCAAGCAGTCGCAGATAACGGTTCGATGAAGGTTTTTCCATATCCGGAATCTGCTCTAAAAGTGCCGTATTTTTCCCTTGAAAGCTCCACATGATAAATGCACGAAAACCACCCGTCTCATCCTGAAGCGTTCGCACCATATCCAAGTGGTCTATAATATCTTCATCCGTCTCAATTGTTCCGTACATCATTGTAGCCGTACTCATAATACCAAGCTTATGCGCTTTTCTGTGAATATCTATCCATACATCAGAGTCTATCTTCTTTGGTGCAATGATATCACGCACTTTGTCCGAGAGTATCTCTGCACCAGCACCGGGAATGGAAGCAAGTCCTTTTGCTTTGAGACGATCCAGTACCTCTTCAACTGAGATGCGTGAGACCTTCGCTATAAAATCGATCTCAATGGAGCTGAAACCATGGATGGTGATCGTCGGATATTTTTGATGGATATGTTCAACCAAATCCTCATACCATTCTATCTTCAACTTCGGATGCACGCCGCCTTGAAAAAGTATCTGCGTTCCGCCGATCTCTAAAAGCTCATCTATCTTGGCATCTATCTCATCAAAGGTAAGCACATAGGCATCGGTATCTTTTTCATGTCTGTAAAAAGCACAAAACTTACAGTCAACCCAGCAAATATTGGTGTAGTTGATGTTTCTGTCGATGACAAAAGTCGTAATGCCCTTTGGATGCAGCTCTTTTTTTCGCTGCGTTGCCAATCGACCAAGTTCTTTCAGGTCGGCATTTCGAATCAGATCAAGTGCCTGCTCTTTTGTTAATCTCTCTTGCATTGTCCCGCTTTCGTTGTGATTTTGTCCATTGCATTGTTCATTTTAGCTATCTTCTTTTTAGCATTCAAAAGGTGGTGGTTTGCCAGCCATGAACCGTCTCTGTAAGCCATTTTCACTTTGCCATCCGTATCTCTAAAAACTAAAACTCTCAGCGGCAGATCAAGTCCTGTCGTCATATCCTGCTGCATAAGAGCAGTACCGAGTTTTGCATTGCCAAATACGATCATTTTTGATTCATTGAGCTTCATATTTACCACTCTGGCATTACCGCTATGATTGATAACGGCAAAGACATGTAATCCTTTTGCCTTGACTATCCCTTTAAAGTGTTCTACCGTTTGCTTGACACTGCAGTGACTCTCTTTGACAATAATGTCATTTGCGAACAAAGAGACTCCCAAAGCCAGTATAAAAACTATTTTTTTCACTATTTCCATCCTTTGTTTTTCGATGTAATCGATCTTTTCTTTACAAATTTTCTGTAAAGGACATACAACACAAGCAGTATAATAAATAAAGCACCTAAAACCTGAAGCCAAGCGCCAATATTAAGTATCTTTTTTAATATGTTTTGATGCTCTTTATTATCTATCTTCACATCTGCCATCTCGGCAATATGCGTCATAGCGGAAACGGCAAGATTCCCTTCAGGGATATCTTTATGACAAGAGAGGCAGACACCGCGTCTATCAAGTTTATCCCTCTGTTCATTTGAAAGCGGGCCGGCAAGATTCCAGTGGTTATCCACGGTCTGCAACGGTGTTCCGTTCTCATCCACAAACCGGCTCCAGTCAATTCCAAAGTTGTCTATCTTTGGTTTTTGGATTTTAAATCTCTTCGCAATCATCTCTCCCGAAGCCGTTTTCAGTCCTACATTCCAATCCTGTGTCTGATCACTAAAGAGCTTTCCGCCTTCAATGCCGTAACCCATCGCTTTTGGATTGGAGTGACAACTCTCACACTCGCGCGCCTCTTTTTGAACCGTATGTGAATGCACAGCTGCCATCACAATACCCGGCAGTGTTCTGTTTGAATCAGGATGTTTATAATCTGGCATCATATTGACATGATTTTGCTGCACGGCCTTGCCGTCTTTTCCAATGACAGTAATAACGACTTGACAGCCAGGCATAGCAGGAGAAACTCGTCCCTCTCCGTTTTGTACGAGCGGCGGATCTTCCCAGCGTAGATAACTTCGTGTTTCGGTCACTTTACCGTCAATGAGATGATCTTTCAATGTTTTTCGCATCTGCGCTGTTGTACCATGGAGATCATGGTCGTGTGCAGAAGCAAGCCAGTCAACACTCTTCTTCCCGCCAGAATAATCTACTTTCACATGGCATCCGTAACACTGCGGCACCCAGGTATCATGACAGGTATAGCACTCCATCTTGTCATTATGAGCACTGATCTGATCCATCGCAACCAGACCTTTTTTAGAGATCTTTTCCTCTTGTTTTAGCTTTTTAAGCGGATGGAGTGTAATATCTTTGCCACTTGCCAAATGGACAATGACATCATTACCATCTCTAACGACATTCTTGTAAGGATTTCCACGTGCTGTTAAAAGATAGCCATCCTGCGGCTTATAGTGTGTACCTTTCATCAGGTATTTTGCCAAGGTCTTGCTCACGCCTCTGGCTTTTCCCTCAACAGGTTTTGTCTCGAACTCATCACTGTAACCTAAAGGAAGCTCCCAAGGATAACGTTTTGTCGTTCCGTGGCAATCCTGACACTCTATCTCGACAGGAGCGAGTGTTGCACCACTGATAAATCCGTCACCATGCAGATCTCTTGAGGTATGACAATCCTGACAGAGCATCCCTTTGCTTCTATGAACGTCATCTTTTAGATGGATATAATTCTTCGTATGGAGTTTTGGCTGTGTGTTTCCATACTCATCAAAGGTCGGATTGTACTTTGTCTCCATCATCCCTTCATAACTCACGCCGATTCTTTTTCCACGGTTATGACAGGTTGAGCATGTTTTCGTCGGAACACCCGTATAGTTTATGTCATTGACATGAACAACGGCGTTGCGTGAGGATTGAATCTCATGCACTAAAAGATGCCCCGGCTTATTATGAGGAATAGTTTTGTCTTTACCCTCATAAAAACCGCTGTTAGAGTAAGGAATATGACACGATGCACACCCGATACCTCTGTAATCACCCCGTTTTTGTCGACCTTTTCCGCCTGTATGGCAGCGAAGACACTGATTTCTCAGATAAGTATAGGCTGCGAGTTCGGGATGCTTGGTCGCTTCTTCGGCCGTAGGAGCCGGAGGGATCTGTTTATTTGCTTTGGGATAGACCTGAGGATTGAGTTTTGCAAGCTTTTGCATGTACTCTTTGTAAACCTTCGTTCCAAGTCTTGCGTGAGGGTCTTTCGGATTTTTGGCATCATAATTCGCCATTGTATGTTCATACCCTTCGAGTCCACCAAAGCTGTAAAGCACACCGTGGATCTTCCCCTGTTCTGTCATCATCAGAGAGTTCATCTGTGCAGCGACCTGCTCTTTATGGCACATTCCGCAGGTGTTTTGGTTTATCCATGGACTTCCCGGAACCGGATAGAACTCTTTTGGCCCTTCATGTTTTAAAAAGTACTTGATAGTTCCCTTATGGGCTTTGCTTTTATGCCGTGTTGCAGGATTGCCGCCGTGACAGACAATACAGCTGTTACTTGCATAACCGACCTCTGCCGCCTTTTTCGCTATGGCTTTTGCCATGCCCGTTTGGGGTTGGCGAATATGCTCGATGCCGCCGTGACATAAAAGACAGTTGTTTGTCTTATGATAATCTACGCCGCCAAAAAGTGCAGCAGCCAAAAGACTCCATAAAAGGACTATTTTTTTCATAATTATCTACTTTTGATTTTTGTCTTTTGCTATTGCGTCTAAAACACCATTGATAAATTTCGGCGATTGCTCCGTTCCAAAGGCTTTGGTAACTTCAACCGCTTCGTTGATAACAACGGCAGAATCCAAATCGCCAAATAAAATCTCATAGGCAGCCAAACGGAGTGTCGCACGCTCAATAGCACCCAAGCGCTCAAAATCCCAATCTTTAAGATGTTCGATAATCGCCTTGTCTATCTCTTCAAGATGTGACATAACTCCCTCATAGAGATCAAGTGCAAAATCACGTTGTTTGTTGCGGATCTTCTTCTCTTCTAAGATCTCAGTTGTATGTTCAGAAGTGTTACCGTTTCCCAGATCAAAAGCGTACAGCAGGCTGACAACAGCCATTCTTGCGTGATGTCTTGTTGCCATTAGAGTGCCTCGTAAAGATCTAACATCTCAACGACAGTCGTCATTGCTTCAAAGCCTTTATTTCCTGCTTTTGTACCGGCACGCTCGATTGCCTGCTCAATAGTATCTGTCGTTAAAAGTCCAAATGAGACCGGTTTTTGATACTTTAGACTCATAGATGCTATCCCTTTTGTAGCTTCAGCCGCAACATAATCAAAGTGTGGAGTTGAGCCACGGATAACCGCTCCCAAAGCACAGATGGCGTCATATTTACCGCTTGAAAGCAGCTGATCGACGATCATCGGAAGCTCAAAAGCACCCGGAACAAGTACATGTGTCAAGTCATCAGCATTCCCGCCGTGTCTGTCAAAGGCATCTTTTGCCCCCTCTACAAGTCTATCGACGATGAAGTGATTCCATCGTGTACTCACGATCGCTATTTTTTTACCGTTTACTACTTTTAATTTACCTTCAATAAGTTTCATTATTTTCCTTTGTGTTTAATTTATTTCTTGAATTTTTTGAATTTTTGCTATCAATGTTTCAAGCTTATCAAGCGTGATCATATTTGGACCGTCACTCAAAGCTATACTCGGGTCAAAGTGCGTCTCGAAAAAGAAACCGTCCACACCCACAGCAGCAGCTGCACTTGCCAGATAAGGCACCATAGAGCTGTCACCGCCTGTCTTGCCGTTCTCTGCTGTAGGCATCTGAACGGAGTGCGTCGCATCAAAGATAACCGGAGCGAACTCTCTCATAAAGACAAGATTGCGCATATCGACAACGAGATTGCCGTATCCAAAGGTATTGCCTCGCTCACAGAGATATACTCCATATTTCTGCGCATTTTCATAGTTCGCTTCACTGCATCCGCGAGTTTGGAGTACCTTTAAAACCGGATACTGCATCGCTTTGGCATCCAAGAACTGCCCTTTTTTGATATTTATCTTGCATTTTGTTTGCGCACATGCTACAAGCAAATCTGTCTGACGACATAAAAACGCCGGAATCTGCAGCATATCGACTACCTCTGCAACAGCAGGAACCTGCTGTGACTCATGCACATCCGTCACTACCTTGTAGCCAAAATCATCCTTGACCTTTTGCAGGATGCGAAGTCCCTCATCCATACCAAGCCCGCGAAATGACTCCAGCGACGTACGATTGGCTTTGTCAAAACTGGCTTTAAAATAAAAATCTATTGATTCATCATTGTGATATTTTTCTAATTCTTGAGCGATTTTAAAGATATTCTTTTCGCTCTCTATCACACATGGTCCACTTAAAAGTACCATCACTAATGCCTTTTAAAAAATATGGCTTATTATACCTTTTTCTTTTTAACTTCTACTTATCTCTTGCTACCATCACTCCCGCAACTACAATGAGAACTATTCCAAATGTCGTCATAACGCTTGGAAGTGCATCTCCCAAAAAGAGCCCTACCAAAATGGAAAAAAAGATGTTTGTATAACTCACGGCTCCGACGATTCCGGCTTTTGTCTCACCGTAGGCTTTCGTCATCAAGACCTGCGAAAGCGTTGCAAAAAGTCCCATTGCTATGACATACAACCAGACAACTCCGTGAGGCATAACAAACTTACCGAGTATGAAATCAAGTTCAGGAGCATCAATGTAGGGTGATACAAAAAAAAGCAAAACAGGGCCAAGCGTTCCCACTCCCATAAACGAGAGCACGATTGCACGGGTATCATAGTACTGTTTCAGCTCACGCACAGAGGTATAGGCAAGTGCCGCACCCACACCTGAGAATATTCCAAGCCAGTCATATTTGCTAAATCCAAATCCGCTCGGCTGTGTAATGAAGACAATACCTACAAACCCAATAAAAACTGCTATCCAGGCTTTCATACTTAATTTTTCATGTAAAAAAAGCCATGCAAATATCGCCGTAAAAATCGGAGAAGTTTTTGAGTAGGTCATGGCATCGCCAAGAGAGATATGAGCGATATTGTAAAAGAAAGCCAGAAGTGCCACAAAGCCCATAAAACCGCGAAAAAAGAGTAACAAAGGCTTGCCGCCGACATGGCGCATCGGTTTTTTCAAAACCGCCGCACCGACGATGACAACACCGGCGATATTTCTAAAAAAAACCACTTCAAGCGAACTCATATGCTGTGAAGCAAGTTTGGCAAATGCACCCATGATGGCAAAAGTAAAAGAGGCGATAAGCATATACTGCACGCCCTTATTAAGGTTTTTCAGTCGTTTCATAAAGCGAATTGTAGCATTTTCTTTTGAAGTGTATAATTGCAAAAATTATTTATAAGGATTTTCCATGGGAAACATTATACTTTTTGCCATTCTTGGCGCTGTTTTTTATTACGTATTTAAAAGCTATGCAAAATACGAAACTTATTCAAAAGAGGCTTTTAAAGACTTTTCAATTTCCAAAGAATCGCTTCAAAGAAGTGAACTCGGACTTTTCGTAGCCCTTTGTGCGAAAGTTGCCAAAGCCGACGGCCGGATTGATGCGCTTGAAGCTGAACTCATTTCAAACATGCTCGATGATGTCTCGAGCGTTTTTCCTGACCCTGCAAAGACAAAAGAGATACTCAAAGATATATTTAACGAAGAAAAAGAGAGAACGGACAACATAGAACACCTTGCTCACGCTCTCTCACATGCGACAAAACGCTCAAAAGCGATGCAGCAGCAGTTTATGCAGTTTCTCATCCAACTCGCTTTTGCTGACGGAGAAGTGAGCAAAAGCGAAGAGAAGATCCTTGCTCTTATTGCCGAGACAATGCAGTTTGACCCGCAGGCCTACCATGCTATCTTCGATCAATTTGAACAGATGATGCAAAATGTTCATCCGCAAAACACTCTTGAAGATGCCTACAGACTGCTTGGTGTCTCTGAAAATGACGACATGGCGACCATTAAAAAAGCCTACAGAAAACTTGTACGTGAGTATCATCCAGACATTATCAAATCGCAGGGAAAAAGTGAAGCATACATAAAAGAGGCGACACAAAAGACGCAGGAGATCAATCAGGCATACGAGATGATCAAAAAGGCCCGCGGCTGATGCGACACTTTGTCCTTTTTTGCTTAACTCTTTTTTCACTAGAAGCATCCGATAAAATGGGAGCACTGCTTTTTCACGGTAATTGTGTCACCTGTCATTATGAAACAACAGAGAGATCTGCTCCTTCGATGCAGGAGGTGCGAAAACGATACAAAGAAGCTTTTCCAAACAAACCCGACTTTATAAAATATCTCTCAGAGTGGGTACATGATCCCGATGCAGACAAATCCATCATGCAAGATGCCATAGCAAAACATGAACTGATGCCGCAGCTTGCTTATGAAAAAGATGTTCTTGAAGAGATAGCAGCCTATATTTACGATACAGACTTTACGAAGCGTCATCCCTTTCACAAATAAAATCCTTTTCCCAGAAGAACTCTATCCAGGCATTTGCCTCATTTATCCAATAATCAGGTTTATAACAGGATGTTTTTTTATAAAAAAGCGTAGCAGATTTGAACTCTATACCTGAAAAGTTCTTGTGAAGATATTCCATGATAAATCGCAGTGTTTCACCACTGTCGGCGATGTCATCAACAACCAGAACCCGTTTTACATTGAAATGGCATGTGCCAAAAAGAGTCAACTCTTCACGTTTGCATTCATTGTCATACAACTCTGTGCGTATGCTCTGCACATCACGAATATTCAGCCCCTCTGCCATTGCATGAGAGAGTGTGAAACCGCCTCTTGCTATAGAGAGTATCGCTTCTGCCTCAAAATCTGCAACATTGTTGATTAACCTGTTTGTATCACTTTTAAAATTTTCATATGAGTAGTACTGTTTCAAAATATTCCTTACAATTATTTCTAATGAGTATTAATTATTCTAAATAAAGTTTTATGTTAGTATACTATACAAAGTTCACAGAAGGAAAGTATAAATGAATAAAATCATAAAAAGTGCTGCAATACTCGCACTCGCTGCTTTAGCCATTACAGGATGTAGCAGTAAAAAACCCGAAGCAAAAAAAGAGGCATACAACCCCACATTCAAATGTATGCAGGAAAATGTCCTCGCTCCAAGATGGACATGTATTCCTGAAGTGGAAGGTTTTTATGCAGGTGTCGGTGTTGCTGAAAAATCCGCTGCCGGTATAGCTCATATGAGACGAGTCGCATTGATGAACGGTCGTTCAGATCTGGCACAGCAGATTCAGACACAGGTAAAAGACAAGATAGAAGGTTTTACTCGCGCTACAGGAAACGGTTCTGCTGAAACTGTAGACAAAGTGACAACAGCCGTTACAAAACAGATAGCAAAAGTTGATCTCAAAGGCTCAAAAGCGGTTGATATGTGGCAGGCACCTTCAGGAGCTCTTTATATGCTCGTAACTGTGCCTGAAGAAAATATCAATGCCGAAGTGAAAAAAGCTGTAAAATCAAGCTTTAAAAACGACAATGCACTCTGGCAGCAGTTTCAGTCTAAACAGGCATTAGAACAACTTGATAAAGAATTTCCGACAGAATAAATCTTTTTGAAGTACCCTTTACAGGGTATTTCTTCCCTCTCACGCAAAGCACCTTATAATTTAGCTATAATTTCATAAAATAATAGAGTTCTACAAGAAGTCTACTCTTTCATAAGTTTTATTTACAAGGTTACCTTTCATGAAAAAAATCGCCATTATCGGACGTCCGAATGTCGGAAAAAGCTCCCTCTTCAACCGACTTGTTAAAAAAAGAGATGCAATCACATCTGACCTCGCCGGAACAACGCGTGATGTCAAACGAAAAACTGCCATTATCCGTGACAAAGAAGCACAGCTTTTAGACACAGGCGGACTCGATAAAGGGTGCGAGCTTTTTGACAAGATAAAAGAGATGTCTCTCAAAGCAGCCTACAAAGCCGATATCATTCTGTATATGGTTGACGGCAAAGGTCTCCCCGAAGAAGAGGATAAGAAACTTTTTTATGAACTCCAAGCCATGGGCAAAGATATAGCCCTCGTTGTCAACAAAATAGATAATGACAAAATGAAAGAGAAACTCTGGGAATTTTACGAATTTGGCACAGATGCCATCTTCGGAATCTCTGTTTCACACAATCGTAATACCGTCGAGCTTATCGACTGGCTCTATGAGAAGATTCCTGATGAGGACATCATCAAAGAAGATGAAGAATCCGCTGTAGAAATTGTAGAAGAAGAGGATGATGAAATCAGCGATGAGGAGTTTTTCAATCAATATGGTGACGAAGAAGATGACGGCTTCATCTACTGGGATGAAGATGAAGATGATGTTGAAGATGACTCTATCTTTGGACAAAACGACCGTATCAAAGAGTTTGATGAAAATGATATAAATCACATCAAAATCGCAATCATCGGACGTACAAATGTTGGTAAAAGCTCACTGCTTAATGCTCTTTTAAAAGAGGATCGTTCCGTTGTCAGTTCCGTTGCAGGCACAACCATCGATCCGATTGATGAGACCATAGTCTATAAAGATAAACAGCTTACTTTTGTCGATACGGCAGGACTCCGCCGTCGCGGCAAGATCGTAGGCATAGAGAAGTATGCGCTTATGCGAACAAAAGAGATGCTGGAAAATGCCAATATGGCACTCGTTGTTCTTGATGCAAGCGAACCTTTTTTAGATCTCGATGAGAAGATAGCAGGATTGGTCGATCAGAACCGTTTGTCATGTGTAATTGTCCTCAACAAATGGGATATCGCAAAAAAAGAGGATCACGACAAAATCATTAAAGAGGTACGCGACCGCTTTAAATTCTTAGCCTATGCGCCTATAATTACCCTCTCAGCAAAGAGCGGTCAGCGTGTTGATAAACTTCATGACATCATTTTAGAGATAAACGAAAACTACTCACAGCGCATCCCTACATCAAAGCTTAACGATGTCATCGACAGAGCACTTCGCCGTCATACACTGCCAAGTATGCATGGACAGGTAATTCGCATCTACTATGCAACACAGTATGAGACACGCCCGCCAAAAATAGCCATCATTATGAACAAACCAAAAGGCCTGCACTTTACCTACAGAAGATACCTTACAAACAAGTTGCGTGAGGCCTTTGACTTTACAGGGACACCACTGTTGTTTAAAGCGAAAAAAAGAGGAGAAAGATAATGAACTTATCACTGGCTATTGTATTTTTATTATCTGGAGCGGCATTGACAACACTTGGGATTATCCTTTATAAAAGAGTATCCCAAGATGAGCAGGAAGCGAAAAAGCATTAGCTAAAAGGTTTAAAAACCACCATTGCTACGATGAGAAGCATTAAAATCGTAGGCACTTCATTATACATTCTAAAGAATTTTCCACTTTTTGTACAGTTGTCATTAAGCAGTTTGATACGCAAAACTCCCAGTGAATAAAAATACGCTATAAGAAATGCAAGAAAGAGCAGTTTTGCATGCAGCCATGGTGCTTTCATCCAGTCACCAAGATAGATCAAAACTGCACCGCTTATAATGGTTGCCCACATTGAAGGCACTCCAATATATTTATAAAGCTTCATCTCCTGTATTTTCACAACCTCGATAAAGCCTTTATTGTCACTGTGTTCTGCATGGTAAACATAGAGACGCGGCAGATAAAAAAGTACCGCAAACCATGAGATGAATGAGATAACATGAAACCAAAGTATCCAATTATACAGCATTATATTTTCCTCTTAAAAATTTTTCTCTATATAAAAAGAGTTATAGTTTGAACCGCCATGGACACCATCAAAAAGTCCAAAAACTCCTGAACGGTGTTTTATCATCACACCGAGATAGAGATCTTCAAATGTTTTTGAGCGCACAAGTTTTCCAAGGTCAAAATCCAAACTGATATCAAGATAGTTTAAAAATTTCGATGTTGGATCTGGATTGGTAGAATCATCTGGATTGTAAGCATCATTCTCTTCTGTCCAAAGCAGTCTAGTTGTATAGGAGATACCCTCGCCAAAACCAAAACGTACCCTATTTTTCCAAAAGTCAAAATTCCAAAACGCTTTTATATAAAGATCCGCTCCATATGCATTTGGATGATCATTTTCATCATAATAAGAGAGCCCGCCTTTAGCATAGATATCCATAGGCAAGTCAAAAAGATCATTCCATAAAAGATAACCACCGTCTACTGAATAAACTTTAAGATCTTTTTGATCAGGATTGAATTTTCCAAAGACAATCTCACCAAGATCATTACTTGTTGCCATTCCATAGACACCACGCAATGAATATTTTTTCTCTTGTTGGTTAGCATTTATAATGGTAGTAAAAAAGAGAGCCGTCAAAAATAGCGCAAGGGTTGCCTTACGCATCTGCTGGCTCTAATTCTTTTAACGGCACTGCCTGATGGTCTGTTACTTTGTCATGAAGACGACGTAGTGCTTTTTCTGCTCTGTCTATTGCAAGGTCAATTGCAGCATCGAGGACATCATCCTCTTGTGAAATAACTATAGGCTCTGTATGAGCTACATGAATCTCGAACTCTACCAAAACACCTTTTTTCTGAGCAACTAAGTTACAACGAATACTTGTTATATCAAGTGAATATTTTTTAAATTCTTCTACGGCATGTTCAATATGAGCTTTTGTCATATCACTTAATTTTAAATCTTTTGCACGAATTTGTAAATTCATGATAAATCCTTTTTATGAAATATTTTAATCTTTTATACTTACTTATAATAACAAAATAAAGCTGAGATGGGTATAATACGCGAAAAATATTTAGGAATGCAAGAATGAGAGTTTTAACAGGTATTCAGCCTTCAGGTGATTTACACATTGGAAACTATTTCGGCTCGATCAAACAGATGGTAGACGCACAAAAAGAGAATGACACTTTTGCTTTTATAGCCAACTATCATGCTATGACGAGTGTAAGTGACGGTAAAAGACTGGCAGAACTGACCATGCAGAGCGCTACAGACTTTCTGGCACTTGGAATAGATCCTAAGGTAGCGACTTTCTGGGTACAGTCTGATGTAAAAGAGGTACTTGAACTTTACTGGGCGCTCTCTTCTTTTACACCTATGGGGCTGCTTGAACGTGCACACAGCTACAAAGATAAAACAGCCAAAGGAATCGCAGCAAACCATTCACTCTTTTCCTACCCTGTTTTAATGGCGGCAGATATTTTACTCTACTCTCCAGATATTATTCCCGTTGGAAAAGATCAGATTCAACATGTCGAAATTGCCCGTGACATCGCTATCAAATTCAACAATGAATATGGCGACATCTTTAAACTGCCAACGTTTAAAATAGAAGAAAATGTAGCAACCGTTCCCGGCATTGACGGTCAAAAGATGTCAAAAAGTTACAACAACACCGTCAATATCTTCGGTGAAGAGAAAAAACAGCTCAAGACCATCAAAAAGATCGTGACTGAAAATGTGCCTATGGAAGCGCCAAAAGAGTATGAGAGTTGTAATGTATACAATATGGCAAAACTCTTTTTAAACGAAAATGAGTGTAAAGAGCTGCAAGAACGTTATAAACGCGGCGGCGAAGGTCATGGACACTTCAAACTCTATCTGCATGATGTTATTTGGGAGTATTTCAAACCGTATCGTGAAAAAAGAGCTTATTATCAAGAACACCAAGATGAGGTTCGCGATATCCTTGATCTGGGAGCAACAAAAGCAAAAGAGATTGCCCTTCCAATGATAGAAAAGATAAGAACCGTAACGGGTATTCGATATTAATTCATTTTTTAAGTTTCTATTTAAATTAATAAGGCACAATATTAATAACATTTTTAGTTATTAATATCTCATAACATCAACAGGAAATAACATGCGCTATTTTTTACTTATTTTACTTTTAGTTTTCAATCTCCAGGCAAAATCATTTTTCAGCAATCAAGAGCAGCTAAACACAAGCAAATATATAGAGAATCTTAAAAAATTGATCATCGCTACACAAAAAACACGTGGTCTTACAAACTCTTACCTCAATGGAAATACAGCAGCAATGCTGCTTGTTTTCTCCACAAGAGAAGATATGAAATCAGCCATCGGAAATATGGAATCACTCCCTTTAGCCGGTGACCCTGTCATCAATACTCGTGCAACTGCCATCTCCCAGTCACTAATTAAACTCAATCGTAAAGCATTTAAGCGACCTCCGAACAAGGTATTCTCCGCATACACAGAGCAGATAGAACAGACATTGATGCTTGCACAAAGTGTAAGTAAACGTTTTGCAAAAGACCTGACACCGTTTAGCAAGGACATATCATCGGTGATGATGGAAATTATGCTTCCTATGACTGAACAAACAGGACGTCTTCGAGGTCTTGGTGCAGGAATAGCGGCAAAAGGGGAAGTCAATAAAGGTGCCGTTGAGGATATAAAAATGTTGTCATACGAACTGCAGTCATTAAACAAGCAACTTCAAGAAGATATGACACAGATTATTGCCAAATATCCTGATCAATTACCTGCAAATATCACCAATACACTTGCATCGGTAAATAATGATGTCAAAACATATACTGCATATGCAGAAAAAAAATTATTGAAAAATCCAAAAAGTGTAGATGCGGATAGATATTTTGATAGAGGAACAGCCCTTATTGCAAAAATCATAGAAGTTTATGATCTAAGCAATCAAGCGATCATGAATGATGCAAAGGGATGGATCTAACCCCTTTGTTTGTCTAACCAGACCATCAATCCTTTTTGTGCATGAAGTCTGTTCTCAGCTTCTGAAAAAACAACATCTGCGTGAGATTCCAAAATCTCATCACTCACTTCCTGCCCACGATAGGCAGGCAGACAATGAAGAAACTTTGCCTTTTGATCAGCTAAACACATCATCAGACCATCAACCATAAAGCCTTCAAAATCTTTAATGCGCTGCTCTTTTTCATCCTCTTGTCCCATAGATGCCCAGGTATCTGTAGTTACGATTGTCGCACCGCGAACAGCCTCTTTTGGATCGTTCATCACTTTAATAACAGCACCGCTCTCTTTTGCCATATCAAGTGCATCACGCAGAACATCACCGTCGACTTCATAGCCTTTTGGTGTCGCTATGCGAAGCTCAAAACCGAGTTTTGCGGCAAGCATCAACCATGAGTTTGTCATGTTGTTACCGTCACCGATGTAAGCCACAACAGCGTTCTGGGCCACTCCATATTCTATCATTGTCATATAATCGGCCAAAAGTTGAACAGGATGGAAAGAGTCCGTTAATCCGTTTATAACCGGTACTTTTGAATAGCTTGCAAATTCTTCTATCATAGAATGCTCAAACGTACGGATCATAACCATATCACACATAGAAGATATGACACGTGCCGTGTCTTTTACAGGTTCACCGCGTCCTAAATGGATGTCACGGTTTGAGAGAAAAAGCGCATGCCCGCCAAGCTGAAACATACCCGTCTCAAAACTGACCCGTGTTCTCGTTGAACTTTTTTCAAAGATCATCGCCAGAGTCTTGTTCTGCAACTCTTTATTGTATACACCGGCTTTGAGATCTTTTTTGATCTTTAGTCCAAGATCAACAATCTCTAAAATCTCTTCTTTTGTAAAATCTTTCAATGTTAAAAAATGTCTCATGTTTCCATCCATATTTTTAAATAAGCGGTTATTATACTATTTTTTTAGCAGTTTTGCCACTTCTTTGGCATGGTATGAGATAATTATATCTGCACCTGCGCGTTTAAAACTCACCATAGTCTCCATCACAACACGATCATAATCAATAAGATCGTTCATGCCTGCAAATTTGAGCATTGCATACTCACCGCTTACATTATAAACAGCCATTGGAAGTGTAGTCGCATCTTTTATCTCACGCACAATATCCAGATAAGCAAGTGCAGGTTTCACCATAAGAATATCTGCTCCCTGCGCTTCATCGGAGATACTCTCAGCAATGGCTTCACGACGATTTGCAGGGTCCATCTGATAGCTCGCACGGTCTCCGAAACTCGGTGTTGATTCAGCGACATCGCGAAACGGTCCATAGTAACCGCTTGCAAATTTTGTAGAATAGGACATAATAGGCAGTTCACTGTATCCTGCCGTATCAAGTGCCTCACGCAAGACCTCAATGATGCCATCCATCATACCGCTTGGTGCAATCATATCAGCTCCCGCTTTTGCATGAACGACAGCCTGTTGTCCTGATATTTCAAGTGTTGCATCATTATTGACGGTTTCCCTTGCTTCATCGATGATACCACAGTGTCCGTGATCTGTATATTCACAAAAACAGAGATCCGTTACAACGAACATATCTGGATGTGCCTTTTTTATCTCACGCACAGCCGTAGCGATGATGCCGTGTTCACACAAAGCATCACTTCCAATAGAATCCTTGACATCGGGAATACCAAATAAAATAATGGAGTAGAGTCCAAGGGATTTCAACTCTTCACACTCTTTAATAGCGACATCCATACTCATCTGATAAACACCCGGCATAGATGCCACTTCAGTTTTTATTCCCTCACCGCTTCTAATGAAAAGCGGATAGATAAAATCATCTGTACTCACATGAGTTTCACGCACAAGTGCTCTGAGCTGTTTATTTAAACGGGTACGACGGAATCTTTGAAACATTTTTTAAACCTTTATTTGTTATAATAGTATCTTTAGAGAAAATTTTAACATTTTAAAGATTAAATTAATGAATATAAAAATTTCCGACGTAGCAAACCTTCCCTCAAGATTTGGTAATTTTAAAGTAAAAGCGTTTAAAGAAGGGCAAAAAGAGCATCTTGTCATCTATGCCAAAGAGCTTGATGAAATACCTGTTGTACGTGTACACTCTGAATGTCTGACCGGTGATGCTATCGGCAGTCTGAAATGCGACTGCCGTGATCAACTCGAGTATGCACTCTCACTTATCGGTGAAAAAGGCGGTATGGTCATCTATCTGCGTCAAGAAGGCAGAAATATCGGGCTGTTAAATAAGATAAACGCTTATGCACTTCAGGATAAAGGTCTTGACACAGTAGAAGCAAACCATCAGCTCGGATTTGCAGCTGATGAGCGAACCTATGATATTGTCACCTACATTCTCCATCATTTTGGAATCAAGAAGATCAAACTTCTGACGAATAATCCTGATAAAATAAACTCGATTTGCGATGTTGAGATCGTAGAAAGACTGCCTATTATTATGAAGTCAAATAAATACAATGAGGATTACTTGGATGTCAAGCGTGATGCAATGGGACATCTGCTTTAGTCAAGATTTACTTAAATTTACTCTCAGGCAGTGCTTCAAGTCTTCTCTCTGCAGATGCAAGAGCTTTGAGAAGTTCCTCTGTCGTCTGCTTTAGTTCTGTATAATAAAGTTTTGCTTTGTCTTTCTCCAACGGATCAACACCGCTTGAGCCTAATACTTTGGACAAGAACCCCTTTTTTTTCTTTGGGTTAAAAAAGATACTGTATATTTTAAAATATTCTGTATGCCACTGTTCATGTTTATTATCGAGCTTCTCATAAAACTGACTTCCAATCAACTGCTTAACATTACTATTTTCATCATAGATCCAACGCCCAAAATCACACTCTTTTTTTGAAACGGCTGTAGGGTTGTCAACTTTTTCTTCATTTATAATAGCATTGATTTTATCCATTTGCAATAGATGTGCTTCTCTTGCTTTTTTTACAGATTCAAGTGTTTGTTCTTTGTTCATTGAAATTTACCTTTGAAATAGTATATAATAACACAGCTTAAAAATAAGGAAAACCCAATGAAACGTCCGTTACCAAAGGATAACGAAATACAATTAAATCCAAAAAGATACATCGTTTCCAAAACAGACCCAAAAGGTATCATAGAATATGGAAACGATTATTTTGTTGAAATCTCAGGTTACAGTGAAGCGGAACTTATTGGGACACCACATTCTTTGATAAGGCACCCTGACATGCCCAAAATAGTCTTTAAAATGATGTGGGATAGAATAAACAAAGCCCAAAATATCATGGCAGTTGTCAAAAACCTTGCAAAAGACGGCAGCTACTACTGGGTTGTTACAGAATTCGAGCCTAAGGTTGATCCTATCACTAATGAGATTATCTCCCATACAGCATTTCGAAAAGCGGCACCAAAAAAAGCGGTTGAAGCTATCGAACCTATCTATCAAAAATTGCTTGAGATAGAGAAAGAGAGGGGAATGGAAGGAAGCGAAAAATATCTTCGCGGTTTTTTAGAAGAAAAAAATATAACCTATGATGAATTTATTAATGAACTTGTAGGCAACAAAGGAATATTTAAAATATTTTTTACAGCTATGAAAAAGATGTTCTCTTAGTCAATATTTAGAAACATTCTCTCTTTTAAGGCTATGATTCTTCTTTTAGATGCAGTCAGAACTTCTAAAAGATCTTCAGTAGCCTGTTTGAGATCTTTATAGTAGTGCTGTGCCTCTTCAAATTCTTCTTTTGATAATCTGTGCCTGTGATGCAAAATTTTTGTCAATAATCCCTTTTCTTGATCATGTTCATAGTATATTTCATATATCTTTTCATACTGTATATGCCAAAACTCATGAATCAGTTCCATGTTCTTATAAAATCGTATGCCTAAAAGACCTTTTATGCGACTAGCATCACCATAGAGCCATCGACCGAATTCACATTCATTCGGCATTCTGGGAGTAGGGTTTTTCACTTTTTCACCATTAACCAAATGTGTTACTTTTTCCATTTGATCAACATGGTATTCATAAGCGTGTTCTATAGCTTTAAGAACCTCTTTTTTTGTCATACGAATATACCTTAAAATTTAACATATATAATTATATCACACCTTCACATAAAAAAATATATAGTATTGCAAACTATTGTAAATAACAATGCTAAATTTTATCTATAAATTAATTTGAGTATAATGTCATTTTAAAAGGATATTTGTTGCAGTTACACAGACGCATTGAAGAAACAGGCATAAAAGTTCCAGATACATTTTTTGCCAATATAGAAAAGTACAAAGCAAACCTGCTCAAATGGAACAGAGTTCATAACCTCACAGGAGCACGTGATGAAGCGACTTTGGATGAGTTTATCTTTGATGCACTCTATCCTGTAAGTTTTCTGCCCCAGGTATCATCTTTGCTTGACATCGGTACGGGTGCCGGATTTCCCGGTATGATTTTAGCATTTGCACTGCCTGAGACAGAAGTCACGCTTGTAGAACCTCTTACCAAAAGAGCCAGCTTTTTACAGTTCATCAAAGCTGATCTTGGGCTTGAAAATGTTCGTGTTATCAAAAAAAGAGTTGAAGAGATGCAGCCTGAAACATTTGAACTTATAACCTCACGGGCGGTTACCGATACAAAAATGCTGCTAGAACTCAGCAAAGATTATAGAGATGAAAACTCAAAACTTCTTTTTTACAAAGGAGAGAAGGTCTTTGACGAAGTTGAGGAGACGCAGAATATGCCGCATAAGATTATAGAGAGACAAAACAGACACTATTTACTTCTAGGAGAAGGACTATGATACTAAAAGCACTGCTTGTAGGTGCAGTCATCTACATTGTTTACATTATGTTTTTCAAACAAAAAGCTGTCAAGAACAGCAGTGAGAAACAGACAAAGAAAACGAAAAAACCGGAGGCAAATGAAATGATAGAGTGCGCCAACTGCGGTGTATATACTGAAATTTCGGAATGCATTTTAAGTAATGGAAAATATTACTGCTCCAACGAGTGCATCATAGAGGCTAAAAAATAATGCTTCTCTTTGGCCATAGATTCATTAAAAACACGCTCTTTTACCATGTTTTTGATATAGAGAATATTGAAAAGACACCCTCTTCATCAAGGATCTATCTTACATTCAGTGAAAAGAATCTTGACATCATCACGCATCTGCAACTCAATCAAATCCCTTTTGCACTTGGTGTCACAAACATCACCGAACTTATCTATGCCTCTGCATTGGGAGCTTCATTCATTATGGTCGAGAAAGAGCTTGCAAAAACAGCACAAAGCATAGCGGAAAACTATCTTTTCGATGCAAAGATCTTAGTCCATATTAACAAAGAAGAGAGTATAGAAGAGATGGCACTTTTAGGCATTGACGGCGTGATCTTTCCCCAAGCCATTGTAAAAGTCAGCTCTTAAAAATCCATGAGAACACTACTGTTTTGGCTCACATTAGTGTTCATTGTTACTGCCTGCTCCACCGCTCCAAAGAGTTACAAACCACTGCCTCTGCAACACAAAACAAAAGTAAAATACAAACTGCATAAACAAAACTTTGTCACTAGGCAGCTCTATAAGGAGTACAAAAAGTATGCAGGTGTGCAGTATTGCTACGGTGGCAATGATGCCAACGGCTTTGACTGCTCCGCACTTGTGCAGAGAATCTACAAAGAAGCTTTTAACATCAACCTACCTCGAACAACAAAACAGCAGCTCAAAAGAGGAAAGAAAGTTTCAAAAAACTCTCTTAAAGAGGGTGATCTTCTCTTTTTTCAGACATCCTATCATGTACTCCATTCAGGCATCTATCTCGAACGGGGAGATTTCATTCATGCTTCAAGCAAGCACGGCGTTATGCTCTCAAACATTCACAATCCCTACTGGAGAGCAAAATATTATCAGGCAAGACGCCTGCTTTTTTAAAATTCAGCTATAATATATTTCAAGGATATATATGGAAAAATATTTAAATCGTAAAGTTCTTTTTATTATTCCCATTATTTTTTTATTCGCTCTTTTATTTCGAATATTTTACAGTTATATTGATACACAGGAACAGATGAATGAATTTGCCTATAAAGAGGCACAATCACTTCAATCTTTAGCCATTGCACATAGAAACTATTACCAAGAGCTTTATGTAAACAAGACCATACCGCTCAATAAAAACACACTCAAAGGTCTTCCTGCATACAGTTCTTATTTTATCAATCAAAAATTCTCTCAAAATAACCCTTTTAAAATCAGCCTGCAAACTGTTTCAGATCGAGCAAGAAATCCTAAAAACAAAGCCGATGCCCAAGAGCTTCAAGCCATAAACTATCTCAAAGAGCATCCAACTCAAAAAGAGTACTTCAGCAGCGATAATCCAAACTATTACCAATACGCATCTGCTCTTACCATAGAAAACAGATGCTTAAAATGTCATGCACAAAGAGAAGATGCTCCGAAATTTATCCGTCAGAAGTATAAAAATGCCTACAACTATAAACTTGGTCAACTTCGTGGTATAGTAAGCATAAAAATTCCAAAAGAAAACCTCAACAATTACTTTATACAGCATTTTATCTATTCTGCTCTTTATGATACGCTTGCATTTATTATGCTCTTTACTATTATCTATTTCATTGCGAAAAAATCAAAACAGATAAACAGTTATCTCCAACAAGCTGTTATAGAACAGACAAAAAAGCTCAAAGAGACACTTGTCAAAGAACGTTTGACCGGTTTAGCAAACAGATTACAACTCTTAGAAGATATTGACAGTGCCAAAGATAAAAACAATAAACACTTAGCACTCATAAACATTGATAATTTTAAAGATATCAATGATTTTTATGGTCATGATATCGGTGATGCCCTGTTAATAGAACTTGGCAGAAAGATTGACACTTCCTGCAGTGATACTCACACAACAGTCTACAAACTCCCCAGCGATGAGTTCGCTGTCTTTACATGTCAAGATATAACTGCTGATGATTTTAAACAGCGCATTTCTCAACTGCTGCATACAATCAATAAGACCCAATACACTATCAGCGACTATGCCATTTTTTTAACTGTGAGCTGCGGTATAGCTTCCGATGAAAATGATTTGATCATTAAAGCAGATATGGCTTTACAAGTAGCCAAAAGTTCTAAAGCAAACTTCGTTGTTTATGACAATGTAGTCGATACTACTGAAAATGTCAATAAAAATATCCGAGGTATCGCACTGCTCAAAGACGCTATAGAAAATGATAAGATAACACCCTATTTTCAAGCGATCTATAATCTCCATACACAAAAAATTGAAAAATATGAATCTCTTGTACGCATCATCACAGATACCGGCGATATCATTACGCCTTATCAATTTCTAAATATTGCAACAAAATCAAAACTTTACCATCATATAACCTATACTATGATAGAAAAAACCTTTGCTTTCTTTGAAGATAAAGAGGCATTTGAATTTTCCATTAATCTCTCAATAGATGACATCCTTAATGAAAGAACTGTTGCCTTTATACTCAAAAAACTCTCTGATTACCCAGCACCGCAAAGAGTTGTCTTTGAGATTCTTGAAGATAATGAGATCAAGAACTATGAAGAGATAAGAATCTTTATTCAAAAGGTAAAACACTATAACGTAAAAATTGCCATTGATGATTTTGGAAGCGGATACTCCAACTTTTCTCATGTTCTTGAGCTGAATGTTGATTATCTCAAAATAGATGCTTCCCTTGTGAAAAACATCACTCACAATGAGAATGCAAAGAAAATCACACAGACCATTGTCTCTTTCGCTAAGAACATAGGACTGAAAACGATCGCGGAATATGTTGAAGATGAAGCATCATTAAAGATACTAGAATCATTTGATGTCGATTTCGTTCAGGGTTACTATATCGGTAAACCTGCGCCGACACT
The DNA here is from genome assembly GCF_014905135.1 of Sulfurimonas paralvinellae. Classification (NCBI taxonomy): domain Bacteria; kingdom Pseudomonadati; phylum Campylobacterota; class Epsilonproteobacteria; order Campylobacterales; family Sulfurimonadaceae; genus Sulfurimonas; species Sulfurimonas paralvinellae. The sequence continues at coordinate 262,739 of NZ_CP041406.1, read as the reverse complement.
ACTCTAAAACAACTCTTTTAAGATTCGCTTTTAAAGATGTGAGCACTTCATAACTGATAGTTTGTGCCGCTTTTGCAATCTCACGAGCATCGTCAAATATCAAAAGCTCTCGATCATCCGATAAAAAAGAGCTGTTATCCATAGAAATTCGCCCGAGAAGTTTGATGCCTTGAGGTGTTACATATTGGTTCGAGCATATACGTAAAAATCCATCCCCGTAACCAAAATCATAATTTCCGACTATACAGGATTTATCCGCTTTGTAGCTTGCACCATAACCGACACAATCTCCCTCATGCAGATGGCGTGTAGATATTTTTTTAGCATATACCGAAAGCACGGACTGCAACTGCTGTACTTCCTGACTCTGTGGAAGTTCCATACAGCCATAAGCCGCAATACCTACACGCGCCATATCCTCACTGAAATGCTTTGTTTGAAAGAGTGCAGCGGAGTTGCAGGAGTGAAAACGAAGTTTTTCCATACCGAACTCTTTTTGCAGCACTCTTGCATCTTCTTTTATCTTTGCAAAGTTTTTATTTTGCTGTTCAAAAACACACGCATCCTCATCTGCACAGCTGTGATGCGTAAAAACAGCTTCCAATTGCAAACCATGTTTCTTAATCGCCTCAAAAGCCTCACGCAGCTCATCCATCTCTATGCCGTTTCTGTTCATGCCGGTATTAACTTTAATCTCGACCTTTGTGCCTTTTGGAAATTTTTCAATGTTTGCAAGATCATTGATGGTATAACGGATCTTTTCATTTGCATCTTCGGGGATATCCGCCAATACTAAAATATAATCAAAAAAATCTGCTACTATCTCAGCCTCTTCCTGCAGTCGCACAACAGCTTTTGTTATGCCATACTCCTGCGCCATTTGCGCCATCTCACGCAGACCATGTCCATAGGCATTGTCTTTGAGCACAAGAGCGATTTTATCTTTACCATAGCTGAGTTTTGCAATAATATCTAAGTTATTGAAAAAATGTTTTTTATCTAAAGTTATGTAAGCCATAAAGGAATTATATCAGATGCGCCGTTTAATTGCAGAGTTTGAACCCCAAAGTTTCACACAGGTTATCTTTCCTCACGCAGGGACAGATTGGGCTCCTTATCTGCATGAAGCAGAAACCTGTTTTACCAATATTATCAACAACATTGCACGCTTTCAGCCCTGTTTGATCATTTGTCATGATGTTGCTGCAGTAAAACAGCATTTTCCCAACAAACACAATCTACATTTTGTAGCATATGAAACTAATGATACCTGGGCAAGAGACTGTTCTGCTCTGGGCGTGAGCGAAGATAAAACTTTAAAACTGCTTGACTTCACTTTCAATGCTTGGGGAGGAAAATTTGAAGCACAAAAAGACAATGCCATGTCAGCTGCTTTACAAACCTGCTATAAAAACGAACTCAAAACAATCGACTTTATCTTAGAAGGCGGCGCTGTTGAAAGCAATGGACTAGGCACAATTCTCACAACGGCACAATGTATGCTCAACCCGAACCGCAACCCTCTTCTAAATAACATTCAAATCACGGAAAGACTCCATGAAATATTTGGTGCCAAACATATTCTTTACCTCAACCACGGCTACCTTGCAGGGGACGATACCGACTCTCATATTGACACCTTGGCTCGCTTTATCGATGAAAGATCCATTATGTATGTGGAGTGCGAAGATGAAAATGATGAACATTTTCACCAGCTGCAACTTATGAAAGAAGAGCTGCAGATGATAGCTAAAGAGAACGACCTGCGACTCATTGCCCTGCCAATGCCAAGTGCTGTTTTTTATGACAATGAACGTCTTCCTGCGACTTATGCAAATTTTTTATTTGTCAATGGCGCGGTGCTTGTTCCCACATACAATGTCCCACAGGATGCAGAAGCCTTACAAATCTTTCAAAAAATATTTCCGAACAAAGAAATAGTTCCCATCGATTCTTCTGTTCTTATCCGTCAACACGGCTCACTTCACTGTGTTACGATGAACTTCGCTGCCGGTGTTGGTCTCTCTTGCTGATTCTTTATCCAAAATTGCCATTGCACTCATAATAAGATACGTTGCAAGCGCAAAACCTAATGCTATTAATATAGTTCGTTTTATCTTTTCACTTTTACTCATACTGTAATTTTAACGTAAAAAATATTCTTATTAATACTTTTGTAACACTTCTTTTATTATTATTTTAGACAACTAACTATATATATTAAGTTTTAAAAAAGGGAAATAATGAAAAAAAGCATAACACTCTCACTCTTAGCTGTCTCTGCACTTTACGCAGCAGACATTGAACTTGCACCTATTGATGTTCAGTCAACGACCATTACAGAAGTCGCTCAAAATGCACAAACCTCTGCCGATGTTGCCGATGCTCTTAGCAAATCAGTACCGAGCATTGACATGTCACGCAGAAGCGGCATCGCTAACGATGTTCTTATCCGCGGTCAAAAAAGGGATAATATCTCCGTTGAAGTTGACGGCACGAAAGTTTATGGAGCATGCCCAAATAGAATGGACCCTCCTGTCTCTCATATTCTGGCAAACCAGATAGATTCTATTGAAGTAACCGAAGGGCCATATGATGTAACAACATACGGAAACCTCAGCGGCGGGTTAAAGATTAAAACGAAACAGCCGACAAAAGATTTCAAAGCACAGATCAATCTCGGTTTTGGTGCATGGAACTATAAAAAGTTCGGAGCATCTGCAAGCGGTGGCAATGATTTCATCCGTATGATAGCAGCTGTTTCTACTGAATCTTCGGATCAGTACCATGACGGAGACAGTAATACTTTGGCGCAGCAGTTAAAATTAAAAGCACAGCCAGGGAATCAATACAAAACACAATATGAAGATATGCAGGCCTATAAAAAAAATTCTATGATGGCAAAGGCTTTCATCACTACGGCTAAAAATCAGGAACTTCGCTTAAGTGCAACAGCCAACAGAAGTGACAACATTCTCTATCCAAACTCTCCTATGGATGCAATCTATGATGACTCAAACATCTATTCAGTCTCTTACAACATTGATAATCTGACAGAGAGTTATAAAAATCTCAATCTTGAGTATTACTACTCCGATGTTGACCATCCTATGAGTACAGAGTACAGAAAAATTGCTGATATGAATGCATCAAAGAACACAACAAACCATATGTGGACGACAATGCAGGGAATAAAACTCAAAAACAGCTTTGACATCAACTCATACAAACTGCTTCTCGGACTTGACGGTAGCAAGCGTATGTGGAAAGGCCAATATGTAAATAATAACAATGGTGCTATTAAAGGTAATAGCATCGACCAGACAATTACAAAAGATGCAGCACTTTTTGCAAAACTGGAAAAAAATTATGGTGCACTTGGTATGTCACTTGGTGGACGTGTTGATGATATAAGTATCACGAACGATTCCCAGCCTAATAACAACTACCATTCTCTTGGAGCCAATCTTCTAACGACATACAACTTCAACAAGGATAATCAACTCTTTTTTGGTCTTGGTCAGGCATACCGCACTCCTGATGCGCGTGAGCTCTACTTTCTAAAATCCGGTATTAAAGGAACACCGACACTTGATCAGACAAGAAACCGTGAAGCAGATATTGGCTTTACAACAGATAATGATCTCTTCAGTCTCAAACTCAAAGCTTTCTATTCAAAACTGCATAACTATATCTACATCAATGCAAACAAACTAACTAACATCTTTGAAAATATAGATGCAACAGTCTATGGAGGAGAGATAAGCGGATCGATCTATGCAACAGATGATATGACAATAGACATGGGTGCATCATACAAACGCGGGAAAAAAGATCATGCACTCACGGGTCAGACAAATACGAACTTAGCGGACATGGCACCACTACGCGGAAATATCGCGCTCAATTACGAGTATGCAAACAATTCACTCGCAACACTTGAAACAGTTATGAGTGATAGATGGGATACAATAGACGACGATAACGGTGAGCAGGTTTTATCAGGATGGGCAGTAGTCAATGCAAAAATAAAACACGCCGTCAATAAAAAGTTTGATTTTACACTCGGTGTCAATAACCTTTTTGATGTCACCTATGCACAAAGTAACACCTATGTTGATCTGACACTCGTAACAGCAGGTGGAGATGCTGTTTTACTCAATGAACCGGGACGTTATGTCTATACAAATTTAGATTTCAAATTTTAAAACCTAAAAGTCTTTAAGACTTTGGGTTGCGATTACACTAAAGCACTTCTTCATAAAAAACAAGCTAAAATCATTTTATGATACAAAGATACCCAACGAAAAAAATTTATGTCGGTGATGTAGCCGTAGGCGGCGATGCCCCTATCTCTATTCAGTCGATGACCTACTCAAATACACATGATGTTGCAGCTACCGTTGCGCAGATCAATCGTCTGCATTTTGCAGGAGCGGACATCGTCCGTGTTGCTGTACCCGATATGGAAGATGCCCTTGCACTCAAGTCCATCAAAGAGCAGATATCACTGCCGCTTGTTGCAGATATTCACTTCAATTACAAGCTCGCCCTTATTGCAGCAGAGTCTGTTGACTGCATACGTTTCAATCCCGGAAATATCAGTGATAAGACAAAGATAAAAGAGATCGTCAAAGCGTGTCAGGAACGAAATCTTCCTATCCGCATCGGTGTCAATGCCGGCAGTCTTGAAAAAGAGTTCGACAACAAGTACGGTCCAACTGCAGAGGCTATGGTAGCATCTGCCGAGTATAACATCAAGTTCTTAGAAGACCTTGGCTTTGATAACATTAAGATTTCTCTCAAAGCTTCCGATGTACAAAGAACGGTCGATGCCTATAGAATGCTGCGTCCAAAGAACCACTACCCTTTTCATCTTGGCGTTACAGAGGCGGGAACTATTTTTCACGCAACCGTTAAAAGTGCCATCGGACTAGGTTCTTTACTGCTCGATGGTATCGGCGATACGATGCGTGTGAGCATTACAGGAGAACTTGAAGAGGAGATAAATGTCGGACGTGCTATTTTAAAAGACAGCGGTGCCATGCCTGACGGACTCAATATCATCTCCTGCCCTACCTGCGGACGTATCGAAGCCGATCTTGTCTCAGCAGTTGCAGAGATAGAACAGCGCACAAAACACATCACAACCCCGCTGAATGTTTCGGTAATGGGCTGCGTTGTCAATGCTATCGGTGAGGCGGCTCACGCAGATGTCGCCATCGCTTACGGTAAAGGAAAAGGCCTTGTCATGGTAAAAGGTGAAGTTGTGGCCAATCTCGATGAAAAAGAGCTTGTCGATAAATTCGTTACCGAAGTTGAAAAAATGGCCGAGGAGAGTAAATAATGCAGGACAATCTCTACAATCTCGCATTTGAACGTTCTATTCTCAGCTCCATCATCTTTGAACCAAGCCAGTTTGATGATCTGAGTGTCACCCTAAACAAAGACGACTTCTATCTACCTGCCCATCAGGATATCTTTGTAGCGATGCTCACGCTGCTGCAAAAAGATCAGCCGATCGATGAGGAGTTCATTAAAAAAGAGCTTATCAAGGCAAAAAAATTCGATGAGCAGGTCATGCTCGAAATTCTCGCGGCAAACCCTATCTCAAATACAGCCGCCTATGTCGAAGAGATCAAAGACAAATCACTCAAACGCCATCTGCTCACACTCACAACCGAGATAAAAAGAGTGACAGTCGAAGAGGAGCTGCCTTCTGCCGAAGTAGTTGATATCGTCGAGAAAAAACTCTATGAAATCACGCAGGACAACCAGACGAGCGATTTCAAAGATTCTCCAAAGATGACCTTCGATACGATGGAGTACATCAAAGAGATGAAAGCCCGCGGAAACTCTGTTCTCGTTGGTGTCGATACAGGTTTTAAAGAGCTAAATAAAATGACGACCGGTTTTGGAAAAGGAGATCTTGTCATTATTGCCGCAAGACCGGCAATGGGAAAAACTTCTTTTATCCTCAACACCGTCAATAACCTCATCCTTCAAGGCAAAGGGGTTGCTTTCTTCTCTCTTGAGATGCCGGCAGAACAGCTGATGCTCAGACTGCTTTCCATTCAGACATCCATTCCGCTGCAAAAACTGCGTGTCGGTGATATGAACGATGAGCAGTGGAGCTCACTCAACGGTGCCATAGACAAGATGAACTCTGCCAAGCTCTTTGTCGATGATCAGGGAAGTGTCAATATCAATCAACTGCGAAGTAAGCTTAGAAAACTAAAAAATCAGCATCCTGAGATCGAGATCGCTGTTATCGATTACCTGCAGATCATGTCGGGAATCGGCAATCAAGACCGCCACCTGCAGGTTTCTGAGATCTCACGCGGGCTTAAGATGCTCGCACGTGAGCTTGAGATGCCGATAGTCGCTCTTTCGCAGCTTAACCGTGGTCTTGAATCTCGTAACGACAAACGCCCGATGCTCAGCGATATCCGTGAATCAGGTTCGATCGAGCAGGATGCCGACATCATTCTCTTTGTCTACCGCGACGATGTTTACCTCTACAAAGAGGAAAAAGAGCGTGAGAAAGCCGCCAAAGCAGAAGGCAAAGAGTTCACCTCAACCTACGTCGAAAAAGAAGAGGAAGAATCAGAGATCATTATCGGTAAGCAGCGTAATGGACCTACCGGTCACGTTAAACTGATATTTCAGAAAAAACTCACCCGTTTTGTCGATGCACCAAGCTATGCAAGTGCCGTTGAGACAGTTTATGAAAATGTTGATACAAAATCAGCTCAAGTCGATGTGCCAAATGTCGAGATGCCGCCTATCTAATGGCATCACTGGAGCGTGTTGAGCTTATCAGTTCAAAAAGAGACATTACTCTCCTTTTTGCGCTCTTTGTTACTCTTCTTGCACTCTCTCTTGGATTTGAGTACTACAAATACCGTGAACTTACAAAATTCGACTCGCAGCTTGTTCATGCAACCATATTAAAACAATACACAAAAACAAAAATTACGAAAAAAGGAAGAACAAAAACCTATCAGATACTCAAGCTTCAAAGCGACGATGGCTTTAGCTTCTACTCCACTGCTTCAAAAAAACTGCCGAATTATAAAGGCAAAAATGTAGAACTCGAAGTCTGGGCAGGAAAAATCTCATTTTTAGAGTACCTAAAAGGCTTTTTCGCTTTTAGTAAAATTCTACATGTAAATACCGAACCAACTTTCAACAATACAGTTGCAAACTCAATCATGCATCAACACAATACAAAAGATATGCAGGATATCTACAAGGCTCTTTTTCTTGCAAAACCACTGCCCTATGCACTGCAAAAAACATTTTCAAACCTTGGTATCTCGCACCTTGTCGCTATCAGCGGTTTTCACCTTGGTGTGCTCTCGGCTCTGCTGTTTTTACTTATAAAATATCCTTACATATATCTGCAGAACAACTACTTTCCTTATCGCAGTTACAAGCGTGATACCTTTATGCTGATTACTCTTATTCTCTTGAACTATATGCTTTTTATCGGCTCGCCGCCATCACTGTTACGCGCTTTTGTTATGCTTGTTGTCGGATTTATTCTGTATGAGAGGGGCATCAAGATCATCTCCATGCAAACACTGCTTTTGAGTGCGCTTTTGATCATTGCACTTTTTCCAAGACTCATTTTCAATATAGGTTTATTCTTAAGCCTCAGCGGGGTTTTTTATATATTTTTATTTCTCATTCACTTTCAAGACAAAAGTAAGATATGGCAGTTTGCGGTATTGCCATTCTGGGTCTATCTGATGATGCTTCCCTACTCCTTAGCAATCTTTGGCAACTTTTCACTTTTACATCCGCTCTCAATTCTCTGGACATCACTCTTTACGCTTTTTTATCCGCTGGCAATATTTTTACACCTCATTTGATTTGGATATCTGCTCGATGCACCACTGCACTATCTGCTGACACTAGAACCTCACGCAGTAAAGATACAACTCCCATTCATCTATCTCATTATCGAGATCATACTCTCACTTTTTGGAGTCTTTAAAAAAGAAGCTCTCTACCTGCTACTTGGCTATAATCTCTCTATTTTTATATACGCGGTCTATCATATAACATAGTTTCAGTCCGTAGATGAAGATAATCCACGAAACATAGATCCATAAAAACAGAAACATAACAATAGCAAAAGAGCCGTACATCGTTGCATAGGATTTGTTCAAAAATACATAGTAGATAAAAGCATTTTTACTTGCCGAGAAGATGATCGCGACCAAAAAAGAGCTGATAGCTGAGGCTTTTGGGTTGACCTTTGCATTTGGTCCAATCTGAAAAATAAGAAAGAAAAGTCCCCAGATAATGAGATATGGAACCATCGGCAGAATATTAAGTCCTGACGTGAGCGCATTGGAAGCCATCAGTGTTGCAATGTAACCAGTGATGTAAAAAGATATACCAAGAGCAATGGGTGTCAGCGTAAGCATCGTCCAGTAAGTCGTAATGCTCTCCCAAAGCGTTCTGTTCTTTGCGTGAAAGATCTTGTTGGCAATATATTCGAAGTTTTTAAAAAAAAGCAGGGAGGCGATCAGTATCATCAAAAGTCCAAATGCACCGACTTTGGCAGAGTTGGCTACAAAACCGTCAATATTATTCATAATCATCTCAGACTGCACCGGCATAAGATTGGAAAAGATAAAACCTTTGATCTTCTCATAATGATCCGAAAAACTCGGCATAGAAGTTAAAAGTGTAAGCACAATAAGTAAAAGGGGAATAATCGTAAAGATAGTGTAAAAACTCAAACTTGCAGCAAAAAGTGTCAGCTCTTTATCTACAAAGGCCAAAACAAAATGCTTTGTCTCTTTGTAGATTTTTCGAGCAAGCGGCTGCATCTCTCTAGTCCAATCCCATTTTTGCAGGATTTAAGATGTTATTAGGGTCAAAAGCTTTTTTGATTGACTTGAAAAGTGCCATTTCTGCATCGCTAAAGGCCATCTTCATATATGGCGCTTTTGCAAGACCTATGCCATGTTCACCTGAGAGTGTTCCACCGAGATCGATTGTCGCCTGAAAAACCTCTTCAATGGCTTTGTAAGCGATTTTTACCTGTTGGGGCTCACTGCCGTCAACCATAACATTGGTATGGACATTCCCATCACCTGTATGACCGAAACACGGAATGTTGACACTGTATTTGTCCGCAATAGCATAAAATTTCTCTAAAAGCTGCGGAAGCACAGCACGTGGTACAGTTACATCTTCATTGAGTTTTTTACTGCCGTACACTGAAAGTGCTGGCGAAGCGTTTCGACGTGCAAACCAAATATCTGCCGCTTCTTTATCATCTTTTGCACGACGGAATTCAGAACAACCATTCTCTTTAAAGACCTTTTCTATCTGATCAAGTTGAAAGTTCAGATCATCTTCAAGATTCCCATCGACATCTGTTACTAAAAGTGCACCGGCATCTACAGGAAGTCCTTTATGAAAAGTCTGCTCAACCGCGCGGATGGTAAGATTGTCCAAAAATTCCATAGCAACCGGTGTAATCCCGCTTGCCATTGTTTTATAGACGGCTTCCATCGCATCGTTTACCGTTGGAAATATTCCCATAGCCGTCTTCGTCATCTTCGGTTTTGGAATGAGTTTGAGTGTAATTTCCGTAAGTACTGCAAGTGTTCCCTCAGAAGCTATCAAAATACCGCTGATGTTGTACCCTGCCACATCTTTAATGGTACGTTTTCCGGCTTTGATGACATCACCATTTGGTAAAACAGCACGCGTAGCCATCACATAATCTTTTGTGATGCCATACTTTGCCGCACGCATTCCACCGGCATTTTCACTGACATTACCGCCGATAGTCGAGTAGTCCTGGCTTGCAGGATCCGGCGGATAAAAAAGTCCTACCTCTTCAACGGCACGCTGCAGGTCCATATTGATAACACCCGGCTGAACAATGGCAACCATATTTTTCATATCGATCTCTAAGATCTTATTCATATGTTTTTCCATCGCAAGCACGATGCCGCCATGACTCGGCAGTGCACCGCCTGTAAAACCGCTTCCTGCTCCTCGAGGGACAATGACGATCTTATGCTCATTACAGTATTTAAGTATCTCGCTTACATCCGCTTCATTACGGGGAAAAATGACAGCATCCGGCTCAAAATGCTCACGTGTCGCATCATACGAGTATGCAATAAGATGCGCTTTATCTGAGTAAATATTTTCTTCACCGACAATGCCCGTAAAATGTTCTATATGTTTTGATTCAATCATACTACTTCCCTATCTCAAATTCATCAGCCAAGTCATGCAATTCTTTATGACTTTTCACGATTTCATAGAACGCTTTGTTCTTTTTGTTTGCTTCTATCAACAACTCATAATAATGAGGTTCATAGGCATCCATCTCGCTGCTTCCAGCTCCCCACCAATTTGCATCGATCTTCTCTACTCGTGTATAAAAAGGTGTCTGTTTTTTCTTTACTGCAAGCGGAGCATCGGTGATATTCAGTATCTTAAAACTTTTAATGTCAACGGTGTATACTTTTTTATCAAGATAGATAAAAAGAAGCCCTACACTTCCTGCATTTGCAAACGAAGTAAAATCAGAGCGAAGCGGTGTAGGATGCCCTGAAAAGGAAAGAACTGTTGCAAAAAGATCCGGATGAACCCATTGAATGCGGACACCCTTGGATATCTGATGATAGACCTCTTCATTAGGTGCTATCAAGAGTGCACGACTGTATCCAAAAGCAAGTTCCACTGTATCACCAACTTGCGGCTTCCATTTTCCATATGGCAGTGCATTGTTTCGCAGTGCATTGAATGGAGTCATTTTAATCGTTGCTATCTTCTTCTCTTTGTTAAAATCCACAACAGTAGCATTGTTTAAGATGCTGCTGTGCTCTGGCGTAATATGATGCACGACAAAACCGCTGACTCCGATGTCAATATGATCGACCGAGATTGTCGCCTGCTCTTTTTCATTGTCAACAGAAAGAATAGGTGCTTTAATAACAGATGCAAACATCTGCGAAACCATCAATATGAGTAAAATCGTATATTTCATTGTTCAACTTTGTATTAATATTATGCGATTATATCAAACAAACCTCAGATTAATCAAAAATTTGATAATCTTTGCCAAATATTTATTTCGGACTAATTTTAATGATACGATTTTTCATACTTTTTTTATTGGCAACTTCTCTCTTTTCTTCCACTGTTGAGAGACACAGATGGAGTAACGGTGAAACTTATCTTCAGTTTTTAGAAAGGCAGAAACTCCCTCTGCGTAAGCTTTACTACAACCTTGATAAAGATGACCAAAGACTAACCGAAGAGATGCGTTCGGGTGTTCACTACCAGATACTCCGTGACAATGCAGGCAACATAGAACAGATGCTCCTTCCTTTAAATGATGAGCTGCAGATTCATATTTATAAAGATAAAAAAAGTTATAAATTTGAAGCTATTCCCATTATCTCTGAAACAAAAACAGAAGCGTTCAGCTCAAAAATAATCAGCTCACCGATGTATACTATTTTAAAAGAGACAGGCAGTAAAAAACTCGCCCAGATCTTCGTTGCAAGCTTCAAGCATTCACTCAACTTTAAAAATGACATCAGGCAAGGTGATCCTCTTGTCATGATCTATGAACAAAAGTATCGTCTTGGACGCCCTTTTTCCATGCCAACACTCAAAGTTGCCATGATAGAGATGCGTCATAAACGCCACTATATTTACCTCAACGATGATGACAGGTATTATGATGAAAAAGCACACGAGGTTGAAGGCTTTCTTTTAGCCCGTCCGGTACGCGGAGCAAGAATATCTTCTTACTTCACCAAAAGACGCTGGCACCCGATACTGCATAAATGGAAAGCACACCTTGGAGTTGATTATGCTGCACGCCGTGGTACACCAGTCATTGCAGCGGGAAGCGGACGTATAATCTATGCGGCACGACTTGGAACCTATGGAAACCTGATCAAGATCCGTCACAATGACGGTTATGAAACACGGTATGCCCATCTTAAATCCTTTAGACGAGGCATTCATCGTGGAAAATATGTAAAAAAAGGGCAGACCATTGCCTATGTAGGAACAACAGGACGTTCAACCGGTCCACACCTTCACTTTGAACTTCGTAAACGCGGTCGTGCCATCAATCCACTGCGTGTTGTTCAAGTAACAACAAAAAAATTACGAGGCAAAGAGAAAAAAGCTTTTTTACGACTGAAGAAAAATTATGACGAGAGCGTCGAGCTGCATCTCAACAATCAAACATCCTTTAAAAAACTGCCGCCGTTTGAGAATATGTCCTATATCCACCTGATGGAAAAGAACAATGGCTAAAATAGACTCCATAAAAGAGCTCAAAGAGACACACTTCATCAAGCCAATAGAGATAAACTACACTCAAAAAGGCAGGCAAAAAAGATGGGAGGCGGTACTGAGCCACGACAGTGTTGCCATACTTCTTTACCATAAAGAGAAAGATGCCTTTGTTCTCGTCAAACAGCTTCGTGTTACTGTACTGAATAAAAATCCGGACAATGGCTATATGTATGAACTCTGTGCCGGCATTGTCGATAAAGAGTGCTCACTAGAGCAGATTGCAAAAGAGGAGATTCTTGAAGAGTGTGGCTATAATCTTCCTATAAAAAATCTCGAAAAGATAAGCTCCTTTTACACTTCTGTGGGTATATCAGGAACCCACCAGACACTCTACTACGCAGAGATAGATGAGAGTATGAAAGTAAATGAGGGCGGCGGGCTTGAAGAAGAGGAGATAGAGGTTATCACTATTCCCCTGAATGAAGCAAAGAAATTTATGTTCGATGAAACATATCAAAAAACGACAGGTGTATCACTCGCATTTTACTGGTTTTTCAACACAAAACTCAACCAAATTCTATAGGGTCCATATCCACTTCGGCTAAAGCTACCTTTGATGTTTTGACAGCCTTGATGATATCGGTACTTTTATCGGCTCGCAGCAGTATCTCAAAGCGGTATTTATTGGCCACTTTCTCTATGGCACATTTTTTAGCCCCGACTATTTCCACATTTGAGAATGCACGTAGATTGGCTTCCATCTCACGCATAGCTTCCTGTGCCTTTGCACCGTTTTTATGAGCAAACAATATGCGGCATAACTTTTTAAACGGCGGATATAACTCCTCACGAAAAACTTTTTCATCTTCCAAAAATAGTTCATAATTTTCAATATAACTTTTAAAAAAATCTTCATTGAAGGTCTGCACAATAACATGAGCATCTTTGGCACGTCCACTGCGTCCGGCAACCTGAATGAGGGATGAGAGTGCTTTTTCACGGGCACGATAATCTCCCATGTTAAGCATATTATCCATTCCCAAGACAACTGCAAGTGTAACATCATGATAATCATGTCCTTTAGAGAGCATCTGCGTTCCCACTAAGATATCACTCTCTTTGTCATTAAAGCGCTTGAGTGCCTTTTTGAGTTTGTTCGCTGTTGTAATGGTATCTCTATCAAACTGTTCTATTCTTGCGTGAGGTAGAAACTCTTGAATGTTCTTGACAGCTTCAGCCGTTCCAAGTCGCGAACTCACCAAGTGTGAGCTCTGGCACTGGGGACAGACCTGCGGAATCGCCTGCGTGAAGTTACAGTAGTGGCACTTCAACGCCCGAGAGTGCTGATGCAGACTCATGCCAACACTGCAAAAAGCACATTTAAAAGCATGGCCGCAATCGCCGCAGACTAGATACTTGAAATTTGCCCGGGTCGGCAGAAAGACAATGGACTGTTCCTCTTTTTCCAAGGTCTCACGCAGACTGTTCTCAATAAGCGGCGTCAAAGACTCGGGAGCCTTTTCGTACACAAACTCTTTTTGTGATACAAAATGCCCACCTTTAAGCCTCGCGTGAGGAAACTTTACATAGGAACTCAGTGAAGGTGTCGCCGAGCCAAGCGCAACAGGAATATCATACAGTTTTCCCATATAGATAGCTATATCACGGGCGTTGTAACGCGGGCGTGAAGATGATTTGTAACTCTCATCATGCTCTTCATCAACGACAATAAGCCCTAAATTCTTCACAGGTAAAAAGAGGCAAGAACGCGCTCCGGCAATGATTTTTGCTTCACCGCTGTAAATTTTCTGTAGGGCCTTTTTTTTCTGTAAAGGTGTGAGTTTCGAGTGCCATATGACGAATAAATCTCCAAAATGTACTTTAAGGCGCTCTGACATCTGCGGCGTGAGTGATATCTCAGGCATAAGGAAAAGAGCTCTTTTTCCCATGGCTAAGATCTCTTCAAAATACTTCATATAGACTTCAGTCTTGCCGCTTCCGGTATCACCAAAGAGAAGGGAGACTTTGTGCTGTTTTAAAAAATTAAGTGCTTGGTTTTGCTTGCGTGAGAGTTCAATTGAGAACTGCTTTCCACACTCCCAATCTACAGAATTTTCATCACTAACAGAAGTAGAAAAAGGTGTCATCAAGGCTAAGACATCGCCAAGTGAGCAGATATAATACGAGGAAATAAACTGAGCAAGAGCAAACTGCTTTTCACTATAGTATTCCTCATGAACTTCTATAATCTCAGATGTATCAAATTCAGGCTTTATGCATGTTTCAAGTACGACAGTTCTCTTTATACGTTTATTAAATTCGACAGATACTTCTGCCCCTCTTTGTAAAATTTTTGATGAATGATAGGTAAAAGGCTCCAGAGGGGAGCCTATAATGGAAAGTTTATAGTAGTACAATTTTTGTAAAAATTATTTCACTAAATTATCACAAATAGCTGGTTGTGCCGCATTGAGTGTGAACTTTCCGGTAGCGCTGTCATAAGTAAAATTACAATTGAAACCATCTACCTTATAGCGATAATGCTTATAATCAGCATTAGTAGAACTCCAGTGTCCATCTGTTGTTCCTGAAGATATACCATAGAGTAAAAGTGTATGATTATTATCACTTCCTGTAAAAAGTGTTGTACCATTTTGACTCAGCTTTGGTATCCAAGAGGAATCACCTTTAATAAGCCTTGTTTGACGTTCTGTCATGATTGCAGAACGAATAGATGCTATATCGGCACGACCTTTACTAATCTGTGCATCCGTTCTTGTCGCAGCAAATTTTGGAATAGCAATCGCTGCTAAGATTCCTAAAACTACGATGACAAAGACTAGTTCTATCATAGTAAAAGCACTGTGTAACGAGTACCCCATGGGTACATTTTTTGATTTTTGCATGTAGATTCCTCTTCTGTTATATATTGTATATGATAACATTTTTTTGATTATTTAAATTTAAATTTTGCTTAATTGAGGACGTTGTTTTATATATATTCCCAAGCGGGAGCTTGAGAATTAAGTAAATTAGAAAGTTACAGACGAACCACCAAGAGTTACTGAATTATTTGCATCAACAGCAGTTAAACCAAGTCTGTTGTTTACACCTGCACAAATAGGATCCGTAACATTCTTAGCTGTTACAGTTAAGCTAGCAGGTGTTCCGCCTACTGGTGGCGTGTAGTCAATTTGACCACATAAAGTACCATTTGCTTTATTATTATATGTTACTTTATTTGCAGTAAACACATAGTCTCCACTGTTCTGTTCAACATTAGTAACAGCTTTCCACTGTGTCGTATTCGATACATTCAAATCACCTGTACCTGTATAGTGTGCTGTTGCATCACTAACAATTTGGTTAACATTTGTAGCCATTGATGCAATTTTCGCATCATCACGTGTTGCTGCAAGTTTTGGAATAGCAACTGCTGCTAAAATACCTAAAATAACGATAACGAAGATCAATTCGATCATTGTAAAACCAGCTCTTTTCATAAGAACTCCTTAATTGTAAAAATTGGACTACTCTTGTAATCTTAGAAACCATTATGAAGTTATTTTGTTTAAAGTATACTTAAAACCAATACTTTCTCTTCAAAAAATAGTATATGTGATATAATTTTTTATCACATATTTTATTATTCATGTTTCTATATTTTTGGAACTAAAATTGCTTATAATTTACAAATACACATAAAGGAAGATACAATGAGCATAGAGATCTCTAAAACACATTCACTTTTGGCACGTGCAATGGACTTTCGAGCAGCTCGTCAAGATATGATATCTTCCAATATCGCCAATGTTGATACACCGAATTACAGACCGCGTGACATTCGTTTTGAAGAAGCGCTTATGGCTCAAAAAAATGAACTCTACAAAAACCATACAAATGAACTGCAAATGGCACGCACGAACGGCAGACATTTAACGCCACAAGAAGAGAAAAGTTCAGTAAAACCCTCTCTCTACTTTCGAGACGGTCATATGGCACGCAATGACGGCAATTCTGTTGATTTGGATGTAGAAACGACAGAAATGAGTAAAAACTCTGTTATGTTCAATGCACTTGTCATGGCAAACAAAAAAGATACGGCAATCTTTCGAAGTGTCATCGATGCTTCGGCAAAAATAAACTAAGGATAGGAAATGAGCAACTTTCTCAACAGCTTTGACATCAGCGGCTATGGACTCTCCGCACAACGAGTCCGTGTCAATACCATCTCAAGCAATATAGCAAATGCGCAGACGACACGAACGGATGAAGGCGGACCTTACCGACGTAAAGAGGTTGTCTTTAAAGCCGTGAATTTCAATGATGTCTATAATGACATGATAGCCGATGAAACAAACAAGGCAGGCTATGAAGATCCTTTGGATGAAAATCAATTTGGCAAAAAGGTAAATCCTGCTATAATGAGCGTAATAGTTGATAAGGTCGTGCGTGATGATTCCAAACCGCTTATGAAATACGAGCCGAATCATCCCGATGCCGATGCAAACGGTTACGTAGCCTATCCTAACATTAATCCTGTTGTGGAAATGGCCGATCTAGTAGAGGCGACACGCTCCTATCAGGCAAATGTTGCTGCATTTCAAAGTGCAAAAGATATGGCGAGTTCCGCTATATCGTTATTACAATAAAAGAGAGTGATTTATGAGTGATATCAGTAAAATAGCCTCACCGTCAACAGCAGAGCTGCTCAAACAAAAAGATGCACTTTCTCAACCGACAAGCGGAGGAGAAGAGTTTGCAAAGCATCTCAAATCTGCCATCAACGAAGTCAATGATATGCAAAAGACAAGTGAGCAGGCCATAGCAGATCTTGCAACCGGACAGGTGAAAGACCTTCATCAGGCAGCTTTAGCGATCAATAAAGCTGAAACCAGTATGAAACTCATGCTTGAAATTCGCAACAAAGCACTCAACGCCTACAAAGAAGTAAGTAGAACTCAACTCTAACAGGATGACTGAGCGCAATAAAAGCAAGAAGATACTCCTTCTTTACGTACTCATTTCTCTCGCATTTTTAGTATTTTTAAGTGTGATGCTGCTTACTGTCATCAAGCAGCGTCATATGCCCTCCATCTATGCAAAAGAGAGCTCACGTGCCCAACGCGGCAACATCATTTCCGCTGACGGTTTTCATATAGCTACGACAAAAAAACTCTACAAAGCCGTTGTCGACACGCGCTACATCGACCCTCAAAAAAGAGAGCTTTTCATAAAGCTCTTCAGTATCTACTCCGGTATGAGTCCAAAAGCGATCAAAAAACGTCTCTCACGCAGAAAAGGTGTTGTCGTTCTTAGCTATAACGTTCCACAGATTCAGGCACAGTATCTTAAAAAACTCTCTTATGAACTGCGTCGTTTCAAAGTTTTCTTGGCACTCAAAAATCCGCGAACAGGTCTGCGTTCTGTCCATGGTCTCAGTGTCATTGAAAGTGGTGAGAGCAGAGAGTATCCTTACGGCAGACTCCTCACGCCAATCATCGGCTATCCACATAAAATTGAAGATAACGGCTATACATCCATCCGTGGTGTTAAAGGCTTGGAGAGAAGATTTGATGCCGATCTAGCAGCCAGACAAGATGGATTTTCTCGAGGTAAAAGAGATGTTAACAGTTACATCATTCTCAACAAAGAGAGTTTTACAAAACCTAAAATCAACGGTCTTGACATCAAACTTACTATTCCTGTCTCACTGCAAATTCGTATGGAAAAACTGCTTGACAATGCTAAAACAGAACTCGAAGCAAAACAGATTATGCTTGCAATTATGGACTCTTCTACAGGAAAGGTCTACGCTATGGCAAGCTCGAACAGATACCTGCCAAAATCAATTCACAAGAGTGATTACCCTTCACTCAATTCTGGTATGATAGAGTACAGTTTTGAGCCGGGAAGTGTTTTAAAACCCATCACTTTTTCACTGCTGCTTGAACATAAACTTGTCAATCCGTATGATCTTGTCAATGGTCATAACGGACGTTTTAAGATGGGGCGTAAAGTTATCACCGATGAGCATAAATTTGACTGGTTAAGTGCCGAGAACGTCATTGTCTACTCATCCAACATCGGTATCGCGCAACTTGCACAGAAGCTCTCAGGTTATGAGTTTAACAATGGACTCAAACGTTTCGGTTTTGCTCAGAAATCCACACCTGATCTGATCTATGAAAAAGTTGGTTCCATCCCATCTTCAAAACGCCTTGAAAATGAGATATACAAAGCAACCTGTGCCTACGGCTACGGAATTCGGGCTAATCTTATGCAGTTGATGCGCGCCTATTCTGTCTTTAACAACAACGGAAAAATGGTTACTCCACAGATTGTAGCAGGCTTCATAGATGAGTATCATCAGGAGAAAAAGATCGACCCCGTTGAGGCACAAACTGTCCTGCGCAGTGCAACGGCTGCACGTGTCAAAAAGATACTCATTAAAACCGTCAATAAAGGAACAGGGAAAAAAGCTATCACGCCAGGTCTTATCATTGGCGGTAAAACCGGAACGGCTCATATTGTTGAAAAAGGAAAATATATCCATAAATACAACACTGCTTTTATGGGTTTTGCCAATGACAAGCAGCACAAATATACCATTGGCGTCATAGTCATACAGCCTAAAAAAAGTCACTTTGCCGCACAGACTGCCGTTCCTGTCTTTAAAAAAGCGATCGATATTATGATTGAAGAGGGATATTTAAAGCCAGACATTGTCCAGTAATCTTGTTTTACCGACAAGCGCTTCGACCAAGATGACCGTATTGCCGATTTCAACCCTTTGCAGCACGTTAAACTCACGACTGAGAATTGCGACATATCCTATTTCAAGCGGCTTTAAAATCTGCAGCATCTCTTCTTTTATCTCCTCAACATCCAAAACACCCTGAGAGACCAATGAAGATGCCTTATAGAGAGACTTTGGAATTTTCAGCGCTTCCTCACGCTGCTCTTTTGAGAGATAAACATTACGACTGCTTAGAGCCAAACCATCACTGTCACGTACCGTATCGACAGGAACAATGTTGACATTTAAAAAGTAGTGCTTTACCATTAGTTCAATAAGATGAAGCTGCTGAGCATCTTTTTTACCAAAGTAGGCATTTGTAGGATTGACAATATTTAAGAGTTTCATCACAACACGAAGGACTCCCGAAAAGTGTCCGGGACGCGTAGCACCTTCAAGAACATAACCACGAACATTTGGTGCACAGACCTTCACTTCGTCATCAAAATAAAGTTCCTTTGCGTGAGGCATAAAAAGCACATCCACACCCGCTAATTCGCATATCTTTTTATCGGCTTCATCACGGCGCGGATATTTGTCAAGATCTTCACCCTCTAAAAACTGTGTAGGATTCACAAAGATGGAAACAACAACTATCTCATCACTCTTTCGCGCCTCTTTTATGAGCGTAATATGCCCTTCATGCAGAGCACCCATCGTCGGTACATAGCCAATCGTGCCGTTTTGCTCACGCAGATATTGTTTTAATTCTAATGCAGAGGAAATAATCTTCATTTTATACCTTGATGTGTTATACTTTCGCAATTATACCAAACTCTAGGGCACCTCTAAAATGGATAACTACGAATACACAGAACTTTTAAAAAACATCACAACGAAGATGCATAACATTACCGGCGTTGTCGAACCGCAAAAGATAGAAGCACGGCTGCGTGAGATAGAAGATCTTGAAAATGATCCTGAGTTTTGGAACGATGCTGCAAATGCCGCCAAAATTCAAAAAGAAAAAACCCAGCTCTCACGCAAGCTTGAAAAGTACAACATTGCCAAGTCTGCCGTAGAAGATGCCAAAGACCTTTACGAAATGGCTAAAGAGGAAAATGATGAAGAGTCACTTCTCTCACTTTATGAAGATGCCCCACAGCTTGAGGAACAGATTCGTGCTATGGAGATAGAAGTACTGCTCAGCGGCGAAAGCGATAGCAGCAATGCCATTCTCTCAATCCATCCAGGTGCCGGAGGAACAGAGTCTCAGGATTGGGCGGAGATGCTGCTGCGAATGTATAAACGATGGGCGGAGCGACACGATTTTAAAGTAGAAGTTCTTGATTATCAAACAGGAGAAGAAGCGGGCATTAAAGATGCCACCATACTCATAAAAGGTGACAATGCCTACGGATACCTCAAAGTCGAAAACGGCATACACAGACTTGTTCGCATCTCTCCGTTTGACTCCAATGCGAAGCGTCATACCTCTTTCTCTTCCGTTATGGTCTCTCCTGAGATTGATGACGATATTGATATCGTCATAGAAGACAAAGATATCCGTATAGATACCTACAGAGCAAGCGGTGCCGGCGGACAGCATGTCAATAAAACAGAATCAGCCATTCGTATAACGCATATCCCGACAGGTGTTGTGGTACAGTGTCAAAATGATAGAAGCCAGCATAAAAACAAAGCGACTGCCATGAAGATGTTAAAGTCTCGCCTTTATGAGCTTGAACTCGAAGAACAAAAAGCAAAAGAAGCAGGTATAGCTAAAAGTGACATAGGATGGGGACATCAAATTCGCTCATATGTTATGCAGCCTTATCAACAGGTCAAAGACACAAGAAGCAATGAGGCCTACTCAAATGTCTCCGCTATTTTGGATGGAGATTTGGACAAGATGATAGAGGGTGTTCTAATCGCACAGAATAAACAATAACTTTAAAACTGCTCTTTATTCTTCTTTTTTTATAAAACTATATCCAAGAAAAAGTGCACCCAGAGCCATCGCTATGATGGTCATGTATTTTATCTGTTTTTCTCGTGTAGCTTTGAGCGCTTTTGATATATGAGACGTGTCGGGTTTTTTTACAGCTTGTCTGCCTCCTGAAGAGCCTTGCACACTTGCCTCCATTCTTTCTAAATTAGCCTGTGCCAATGCATTGGCGCTAACCGCTTTTTGTGGTGTTACCCAAAAGTTGATAACAAAACCGACTACAAGCAAGAATGCTCCTACACTGCGCATAATAACTTTTTGATGTTTCAAGAAAAATTCCAAATCAATATCCCTTAGGCATAATATAATAATTATTATGTCAGAATAAGCGTATGAATCTACTTAAAGAATTTTTACTCAGTGACAAGTGCTCCTACCTCGATAACAAAGAACAGACAATGCATTATAAGGTCATTGAGAGCTGCTCTGCCGCTTCTTGCCAAGATTTGATTGAACGTGGATTCAGACGTTTTGGAAAAATGTACTTCCGTCCGATCTGTGAAGGATGTGACGAGTGTAAAAGTATAAAAATTGATGTAGAGAATTATACTTTTTCAAAATCTGCAAGACGTATTATGCGAAAAACCAAAGATTTACGATCATATATTCAGCGGCCTACACTTTCACGTGAGCATTTAGAAATTTTCGAAAAGTATCATCTTGCAATGCATGAAAAAAAAGGATGGGAGTATAACCAAACATCTCCAGAGCACTATTACAACTCTTTTGTAAACGGGCATGAAGATTTTGGTTACGAAGTGCTCTACTTCTTTGAAGAGAAACTTATTGCAGTAGATCTTATAGATGTACTCGCGGATGGTATATCTTCCATATATTTCTACTACGATCCTGATTTTGCAAAATACTCTTTGGGAAAACTTTCTCTTTACAATCAAATAAAATATGCAAAAAATTCAGGTAAGAAATGGATCTATTTGGGATACTATGTAAAGGATTGTCCGTCACTAGCCTATAAAGCTCAATATCAGCCTTATTTAACTCTCGATGGCAGACCAACAGAGGATGAAGCGTTTAGATGGTTTTCTTAAGCTCTTCTTTTTGATACTCTCGAATCTCTAACTTCTTCTCTTCTAACTCTTTTTGAAGTTTTTTCTCTAAAAGCTCCTGTTGGCGTCTATCATTTTCTCTGATCTCTCTTATACGCTCTGCTTCACGCTCTTTTTTTGACTTGATACGCTTTTGCTGCGCCTCTTTCTTAGCACGGAGCTTTGCATCTTCATCAAGATAAGACTGAATAAGTCCTGTAACGTTCATATCTTCTTGATGTGCAAAATAGTAGTCAATTATCTCTTTTTTACGTTCATTCGTATCAAGAAGTCCCGTATTGATAATCTGTGAATAGAGTCTGCTGTTTTGATTTTTCTTTGCCGCTTCATAAGAGCTCTCAACCGAATGGACAAAAAAATCATTTGTTTTTGCAAGATTTCGTAATTTGTTCAGATATGCTTTACGCGTTACTGCAGTCGAGCCGTTTTCAAGTGCAAAGCCCTCTTTTTTGGCATTTTTCACATCGCTAACATACTTCTCTATCTTTTTATCATATATTTTATATTCATCGATATTTTTCAGTTTTGCAATCTTATCGACATTATTATAAATAACATCGCCTAAAGCAGCAAATGCAATCGGATTTTGTGCAAATAAAATCGTAGAAAATAGTAAAGCTGCTAGAAAAAAGTTACGCATATAATTACCTTGATTTTTTGGAGAAATTATAACAGAATTTTTAGGAGTTTATTAAATAGGTGGAGAAGGGTTACAACACTTTTATATAAAAAGTGTTGTAAGAGTGGAAATTATCCGTTACGTTTTTTGATAATCTCTTCAGAAACATTTCTTGGAACTTCTTCATAGTGATCGAATTCCATAGCATATGTTGCACGTCCCTGCGTGTTAGAACGAAGGTCAGTTGAATAACCGAACATTTCTGAAAGCGGTACGAATGCATCAACAATTTTGTTACCAGCACGGTCACCCATGTTATTAACTTGTCCACGACGACGATTAAGGTCACCGATCACATCACCCATGTACTCTTCAGGAACTTCAACTTCAACTTTCATGATAGGCTCTAAGATAGCGGCATCTGCTTTACGCGCAGCTTCTTTGAATCCCATAGATGCAGCAAGTTTAAATGCCATCTCATTTGAATCGACATCATGGTAAGAACCATCATAAAGTTCAATTTCAACATCTTCAATAGGATAACCGGCAAGTACACCGCCCTGCATAGCTTCTTCCATACCTTTTTCAACTGCAGGAATATATTCTCTTGGAATTGATCCACCTTTGATCTCATTTTTGAAAACAAGGCCGGCACCAGCTTCTGCAGGTCTCATTTTAAATACAACATGACCATATTGTCCACGACCACCAGATTGTTTCGCGTATTTGTAGTTTTCATCAACTTCTTTTTTGATTGCTTCACGGTAAGATACCTGTGGAGCACCAACTTCAGCCTCAACATTAAACTCACGTTTCATACGGTCAACAAGAATCTCAAGGTGTAACTCACCCATACCGGAGATAATAGTCTGACCAGTCTCTTCATCAGTGTTAACACGGAAAGATGGATCTTCTGCAGCAAGTTTACCAAGTGCGATACCCATTTTTTCCTGGTCAGCTTTTGTTTTAGGCTCAACTGCAACAGAGATAACAGGATCTGGGAATTCCATTCTCTCTAAGACAACTTTTTCTTCAGGAGCACAGAGAGTGTCACCAGTAGTTGTATATTTAAGTCCAACAACTGCACCGATTTCACCAGCGTAGATCTCTTTGACTTCTTCACGTTTGATAGCATGCATTTTCATGATACGGCCAATACGCTCTTTTTTATCTTTTGTAGAGTTGTGAACATAAGAACCAGATTCTAAAGAACCACGGTATACACGAATAAATGTAAGTTGTCCAACAAATGGGTCAGTCATGATTTTGAATGCCAAAGACGCAAATGCACCGTCATCAGTAGACTCAACAATAACCTCTTCATCAGGGTTATCCATCATAGTACCACGAATAGGCTCAGCTTCAACCGGTGAAGGTAGATAATCAACAACAGCGTCAAGTAGAGTCTGAACACCTTTGTTTTTAAATGCAGTACCCGGAGTCATCGGTACAATTGCCATACCTAAAGTAGCAGATTTGATCGCTGCTTTGATCTCTTCTTCAGTGATCTCTTCACCCTCAAGGAATTTCATAGCAAAGTCATCGTTACCTTCAACCTCAGATAAAGTTTCAAGCATTTTTTCTCTATACTCATCAGCTTTATCTTGAAGTTCAGGACGGATATCCTGTTCATGATATGCAGAACCCATTGCTGCATCTTCATCCCATACGATCTCTTTCATTTTAACAAGATCGATAACACCTTCAAATTTATCTTCAGCACCAATAGGAAGTTGGAAAGGCATTGGGTTACCGTTAAGACGCTCACGGATCTGATTTTCTACTTCATAGAAATCTGCACCTGTTCTGTCCATTTTGTTAACGAAAACAATTGAAGGAACTTTATAACGGTTACGTTGTCTCCATACTGTTTCTGATTGTGGTTGAACACCACCAACAGCACAGAATACTGAAACAGCACCATCAAGTACACGCATTGAACGCTCAACTTCAATTGTGAAGTCAACGTGGCCCGGAGTATCGATAATGTTAATCTGTTTCCCTTGCCATTCACACGTTGTCGCAGCAGAAGTAATTGTAATACCACGTTCTTGCTCTTGCTCCATCCAGTCCATAGTAGCAGCACCATCATGAACCTCACCGATTTTGTGTTCAACACCAGTATAGAAAAGAATTCTCTCTGTTGTTGTTGTTTTCCCTGCATCAATGTGAGCAGCAATACCGATGTTTCTTACATCTTCTAGTTTGTGACTTCTTGCCATTTTAGTTTCCTGTTACCATCTGTAATGAGCAAATGCTTTATTAGCCTCTGCCATTTTATATGTATCTTCTTTTTTCTTGAACGCTGCACCTTTATCAGTTGCTGCATCCATGAACTCATTCGCCAATCTCTCAGCCATAGTTCTTTCATTTCTCTTACGTGCTGCATCTACTAACCATCTGATAGCTAAAGATTGCTGACGTACCGGGCGCACTTCTACTGGAACTTGATAAGTAGCACCACCAACACGGCGACTTTTTACCTCAATAATAGGTTTTACATTCTCAATAGCTTCATTAAATGTTTCAATACCACTTTTTTCACCACGTGAAGATATGATATCCATTGCTGAATAGATGATCTTTTCTGCAGTAGATTTTTTACCATCTAACATGATTTTATTTATAAATTTCGTTAAAACTTTGCTTCCATAAATTGGATCTGGCATTATTTCACGAACGGGAGCTTTTCTTCTTCTCATTTGTAATTTTCCTTACTTCAATTTGTTTATTCAAATTTACTCAAAATTAACCACTAAAGGTTAATCCTGTAGCTATTGAATTCTTAGTTTAAAATAGTTTTGACTATTTTTTAGGTTTTTTAGTTCCATATTTAGAACGAGCAACCATACGGTTAGCAACACCAGCAGTATCAAGTGCACCACGAACGATGTGATATTTAACACCAGGTAAATCTTTTACCCTACCGCCACGTACAAGTACGATTGAGTGTTCTTGAAGGTTATGACCCTCACCACCGATATATGAAATTACTTCAAAACCTGAAGTTAATCTAACTTTTGCAACTTTTCTTAAAGCCGAGTTAGGTTTTTTAGGTGTAGTTGTGTAAACACGAGTACATACACCACGACGCTGTGGACAAGCATTTAAAGCAGCAGATTTTGATTTCTTTACTACTTTTTTACGCTCTTTACGAATCAATTGATTGATTGTAGGCATACAATTCCTTTACTTAATTTTTTCCAGTAGAATTTAATTCCCAAAATTCATTATAAATTTTAGAGAATTATAGACACGGAATAATACAAAAATTCTATTTAAAGTAAGCTTATTTTAAGAAGAAATTAAAGAAATGGATAGTGTTTGTGAAGAAGTGTTGAGCAAAGCATTTCTGCTTCACTCTATGAAAGAAAAAGAAGTCTACTCTTCCTCTTTCTCAAAAAGAACATCTTTATCTTTATAGATACCAGTTCCAACAGGAATAGTTCTACCAATAATTACATTCTCTTTTAAGTTCTCTAAGTTATCAACTTTTGCTGATACTGCCGCTTCTGTCAATACTTTTGTAGTATCTTGGAATGATGCAGCTGAGATGATACTGTCAGCTGATACTGCCGCACGTGTAATACCGACCAAGAATGGTTCAGCAATTGCCGGACGACCGCCTAAACGCATGATTTTCTCATTTTCCTGAGCAAATTTTGTTTTAGAAACAAGGTCACCTTCGATAAATTTCGTATCACCCGATTTAACAATTTTCACTTGACGTAACATCTGAGTAAAGATAACTTCGATGTGCTTATCGGCAATATTAACCCCTTGAGAACGGTACACTTGTTGTACTTCAGATACAAGGTAGTTATAAAGTGCCTTCACACCCATGATACGTAAAAGTTCATGAGACGACACAATACCTGTAGTCAATCTTTCCCCTGCGTGAACAAAGTCACCGGCATTTACTACCGGTTCATGAGATTTGTCAACAAAATACTCTTTTATGATGCCATTGTCAGCGTTGCTTACAATGATTCTCACTTTACCACGTAACGGTTTACCAAAGCTTACTACACCATCAATCTCTGAGATCAATGCTGTCGCTTTTGGACGACGACCTTCGAAAAGTTCAGATACACGTGGAAGACCACCGGTAATATCTGATGATTTTTGTAACGCTTTTGGTGTTTTTGCCAAAATATCAGCAATTTTCACCTCTGCACCATCTTGAACGAAAATAGATGACTTAGGTTCTACCGCATAACGCAACAACTCACCGTCTTGTGTTGCAAGAACGATTGTCGGTTTATACTCAGATGAAATATGATCATTGATCATCAGACGTGTTTTACCGGTCAATTCATCCAATTGCTCAGATGCAGTCGTTCCAACAATAATATCTTCAAACTTAACAACACCGTTTGCTTCGGAGATAATAGGATTTGAATACGGATCCCATTCAGCAATGACAACAGATTCATCAGTTGCCGGTTTTGCAATCAATGTCTGCGCATCTACTGCTTCATCATCATCTGTCACAATAACAGAACCACGTGCAATATAGTGACGCACCGCTTCACGGTTATTAGAGTCAATTATTGCTGCAAAAAGTCCTTTTTCAACAACTTCATATCCGGATTTCAATCCTTCAAATCTCTCTAAATAATCGCCTCTAAGGAGGAAATATTTTACAGTCCCTTCTTCTTTGGCATATGTCTTTTGTGTTACAGGGGCACCATTGTCAACTAAAAGCTCAGATGCATATGGAATACGTGAAGGCACATTCCAGCCATCTTTGATTGTTTCAACAATAGAATCAAATGCTTCAACTTTTTCACCATTTGCATGAGGGAAATAGTATTTTCCTTCTATCTGTCCGCTGACACCGGCAAGTTCATTCGGCTTCGCAATTTCATTTTTACGAAGAACATATTTTACTGTATCATCTTTTCCGGTAACACTGATGATTACTTCATCATGAATAGTCTGTATCTCAACTGTACCTGCAAACGGAGCTTTAATTTTAGGCTCAACAAGTAAAACACCGGCATTACGACGATTTGCAACAATATTTTTACCCTCTTTGTTCTTATATGTTTTAAGATTGTAATAACGGATAAAACCTTCTTTTTCAGCAATTACCTGGCGTTCTTGTGCAGTTGAACTCGCAGTTCCCCCAACGTGGAATGTACGAAGTGTCAACTGTGTACCCGGCTCACCGATTGACTGTGCAGCAATAATACCAACAGCTTCACCTGGACGTACAATATGTCCTGTAGCAAGGTTAACACCGTAACAGAGTGCACAGATACCGTCTTCACTTTTACATGTTGTCGGTGTTCTGATATGTGCCGTTTTGATTCCAGCCTCAGCAATAACTTTTGCAGAAACTTCATCAAGAAGTGTTCCCTCGGCATAAAGAATCTCGTTTGATATAGGGTCAATAACATCATCTGCAAGAACACGGCCGTTCAGTCTGTCTTCAAGTGATTCGATCAATGTATTTTGATCAGATATGTCTGAAATCTCAATACCTTCGTGTGTATGACAATCATGCTCAACAATTTTAACATTTTGTGCAACGTCAACAAGCTTACGAGTAAGGTAACCCGCATTCGCAGTTTTAAGCGCCGTATCGGCAAGACCTTTACGGGCACCGTGTGTTGAAATAAAGTATTCAATAACGTTTAGACCCTCTTTAAAGTTCGAGATAATCGGTGTTTCGATGATATCTCCTGAAGGTTTCGCCATAAGACCCCTCATACCTGCAAGCTGACGGATTTGCGCAGCAGAACCACGAGCTCCAGAATCAGCCATCATATGAATAGAGTTAAATCCGTCTTTATCAGTTTCAACAAGTGTCATCATCTCTGATGCAAGCGTGTTGTTTGTATCTGTCCATACATCAATAATCTTATTGTAACGTTCCTGCTCAGTTAAAAGACCGGCTTCAAACTGTTTTTGAATTTCAATTACTCTTGCTTTACTTTCAGCAATTTTTGCCGGTTTCATATCAGGTACACGAATATCATCTGCAGAGATAGATACACCTGCTTCAGTTGCATGTTTGAAACCCAAATCTTTCAATCTGTCAAGGAATGATGCAGTAACACCAATACCACCATGTTTTTGAACATAGTCAACAACCTCATTGATCGCTTTTTTCTTCATAACTCTGTTCCAAAGTTCAGCAGGAACAAAATCAGGAAGAATAGCTTTGATCAATAGACGCCCTGCTGTTGTATGAATAATACGTCCATCAACACGTGTTCTCACTTTTGCATGGATATCTAATGCATCATGTTCTAAAGCAATACGGATCTCATCTACATTTGCAAAAAGTTTGTTTGAACCTTTGACACCATTTTTCTCTAAAGAGATATAGTAGATACCAAGGACCATATCCTGTGAAGGCGTCGCTATTGCTTTACCAGATGCCGGAAGCAGGATATTCATAGACGCAAGCATCAATACTTTTGCCTCAGCGATCGCAGCTGAACTCAAAGGTACGTGAACAGCCATCTGATCCCCATCGAAGTCGGCATTGAAGGCCGCACAAACAAGCGGGTGAAGCTGAATAGCTTTTCCTTCAATAAGTTTCGGGTGAAACGCTTGAATAGAAAGCTTGTGAAGTGTCGGCGCACGGTTAAGCATAATAGGATATCCGTCAACGATTTCCGCAAGACATTCCCAAACTTCGTTTGTTTTGTCTTCGATCATTTTCTTCGCAGCTTTAACCGTTGTAGCGTACCCTTTTTCTTCAAGTTTAGCTATCAAATGCGGTTTGAACAGCTCCAATGCCATCTTCTTAGGAAGACCACACTCATCCATTCTTAAACTCGGTCCGACAACGATAACAGAACGTCCGGAAAAGTCAACACGTTTACCGAGAAGGTTTTGACGGAAACGTCCCTGTTTTCCTTTAATGATCTCAGAAAGAGATTTCAGTGGACGTTTGTTCGCACCTTTTACTGCATTTGCACGACGACCATTGTCAAAAAGTGCATCAACAGATTCCTGAAGCATACGTTTTTCATTTCTTACAATAATTTCAGGAGCTTCAAGTTCTACAAGACGTTTAAGACGTTGATTACGGTTGATAACACGACGATAGAGGTCATTGACATCAGAAACAGCGAATTTACCACCGTCAAGAGATACAAGCGGACGTAAATCAGGTGGAAGTACCGGTAAAACAGTAAGCATCATCCATGCAGGATTATTTCCACTGTTTAAAAATGACTCGATGACTTTTAAACGCTTGTTAATAGTCTTTTTCTTCGCTTCACTTTTTGTCTCACCGATAGCCTCTTTAAGGTTTGTAAACAGGTCAACAAGATCAATAGAATCAAGCAGGTCACGAATAACTTCACCACCCATACGTGCTTTAAATCCAAGTTCACCGAATCTTTGAACAAGTGTTCTGTATTGCTCTTCATTGAGTACATCGTATTTTAGAACAGGTGTTTTTGCTTCAGCATCGTAATACGCTTCACCACCCTCTTCAACAATATATGCTTCATAATAGAGTACACGTTCTAGGTCTTTCATTTTGATACCAAGAAGTGTACCAATTCTTGAAGGAAGTGAACTTACATACCAAATATGTGCAACAGGTGTTACAAGCTCAATATGCCCCATACGTGTACGGCGAACTTTTGTAGATGTTACTTCAACTCCACATTTTTCACATACAACACCTTTGTAACGCATCTTTTTATATTTACCACAAAGACATTCGTAATCTCTTACAGGTCCAAAAATCTTTGCACAAAAAAGTCCATCACGCTCAGGTTTAAGCGTACGGTAGTTGATCGTTTCGGGTTTTTTTACTTCACCGTGACTCCAAGAAAGCACCTTTTCCGGTGCTGCTAAGCGAAACTGCAGCTGTTTAATATCTTTTGGTCTGCTATCTTCAGTTACTTCTACTGGTACTAATCTACTCATCGTCTTCTACCTCGTCCATAATCTCTACATCAAGTGCTAATGCTTGAAGCTCTTTTGTCAATACAAACAGTGTTTCCGGAATTCCGGATGCCGGTACTAATTCACCGCGGGTAAGTGCTTTATATGCACGTACACGTCCATCAACATCATCTGATTTAATAGTAAGCATCTCTTTAAGAACAGCTGATGCACCATATGCTTCAAGTGCCCAAACTTCCATCTCACCAAATCTCTGACCACCAAAGAGTGCTTTACCACCAACCGGTTGTTGTGTAACAAGTGAGTAAGGTCCAGTTGAACGCGCGTGAATTTTTTCATCAACCAAGTGATGCAATTTCAAGATATACATGTAACCAACGTTAACACGCTCTTTCATCTTCTCACCGGTTTTACCGTCATAAAGAACTACTTTACCATCTTCAGCCATTTTTGCAAGTTCATAGAGTTTCTCAAATTCATCTGCATTAACACCTTCGAAGATAGGTGTAGCGAATTTAACACCTTTTGCCCAGTCACGAGCATGTTTCAAGAATTCTTCATCATCCATCTCACCGATCACTTTACTTGCATGCATAAGGCCTGCAGTATCAGCGATAGTCGTCATTTTTTCTCTTAGATTCTTAATGAAATCAGCCTGTTTCTTATCAAATTCCTCTTGAATCTGATTACCAAGCTCACGTCCGGCCATACCAAGGTGCATCTCCAAGATCTGTCCGATATTCATACGAGAAGGTACACCAAGTGGATTGAGACATACATCAACACTGCGTCCATCTTCCATATACGGCATATCAACTTCAGGAACGATATTAGAAACGATACCTTTATTTCCGTGGCGACCTGCCATTTTATCACCAACTTTAAGATGACGTTTTGTAGCGATGTAAACTTTTACATATTTTACAACACCGTTTGGAAGAATGTCATCTTTTTCCAATATAGAAAGTTTCTCTTCGTGCTCATCACGGAAAAGTCTTTTTTGTTTTTGGAAATGGTTTTTCGTCTTATTGTATTCGTCTTGAATCTCTTCAGAGAATGACTTAACAATAGCGTTCATAGCAAAACGGTTTACTTCTTTGAGGTCATCGCCGTTGATCACGTCTCCAGCTTTGTACTCAGTATCACCGATTTTAATATCAGCTTGAAGCGGCTCACGAGTAAGGAGTTTCGTTACTCGAAGCATCTCTTCTTTATCGATCATGATAAGTCTGTCATAGTGTTCACGCTCTAGATAGTCACGCTCTTCTTTTTCAAGTTCAAGTGCACGAGGATCTTTGTCATATCCTTTTTTTGTGAAGACTTTAATATCTACAACTACACCTTCCATTGATGGCGGGCAGTAGAGTGATTTATTGACAACATGACCGGCTTTTTCACCAAAAATTGCACGTAAAAGACGTTCTTCCGGAGTAGGTTTCACTTCACCTTTTGGAGAAACTTTACCAACAAGAATCATTCCGCCTTTTACACTTGTCCCGATTTTTACAATCCCTGATTCATCTAAATGTGCCAGTTCATCATCACGAACATTTGGAATATCACGAGTAATCTCTTCTACCCCGTGTTTAAGCTCACGTGCTTCCACTTCTTTTTCATAGATATGTACAGAAGTAAAGGCATCCTGACGGATAAGTCTTTCAGAGATAACAATCGCATCCTCAAAGTTATAACCGTTCCAAGGCATAAATGCAACCATCGCATTAACACCAAGAGCAAGCTCACCTTTGTCCATATTTGGACCGTCGGCAATGATCTGTCCTTTTGCGACAACGTCACCAACATTTACAATAGGTTTTTGTGTGAAACAAGTGTTTTGGTTTGTTCTTAAATTCTTTTGTAATGGATAGTAGTCAATGAATATCTCACCATCTTCCTCACCCATTACATAGATATGTTTCCCATCTACTTTCTCGATTTTACCTGCACGTTTCGCTTTGACACATTCCCATGCATCACGAGCAACAAGTTTCTCAACACCCGTTCCGACCATAGGTGCATTTGCACGTAAAAGAGGAACTGCTTGACGCTGCATGTTTGAACCCATGAGTGCACGGTTGGCATCATCATGTTCCAAGAATGGAATAAGTGAAGCGGCAACACCGACAACCATCTGAGATGAAAGGTCTGCATATTCACAATCTTCAGGCTTACGAAGTAAAATCTCACCATCTTGACGAACAGCAATAAGATCTTCAACGAACTGACCGTTCTCATCGATCTTATTGGAAGCTGCAGCGATCATTTTACCCTCTTCCTGCGTTGCAGTGAGGTAAACAATTTCATGCGTTACTTTTCCATCTTTCATTACTTTATACGGTGCTTCAATAAAACCATGTTCGTTTACTTTAGCATACATCGCCAAAGTATTGATAAGACCAATATTTTGTCCCTCAGGCGTCTCAATCGGACAAATTCTTCCGTAGTGAGTCGGGTGAACATCACGCACTTCAAAACCGGCACGCTCTTTTACAAGACCGCCCTCACCAAGTGCTGAAAGACGACGTTTGTGTGTTACTTCAGAGAGTGGATTCGTTTGATCCATAAACTGAGAAAGCTGTCCGCCGGAAAAGAATTCCATAATAGTTGACGTAATCATTTTTGAGTTGATAAGGTCATGCGGCATAAGCTCATTCATCGGACCACTCATAGTAGAGAGTTTGTCACGAATCGCTTTTTGCATTTTAATAAGACCATTATGTAACTCATTACCTAAAAGCTCACCGATTGAACGGATACGTCTGTTACCTAAGTGATCTCTGTCATCGATGTGACCTTGTCCATTTTTAACTTTGATAACATATTTTACAGACTCGATAATATCTTCATGTGTCAGTACTGTTACATACTCTGGAACATTTAGACCAAGTTTGTGGTTCATTTTCATACGACCGACTTGCGTGAGGTCATATCTTTCCGGGTCAAAGAAGAGTTGATTTACAAAAATCTTCGCTGCCTCTTTTGTTACCGGTTCACCAGGACGCATAACTTTGTAGATACGAATCGCTGCTAAATCATTTTCATCCTCAATCTCTTCAGTCTGCTTTAGAAGTTTCAGTGAATCTGCATCCGCGTTGAATGCATTGATAATTGAACTGTCAACACCTTCAGCGAGGTCATTGGCAATTTTAAACTCAGTTACACCGATTTCAGTCATCTTTTTAAGTTTAGACTCATCGATATGTGTCATTGTGTCAAAAAGCACTTCACCAGTTTCCGGATCAATAATCGGTTCTGCAAGATAACGGTCAAGTAATACTTCTAACGGATACTGTACTTCTGTAAGTCCGTCATCAATGAATTTCTGTGCTTTTTTCGCAGAAAGTCTTTTACTCGAAGCAACAAGAACTTTCCCATCTTTATCTAAAAGATCATATGTCAAGCGTGCTGCATAATCTTTTGGATTGAAATCCATTATAAATTGGTTCTCTTCGATTTTGATTGTCTGAATCGGGTAGAAGAGTTTCAAAATATCTTGTTTAGAATACCCTAAAGCACGGAACATAATCGTTACAGGCACTTTACGGCGTTTGTTGATTCTCATATACAAAATATCTTTTGGATCATATTCAAAATACAACCATGAACCGCGGTCAGGGATGATTTGACCAGTATAGATAAGTTTATTCCCTGCTGTAGTTGATTCTTCTTCTTTAAAAATTACACCAGGTGAACGGTGAAGCTGATTTACAACGACACGCTCTACACCATTGATGATAAAAGAAGTTCTATCTGTCATAAGTGGAATATCACGAACAAAGATTGACTGTTCTTTGATATCTTTTACACCAAGTTTTTCTTTAGTGTTTTCGTCTCTGTCCCAAAGTACAAGACGTGTTTTCATTCTAAGGCTTACAGCATATGTAAGACCTCTCTCCATACACTCGCGAACAGTATATTTAGGGTTCGTTACTTCTGAACCGATGTACTCAACAGTAAGTCTGTTTTGTGCATCATGAATAGGAAATACTGATTGAAATACTTTTTCAATTCCACTTGCAGCTCTCTCTTTTTTGTCTAACATTAAAAATGTTTCATATGAGTTTTGTTGGAGTTGGAGTAAATTTGGTACTTCAATTTCTTGAGGAGTTTTAGAGAAGTCTACACGAAGACGGTTTCCGGAATATAAAGTGTTTAACATAGGCTACCTCGATAAGTTGTTAATTAGGAGCTTGAACTTTTTTCAAGCAGATCGTATCTAGACGTCTCTAGATAGATTTAAGTACTCTTGCAAATCAAGAGATTTTTTACAGTGCTTATAAACGACATAAGGGCACTTTAGCGAAGAGACTTCTATCTCTTCGCTAAAGCGCCCAAAAAATGAGGGGCAAAAGCCCTCAAATCTGTTAAGTAAAACTTACTTAACTTCTACTGTAGCACCAGCTTCTTCTAGAGCAGCTTTTGCTTCTTCAGCAGCTTCTTTATCTACACCTTCTTTGATAGTAGATGGTAATGCTTCACATGCTTCTTTTGCTTCTTTAAGTCCAAGACCAGTAAGCGCACGAACAGCTTTAATAACACCGATTTTCTTAGCACCAGCGTCAGTAAGTACTACATCAAACTCAGTTTTTTCAGCAGCAGCTGCACCAGCGTCACCACCAGCAACACCAGCAACAGCAACAGGTTGTGCAGATACACCAAATTTTTCTTCGAATTCTTTTACAAGCTCAGAAAGCTCAAGAACAGATAAACCAGAAATAAATTCTAATACGTCTTCTTTAGTTACAGCCATATTATAGCTCCTTAATTTTTTTAATTTTTTTGTTTTGTGACATTTAAGCCACTAATTTAGAAGAGAAGACTATGCTTCCTCTTCTTCTTTCTTTTTGCGTAAAGCATCGATTCCAATTGCAAGGTTTGTAATTGGAGCCATCCAAGTTGCTGCAAGCATACCAAGTAGCTCTTCGCGGCCAGGAAGTTTAGCAAATGCTTCGATTTTAGCTACGTCTGCAGGTTCTTTATCTAAATAACCGGCTTTAATAACAAATTTGTCATTTGTTTTTGCAAAATCTGCAGCTATTTTAGAAGCGGCGATAACATCATCAGACCAAACAAAAATGTTTGTATCTTTGATCTCTACACCGCTCATACCTGCATTGTTGAGTGCGATTGTTGCTAAAGAGTTTTTAACAACCTGAACACTTGTGTCTTTTGCACGAGCAGCTTTACGTAACTCTTCAAGTTGACTTACTGTCATACCTTTGTAGTCACAGATAACAACTGCTGTCGTATTTTCGAAAGAGTTCGTTAATTGTGCGATCACTTCCGCTTTTTTTGACTTAAGCATATAGTTCTCCTTTCCAGACATAACTTCAAGAGGGGTGAAAGGTAACGATTAAGCTCACTACCAACTCGGTAGATGCCCCCATCTATCTTTAGTCCAAGTAATCCAGATTCCCACAAAATGAAAATCTTTACTCTAAGATACGACTATCTCAAAATAAAGAGTTTCAAACTCCCTAGAGGGAGATGAATACTATTTGATATCAGCTAACTCGACAAGATCAAGTTTAACAGCTGGACTCATTGTTAATGAAAGTGCAGCGTTTTTGATATAACGACCTTTTGCAGATGCTGGTTTTTGTTTGTTGATTGCAACAATAAAGCTCTCAAGATTCTCTTTGATCTTAGCAGCATCAAAACTAGCTTTTCCGATACCAGCATGGATGTTACCTTTTTTGTCAACTCTAAAGTTAACCTGACCGCCTTTAACATTGTTAACAGCAGTAGCAACATCTGGAGTAACTGTACCGGTTTTAGGGTTAGGCATTAAACCTTTTGGCCCTAAAATACGACCGATTTGACCAACAAGTCCCATACAATCTGGTGCTGCAACAACAACATCAAAGTTAAAGATCCCTTCTTTGATCTGTGCAACTAAATCATCAGTACCAACAATGTCAGCACCGGCAGCTTTTGCTTCATCAGCTTTTGCACCTTTAGCAAATACAGCAACACGAACAGTTTTCCCTGTTCCGTGTGGAAGAACCACTGCACCACGAACCATTTGGTCTGCGTGACGCGGGTCAACATTTAAATTCATAGCAATTTCAACAGTCTCGTCAAATTTTGCACTTTTTAAATCTTTTACAGTTGTAGAAGCTTCTTCTATACTGTAAGATTTAGTATTATCAACTTTTTCTAATAATTGTTTATATCTTTTGCTCATAACAAATTCTCCGTAATAATTCTGCCACAAAGTTTTAAATCATTGTGGTCGATGATTTTAGACTAAAACTAGTCTTTGATTTCAATACCGATTGAACGAGCTGAACCAGCTAATGTATTAGCAGCCATTTCTTTGTCATCAGTGTTTAAATCTTCGATTTTTGCTTCAACAACTTCCATTAATTGAGCACGAGTGATTGATCCGACTTTGTTTTTAAGTGGATTATCCGTACCTTTTTTAAGACCTGCAGCTTTCATTAAAAGTTCAGATGCCGGTGGTTGTTTTGTAACAAATGAAAAACTTCTGTCATTGTAAACAGTGATAACAACAGGAATTTTATACCCCATTTTATCTTTTGTTTTTTCATTAAACGCTTTACAGAATTCCATGATGTTAACACCACGTTGTCCTAGTGCTGGTCCTACTGGTGGAGCCGGGTTAGCTTTACCAGCTTCAATTTGTAGCTTGATATAGTCCATGACTTTTTTTGCCATTTTGTTTCCTTTTTATGAATTTAAATTATATGATTTTCTCAACTTGCGTATAAGAGATATCTACAGGAGTAGCTCTTCCGAAAATTGAAACATTAAGTTTGAGAGTACCATGCTCTAGATCATACTCATCTACAGTTGCCGTAAAGTTTGCAAACGGTCCGTCAATAATACGAACAGTCTCACCATTATCAAAAAATACTTTTGGTTTTGGAGCTGCACGGTTATTTACACGATCCAAGATAACATTGATGTCATGCTCGCTTAGAGGTGTCGGAACATTTGCTTCACCGATAAATCCAGATACTTTCGGGATTGATTGGATCATATGCTGGATTTCAGTATTTAAGTCAATTCTTGCAAATACATAACCGGAATAAAGTGAACGCTCACTTACTTTTTTCTTACCGTCTTTTACTTCGATAACATCTTCAGTTGGAACGATAACATCTGTTATCTGATCTTGAAGCCCAAACTCTTCAATCATATTAAAGATTGCATCTCTAACTGCTCTGTCACTGCCGTAGGTTTGGATCGAGTACCATTGATGTGCCATAACTTTCTCCTTAACCTAAAATTGCCGACATAATTGATGACATTAAAAGATCAACCAATGCTAAAAACGCTGCTACTGCAGAAACTACAATAATAACAGCAATATATGCTTGTTTTACCTGACCTTTTGTAGGAAAGATAACTTTACTCAGTTCCAGTTTTGCATTGCGAATGTGTTTACTTAATTCCATGAATTCTTTCCATTATACTTAAAATGTCATTTATTATAAATAAAGCTCGAAAGCTCTACTAATAATAAATGGGTGGCAGGCGTAGAGAGACTCGAACTCCCAACACCCGGATTTGGAATCCGGTGCTCTACCATTGGAGCTATACGCCTAAAATAAAAAAGAGAAAAACTGTTATTACAGTTTCATCTCTTTGTGTTCTGTGTGCTCTTTACACCATTTGCAGTATTTACGTACTGAAAATTTCTCAGTGTGAGTCTTTTTATTTTTAGTTGTGTGATAGTTACGTCTTGTACATTTCTCACAACCTAAGTGAATTGCTTCTCTCATTATCTTACCTTATAAAAGGATTTTGCATATTAGCCAGAGGCTAATTATGCAAGAATCTCAGCAACAACACCAGCACCAACTGTTCTACCACCTTCACGGATAGCGAACTTAGTACCTTGTTCCATTGCAATTGGGTGAATTAACTCAGCAGTAATACTTACGTTATCACCTGGCATAACCATCTCAGTACCTTCTGGTAGAGTGATTGCACCTGTTACGTCTGTTGTACGTACGTAGAATTGTGGACGGTAACCATTAAAGAATGGAGTATGACGACCACCTTCGTCTTTACTTAGTACATAGATCTCAGCAGTAAATTTAGTGTGCGGTGTAATTGAACCTGGCTTACAAAGAACTTGTCCACGCTCAACTTCATCTTTACCAATACCACGGATAAGAATACCACAGTTGTCACCAGCTTCACCTTGTTCCATCTCTTTACGGAACATTTCAACACCAGTTACAGTAGTTTTTTGTGTATCTTTGATACCAACAATTTCAACTTCGTCACCTACTTTAACAACACCACGCTCGATACGTCCTGTTACAACAGTACCACGACCAGAAATTGAGAACACGTCTTCAACAGGCATTAAGAAATCTTTATCAGTTTCACGCTCTGGCTCAGGAATATACTCATCAACTGTATTCATAAGTGCGATGATTTTTTCAGACCACTCACCTAAAGTACCAGTTTTAGCTTCTTCAAGAGCTTTTAATGCAGAACCTGCAGTGATTGGTGTATCATCACCTGGGAATTCATACATATCTAAAAGTTCACGAATTTCCATCTCAACTAGTTCTAATAACTCTTCGTCATCAACCATATCTTCTTTGTTCATGAAAACAACGATGTATGGTACACCAACTTGTTTAGAAAGAAGGATGTGCTCACGAGTTTGTGGCATTGGGCCATCCGCTGCAGAAACAACAAGAATAGCACCATCCATTTGTGCAGCACCAGTAATCATATTCTTAACATAATCCGCGTGACCTGGACAGTCAACGTGTGCATAGTGACGAGTATCAGTTTCGTACTCTACGTGTGAAGTAGCGATAGTAATACCACGCTCTCTCTCTTCTGGAGCATTATCGATTTGATCATAATCCATGAATTCCGCTTCGTTTTTAACTGCAAGTACTGCTGTAATTGCTGCCGTTAGTGTTGTTTTACCGTGGTCAACGTGACCAATTGTACCGATGTTAACATGCGGTTTATTACGTTCAAACTTTTCTTTTGCCATAGTGTCCTCCGACCTTAATTTGTGAATTGAAATGGAATTATACCCAAAAATCATTCAATTATTTCTTAAACTTTGTAAAAACTCTATGATGGAGCTTATGGCGGGAATCGGACCCGCGACCTCTTCCTTACCAAGGAAGTGCTCTACCACTGAGCCACATAAGCATCTGCCAGTATATAACATGTAATCTGCTGCGTTAAAAATATTCGGAGTACTTTCGTACGCCTTATATTTTCGCCTTGTATCTCACACGTTCTATACTTGCAATAATACCTTGCTGTATAGTTATAGTTTTAATTTAAGAAATCACTGCATGATTCTTTTTAAATTATATTAGTAATTGTGATTAGATTTTACTATATAGATATTTATATAAAAATAATATATAGTCATATGAAGTAAGGTGAAATTGTACTTCAGCTTCCAGAATCTCAATGGAGCGGGTGAAGGGATTCGAACCCTCGACAGCCTGCTTGGAAGGCAGGAACTCTAGCCACTGAGTTACACCCGCGTGTTTGAGTGGTGGTGGGAAGAGGAGTCGAACCTCTGAACCCATAGGGAGCAGATTTACAGTCTGCCGTCGTTGGCCACTTGACTATCCCACCATCGTGATATTTTCTAATATCTAATTCTGGTCTAACACTGTTTCTAATATTCAAAATTCAATGGTGCCGACACGAGGATTTGAACCCCGGGCCTGCTGATTACAAATCAGCTGCTCTAGCCAACTGAGCTATGTCGGCATCGAATTTGAGCCAGAATTATAGTGCAAAATAAATTCAATGTCAAGGGTTTTTAGCGAAAATATACAAAATCTTCATCTTTTAATATAATTGGCTTCCATTTTCCCCTGAACGCTTCTATTTCTTCCACAATTTTTTGTCTGTATGTCGGTTTTATATGATTAATATAGAGTGAAAAATCATCTCTTTTGAAGCTGTTAAGTTGTGCAAAAAGCAATTCTGACGTCAGGTGTTTACTCTCTAGCGCCAAAGTTTTCATGTTGTTTGAAAAAGAACACTCTATAATGACACTCTTTATATCCGGGTTAGTTTCCAGGATATTTTTTACATTATCCAAAGAGTATGTATCTGCCGTTATCATAACTGATGCATTATCGATCGTATAGACATAACCGCAGCTTGCAACTGTATGGTCTGTCAAGAAAGGCCTGATTGTTTCATTTTCAGAGATTTGATAGCTCTTATTTGCTTCTATCTCTATATATTTGACAACCATTGCATCTTTACCGTAAAGCTTTATAGTGGAAAAATCCGGCCAGACAGTGTCATTTAAGAAATTTTCTTTGACTGCTTTGATCGTTTCAGGCAAACCCATAATGTTGAGTGTTTTTGTTCTTTGGCTGAAATAGTTGTCTAAGATATAGGCGATGTCTACGATATGATCGAGATGAGAATGTGTGAGCCAGATGTTTTCTACCTCTATGGACTCTTTTTCCAAAGCATCAAGCAGATTCCCTGCGTCAACCGTCGTTGTGGGATTAAGCATAAAAGATGTCGTTCCAAAGCCTTTTGCCTTTGTTCCAAAGGCTCCTAGTACTCTGATACTGTGCTGTCTTTTCACATCTTCCATAGGCTCTTCTTCAATGATTTGCGAATATTATACCATTAAGTAGATATAATTAGATAAAAATTTATCAGGATTGAAATTCTTATGTTAAAAATACTATTTTCACCATCAGAAGGTAAAATTACCGGCGGCGAAGAGAGAGAAGAAAAACTTTTTGGTGCACCTCACGCAAGGGATGAAATACTGAGTACCTACAGAGATATCATTCTCAGCAGTAATGAAGAGTCAATCAAAGCACTTTTTGGCTTTAAGAAGTTCAGTGAGTGCACACCCTATATTGTTGATATATTCAACTCTCCTCTTATGCATGCCATCGAACGTTATGACGGTGTGGCTTATGATTACCTGCAGTATAAAGAACAGGACACGCTCACGCAAGCCTATCTGCGTGAGCATACACTTATCTTTTCAAATCTCTACGGACCGATTCTCGGCGGCGATACCATTGCCAACTACAAAGTCAAACAGGGAAATTCCATAGGAGATATCGCTCCTGACAAATTCTATAAAGAGTGCTTTTCCTACCAGCTTGATCTCTATCTCGGTGAACATGATATTTTAGATCTGCGTGCGGGTTACTATGACAAGTTCTATAAAGCCAACAAACCTTTTACAACGCTCAAGTTCTTAAAAAACGGCAAAACAGTTTCACATTGGGCAAAAGCCTACAGAGGCATTGTACTGCGTGAGGTAGCAAAAAACAAGATAGAGAGTCTTGATGAGTTTATGAAATTAGAGATTGAGAATCTTTTGGTACATGAGATCAAACAGACAAAAAACAAAACTGAAATAGTTTACAATATAGTGGAGTGAGTATGAACGAAGATTCAAAAGCATACAGAGAGAAAAAAGCCTTCTTTGAAAAGATTATCACTCTCTATGGCAGAAATGTTGTCATAGAGATGTTGCAAGACAAGAGTATCGAGATCCATAAACTTCATATGGCAAACTCAAACAAACCCGACGGTGCTATAAAGAAGATTTTACTGCTTGCAAAAGAGCGTGGTGTTGCAATAACACATCATGATAAAAATGCCCTCTCACGCATCTCTAAAAATGCCAAGCAGGATCAGGGCGTTGCTATTGACATCATCTCCAAGAGCTATGCTCACGCAAGTGAACTGCAAAAACTCACCTCATACAGGCTTATTGCACTTGAAGGTATTCACAATCCTCAAAATCTCGGTATGATCATACGCAGTTGCGCGGCGGGCAATATTGATGGCATCATCCTTCCAAAGAAAAATTCAGCGAAGATCTCACCGCTTGTCGTCAAAGCGAGTGCCGGGACACTTTTCAAACTACCGATCTATTTTTGTGAGAAACTCGAAGACACCTTGCGTGAGCTAAACGGTGCAGATATATATGCACTCTCTCTTGATGCAAAAGAGAGTCTCTATGATATACAAACTTCTGAAAAAACAATATTTGTTTTGGGGAATGAGAGTGAAGGCATAAGCCCTGATGTTGCAAAGCTTTGCAACAAAAAGCTTATTATTCCCATGAACCGGGGTGTAGAGTCTTTAAATGTAGCCGTTACAGCCGCTTTACTCGCTTTTATGAAGTAAAGCGAAGCAGTTACGCAATATTTACTTCCGGATTTCCCTCTTTCACCATCTCTTTAAAGAGGTCAAACAGTACAAAACTCGCCTCTTCAGCTTCTTTCATATTATTGACAATAAAATCTCTATTGTCTCTGGAAATACAATTTTTCATTTTTGTACACTTCAATGTTTCCAGCACTTTTGCATGAACTTTAGCATGAGGGGCATCTAATGTTTTAAAGGCAGTTGTTTTTCCAAACATCTCTCTGCCTATGCCATCATACCATTTCCCCATTCTACAGCCGTGATGATCTGTAAACTGTGATGCCGCTTCTTCATTCTCTTCTAAAATAGCTCTGTACGCTTTATGTTTAAAGATAATATGGTCCACTTTAATAAGAGACGAATGGAGTGAATCATGAATGTATTTTCCCTCTTTCGCCGACATATCCGCTGTTACCGCAAAGTTACTCAGTGTTTCGTGGAAGTTATTGACATCTCCCTGTGAAGAGACGGCTATCTCTGTAACCTGCTCTGAGTTTGATTGTATCTCAGTAGCTTCTTGCTGCAGTGTCTGCGTCGTTATGGCAATCTCCTGCGTTGCTTTTTGTGTACGTTCCGCCAGCTTTCTTACCTCATCGGCAACAACGGCAAAACCACGTCCGTGTTCACCCGCACGAGCCGCTTCAATGGCAGCGTTGAGTGCAAGCAAGTTTGTCTGTTCGGCAATATCTTTAATAAGGTTGACCACATCACTGATCTCTGTCGTTCTCTCGTTTAGAGAACTGATAGCATCATTTGAATTTGTAATGAGCTGTGTAAGTTCTTCAAGGTTATTTGTGATCTTGTTAACGACATCCTGTGCATCTTCAGCCTCTTTTGCCGTTGCAGCCGTCGAATTTGCAATCTTCTCAACAGCTCCAAGATTTGATGAAATATCTTCTTGAATGATAGAGAGACCTTTTGAAACCCCTCCTTGTGAATTGATGTCAAAATCACGCCCCATTTCACTACGCTGTGCCGACTTGTAAGATTCACTTATTGATTGAATTGCAAGATTGAGATCAGGAAGAGCACTTCGAAAGTCCCCGCGGTATCCCGCTTCAAAGATTAGTCTGTTGCTTTTACCATCATTCGCTGCTGCGACAGAAGTATTGATATCACGCATCAGTTGTTCTGTCTGATCGAGCAGATTGTTCACACCCCATGCAACGCCCTGCATAACATGTGTATCGGGAATATTGGTAATTCTATACGAAAGTTCTCCATTACCAGCTTTTATAAGCACATCTCGCACTTGTTGAATGAGTGGATCGTTAAAGATCTTATTACAGGCATCACCGCCGGTACTGCTGCCCATGAAAATCGTTCCAAGGGCAACAACCAAAATAATACCGGCTGCAACAGCTTGGCCGACAATAAAGAGATAGATAACGATGCCAAGCATCAAAAGGTAAAGAGCAAGTGTCTGCTTAGTGCTGTAAATTGAAGATAAAAGTGTCATAATCCACCCCCTGTTCATCTAAGATAGTATTTAATAGTTGCATTGAACCTTCCATACCTGAACGCTTCTCTTCCTCAAGAAGTTTTTGGTAAAGTCCCGGTATAACTTCCATCGATTTCGGTGAAGGTTTCCTACGAACGGAGTGATAATCTCTTACACCTCCATTCTTATCCAAAGTAACAGTAACATTAGCAAGTACCCAGTAATAAGAACCGTCTTTGCACATATTTTTTACATAGGCAAAGATCTCCTCGTTAT
The DNA here is from genome assembly GCF_014905135.1 of Sulfurimonas paralvinellae. NCBI lineage: Bacteria > Pseudomonadati > Campylobacterota > Epsilonproteobacteria > Campylobacterales > Sulfurimonadaceae > Sulfurimonas > Sulfurimonas paralvinellae. Next base: position 218,231 of record NZ_CP041406.1, on the reverse strand, counting down.
TCTGTATTCTGTCCCATAAGAGTTTGAAAACGGCTTTTGGCATATCTGGGTGACGCAAAATAGAGTGCGGCGCACCAAGGAGTTCAGACTCTTCATATCCGGAAATTTTAATGAAGATCTTGTTTCCGTAGATTATCTTACCTTTTGTATCTGTTTTTGATACGATAAATTCATCATCCGAAAGTCTTTTTTCATTGGAGGTTGGTGTTGGTTTTGGCATATTCTCGTCCTCTCACAAAGTTGTGAGAAGCATTATAGTCCATGCCTTTTAAATTGTAACTTAAAAACTCTATTATTTACTGTTTAAGATATCATGATATTATAAGGACGTTCTATCTCACGCACGACTTCATCGACGGACATATGGCGCGATTTTCGTATGAACTCTCTGCCGTCTAAAAATATTAAAAGTGTAGGAATGGCAAAAACATTAAAGTGAGCCGCAGTCTCCTGTTCAATCGAGACATCGATACTGGTGATTTTAAACTCTTTGAAGTTCGTCGTAATGGCATCGAGCAGTTTTGGCTTGAGTGCATGACAGACATTACATGTCGGTGCTGAGAAGTAAAGCATCACTGCCATATTCTCCTCTATTATTTTTTCTATTTCTTCTATTGTTTGCATAGGGTAATTATAGTAGAATTCCTGTATGAGTTCAATAATTTTTTCAATCCTGAGTATCTATATCTTCATTATCATGGGCTATCTCGCAAAACGCAGCTTTAAAGAGCAGATAGACGACAGGACTATCACTCTTTTAAATGTCTACTTCCTACAGGTCTTTTTGACATTTTGGGGACTGCTGCTGCATCCGGTGGACATCACCCTTTTATATGCACCGAGTATCTACCTACTTATCGTTCTGGCTGCATTGATGCTTCTGGCTTTTTTTGCCCATCGGCTCTTCTCACGCAAGAAAGAGTACTCCATCGCTATGGTCGCTGCCATCATAGGCAACACAGGAAACCTCGGCATCCCGCTTAACATCGCTATCTTCGGAGAGGCTTCCATACCCTACACGACCGTTGTCAATCTCGTCAATGTATTCGTTGTCTATACTATCGGCGTCTATTTCTACTCACGCGGCAGTTTTGATGTAAAGACTTCATTGAAAAACATCATAAAACTGCCTATACTCTGGGCTGCCATCATAGCCATCATCTTAAGTGCAAAGGGCTACCGACCGAGTGAGACTATCATGAATATGCTGATGATGGGTGCGTATGCTTCCATGACCATGCAGCTTTTTTTGTTCGGTATCTATCTCTACGGTACAAAAATACGGGAGATTAACAGGATGCTTATTGCATGGGTTGTCGGATTTAAGTTTCTTATTCTGCCGCTCATAGCTTTTAGTGTCTTGTACTTTATAGAACTCGACTCCATGATAAAAGGCATCATCTTCATAGAGTTGATGATGCCGCTTGCCGTTGCCAATGTCAATCTCGCATCGCTCTATGACTGCGAGCCAAAAATCGTTACGGCACTCGTGCTCATCACTTCCGTCATCTTCTTAGGTATTATCTTTGCCGGTGTTAAAGTTTTAACCTACCTCTAATTCAAATAAAAACTATCAGCTTATTTTATTTTTTCTAAAAGAGCATCGACCGTAAAGCCAAACTTCTCAAAAAGCTGACCGGCAGGTGCTGAAGCGCCGAAAGTGTCCATACCGATGACCTCATCGGCAAGTTTATACCACTCAAGTCCGCGAGCCGCTTCAATGGCAACGCGTTTTGTTCCCGGTACGATGATCTCATTGATGTAAGACTGTTCTTGTTCTATAAAGAGGTCATAACACGGCACAGAGACAACATTTGCAGGGACACCTTTTTCATTGAGTGCCTCTTTTGTATTTAGAGCAAGTTCTACTTCACTTCCACTTGCCATTAATGTGATAACCGCATCATTGTCACTTGCAAGCAGATAACCACCGCGTGCAGCTTCTCCTTTAACAGCTTTTGGAAGCAGTGCTAACGACTGGCGTGAGCAGACAAAAGCAGATGGAGATTTTTTCATCTGCAGTGCTGTTTTCCATGCTGCAACATTCTCTGCGCCGTCAGCCGGACGCCAAACGTAGAAGTTTGGCAGTGCACGGAACTGAGAAAGATGCTCTATCGGCTGGTGAGTCGGTCCGTCTTCACCTACACCGATACTGTCATGCGTCCATATAAAGAACTGTTGAATACCCGTAAGTGCTGCAATACGCGCTGCCGGTTTAAGGTAGTCTGAAAAAACGAAGAATGTCGAAGTAAACGGCATAATAGGTCCATAAAGCGCCATAGCATTGGCAATGGAAGCCATAGCATGCTCACGAATACCGAAGTAGATATTTTTTCCTTTTGGAAATGTTCCCATATCGTTTAGGTATGTTTTGTTAGAAGGACTGAGGTCAGCAGAACCGCCGATAAAAGCAGGAATCGCTTTGGCAATGGCATTAAGCACCTTACCGTTTGTATTTCTTGTCGCATCGGCTTTTTCAAAAGTCGGCCACTCAATTCTTGAAAAATCATGGTTTAAAAGTGCATCAAGCGCTTCGTTTTGCTCCATCAGCGGTGCCGTTTTAAGTGAATGGATCCATTCACGCTCTGCAAGATCACCCTCTTCTATGGCGCATCGAAAACGTACCAGTACATCATCATCAACAAAGAATTTTTTCTCAGGATCAAATCCCGCACCGCGTTTTGCATCAGCAATGACATCTTCTCCAAGCGGTGCACCGTGAGCATGGTGTGAACCTTCAAGCGGTCCTGCACCTTTGGCAATGATTGTGTTTGCAATGATGATGACCGGACGGTCAGCTTTTTTTGCCTGAGTTATCGTTGCATCTATCTCAACATAATCATGTCCGTTGCACTCTAATACTTCCCAACCCTGTGATTCAAAACGCGCGCGTATATCTTCTGAGATGGAAAGATCGGTATTTCCCTCGATAGTAATACGGTTAGAGTCATAAATGAGAATGAGATTATCCAGTTTATTATGTCCTGCGATAGAACATGCTTCATAAGAGATACCCTCTTCGAGGTCACCGTCACCACACAGGCAGTAAACATTGTGATCGATGAGTTTTGCAGTCTCAGAATTAACCTGAGCACCCATGAATTTCGAAGCCATAGAGAAACCAACAGCATTTGCGATACCCTGTCCAAGCGGTCCTGTAGTGATCTCTACACCGGCTGTATGCCCATATTCAGGATGTCCAGGAGTTTTCGAATCGAGCTGACGAAATTCTTTGAGATCTTCTATCTCCAAGCCGTATCCCCACAAATAGTAAAGCGAATAAATAAGCCCTGTTGCGTGACCGCCTGAAAAGACAAGTCTGTCACGATTCAACCATGAAGGATTTTTTGGATTGTGCTTTAGGTGTTCACTTAAAACTACAGCAATATCAGCAAGTCCCATCGGTGCACCCGGGTGGCCTGAGTTTGCTTTTTGAACCATATCAGCTGCTAAAAATCGTATTGTGTTTGCCATCTTTTGACGCATTGTATTGTCATTCATGTTTTTATTCCTTATATATTAGACTTCTTAGAAAGCTTTTTAAAAAAAGAGTTTTCTAAGAAGTCGATTTATGTCTGTTTATGTATTTCGTAAGTATTGGTGAGAGCTCACGCTGCAGGCTCTCATCAAAGCTTTCCATCTGCTGTGTCAGCTCATCTGCTAGAATATTTGCCTCACGTAGAGCTTCATCAAGCCCTAAAATAGTTACAAAACTATTTTTTGCTTCATCATTATTCGTCAGTTTTCCTGCTTCTTCACTTGACTGCGTGACATCTAAGATATCATCCTGAATCTGAAATAGCAGACCAAGTTTGATACCAAAATCATACAGCTCCTGTGCCATATCCTCACGCCCGACAATGATCGCACCCATCTTCAGAGATGCCGCTATGAGCTTTGCCGTTTTGTTTGTGTGAAGGATCTTGATATCTTCGATTGCAAGCGGTTTGTTTTCAAAATAGCAGTCTATCGCCTGTCCGAGGACCATTCCGTTAAGCCCGCCATTTTGGGCAAGTTCTCGAACGAGTTTTACTTTTGTTTCATCCGAAAAAGGTGCTGTAGAAAGGATCTCAAAAGCATAGGTATTGAGTGCATCACCGACAAGTATCGCCGTTACCTCGTCATAAACAACATGCAGCGTAGGATTACCACGGCGAAGCGGTGAGTCATCCATTGCCGGCAGGTCATCATGGATAAGCGAGTAAGTGTGCAGCAGTTCAATGGCGTAAGCCGCATGATAAGCAGACTCACTCATCAAAGGATTATAAGCCTTCACAACACCGAGTAAAAGAGCAGGACGAAAGCGCTTACCACCTGCTTTGAGCATGTTGTGCAGTGCTGCTTCATAGTGCGGGTGAATGCTTTGTGATTGCGGTAAATTATCTAATAAGAACTGCTCGAATTTTTGCATTTGAAATTGTACTTTTTTTCTACTTAATGTTTACAAAAAACTGGAAGCCATTACGCTCAAACAAGAGAGATTTGTAATGTTTTGTCTTTTGCAGATACTCACGCAATGCTGCTTCATTCTCAACTTTTACGCCATCGACTTGAATCAGTCTGTCACCGATGTGTAGTCCATATTTCTGAAATGCATTGCCTATTTTTGTCAAATGCAGTTTTGCATCGAAATAAAGTCCGCGTGATTCCAAAAAAGTATCACTCAATTCACCGCCGCCATATCGTTGCTGAACCATTACTGTAAATGTGTACAGTTTTGAGCCGCGTTTTACTTTTACTCTATGTTTTGAACCGACTTTTGAAAAGAGAATCTTACACATCAACACAGACGCGGCATCTATCTTTTTACCGTCAAAACCTACAATACAGTCACCTTGTAAAAAAGGGTTGTTTTTCATAAACGGATCACTTGCTTTTACGATGACAGAACCCTTTTCATTCTTAACACGGATGCCTATATCTCCATAGAGATTGTTTTTTGTTGTAACGAAATGGTTCAGATATTCTCTTTGAATAATACCTCTTGGCGTTACTACTCCTTCAAGTGAACAGCAGGAACTTGTCACTAAAGCGGGATAGACAAGTGTCTCACTATAACTTGCCAAAGTGTTTAGTCCTATCTGATTATGCAGGAACTTTCCTTCATAAGCTTTTTTATCTGTTACGATGGCAGTGCCTAACTGCAGACGCATGTTAATATCAAACGGATAGGCAAAAGGTTTGCTCTCTTCTATAAGATACAGAGATAAAAAAGGGTCCTGTTTTATAATTTTTGCATTGGGTATATTGCGTGAGTAGACGAGTCGCTCTGTTTTTGAAACGGGAATAGAAAGAGAATTGTTTTGTATTGCGTGAGAGTCTTTGACTTTTGCTACACAGGATGCATAGCCGCCTTTGCAGGCGTAGAGGTTTATAAAAAGAAGAGAGCCGAGGAGTAGCAGGCGTGCAAACACCTACTTCACTCCGCCCATACCGCCGAGCATCCCTAAAGCGCTCTGCTGCTGGTTCTGCTGAACCATTTTATTGGCATCGTTGATGGCACCGATGAGAAGAATCTGCAGTGACTCTTTATCCTCAAGCAGTTCATCATCAATGTTCAAGTCGATCACTTCGCCGTTTCCGTTGAGTGTCAACTCAACCATACCGCCGCCGCTTTTGACGGAGAAGGTTTTGTTGGCAAGTTCATCTTTGAGTTTTTGGGCATTGGCTTCAAATCCCTGAAGCATTTTACCTAAATCACCCATATTTTCAAACATGATTAGATCTCGTCGTGGATTGCGTCTATATTGTTGTCATCGTTCAAAAGAACGACTTTTGGCTTATAATCCGCCAACTCTTTTTCATCATAGGTCGCATACGCAACGATGATGATCTTGTCACCTTTATGAACTTTACGCGCTGCTGCACCATTGAGACAGATATCACGTTTACCGCGTTCACCGAGGATAATGTAAGTAGAGAAACGCTCACCGTTGTTTATGTTGAGTATCTCTACTTTTTGTCCAACACGCATCTTCGAAGCTTCTAAAAGTTCTTCATCTATCGTGATAGAGCCGACATAGTTTAAGTTGGCATCTGTTACGGTAGCGCGATGGATTTTACTGTACAACATCTCTATTGTCATTACTTTTCCTACATTCCCATCTGTTTTTTCATATCAGCAGGGCTGATTGGCTCGTCCCACATCTCTTTATCGATAACATACTCTTCAACTACGTTACCGCCAATGATATGTTCTTGTACAATTTTATCAATTTTTTCTTTAGTTAAACCTGCGTACATTGTATGACCCGGCTCAACAAGCATTACAGGGCCCATTTGACAGCGATTCATGCATGAAGTACGAATTGGCTGTACCGTTCCCATAATGCCCTCTTTCATCAAAGATTGTGCAAGATATTGGAAAAGATCCTGTGTTTGCGGTGTGACACATGATGGTTTTGGCATACCCGGAGGAGCAGACTGCTCACACTTGAAGATATAAAATGCCGGTTGTGGAATTCCCATAGAAATAGTCCTTAAAATTTTTGTGCAATTATAGCAAAATTCTTCAGCAAAATTCTAATGCACGCAAATAAGTTTATATTTTTAAGTTAGCATGCAACTTTTTAGATATAATTTTGCTAAAAAATCAGGACAGTCACTTGAAAAAAATCACACTCCTTTTACTTCTCTTATCTTCACTCCTTTTTGGCGAATCAAAAATCTATCTCGGTACAGGCTACGCTTACAACAACGAAACTGTATCTTACAACGGCAATGACAAAACAATCAGTAACAATGCAGCTCGCCTGAAGCTTGGCTATGGAGACAGAGAAGCATATGCCGTAGAGTTCTCACTCGATTATGTCGATAACAACAAAGAGGTCTTCGATGCCAACGACGGTAAAAAATACGGATTCAATGTAGAACTTCTAAAGGCATTCGACTTCGGCATCTATGTCAATCCATTCTTAAAAGCCGGATTTGGTGCAGGCTACATGGACACTCCCGCTGATCTGAATAACGGATCGCTTACCTATGGAAGCTTTAATCTCGGAGCCGGTCTTTTTATTCCGATGGGTGAACATTTTGATATCGAACTCGCATACGAATACAAAGGTGTTTCGTATCAAAAACTTGACAATAACTCAACGAACAGTCCCGATTCAACGCTTCATATAGGCTATGTCGGTGTGAACTTCAGATTTTAGAGATAAAATCTAAAATAGCGCTCAAGGCTTTTTGACGCATACCGTCTTTTTCGATATAGAGTTCATGGTATGCCCCTTTTATTGTATACCCATGGCAATGTGAATGAGCATTCTTACAAAATTCTTCCTGAGCATCCGCATTGACAACCTGATCTTTTTCTCCTTGCAGCAGCAGTGTTGGAATCTGTATCAAAGAGGCATTCTCAACTGCTATTTTACTCCATTTACAAGCTTCCTGCACCCATTTGACGCTCGGTCCGCCAATCTTGGTTTGAGGCTCATCTCTATATGCCTGCTGCATAATTTCGTATCGTATTTTTGAATGTGTCAGATCGTTCTCATCAAAGTTTTGTTTTGTAATATCGTAAGAAGCAGTTCCAACTATATAATTGCTTAGATTTCTCTTCTTTTTTTCCATAAGATCACATAGCAGTGTACTCATGACAGGTAAAATTAAATTGGGTTGATGCATAGGAGAATAGAGAATTAATGCAGAAAAATCATGAGGATAGACTTCGGCATAAAGCGATGCGATTGTTCCGCCCATTGAGTGGCCTAACAATACTCTCTTTTTGTCTTTAGGAACATAATTTTCTACAAAAAACTTCAGATCATCGACATAATGGAAAAAACTTTCCACATACCCTATTTTTGTATCTGGTAACAATCTTTGTGAATACCCTTGCCCTCGATGATCTAAAATATAGACAGAGTAGCCGTTACGATTGAGATCATAAATGAGTTCCTGGTATTTGACCATTCCTTCACTGCGTCCGCTTGAGATAACGATAACAGCTTTTGCATGCTTTACCTTAAAGATCTTATAGGCTATTTTTATATTTTCGGGAGTGCTGAAAAAGTGAAGTTTATGGCTCTGAAAGTAAGGAGAGATAACTGTTTTATATTTTTTTTGTAACTCTTTTTGCGTTGTAAACTTATAATGTTTATCTACATACTGCCAATACTCAAAACCAAAAAGAGAATTTACAAGCAGCAGTAGAAACAGTAGTGTTTTCATGCTGATGAGCTTAGATATTCAGAAGTTCTCTGACAACTTCTCTGTCATCAAAAGGTAGCTTTTCATCATAAATGATCTGATAGTTCTCATCCCCTTTTCCAAGGATGACAACCACCTCTTCGCCTTCTTGTTCATCAAGTGCCATCTCTATGGCCTTTTTACGATTGAGCTCAACCACGACATTACTTTTGTCCTCTATGCCGCTGAGAATACCATCAACAATCGCATCGGGATCTTCATGACGAGGATTATCACTCGTTACATAAACTTTTTTAGCCAAAGATGCAGCAACACGACCCATAAGAGGACGTTTGCTCTTGTCTCTGTCCCCGCCCGCACCAAAAACGACAAGCAGTTCTTTCTCTTTGAGTGCATTGAGCACCTGCGCCATACCGTCAGGCGTATGTGCAAAATCAACGATAACATTCGGCGCTGCACACACCTGCTCCATTCTACCGCTCACCCCTGCAAAATTATCAACAACATCAGCCACTTCTTGGAGTGATTTGTCCGTAATGAGATGGGTTGCCGAAATAGCCGCCATGAGATTGTAAAGATTGAAAAAACCATGCAGTGAAGCGGTAAACGGCACGATCTCTTGGAAATGTTGAATAATGCCGCTGCTGCCGTCATTCAAAGAATATGCCATCAATCTGTATGTCGCAGGATTTTCTATGCCGTATGTATAGGCATTTTTAAAGTTGAACTTTGCTTTTGGTTCATCTTTGTTGATGAGTTTTTTACCCTCATCTTTAAAGAAAGAGTTTTTGATGTTAATATACTCTTCTATACTCTTATGATAATCAAGATGGTCCTGTGTGATGTTTGTTAAAATTTTCAGCTCAAACGGCAGGCCTTCGATTCTCTTTTGCGCTATTGCGTGAGAACTCACTTCCATAATGAAATACTCACATCCCGCTTCAACCGCCTGATAGATATGTCTGTATGTATTTAAAACAGAAGGGGTTGTCAGTGTCTTGCCTTCCACTGCTTCATCGTTCATAAAAAGACCACGTGTTCCCTGCATTGCCGCTTTATAGCCAAGATCAAGTAAAAAGGAGTAGATGGCACTCGCCGTTGTCGTTTTGCCGTTCGTACCCGTGATGCCGACGATTTTAATCTTGTCAACACCAAAAAGCGAAGCGATATCCTGAATCTTTATGACAGAATGAGCACCTTTTGCTTTTGCATCGTCTAAATATTTTTCATTTTGTGTTGTGAGAACAAAAGCTGTCTCACTGTCACACTCCTGAGAGTTTTCAGTAACATATCTGTAAGGTTGGTCGGGAAGCTCAATTTTCAATATTTTTCCCCTGTGCAAGTTTTTTGAGTAGTTTTGTTAGCAGTTTATCGGAAGGATAGACGCTCAGTGCATTTTCAAGATATGTCAAAGCCATCTCTGTAAAACCGTGTTCGATCAATTTATCTAAAAAATCTAAAAAATCCTCTTTTTCTGTAATGATAACACGCGTTGAGAACATTATATTTTCAAAAGTCTCTTTAAAATCAGCACCTTTGTCGAGTAGCTTTTTAAAATCGCTGTACAAAATACCGTCTTCAAATTCTATACGATCACGCAGAGGCTGCGTGAAAGCTTCTCCAAGCTTTTCAAGACTTCCGTCCATATTTTGCAGTATCTCTGTCATAACGGCATCTGCTTCTTCTTTATCTTCCTCACGCAATATCTCATAATAGTCAAACAGTGCTTCTGCACCCATTTCACCACTCATTGCCATTTCAGAAAGAATGACTCCGTTATACGCCTCTTTCGAGTTTGGATAGTTCTGCAAAACTTCGGCGAATTTTTCCAACGCTTTTTCATACTCCGCTCTTGAAAAACTCTCTTTTGCTTGTGATAAAATCTTATATTTACTAATTGTGCTCATTTTTCTCTTATAAATTATCTATATCGTTTTCCATACCCATTGGTACATTAACCACACATATCTCAGGATGAATATCCATTCTCAACTGTCTCTCCACACCGTATTTCAGCGTAGAACCACTGCTTGAACAGCCTATGCATGCACCTTTAAGCTGTACATACACATTGCCGTTCTTGACCGTTACAAAATCAATGTCTCCACCATCAAGTGCTAATGAGGGACGTACTTTATCTATTACATGCCTTACCGGCTCCATAAGTTCTTCATCACTAAACGGGATCATAGTTTTCCTTTTTCTGTTGCAATCTTATATTTATATCATAAAATATGACAAAATCGCTTAATAAGCTATAAATTATTTAATTAACTACGCTTTTAAAGCCATAACCTCTTGCACATAACGTGGCTGACGCATTGAAATGACAATATTGTCAATACCATCATTTTGAAGTAAAAACCGAAGTGCACACTCTTGCATTTTTGCATTGCAATCGCTAAAATACTCTTTGAGTGTCGTTCGTGTCATCTTTGCTGATTCATAAGCTACCATCTCTCGATAATTTCGTAAAAAACGCTCGATGTATTCAAGAAGAACATCCAAAACATCTTCATGTATATTTTCAATCGCTTTTTTGATATGCGGCAGTATCTGCAGGCTAAGAAAGGTGTCATACTCTCCGATGAAACCGAACTTATGCTTATTTGCATCCATTTGCTCTATGAGGTTATACAAAACCCGCAGATCATCATTATCACATATCTCCAAAAGCTCATTGAGCGTATGGTAGTACTCTTGCGGTTCATCATACTCTGCAAGTCTGTACATGAGTCCGTCTTTTTGGGCATTTAAAGGTCTGTTTGAGAGCACTCTTAAACCATGTTTCTTTGCCTCTTTTGCTGTTTTCAGATTCTCTTGTTCCAACATATTGACAGGCAGTTCCAAAGTCGTAAAAGAGTGCTCTTCATTACCCGTTTTTTGCGCTGCTTCTTTAGCAGTGCTCAGCACACTCTCAATATCTTTGATGCTGTCTGCACTCATACCGTAACTCTGGATTTTACCCTCTCTTACAGCCTTTTCAAAAGCCGTAAAAACTTCCAAAAGAGATGATTCAGCACAATCTTCGATCAAACAGCTTTCAATCTTTAAGAGCTGGAGATTTTCCAATGATGCATCTATTTGCTCATGGATAAGAGCTTTTATATCTTGATCATTCTCTTTTGGCAAGAGACATTTTGAGATGATCTCTATCTCATCACGAATCTTGTCTTCAAAAAGCTGCATAACTTTTTTAACAGCCCTTTGTGCGCCGCCGTCTGTATAATAAGGGGCTGTTTCGATCACTCGTACGCCAAGATCAATGGCTTCTTTCAGTGCTTCAATGTGTAATAGATTTTCATCATTTACTCTGTAGGTTCCAAATGCGAAAGTACTCATAATCTAAGTCCTCTGTTGTAAAGTAGTTTAGAATGTGGAAAGTGGAGAGTAAAAAAATTGAGGCAAAAGCCCCAACTTCATAGAATAAGTAAACTGATTATACTAATTCTATAAATGCCATTGGTGTAGCGTCACCACGACGAATACGAGTTCTAGTGATTCTAGTGTAACCACCAGCACGCTCAACATATTGAGGTGCTAATTCGTTTACTAATTTTTTTGTTGCTTCTTTATTTTGAAGCGCAGCGAATACTGCTCTGTGAGAGTTTGAATCACCTTTACTAGCAGTAGTGATCAACTTCTCAACGTAAGAGCGAAGCTCTTTAGCTTTTACAGCAGTAGTTTCAATTTTACCATGTTCAATTAACGAAATACTAAGATTTGCTAAAAGTGCTTTTCTATGTGCACTTGTACGACCTAGTTTACGATATCCATGACGGTGTCTCATATCTTATTCCTCTTTAATTAGCGCTTCTTAAGAAGCTGCTTCAATTTTCTTTTTTAGTGCAGTTGCTACATCATCTTCTAGATCAGCACCAACTGTAAAACCGAACTCTTGAACTTTCTCTACGATCTCATCGTAAGATTTTTTACCAAGATTTTTTACATTTTTAAGATCATTTGTACTCATAAGTACGATCTCTCCAATGAGTTTAATATTTGAGCGGTCAAGGCAGTTAAAACTACGAGCACTCAATCCCAAACTATCAATGTTAGTCGTTAGTTTTTTAAGATCCGGCGACTCTTCAACTCTCTCAATTGTACTTGGTGCTTTGATACTGATCTCTGAATTAAATACAGCTAATTGTGCGTACATAACTTCTAAAGAGTTTCTAAATGCATCAACAGGAGAGATTTGACCATCAGTTTTGATGTTCAGAACAACTCTTTCAAAGTTAGGATTGTCCTCTACAAGTACATTTTCAATCTTATATGTTGCACTTCTTACAGGTGTAAAATATGCATCAAGTGCAATGTAATCATCATCAGCGATTTCTGCAGCTGTATCTTCACTTGCAACATATCCGATACCCTGAGCGATTTTGATGCTGAAGTTCAATGTAGAATCTTCATTTAAAGTTGCAAGGTGTGCTTCTGGAGTCACAACTTCAACCTCATCATTACTAAGATCAGCTCCAGTGATTGTACATGGACCTGCAAAGCTGTAGTTTATCTCTGCCTCTGTTGCATCATTGTTTAGTTTAAAACGAATCTCTTTAAGATTTAAAATAAAATCAGAAATATCTTCGAGCATACCACGAACTGAGTCAAACTCATGTTTTGCACCTTCGATTTTGATAGCGATCGGTGCATAACCAACTGAGCTGCTTAATAGAAAACGGCGAAGTGGATGAGCTAAAGAGATAGCATAACCCGTTTCAAACGGATATGCCATAATGTTAGCTTCATTCTCACTAATTTGTTCTACCTCAAACTCTTGAGGAGCAAGTGGAGTAGTTTTAATTTTTTTCATACTTTTACGCCCTTTTTATTAATTATTATTTCGAGTAAAGCTCAACGATTAAACGTTCTTCAACTGGAATAACAACTTCTTCACGCTCTGGAAGACGAGTAAAGATACCAAAAACTTTCTCAGCATCGATGTCAACCCATGGAGCTAAACCTGTTTGGTTTGTAAGCTCAATAGCACGTTGAATTTGGTTGTTTGTTTTACTAGACTCTTTTACTTCTATTTTTTGACCCGGTTTAACACGGTAAGAAGGGATATCTACTTTTTTACCATCTACAAGGATGTGACCATGTGTTACAAGTTGGCGAGCGAATCTACGAGTAGATGCGAATCCCATTCTGTAAACAACATTGTCTAATCTTTGCTCGATAAGTGTAATAAGGTTTGTACCTGTATTTCCATCACGGCGTTTTGCTTCAACAAATAGTGCATGGAATTGCTTTTCAGAAATACCATACATGAATTTTGCTTTTTGTTTCTCATTAAGTTGTAAACCATACTCAGAAACTTTTTTACGACGCTGACCATGTTGACCTGGGCCATATGGACGTTTTTCTAAAGCAGCTTTTCCTGCTAAACGACGCTCACCTTTTAAGTTAAGGCTTACTCCAAATCTTCTTTCGATTTTTTCTACTGGACCTCTATATCTTGCCATCAGTAATCTCCTTAAACTCTACGGCGCTTAGGTGCGCGACAACCGTTGTGTGGTAATGGTGTAACATCTTTCATGAATGTAACACGGATTCCTTCGATAGCGCCAACAGATTTAACTGCTGTCTCACGACCAGAACCAGGACCTTGTACTTTAATACCAAGTTCTTTGATACCATGTACTTTTGCTTTTTCTACTGCATCTTCAACTGCTGCTTGCGCTGCAAACGGCGTAGATTTTTTAGAACCTTTGAAACCAAGGCTACCAGCAGAACTCCAAGCGATCATATTTCCCATTTCATCAGTAATAGTTACCAATGTATTGTTAAATGACGCTGCAATATGAATGATCCCGCGAGATACATTCTTCTTTACTACTTTTTTTCTAACAGCTTTTCTTTTTGCCATAATCTAATTCCTTACGCTGCGCCGACAGTTTTACGTTTACCCTTACGAGTACGCGCATTTGTCTTAGTTTTTTGACCACGACATGGAAGACCACGACGGTGACGAAGACCTCTGTATGATCCTAAATCCATAAGTGCTTTAATATCCATTGCAACTTTTTTACGTAAATCACCTTCAACCATATGGTTTTCACGGATCTCTTTTGTAATTGCAGCTACATCTTCTTCACTTAATTCAAAAACTCTTTTGTTATAGTCAATACCTGTTGCGTCTAATATTTGACGAGCAGTATGAAGACCGATCCCATAGACGTATGTTAGACCATACTCTATTCTTTTTTTCTTAGGTAAATCAACACCAGCTATACGAGCCATGATTATCCTTGTCTCTGTTTATGTTTAGGGTTTTTGCAGATTACTCTTACAATCCCTCTTCTTTTGATAACTTTACAGTCATCACACATTTTCTTTACTGAAGCTCTTACTTTCATCGTAAGTCCTTGTCTATATTGTCTTTACTGTTTTCAGGCACAGGCTCTCAAACCCCTGCCAATACTTTTATCTATACATTATATATAAAGATAGAAATACTCTTTTTCTCTGTTAAAACAGTAAAGCGGATTGGAATTATACCAAAACAAATGTAAAAATTTTATTAAGCATTACCCTGAAGTACTATTTATCTATTAAGTGCTATAATTCAGAGATAAATAAAAAATGCAATAATATTATAAAGTAAAAGCATGTTCCCAAACAAACGAGTAGAAGAGTTTTATACACTTTATCAACAACTTCTAAACTTTTCAGACCTTTCATGGTGGTTAATTGATCTTGAAGACGATCCCGATATTTTTTACTGTAATGACGTAATGTCTCAAACATTTTCACTTGATCCCGACCGTATACAACACTCCGTCAATGAAACATGTCCCATTGCAGGTGACTACAACAAATATATAGCCATTAAGGATGATGCTGCGGCAAAACAGATATTTGATGAATACAAAGCACTGCGTGAAGGAAAAGTGGAAGAGTATTCAAATACATTTCCCTATTATAATCCTGATTCACAAGAGACACTCTACTATTCAAGCCGTGCAAAGATATTGCTTAAAGATACGGAGGAGAAAGCAGCACTTCTATTTGGCCTTATCGAACCGAAAATAGTCAGTAAAGAATTACTGAAAATAGCGAAAACCGATTTTTTAACCGACTTAAACAATCGCAGAGAATTTGATACACAATTAAAATTTTTATTTAATCTGGCACTGCGTGAGAAGCATCCTTTATCTCTCATTATGTGTGATATAGACAATTTCAAAGCCTACAATGACTCACTTGGGCACTATGCAGGAGATGAATGTCTTCGACAAGTAGCAAAAGCTATTAAAAACTCATGCAGCCGATTGAGTGACATCCCATGCAGATACGGCGGGGAAGAGTTTGCGGTTATCGTTTATGCAGACAAAGAAGAGGCTCTTCAACTTGGACAAAATATTGTCACAAATATCCAGACTCTTGCTTTACCTCATCCTGTCTCTAACACGCCGGTTGTAACAATCAGTGTAGGTGTAGCCACGCTTAATATAACTAGCAACTCAACTATTCAAGAGTTGATTGAAAATGCAGACAAAGCTCTCTATCAGGCAAAAGGAAAGAAAAAAAATATCTGCGTACAGTACTAATAAATATCCGCTCTCGCAACAGCAAAAGTGACACAAAAGTGACAGAAATTATTATGGCTCTTTAACGCGAGATGCTATAAACTGCTGACATCACTTTAGGAGTAGTTTATGGTTGAGTATATCTTAAAACGCGATGGAACATACAAGCAATTTCTTTCATACAAAATCGAAGATGCCATTAAAAAAGCATTTGAGAGTGAAAATGTTGCTTATGATGAAGCTGTCTATATCAATGTTTTAGAAAAACTCGACCATAAGCGTGCTGTTGCTGTTGAAGACGTTCAGGATATGATCGAATATGAGCTATACAAGAACAGATACTTTGATGTTATGCGTTCTTTTATACTCTATCGTCATATGCATAAGATGCAAAGAGACAATCTGCTTGATGAAGATACAACCTACATCAACTCTACACAGACCATTGAGGAGTATATAAATGGCAGTGACTGGAGAATCAAAGCAAACTCTAACACGGGCTACTCCAATGCAGGACTTGTAAACAATACTGCAGGAAAAGTGATCGCAAATTATTGGCTGGATAAAATCTACTCAAAAGAAGAAGGGTATGCACATAGAAATGGGGACTATCACATACATGACCTTGACTGCTTGACCGGCTACTGTGCCGGCTGGAGTCTTCGTGTTCTTCTGGATGAAGGATTTAACGGTGTGCGAGGAAGAGTAGAAAGCAGTGCACCCAAACACTTTCGGGAAGCTCTTGGACAAATGGCGAATTTCTTGGGAATTTTGCAAAGCGAATGGGCGGGAGCACAGGCTTTTTCCTCTTTTGACACCTATCTGGCACCTTATCTATTTAAAGACCAACTTGACTATAAGGAGGTAAAGAAAACTGTTCGAAGTTTCATATATAACCTTAACGTTCCTGCACGATGGGGACAATCACCTTTTACAAACATCACAATCGATTGGAACGTCCCTCAAGATTTGAGAGACCAGATTCCAACAAGTAAGCAAAGACATCTCTTTGAGGATATAGATGATGCCGATCTAAGATTCAAAGCACAAGAGCGAGGCGTAGCTTCTCTCACAGATATGACATACAAACATTTTCAAGAAGAGATGAACATGATTAACAAAGCTTACTATGAGGTTATGACAGAGGGGGATAAAACCGGCCAACCCTTTACATTTCCTATACCTACCGTCAATATCACAGAAGATTTTGACTGGTACGGCGAAAATACAGACCTGCTGTTTGAAAATACGGCAAAAATTGGCTCTTCCTACTTTCAAAATTTCATAGGGAGCCAATTTAAACGCGATGAAAACGGTCATTTAATACCCAATGAAGAAGCATACAAACCCGGACATGTCCGCAGTATGTGTTGTAGACTACAGCTTGATTTAAGAGAACTGCTTAAACGAGGCGGTGGCCTATTTGGCTCTGCAGAGATGACAGGAAGCATCGGTGTTGTCACCATCAATATGGCACGGCTTGGGTTTTTGTATAAAAAGGACAAAGAAGGACTTCTTCAGAGGCTCGATGAACTGATGGAACATGCAAAATCGACACTCGAGAAAAAACGCGTCTTCATTCAGGAGATGTATGACAGAGGACTTTTTCCTTATACGAAAAGATACCTTCCCGGATTTAAAAACCATTTTTCAACCATCGGTGTCAACGGTATCAATGAGATGATTTTAAACTTCACCGATAAATGGGAAGATATCACAACAGAACCAGGAAAAGAACTCGCCGTTGATGTGCTCGATCATATGCGTGAGCGTATGGTAGCATTTCAAGAAGAGACTGGCAATCTCTATAACCTTGAAGCAACTCCTGCCGAGGGAACGACATACAGATTTGCAAAAGAGGATAAAAAACGCTTTGGTGACAAGATAATTCAGGCAGGTGCAGGAGAGAACATCTACTACACAAACTCCTCACAGATTCCGGTTGACTATACCGATGATCCATTTGAAGCATTAGAACTTCAAGATGAACTGCAAACAAAGTACACAGGGGGAACAGTTCTGCATCTTTATATGCAGGAAAAAGTCAGCTCAACCGAGGCCTGCCGAAAACTTGTCAAAAATGTCATCTCAAACTTTCAGCTTCCATACATCACAGTGACACCGCTCTTCTCCGTCTGTCCGAAGCACGGTTACATTGCAGGAGAGCATGAATACTGTCCAAAATGCGACGAAGAGTTGTTTGCGAAGTACGAAAACCTAGATTTAAGGAGTGTATCATGAGTAAAGAAGATATTTTAATGCTTTTAGAGAGTAAACGTCAAAAGTGTATTGTCTACACAAGAGTTATGGGTTACCATAGACCTGTTGAGAGCTTTAACATAGGGAAAACAGGTGAACACAGACAGCGGGTTCAATTCAAAGAACGATAAAGTCATCTATGATATAACGAAGTTCACGCATCTCGATTATCCTAACCATCTCGCTGCTATTTTTTGGTTCAGCGGATGCAATATGCGGTGTGATTACTGCTATAACAAAGATATTGTCTTTGCAAAGAGCGGTAATTACACATTTGAAGATGCACTGGACTTTCTACGCAGCAGAGTCAATCTGCTAGAAGGCGTCGTTCTCTCCGGAGGTGAAGCAACACTTCATCAACTCCAGCCCTTTTGCCAAGCTATCAAAGCACTTGGATTTTTAATCAAACTCGACACCAACGGCACCAATCCTCAAATGATGCAAAAACTGCTTGAAGCCAAACTCATAGATTATATAGCCCTTGATTACAAAGCACCTGCAGACAAATTTGAGCAAATAACCCATTCTAGAAAATACAGAGAGTTTTCTCAAACACTTGACCTGCTTATGGCATCGGATGTAAAGTTTGAGGTACGCACCACTCTGCATGCAGATCTTTTGGATGAGCATGACATCAATTCCATCATAAAAGATTTACACTCAAGAGGATATGAACAGCCATACTTCATTCAAGATTTTCGCGAGACCCAAAACAACATCGGCGACCTCAAACAAGCTAAAAAAAATTTTGATAAATCACTGCTGTTAGAAGCCAAAAATATCATTTGGCGATAAAATCAATTTCTTGATATATATCAACTTTTTTACAAAAATAACTTGATATCATTCTGCCAAGTTTTAAATCGGACAAAAATTGTCTTATTTAAAAAATATCAAAAAAACTTACCATATAAAGGAAAAAATATGACAAAAATCGTATTAGCACTAACATTTGCATTCGTTGCCGCACAGGCAGAAAATATCGTTCACTACGATACAAAAACGGTAAAAAAACCATCCATCACAAAACCATACCATCCAAGTACAGATCTTTATACAAAATAATTCATATCTCAGGCTACCACTATCTGGTAGCCCTCTCCTTTGACATTTTTAACAAGATCTTTTGAGGTCTTCTCACGCAGACGCCGAACGAAAGTCCGCAGCCTCGCATCAGTGGCATCGCTATCCCATAACAACTCTTTTATCTTTGCATCATCGACAATCAATACGCCCTCACTATGATTCTCAATCAACAGTTGCAAAAACTCTTTTTCTTTCTTTGTCAAAGCAATGTATCTACCCTTTTTGTAGAGTGTTCTTTTACTTTTATTGTAGGTAAACTCTCCATGTAATGAGAGTGAACGTTCCCCGAAAAAACCTTCCAAAGACTTGATGTAATCCAAAAGTTCATCAGGGTCAAAAGGTTTTATAAAATACTTCACGACACCTACATCAATGGCATCCAAAAACTTCTCCGTATCACTAAAAGCACTCAATATGATGATGGGAACATTTCTATCTATGGCTTTTATCTTCTTAGCCATCTCAAGTCCTGTAATTTTTGGCATCATGATATCGGTAATGACAATATCAGGCTCTATCTTTTCAAAAAGCTCCAAACCCTCTTCTCCGTCATGCGCGACACTAAACTTGTAAAAACTATCACCAATGGCATTTTTTAGCAGTTGTGAGAGTTTCTCTTCATCCTCGACAAGAAGCACCCTGAGTGTTTTTAAAAATTTACTGCGCATTTTTTGTCTCCAGAGGGATTTTTATCTTAAAAGTCGTCATACCTTTTTTTGAGCTGACATCGAGTGAAGCGTTAAACCCTTTTTCACAGATCATCTTTGACATAAAAAGACCAAGCCCCGTTCCCTGAGACGCATGCTTGGTTGTGAAATAAGGCTCAAATATCTTATAGCGCTCTTTTTCTTTGATGCCGCCGGCATTATCCGTGATCCACACATAAGCAAACCCGTTATCGCTTTTTATCTGGATGTCTATCTCACGGATCAGAATACTTTTCTCCACAAAAGCATCACGGGAGTTTTTCAAAAGATTGACAATGACCTGCGTGAACTCGTTTGAAATACCAAGAATCTGCACATCTTCATAGCTTGTTTTTACCTGTATCATATCGCGTTTAAGTACTCGTTTTAAGATATGAAGTGCCTCTTCAATACTCTCACGCAACAAGAAAGGCTGTTTCTCTTTTTCAGGCTTAAAAAAATTCGAGAAGTCTTCTATGGTATTGGACATATTTTTTATAAGCACTTTGCCATCATTATAAAGTGCATCTACCGCTTCCTTATCTCCATCCAAAGCCGCTTTTTTCAGAGAAAAGAGTGTTAGATTCAACTCTGTCAGCGGTTGTCGCCACTGATGGGCAATGTTGGCAATCATCTCTCCCATGGACGCAAATCGTGACTGCCAGAACATGACCTTCTGCTTCTCCTCGTTCTTTGCTATCTCCTTTTTGACACGCCTTTCAAGTGTCTCATTAAGCTCTTTTAACTCCTTTGTTTTTTCTTCGACTCTTTTTTCAAGTCCGCGGTTCAGCTCTTCGAGTTCGAGCTCTTTTTTTTCCAAAGACTCCCGGTAAAATACCTCTTTGGTCACATCATAACGGATCGCTATGAACTCCTGGATCATATCTTTTTCATCTAAAATGGGAATGACTGTCGTGTTGACATAAAATGTAGAGCCGTCTTTGGCACGGTTTTTTACAGTAGCTTTGTAGATCTTTTTAGCTTTTATGGTCTGCCAAAGGAGTTTGAATTTTGAAGCGGGAACATCAGGATGTCTGACAATATTATGATTTTTCCCAAGCAGCTCCTCTTTGGAGTAACCCGATATCTTGCAAAACTCATCATTCACAAAAGTAATGATGCCGTTTACATCGGTTTTAGAGACAATATTGCTGTTTTCAATCGCTTCTTGATACTGCTGTAACATAGATTAATTTTAGCGAAATTCATCCAAAATCATTCTTACAGTATTATGCCGTGTTATCTAAATTGCTTTTAAAATATCAACAAACAAGATATAATAATTTTTCTTTTCAGTGAAGTTACATAAGATGATAAAAAAACATAAAAATAAAATTATTCTAGCACTGATGGGCTTACTGCTTATGAGCGTTTACATCTTCTTTACAACATGGCAGGAAAGAACTTACAAAGAGGTGCATACAATGTACCCACTTGAAAAGTCCAAAAACCCGAAAGCGAGTGAAGAGTTTTTAAAAGCGATGGAGTATCGTATCTACATAAAAGAGTTACATCCCTAT
Organism: Sulfurimonas paralvinellae; assembly: GCF_014905135.1. Taxonomy (NCBI): domain Bacteria; kingdom Pseudomonadati; phylum Campylobacterota; class Epsilonproteobacteria; order Campylobacterales; family Sulfurimonadaceae; genus Sulfurimonas; species Sulfurimonas paralvinellae. The sequence goes on along the minus strand of NZ_CP041406.1, from coordinate 196,994 downwards.
TTTGATTACAACAGTTTTGTAATGGCTCCTTTACTGATGAAAATGAACTATCACTTTAAAAAAGGTGTCGCACTTCTTCCAAAAGACAGTGTGGAAGACATAGTATGGTGGACACTTTTTTATAAAGAGATTTACGGACTGCTTGTGCCTCCAAGAAACGACAACTCTATGGCCTATGAAAACCTACCGCCAAAAGAGTTTACAAAAGTGCATGATGCAATCTACCGAATGATAATGCGTTATCCGGAAGGGAAGGTCTATTTCGATATTCCTGAGAGAAAAACTTTTAGATTTAAAGTTATGGCTATTTTGGTTGGGTTTTATTATGGAGAATATTCAGATAGATATATAGGTAATACAGATAAAGATCGAGCAGAAATATATGCTATTGACCATAATGTTTTAAAAAATTTACAGCAAGTGCTGGACAAGTATCATTTAGCATATAATAAATATATAAATCAAGTAAAAGACAGAAAATTTATGGATATTGAATACACCTCAGATGTCATAGCTATAGAAACAACTTTTTTAGCACATTATACTTTTGTAAACAATATTCAAAAACTTCCTGTCGAAATATGCAATTCTAAAAATGTATATTTTATGATAGACAATTCAAATAAAATATTTAATCATATTATTAACAATACAAATTATCAAGCAAGATATTTAGAAGAGCGTTTTTTTAAAGATACTTCAAATTTTCCTGTAATTATGAAACTTTTACAATACAGGTGTCCAAACCTCCAACCAGAAATCACTCAAGTAGTTCAAAAAATTGACCAACTCAACCAAACAAAGAATAAGAAATGAAGGAAGCCTTGATTAATCCCAAAGTACACTTACGCCGTACTCTTCATTAAGAATTATTGTTTTGGTATAGTAGATTTTCTTACCGTATTTTTTACTCAGCAGTTCTACCTCAAGCTCGCCTTCGCTCAAAAGCTCACGCACCTCTTTGTATGAAAGCCATTTGCCGTATTTTGCAAGAGAGTTCTGCCAGATGCGAAAGCCGCAGGTCGCGTCCTCACGCAGCTCGTACATCTCACCGTCTTCACTCATCCAGTGAGCGTTGGAACAGGCATAAAGTTTTACCTTCTTCCCTCGCACCTCTTTATCACGCACCTCTATCTGACCATCATCACAATAGGGACATTTTCCTAAAATCATCTCTCTACTCCTGTTTGTGCTATGATTATAAAACATTTACGAAACTGTCTTGAAATTTATGGCAAATTGACATATTAAAGGGGTGAAAATGCAAAATAAATTTATGGATGCGATGAACTTTCGCCATGCGTGTAAGATCTTTGATGAGACAAAGAAGATAAGTGACGAGGATATGCACTTTATTTTAGAGTGCGGCAGGAAATCGCCATCGTCATTCGGTATGGAAGCATGGAAATTTTTAGTGATAACAAATGAAGAGCTCAAAGCCAAGCTCAGGCCGGTGTGTTGGAATCAGGTACAGATCACTTCATGTTCCCATCTTGTAATCGTTCTTGCCGGCATTGAGAGCCTGAAAGTAGAATCCGGTGAGGTTGAAAAAAGATTTAGAAGACGTGAGATGCCACAGGAATCTCTTGATATGTACATGGGTCTTTATGCAAGCCATTTGGCAAATACACTCAGTAGTGATGAAAATATCTACTGCTGGAGTACGAGACAGACCTATATTGCCGTAGCAAACATGATGACGGGTGCTGCCTTTATTGGCATCGACTCCTGCCCGATAGAAGGCTTTGAAAAAGAAAAAGTTGAAGAGATATTGGATTTGGACACAACAAAGTTTCAAGTGGCACTCATCTTACCATTTGGATACAGACTCAATCCACAATCTAAACAACTCAGACTGCCGTTTGATGAAGTCGTGGAGTTTATACCCTAAGCGTAGCGATTAATCTTTTAGGATACACAAAGAGTTCAAGCGCCTCAGATATAGACCTACATGCTATGTCTGAAGCAAGCAGACTTTTTGTGCTGCACCCTTCATCGCCAATTACACAAATACCTATTTCTGCACTTTGTAGCATTTTGGCATCATTATTGCCGTTGCCGATAGCTGCACATTGACTTTCATTGAGTTCAATAATATAGTCCTCTTTTTCCAAGGTGTGATTTTGACTGCGTAAGATCTTAATATGCAAGTCTAAATCCTGCAGTTCTTTGTTTACACTGCCAAAAGTATCTGCCGTAATCACATGTAATGTATAGTGCTGAGCCAAAGTAACTAGGAGTTCTTTGATCTCTTCTTTTAAAACACCGTCTTTGGCTATCGTGCCGTTGTAGTCTAAAACTATATGCTTGAGATTTATTCTTTTATAATTTGGTATTTCTATGATATTTGACTGCATCTTCTCTCCTGTTAATCTTCTTCTTAGACAAAGAAGACTAGTATATAAAACTTAAATTCAGGATATTATACATTATGAAAGATATAAAACTCACACAGTACAGCCACGGTGCAGGATGCGGCTGTAAAATTTCTCCAAAACTACTTGATTCTATTTTAAAAAGCTCACGTGAAACTATTGTTTACCCTGAGCTTTTAGTCGGTAACAGTACAAAAGATGATGCCGCGGCGCTTGATTTAGGCAACGGCACTTCTGTTCTAAGTACAACCGACTTTTTTATGCCAATCGTAGATGACCCTTTTACTTTCGGACGCATCGCTGCAACCAATGCCATCAGTGACATTTATGCCATGGGTGGCAAACCTGTCATGGCTATTGCCATCTTTGGCTGGCCCATCAACAAGCTTGATGCCGATGTGGCCCGTGAAGTGATTGACGGCGGTCGCTCAGTTTGTGAAGATGCCGGCATTCCTTTAGCCGGAGGGCACAGCATAGATTCGCCTGAGCCTATTTTCGGACTTGCCGTTACAGGTATAGCAAAAAACGAACATCTCAAACGTAATGATACAGCAGAGAGTGAATGTGAGCTCTTTTTGACAAAACCATTGGGTATAGGAATTCTTACAACTGCGCAAAAGCAGGGAAAAATAGCTGATGGAGATATTGATGTCGCCGTTGAAGCCATGTGTACGCTAAACAAAATCGGCGCAGAGATTTCTCAGCTTGAGGGTGTAACTGCCATCACAGATGTAACCGGCTTCGGTCTGCTTGGACATTTAAGCGAGATATGTGAAGGGAGTAATATCAGTGCAGTTGTAGAGTTTGATAAAGTACCGACACTCAAAAATATTAAAAAGTACCTGCAAATGGGCTGTGTTCCCGGCGGTACACGTAGAAACTTTGAAAGTTACGGCGAAAAGATCTCTCCGATGACACCTGAGCAGCAAGATATATTATGTGATGCCCAGACTTCCGGCGGACTGCTGTGTGCCGTGCGAAAAGATGCTGTTGATGACTTTTTAAAAATTACAAAAAATGCGAGACTTGATTTAAGCCCGATTGGAAGAACCACCCCACGTTCAAAACATTTAATCGAGGTCGTATAGTTTGCAGCTGCCTTTAAGTGATGATTTTTTATCTATTGTGCTTAATGAAACACCTCTGCTCGATGTTCGCGCTCCTGTTGAATTTAACAAAGGGAAATTTATCAATGCGACAAATCTGCCTATACTCGATGATGAAGATCGCAGACTCGTAGGAACGAAGTATAAAGAAGAAGGCAATGCCGCCGCCGTTAAATTAGCCGAGTCACTCATAAAAAATGAGGGCAAAGAAAAGAGAGTGGCACAATGGAAAGAATATTTACATAAAAATCCCGATGCAAAGCTCTACTGTTTTCGCGGAGGTCAGCGTTCGGGAATTTCACAAGAATGGCTGAATGAAACCGGTATTACAATCACAAGACTCAAAGGCGGTTATAAAGCTTTTCGTAATTTTTTAATGCAGCAGAGTGAAGAGATAAGTGCCAAAACATCTACGCTTATCTTAGGCGGGAGAACAGGTTCCGGGAAAACCATTCTCTTAAAAAAACTTCGAAATACTATCGATCTTGAAAGCATTGCGAACCATCGCGGCTCTTCTTTTGGCAGTTATGTAAATGCCCAACCCTCACAGATTGATTTTGAAAACAATCTGGCATATAAGCTTATACAATTTCATCATAAAAACTTCAACAAACTTGTCATAGAACATGAAAGTCATAATATAGGAAAAGCTTTCATACCGCAATCTGTCTATAATAATTTTATGCAGGGAGAGTTGATTCTACTTGAAACATCACTTGAAAAACGTGCCGCAATAACTTATGATGAGTATGTAACATCTGCTCTTAAAGATTATGAAAAAGTCTATGGCAACGAAGCCTTACAAAGATGGGCAGAAGATGTCAATGCCGGACTCTCCAGAATAAAAAAACGACTTGGAAACCAACGGTACAGAGAACTAAAAGAGTTGTTTGAAAAGGCGTACACCCAGCATGAAAGCAAGCAGGCTAAATCTCTTTATCAAGAGTGGATAATGCGACTATTAAATGAGTATTATGATCCTATGTATGATTACCAGATTAAAACAACTTCTATTCCCATTATTTTTAAAGGGGATGAAGAAGCTGTGTCAGAATTTATAAACACTCAAGAAAAGTAATCAATCAGCATTGAATATACTACGCGATTTAAAAAAGATGACAAGCATATAGATAACGCTGAAACCATACTGGGCAAAATCATCCGGCTTTGAATCAATGTAATAATCAACTACAAAGAAATAGATAATCATCAGCAATGCCAATATGCTCAAAACAAGATCCAGCATTGCAAAAGTTTCATCGTAAAAATAGAGCACTAGAACAAAATAACCTAACACCGCAGGAAGAAAATGACCTGTTACATACCAATATGCACTTGCACTGACAAGTAAAAGCATATTTAAAAAGAGTTTTTCTGCATCTTCCATTTTAGTGTATCCTTATTTATATGATACAATTATAGCATGCAAAACAACTCAAAACAATTAGAACTTTTAAACAACACGACACAGACCTTTGAAGATGAATTTTACAAATATGCAAAACCTCTGGAATTTGAAAAAGGAGCATCGCCTTTTTTCCCTGATGATCTGCTTGAGTATTTTTACATCGTTGTCGATGGACGCATAAAAACCTACCAGATCAATTTTGAAAATTCAAAAGAGCAGACCATCTTTATCTATAAACGCGGGGATATGTTCGATGTCATCTCACTGCTAGATCATAAACCTCACGATGTCGCTTATGAAGTGCTAGAAGACGCTAAAGTTCTTCAACTTCCCATAGAGCGTGTCCGTTTCTGGCTCGAAAACGATAGAACATTCAACCAGAAGTTCTTTCCTTATCTCGCAGCACAGATGCGTCACACGGAAGAACTTGCAACTGATCTTGCACTTTATGATACAAAGGACAGACTCGTCAACCTGCTTTTAGACAATCTCAATCCAAACAAACCCTTTAAATATCATCTGCTGCAAAATCTCTCAAACTCAGAGATCGCAAAACTTCTCGGGACAGTACGTCACGTCATCGAACGCAGTCTTAAACAGCTAAAAGCGGACAACCTCATCGAAACCGGCAGACGCAACATAAAAATCACAAACTTTAAAAAACTTCAGGAAAAAGCCTCCCAAATGCTACTTAAGTAGCAAAACTCCTTTTTTAAATTTATTATTATTTCGTTAAATAAATATTTTTAAGGAGTCTATCATGCTAGTAACAAGAGACAGAAGATACGATCTATTTAACGAATTTTTCAAACAGTTTGAACAAGAAGAACCAAAAGAGGTCTTTGACTTTACCCCTGATGTAAATACACGTGAAGGTGACGATGCCTACTACATCGACGTTGATCTTCCTGGTGTAAAAAAAGAGGACGTTGAGATAAATGTCGATAAAAATGTCCTTACCATTAAAGGAAAACGTGAAACACGTGAGGAAGTAAAAGAAGAAGATTACTATAGAGTTGAGAGTGCGTACGGAACATTCTCACGCAGCTTCAGACTGCCTGAAAAGGTAGATGTAGAGAACATCGAAGCAAAAAGCGAAGACGGTGTACTTGAAATTGTCATTCCAAAACTCAAAGTAGTTAAAGATTCTACGAAAAAAATTGAGATCAAATAATTTTAGGAGGTGTAGTATGGATATTGTAAAAACAACAAAAGATGTAGCACAAAAAGCAGAAGAAAAAGTTGAAAAAGGCTTGGAGGTCGTTAAAGAGACTTTTAACAATGTAGCTTCACACTTGCCTCTGGCAAACCTGGCAAAACACGATAATGACAAATTCACTATCGAAGTTGATTTACCTGGTGTTAAAAAAGAAGATATAGAATTGAAAGTTGAAGATGACTACTTGACTGTCACAGCAGTGCGCAGATATAAAAATGAAGTTAAAGAGGATGATTATTACCTCCGCGAATCGAACTTTGGAGTCATCTCACGCAGCTTTGTCCTCTCTGACAATATTGATAGAGACAAGATAGAAGCGAAATTCGAAGATGGCAGACTTTACCTTACATTAGAAAAAGTAGAGTCCAAAAAAACTAAAAATATCAGCATCAAATAAAGGTGCTGATAAAGAAGGAGCACTTTTATGAAAAAAATCTTACTATCACTTTTTACAGCAGCTTTACTCGGGAGTGCAGCCAATGCAGCAAACAATGTCACAGATCCCTATGATGCTGACTTTGCACAAATGAACAAATACTTCAATTCACTTATAGAATCTCATCTAACAAGTGCCAAGTTGAACAATATCGGTTATCCGAGAATGGACATAGTGGATTCTGCTAAACAGATTACTATCAAGTTTGACCTTGCCGGCGTTAACAAAGAGAACATCAAGCTCTCTATTGATAATGACAAAATCTTGACACTCCAAGGTGAAAAGAGAGAGTCCAAAGAGGCAAAATCAAAAGATTATGTAAAAAAAGAGATCTTTTACGGAAGCTTTCAAAAGCAGATTCAACTACCTGACAATATCGACGAAAGTAAGCTGAGTACAAAATTTGAAAATGGAATCCTAAGCATAACCATTCCAAAAACAGAGATCAAAAAACCAAAAGTGAAAGTTATTCCTATAAAATAAGAACTTTTTGCTAAAATTCGCTTATGAATTATAATGAAAAGTTTACCAATACAATTACTAAGACATTTTTCTCCAAACTGCCTCAAAATGAACAATCGTTCATCCGTGAGGCGGCATTCAAGTATAAATTTTCCCACCAAGAACTCATTCAAATAATCAACATCGCCCGTGATTTAGAGATGTGGAATGAAGCAGGCATCAGTGAGATCTTTCCTGAACACCCCTCACGCAAAGTTGCATTTAAAAAACTCAGAGAGAAGTACGAAGCTATTCGCAATGCACCAAACTCTTACGAAAATTTTGAACTCAAAAACATTCCACAAGAGCAGAAGTACACTTTTAAGACAGAAGCAAAAGAGGGTTTTGGACTAGGTCTGTGCCCTGTGGCGAGCGAAAAGACACGCTGCTGTAATCTTTTGACACTTGACGCGGTCGAATCATGCGGATTTGACTGTTCATACTGTTCTATTCAAAGCTTTTACAATCAAAACACCATAACCTTTGACAGCAGCTTTAAAGACAAACTGCTCAATTTAGAACTCGACCCGAACAAGACCTATCACATTGGAACAGGGCAAGCATCTGATTCGCTGATGTTTGGCAACCGTGAAGGAGTTCTCGATGCACTTTTTGCCTTTGCAAGAAAATATCCAAATGTCATTTTGGAGTTTAAAACCAAGTCAGACAATATCAGCTACCTGCTTGAAAACGACGTTCCAAAGAACATACTCTGCACCTGGAGTCTCAATACCCCGACTATCATAGAAAATGAAGAGCACCTAACAGCCTCACTCGACAAACGTCTGCGTGCAGCAAGACGCGTTGCAGACAAAGGTATAAAAATCGGTTTTCATTTTCACCCTATAGTCGAGTATGTCGGTTATCTTGACGAATATCAAGCGGTATATGAAAAACTTATACTACAATTCGACCCGTCAGAGGTGGCTCTCGTTAGCTTTGGAACATTGACGTTCATCAAACCTGTTATAAAACAGCTGCGTGAGCGTGAATTTCACTCTAAAATAACACAGATTCCGCATGAAGATGCAAGCGGCAAGACATCCTATCCGGAGACGACAAAGATAGAGATGTTCAAGCATGCCTATGAGAGCTTCAAACCATGGCACTCCAAGGTCTTTTTCTATCTCTGTATGGAATCGCATGAACTCTGGAGTAAAACCTTTGGCTACCAGTATGCAACGAACAATGATTTTGAGCATGCCATGCTAGAGGCTTACGCTAAAAAAATCGGACAAGACTATTTAATCTAGGAATATTATGAACAAACAAACAAAACAAAACTACTTTTTATCACAACCACACCAGCCTTTTTTCATCCTCGGAGTTGCCAATGCAATCATCATAATGCTTCTCTTTGCACTTGCCTACAAGGGAGTGCTCTCTTTAACCGTTGATAATACATTTTTTCATGTCTACACGCTTATCTTTTTACTCTTTACAAATGTTTTTACAGGGTTTTTATTTACAACTTTCCCGCGCTTTAACCAAACAGAGGTCATAGACAAAGCTTACTATACAAAAATATTCTATGCCAATGCCATTGGCTCACTCCTTTTTCTCATCGGTGCAGTTTTTAATCTCTATCTGCTCATTGCCGCTATGCTTATAATATTTGTCGCGCAGATATTTATCGTCAAGAAACTGCAAACTATTTTTCTTGCAGGTCGCGCACCAGACAAGACAGACTCATTTTGGATTTTAACAGCGCAGTACTTTGGAATAGGCGGACATCTCTTGTTTCTCATCGCCGTCGCTTTTCAACTCCCTGCAATCATTCCGACTGCTGTAAACATCACCTTTTATCTCTATCTTATCTTTCTGGCATTTAGTGTCGGTCAGCGTATGATTCCATTTTTCTCACACTCATGGGCAGAGAAAAATCCAAATTTCATTAAGATCACCTTTGTGTTGTTTATTTTCAAAAGTATCTTTGCATCGGCCGGCTTTGCAGTTGGAGAGATAGTTGTTGACATCATACTCGCATCATATATGCTCAAAGAGTTCTTGCGTTGGGATTTGCATCCGTTTCATTCACCCTCCATCCTTTGGGTGCTGCATCTCTCACTCTTCTGGCTGCCTGCAGCCTTTGCACTCTCGGCAGTATCACTCACAGCAGAGCTTGTCTTTAACACCTCTTTTTACTTTTTAAACATCCACCTGCTTGCCATCGGGTTTTTAACAACGGTACTCATCGGCTTTGGAACACGCGTTACCCTCGGCCACGCAGGAATGCCGCCTCACGCAGACAGATTTGCCACAGCTATCTTTCTTTTTATCCAGCTCGTTGTACTGCTGCGCACACTCTTTAGTCTCAATATCGCTTTTGGATGGGGTGCAAACTTTTTGTTTGACATCTCCTTTACTGCCTGGCTTCTGCTCTTCATTATCTGGGCAGGTCGTTATGGAAAAATACTCATCTTCGGCAAGAGCACCTAGTCTATTTTATAGACTTGGTCAACCTTCTTTCCGTCTTTGATAATTTTGACTCTGTCACCAATACTATAGCCGCTTCCCTTAACAACTACAACAATATCACGGCCATCATCGAGCATGACTGATAACTCGGAAGCATTGGCTTTTCCTGCTTGATTTCCGGCATAAGCTCCTACAAGACCGCCTGCAAGAGTTGTCAAAGCAGTTCCTCTGCCTCCACCCATCGTCGATCCAATTACAGTACCGACAATAGCACCTAGAAAAGTACCCGTACCGCTGTCACTCACCACTACCGGACGTACGTTACGCACTGTTCCAATCTCATATGTTTTTATTTCTCTGTAAGAACTGCCGTCATATTCAGGTCCGCTATTGGTTGCACATCCGCTTAAAATCAGCATGGCTATTATAGAGGATGCTGTTAAAAACTTTTTCATAATCGCTCCTTTTCATTAAATGCATCAATTATAGCTCAAAAGCATTTGCAAATTGTTAATATATCAATATATCTTGATATATTATATTTATTTCGTTATACTTTCAAAAAAACAACAGGACTTCATTATAATGCTCACAGCATCGCTTATCTTTTTAATCACACTCATCTTCGTCATATGGCAGCCGCGCGGCTTGCAGATAGGGACAACTGCCGTTATTGGCGCCATCACTGCTTTACTTTTGGGAGTCGTGAATTTTCATGATGTTGTCATTGTTTTTGATATCATTTGGGATGCAACACTTGCCTTTATCGGTATCATTATCCTCTCTATGGTGCTTGATGAGATCGGTTTTTTTGAATGGGCAGCACTTAAGATGGCAAAATTTTCAAACGGCAGCGGACGAAAGATGTTCTTCTACTCCATCATCCTCGGTGCTGTCGTCTCGGCTCTTTTTGCCAATGACGGCGCGGCACTCATTCTCACGCCGATTCTTCTTGCAAAAATGAAAGTTTTAAGACTCAATACAAAAACTATTCTTGCCTTTTTGCTAGCAGGTGGTTTCATCAGTGACAGCGCATCGCTTCCGTTTGTCTTTTCAAATCTTACCAACATTGTAACAGCTGACTATTTTGGCATAGGTTTTACCGAGTTCATCGCCAATATGATCGTGCCATACCTTGTCAGTGTTGCTGCATCTATGGTTGTTCTTTTTGCTCTTCTACACAAAGACATTCCAAAAGAGGTGGATATCTCACTGCTTCACAATCCGGAAGATGTTATCAAGCACCGCGGACTTTTTAACTTTTCTTGGCTTTTTCTGGCTGTTTTACTCGCAGGCTATTTCATCGGAGATATCTACCATGTCCCTGTTTCTGTCTTTGCACTTGGCGGCGGCATACTCTTTTTGCTCATAGCATCGTACACAAAAAGTGTTCACGCAAAGACAATCATCAAAGAAGCACCGTGGCAGGTTGTCTGGTTTTCACTCGGTCTGTATGTTGTCGTTTACGGACTTAAAAATGCGGGGCTTACAGATGAGATAGCACAGGTGCTTCATTATCTCAATACACAAAGTCAGACAGTGGCAGTCGTTGGTACTGGTTTCATCGCGGCAGCACTCTCTGCAGTTATGAACAATATGCCGACAATCATGGTTATGGATATTGCACTTGATGACATCCATAATCAGGCAATGATCTACGCCAATATCATCGGCTGTAACCTCGGCCCGAAAATGACGCCATTTGGTTCACTGGCAACACTGTTATGGCTGCATTCACTTGAGAAAAAAGGCATCAGCATCAACTTCTGGTCCTACTCAAAATTCGGACTTATAGTCACACCGCCTGTACTACTTATAGTGCTCTTATCTTTGGTATAATGTCATACTTTAAACACAACGGAATTACCAATGAAAACACAAGACTACTTTTTAGAACTCGGCAAGATCAACACACTCAAAATCGACAGACTCACCACACCAGGTGCTTACCTTATGGCGCAAGACGGCAATGATGTCCTGCTTCCCGGACAATACCTCACGCAGGATATGAAAGAGGGAGATCTTGTCGATGTCTTTTTATATACAGACTCTGAAGACAGACTAGTCGCAACCACGCAGACACCAAAGGCAAAACTCGATGAATTTGCACTCTTGGAAGTCGTAGATGTCGCTCCTTTTGGTGCTTTTATGGACTGGGAACTGCCTAAAGATCTACTTGTACCCAAGCAGCTGCAAAAGACTCCTTTTGCTGTAGGAGAGAAACGCTTCATAAAAGTCGTTTACGATGAACGTACACACCGTCTTGTCGGCAGTGAAAAATTGGGAGATTTTTTTGACAAACATCCAAAAGGCCTTACACCGAACAAAGAGGTCGATATTCTCATCATTACCAAAACACCTCTTGGTTTTAAGTGTATTGTCAATGACAAATATGAAGGGCTTATCTACCATAATGAAATCTTTGAGAACATCAGCCTGGGTGACAAAAAAAAGGCTTATGTGAAAACTGTTCGTAAAGACGGTAATATCGACCTGAGTCTCAGAGCTGCCGGCAGTAAAAAAAGCGGTTCATCTGCAGAGAAAGTGCTTGCACTTCTCAAGGAAAATAACGGTATTATGCCTTACAACTACAAAAGTGATGCCGAACTTATAAAACAAGCTTTTGGTTTGAGTAAAAAAGAGTTCAAACGTTCCCTTACAAAACTGCAGGATGACGGTCAGATTGAAGTCAAAGATACAGGCATCTATCTCAAAGACTAAACTATGGCAAAGAAGAAAAAAGTTATAGAGCTCACACAGAAAAATTTAGAATTCACTGAGAATGGCATAACCTATAAACTCATCCGCTTTAAACCAGACACGATGACACTCGATGTCATCAGATATGAAGACAAAAACAGATTAGACGAGTTCAGTATCCCCTTTGCCCATCTGCCAAAATCGCTTAAAAAAATCGTTAAACCAAATTAAATATCTTTTTATCTATATCATCACTGCTCATAGGACGTCCATACAGATACCCTTGTACTCTTTCACAGCCGCTAGAGAGTAAGAATTCCTTTTGTTCTTCTGTTTCTACACCCTCGGCAATCAAGTCAAGATTTAGATTTTTTCCAACTGCTATGATTGCTTTCACAATTGAAGCATCATCACTGTTTTGAGGAGTATCCATGATAAACGAACGATCAATTTTCAGCTCATTGATAGGAAGATGTTTTAAATAGGCCAAAGATGAGTAGCCTGTTCCAAAATCATCAACAGCTATCTCTATTCCCAAGTCACTCAAATCCTGTAAAACAATAATTGCAGTCTCAGTATTTTTCATGACCTGACTCTCTACCAATTCAAATATAAACCATTCTGCCCGGCATTCAGTCTTTAACAAAAGTTTTTTGACAAAGATCACAAAGTTGTCATCTTCCACCTGTTCAATGGATATGTTAACAGAAATTCTTCTAAAATAGACACCTGCCTGATGCCATTTTGCAGCCTGTATCATTGCCATCTCCATAACTTGTCTATTTATACCCACAACCATACCAAACTCTTCGGCATAAGGAATGAAATCTCCCGGAAAGATCAAACCTTTCTCTTTATCCTGCCATCTGACAAGTGCTTCAAACCCTATGAGCGTATCATTTTTCATATTGTATTGTGGCTGATAATGAACAACAAAGTCTCTATCTTCTAATGCTATACGAAGTTTACTTTGCATATCAAGCCGTGCCAATATCTCCTGTGTCATACTCTCAACATAAAATTCATAGGCATTACGTCCATTATGTTTTGCTCTATACATAGCGATATCTGCATGCTTAATAAGTTCCTGAGCTTCAGTCGCATCTTTTGGATAGAGACTGATACCGATACTGCAACTTATAAATATCTCTTCATGTTCAATCTCAACAGGAATTTTTAAAATATCCAACATCTTTTGTGCTAACACAGAAGCAGCATGATAATCTGTCAAATCATTCATAATGACGACAAATTCATCACCGCCAAGTCTTGCCAATGTATCGGTTTGCCTTAGTATACTTTTGAGACGGACAGCGACTTTTTGAAGTAATCTATCTCCATATTCATGTCCAAATGTATCATTTACATTTTTGAACTCATCCAAATCTATAAAAAGCAGTGCAAATTTTTTATTATTTCTCTGGGAAGTGTATATAGTTTGATGCAGTCTGTCATTAAAAAGAGCCCTGTTTGGCAATTTTGTCAATGAGTCATAATTAGCCTGATAGGCAAGTGTATCTTTTTGCGCATTGAGTTCATTATGATAACTGTTCAACTCATCTATCATATGTTTGAAATTTTTTGCAAGTTCCCCAATCTCATCTTGATTGTATACTGGTATTTCAAGATTCAGATCTTTTGTTTGCAAAATCTTCGTTGTAATTGAATCTAATTGGGCAATTGGCTGTAAAATAGATGTTGAGAGCAATTTTCTAAATTTTCCCGTGATCACTGAAGCTAAAAATATGATAAATATTATAAAAAGACCATACTCCAACATCTTTTTATAAAATTCACTTAATGATGCTACAACAACAAGATATCCAATCTGCTTATCATCCTTAAGAATAGGCACCACAGAGTAAAAATATCCATCTTTCCATAAGTTTTGATTTTCTCTGATGATTGGAATCATTTTACGCTGTTGTGAAAAGTTATTCCCCTTACTAAAAGTACCAAGTACATTCCAGGATGTATCAAGTGCAAACGTTTGGGTTATTTTCTCATTATACTCAACTGAAGCCAGGATATCTGAAATACGTAGAGCATCTTTCGCTATGATAGGTGATGCGATATTATCCGCTAATATTTTAGCAAATGTCTTTGATTCATGCTCGACACTATTTCTCTCGCTTACATAAGCAAAGACAAACAGAGAAATCAAAACTATGCTCCCAGCTAATACACTCGAAGCTATTCCTATGAAGTTTAATTTATTACTAATACCAAGCGAGTTATAAAATCGAAACAGAGCATTACGCACATAAATCCTAATGAATCTAAATTTTACTTATTATTGCCATGGCCAGAATCCAAAATGATTTCCATGACCATGACCGTTGTTTCCATGACCATAACCGTTATTTTCATGACCAGGAACATTAATGTCAATTCTAACACTGCCGTCTGCTTCAACAACTGTTCCGCTGTTTATACCTGAATCTTCTTGCACCGTAGCTAATGATTGTTCTATTTTTCCTTCATTTAGACTTACAGTGCTAACAGCTTTTTTTGCAAAACTTTGAACACTTTTTTTACCTTGCTTTGATTTAATATTCAAAGTCATTGCCTCACCGGCTTTGAGTTCAATGCTTTTACCTGAACCATCTGTGAAAGCGATTTTTATCTTTCCTTCACTCACTACATAATGTTCTGATTTTCCATCTACAGAAACACTCCATATCGTTCCCTGCGGAGTTATTTTAGCAACAGCAGTCTCGATTGAAAACATCTGCGGCATCATCTTCCCGATAGCACCTGTAATGGCTTTTACAAATCCATTTTTTATTTTAAAAGTTGCAACAACTCTTTGCGGATTAGTTTGATCATAAAGATATTCTTCAATAATCAACCGGCTCTTCTTCCCAAGACTAAGTACAGTATTGTCTTTAAAGATAACCTGCATACGACCATCTTCTGTCAACAAAATATCTTTTTTTAAAATCCCCATGTTGTTATCTGCATGAATTGCTTTCGTATCACGATCAACGAAAGCCTCTCCCTTGGCAACAGCTATTTTTCCTATACTTGCAAATGACATTGTCACGAGCATCGCTAATAAAATAATTTTTTTCATCTCACACCCTTTTTAATAATAAATATAAACACCAAGGTTTATAATCTCTTTTTTATATTTTGATGGAATATAATTCGTTTTATTTGTATAATTATCATATTTCAACACAAAACCAAACATACTTATCACATTATAAGACAAATAGGCTGAATATTTATATAACTCATCTTCTCTAGTTTCCGATTGAACAAGGTCATCATAAGAAGTTTTACTATAAAGTCCTTCTAATCCAAATTCGACAGCATGATTAAACGTATATGTATAATTTAACTCTATCTCATTTAATTTTTTATCTATAAAAATACGCGGGCTCTCTTTTTCAGCCTTTTTGGTTGCTTCATATCTGTATGCTACTCGCAGGTAGTGCTTGGCGAACCATCTGCTCAGACTCCCTGTTCCGCCATAGGCATTTTTATCCCCTTTGTTCCATTGTAAATATTTTCTGTACTCATAAAGTCCTTCAAGTTTCAATAAAAGCTTATTTTCAAACCGTTTTCTCAATTGCGGCTTCACAGCATATACTTCGGCATAATCTTTATAATCAGTTGCCATATAAGTATAGGAAATCGGCAACCAAAAGTCATAACTTTTATCTGCCCATCCCGGTCCGCTCAATACTTCAGCCTGGGTAAAATCATCTACAGAATATTTAGCATAGTTTTTATTGTAAAACTGCAACTGATTTTTATAATAAAATTCAGAAAAAGGATTGCTATCGTATACATGAGTAAGAGAAAGATACTCTTTTACAAATGTATCTGATTTTGGTTTCACAACAGAACCGCCACCCCCAAACCATCGATTCATATCAGAGAGTTCCGCATTGTATTCAACATTACTGTCATAACCACCGCTTACATTTGCCAATAAAGAAAATTTATTTGCTGTATACCCTTCTTTAAAGACTCTTTGCAAACGATCTTGACCAAACACATCAGCCTTGTCGTACTCTCGATTAGCTATCTCAATATTGCCGACGTGTACATACAAATCACCAAGATATTTATGTACAGATAAATTTTTGTCATCCAATATCTCTGCTCTATCATATGCGGCCATTGCCGTATCTATATCACCTTTGCGATATGCACATCTGCCGTAATAGAGATTGGCTTTGACACTATAAGGGTTTGCTTTATAAAAATCTTCTGCGAGTTTACATGCTTTTTGATAATCCTCTTTTTCAAAATAAGATTCCATTGTAGACACAGTATCTTCACTTGCATTTAACATAGAGAATATAAATAGTAAAAGTAATACAAACTGCCTCAATTCCCAACCTATGTTTTCTTTTATTATATCTTATGTTACTTAATTTTAATATATAATATTAAGTGTAACTAACTATAATTATAAAAACTTTGGATGACAGCATGAATGAAAATATAGAACAAGCAAGCAGCGGAGGAGATCTTCTTATCTGGGCTGTTATGTTTGGATTACTTATGGTGATTGTAGTATATTTGGCTTGGAAAAATAAGGATATTGAGAGATAACTCTCTCAATTGTGCTTTGAAATTTTGCATGTTGTCCTTAATGAATCGGATTAAGGATATACAAGGAGAATCGTAGGTATCATTATAGTAAGAAAGTGTTACAAAAGTGTTAACGCCAAAATAATCTTTTAAAGGGTCAATATGAAAAAATGTAATACCTTACAGGAAGTCAGAGACGAAATCGATAAAATTGATACAAAGCTTGTTGATTTGATTTCGGAAAGGAGTCATCTCATTCGTCAGGCTGCCGCTTTTAAGAACTCTGTAGATGAAGTAAAGGCCGAAGACCGTATAGATGATATTATGCAGCGTGTACGCAAACGTGCCATTGAATTAAATATAAATCCAAATATGATCAGTGAACTTTTTAATATCATGATAGATGAGATGGTTGAAACGGAGATATCCGAGTTTAGGAATGATGGAAAGTTTTAAAAAGTAAAGAGGGTGCCAAGAGCACGCTCTTTTACTATTTGTATCGGTAAGTGATACGGCCTTTATCAAGTGAATATGGTGTCAGTTCAAGTTTAACTTTATCACCTGGCAATATTTTAATATAGTGCATACGCATTTTTCCTGCGATATGACATAAAATAATATGTCCATTCTCTAATTCTACACGAAAAGTTGCATTCGGCAAAGCCTCTATAATCTTGCCGTCAACTTCAATAACATCTGCTTTAGCCATTTTAGTCCTTTATAAAGAAATTTCTTACTTTAACTCTCACGCAAGAGATAAAATTTCAGCTTTACCGTTGATAACTGCAACAGTGTGCTCATAGTGTGAACCGCGTAAACCGTCGGTACTGACAACATCCCACCCATTATCCAAGATAATCGGCTTTGACTCTTTTTGGCATATCATCGGTTCAAGACAAAAAACCATGCCGTTTTTTATCTTTGGACCTGCTTTTGGATTATTTCCCTCTAAGTAATTCGGAATTTCCGGTTCCTCATGAGGTTTTCTTCCAATACCATGCCCGCAAAAGTTACGCAAAGGTACAAAACCACGCTCCAAGATGAACTGCTCCATCATAAAAGAGAGTTCTTTAAAACGCATACCCTGTTTAATGTTCTCGATCGCATAGTAGAGTGTATCTTTAGCACATGCGATCAGATCTTCATCTTGTTTTGTAATCTCTCCAACACCGACACTGATAGCTGCATCACCGAACCAGCCCTCAAGCTCTGTTCCGATATCATAACCGATAACATCACCCTCTTGAAGTTTATAATCCGACGGAATTCCGTGAATGATAACTTCATTGAGCGATGTACATACAGCATTTGGAAAACCGTAAAGACCTTTAAAAGACGGCTTTGCACCATGAGAGCGGATATAATCCTCTGCCATAGCATCCATCTCTTTTAAAGTCATTCCGGGCTTTGTGTTTTCTTTGAGGAGATTAAGTGCGCCGCCAACTATCTTGTTGGCCGCGCGGAGTTTTTCAATTTCTTGAGGTTTTCTAAGTGCAATAGCCATTGCTATAGACCAACCGCACTTAGGGTTTCATATTTACTCATATATATCTGAGCTTCTATTTTTCTCATCGTATCAAGCGCAACCTGAACAACGATCAACACAGCTGTTCCACCAAAGAAGAAAGGAACACCCATCCCTTTGATGATCATAAACGGCAGTGTAGCGACAAGACCAAGATAAAGTGCACCTGTTACAGTCAAGTTACTCGCAGTTGTATTTAAAAACTCTTTTGTCGCATCACCGGTACGAATACCAGGAATGAAACCACCCTGACGTTTTAGGTTGTCAGCGATGTCTTTTGCGTTAAATGTGATCGATGCATAGAAGAATGCAAAGAAGATAACAAATATAAAAGTTAAAAAGTTAAAAAAGTATCCACCGGGATGCAAGAAATCTGCGATTGCCTGCACAGTAGGATTTGTACTGCTTCCAAGAACTGTCATCGGGAACATGAGTATTGCCGAAGCGAAGATAACCGGAATAACACCCGCTAAATTCACTTTGATCGGAATATAGTTCATAACACGTTTGTTTTGGTTTTGCATCATTGTCTTTTTCGCATAGGTAATAGGCACACGGCGCTCACCGAGTTCAACATAGATGATAATCCCTACCGTACCAAGAACAAGAACAACTATTGCAATAACTGTAAGGAAACTCATTGCACCGGTATTTACCATTTCCACTGTCTGGCCGATCGCTCTTGGGATCGCAGAAACGATACCTGCAAAGATGATCAAAGAGATACCGTTACCGATACCGCTTTGTGTAATCTGCTCACCGATCCACATCAAAAGCATAGTTCCAGCTAGCATAGAGACAGCTGAGAGCATAATGAATGTAGTGTGGTCCGCAAGTATTGCAGAGTTACCACTTGGTCCTGTCAGACTTTGCAGTCCGACACTAACACCAACCGCTTGGATCAACGTAATTACAATCGTTGCATAACGAATAATCTGCATATATTTTGTCATACCGTCACGCTCTTTTTTCATCTGTCCCAAAGTAGGGAAAGTTGCAGCAAGAAGCTCCATGATAATGGAAGCGGTGATGTATGGCATAATACCGAGTGAAATTACAGAGAGTCTTTGGACAGCATTTCCACTGAACATATTAAAGAGCCCTAATGCATCTGATTGGTGTGAGTCGAAGAAAGAAGCGATAACAGCAGTATCTACGCCCGGAACTGGCACATAAGCCAGAAGGCGGTAGATAAATAAAAACCCGATAGTAATAAGTATCTTATTTACTAGATTTTTATTCACAACTAGTTACCTGTTGTTGTAACGTTTTCGTCTTTAATTTTCGATGCAAGATCTTTTGCAGATGCACCTACTAGTTTTATTTTTGTTACAGAGTTTGCAATTTTATGAACGCCGCGGATATTTTCCACAGTGATCTCAGCTAACTCAGCAACAGCTTTAATTTTTTCAACGTTGATTACATATGGTTTTTCAACTTTAGAGTGAAAACCAATTTTCGGTAAACGTTTTGCAAGTGGTTGTTGACCACCCTCAAAGTTTCTTTTTCTTTTGTAACCTGAACGAGATTTTTGACCTTTTTGACCACGTGCTGCAGTCTTACCAGTACCAGAACCTTGTCCGCGTCCAACTCTCTTGCGAGAGTGAGTTGAACCCTCTGCAGGTGTTAAATTTTCAATACCCATTTTCTATCCTTTGATACGAGAAAGTGCTTCAACTGTAGCACGAACTAGTGTGTTTGGATTGTTTGAACCGATAGATTTAGTTAGTAAATCCTGGAAACCTGCAAGTTCAAGTACTGGACGAGCCGCACCACCTGCGATAAGTCCTGTACCTTCTGATGCCGGTTTTAAAAGGATTGTACTAGCATTAAATTTATGTTCAATGTCATGTGCAATTGTCGTACCTTTAATCTTAACAGTAGTTAAGTTTTTAAATGCATCATCAACTGCTTTACGAATAGCGTCAGGAACTTCTTTCGCTTTACCAACACCGTAACCGACTGTACCGTTTTTGTTACCAACAACTACAAGCGCAGTAAAACGAAAACGTCTACCACCCTTTACAACTTTAGTAACACGACCAATGTTTACGATTGATTCTTCAAATTCATCTCTATTGATTTCTGTCATAGTCATGCGCTCCTAGAACTTAATTTCGTTTGCACGAAGTGCGTCACCAAATGCAGCGATAACGCCGTGGTATTGGTAACCATTACGGTCAAATACAATCTCAGTGATGTTAGCTTCTTTTAGTTTAGCAGCGAATGCTTCACCAAGTGCAGCAGCACCTTCTTTGTTTGCTTTGTGACCAGTAGCCTTAGAGTGTAGTGCGCATAGAGTTGTTGCAGTTGCATCATCAATAGCCTGTACACTTAGGTAACGATTTGATTTAAATACAGAAACACGAGGAAGTTCAGCACTACCAGATATTTTTGCACGAATACGACGCTTACGTTTTAAACGGTTAGCGATTTTGCTTTTTAATACTTTAGCATTCATCTTATCTTCCTCCCTTATTTCTTAGCAGTTTTACCGGCTTTACGCACGATATGCTCATCAATGTATTTAACACCTTTACCTTTGTACGGCTCTGGTGGACGGAAAGAACGGATCTCAGCAGCAACTTGACCTAACATTTGTTTGTCATGGCTTTTAAGAGTAATAACGTTCTTCTCAACAGACGCTTCAAGACCTTCTGGTAAAGGATAGTCTATATCATGTGAGAAACCAAGTTGAAGATTAAGAGTTTTACCTTTAACAGCAGCTCTGTAACCAACACCATTGATCTCTAATTGCTTTTGGTAACCAGTAGTTAAACCAGTAACGATATTTTGAGCCAATGCTCTAAAAGTACCCCAGAAAGCTCTATCTTCACGTGAGTCAGACAGGTTTTTGAAAGTTAATGTGTTTCCTTCGATTTCGAAAGTCACATACCCTTTTGTATCGAGATCGACACTTGTTTTACCTTTAGTAAAAGTGATAACATTTCCATTTGCAGCAACTGTGATGTCACTAGCAAATTCTACAGGATTTTTTCCAATTCTTGACATGCTACTCTCCTACCAAACCGTACACATAACTTCACCACCAATACCAAGCTCGTAAGCTTTGTCATTTGGTAGAACGCCATGAGATGTACTAACGATAATTGTACCGTAACCGTTTTTGAAACGTTTGATGTCATCTCTACCTTTGTAGACACGACGACCCGGTTTAGAAACTCTTT
Organism: Sulfurimonas paralvinellae; assembly: GCF_014905135.1. NCBI lineage: Bacteria > Pseudomonadati > Campylobacterota > Epsilonproteobacteria > Campylobacterales > Sulfurimonadaceae > Sulfurimonas > Sulfurimonas paralvinellae. The sequence continues at coordinate 175,567 of NZ_CP041406.1, read as the reverse complement.
TCATTTCATTGATTACACATTTTTCGTTGTCATCATATTTTAGTACAACTTTAATTGTCTTTTTAACACCATCTTCGATGACGTTGAAGCTATCAAGATAACCTTTGTCAACCAAGATGCTAACTACAGCTTCAACACTTTTAGAGTGAACTAAAGTTGTTGTAGCCAATCTTCTCATTCCAGCATTACGAATACGTGTTAACGCATCTGATACTAAATCATTTATTGCCATTTATTTTTTCCTTATTTTGCAAGTCTTACGACTGCTAACATTTAGAAGTTTCCACTCGGGAGGCTTGTGCCTACCAAGAAGACTTTCTAACGCCTGGGATCATTCCCTCGTTTGCCATTTTTCTAAAACAGATACGGCAGATACCAAAATCACGAAGAACAGAGTGTGGGCGACCACAGATCTGACAACGTGTATATGCACGTACTTTGAACTTTGGTGTTCTTTTCGCTTTTGCGATCATAGACTTCTTAGCCATTAGTTGCTCCCTTTAGTAAAAGGCATACCAAGTTTCTCTAAAAGAACCATTCCTGCCTTGTCAGAATCAGCTGTAGTAACTACAGTGATGTTCATACCATGGATTTGCATGATTGAATCATAGCTAATCTCTGGGAAAATAAGTTGTTCCTGAAGACCGAAGTTATAGTTACCACGACCGTCAAAACCGTTTCTTGGAACACCACGGAAATCTTTCACACGTGGAAGTGCAATAGATACGAGACGATCCAAGAAGTTATACATATTTTCACCACGAAGTGTTACACGAACACCAACCGGCATACCTTCACGTACTTTAAAACCTGCAACAGATTTCTTAGCGATAACTGTTGAAGCTTTTTGACCAGCGATAGTTGTAATAGTGTCTTCGATATTTTGGATAAGTTTGTTATCTTTCATAGCAAAACCAGCACCAACAGAGATAATAACCTTCTCAACTGCAGGAATTTCCATTACATTTTTGATATCAAGATCTTTTTGGATCTCTGGTTTTAACGCTAAATATTTATCTTTTAAACGAGCCATCTAATTATGCCTCCACTTTACGTACATTTGAAACATCGATAGGCATCTCTTTATTGATATGACCACCTTTAGTGTTCTCTTCAGTTGGTTTAACAGCTTTTTTAGCTACTTTACAACCCTCTACGATTACTTTGTTTTTCTTTGGCATAACAGCGAGTACAGTTGCTTTTGTACCTTTGTCATCACCAGCGATAATTTCTACCATATCGCCTTTTTTGAAATTAAATTTTGCCATTACACAACCTCCGGAGCAAGAGAAACGATCTTCATGAATCCAGCGTAACGTACTTCACGACCGATTGGTCCGAAGATACGAGTACCGATTGGTTCTCTCTTGTCATCAAGTATTACAGCTGCGTTGTCATCGAAACGAATAAGTGAACCGTTTTCACGTTGTACTTCTTTATGCGTTCTTACGATAACAGCTTTAACAACTTTACCTTTTTTAACTTTAGCAGTCGGGATCGCTTTTTTAACAGAAGCAACGATAACGTCACCTACTGATGCATAACGACGTTTAGAACCGCCAAGTACCTTAATACACATAATCTCTTTAGCACCTGTATTATCAGCTACATTTAAACGAGTAAAACCTTGAATCATTACTACGCTCCTTTTACAACTGACTTAAGTCTAAAAGATTTTGTTTTAGACATTGGACGACACTCGACTGCAACAATCTCGTCTCCAACTTTACACTCATTGCGCTCATCATGTACCAAGTACTTTTTGAAACGCTTAACAACTTTGTGGTAACGAGGATGCATTACACGGCGTTCAACAACAATAGTTACTGTTTTGTCACCTGCAATTTTTACAACATTACCTTGAATCTCACGTTGATTTGCCATCGCTCGTCCCCTACTTTTCTACTGCAGCAAGTGCAGTATTGATTCGTGCAATATCTTTTTTAGCGACTTTAAGTTCGCTAGTATTTTGTAATTGCATCATTTTTTGTTTAATTTTTAAAGTAAACAGCTCAGTCTTCTTCTCTTTAAGCATAGCTTGAAGTTCTGCTGCACTTTTACCTGCTAAATCAGAATATTTCATTGCTCATCTCCGCAGTAATAATTTTAGTTTTGAATGGCAATTTATGCATTGCAAGTAATAAAGCTTCACGAGCTATATCATGTGGAACACCGGCCATTTCAAATATAATACGACCTGGTTTGATGTTCATTACCCACTGATCAACTGCACCTTTACCTTTACCCATACGAGTTTCAAGCGGTTTAGCAGTTAATGGTTTAGCAGGAAAAACACGAATCCAAATCTTACCATTTCTTTTAATGTGACGTGTAGCAGAGATACGAGCCGCTTCAATCTGACGAGAGTTGATACGACCGGCTTCTACAGCTTTAAAACCGATGTCACCAAACGCTAATTTGTAACCAGAACGAGCGTAACCACGGTTACGACCCTTCATCACTTTACGATATTTTGTTCTTTTTGGCATTAACATGATTATTCAGCCTTTTCACTATTTTCACGACGTGGTTTTCTTCCGCGACGCTCTTTTTTCTCTTCTTTAGCTTCTGCAGGAATTCCTTTAGTAAGAACTTCCCCTTTGAAGATCCATACTTTTACACCGATAATACCGTATGTAGTATGCGCTTCAGCGAAACCGTAATCGATCTTAGCACGAAGAGTATGAAGAGGAACACGTCCCTCTAAGTACCATTCAGTACGAGCCATTTCAGCTCCACCAAGACGACCAGAAACAGAAACTTTGATACCTTTAGCACCAGAACGCTGTGCACCTTGCATAACTTTTTTCATAGCTCTACGGAATGCAACACGACGCTCTAACTGAGTAGCAACGTTTTCAGCAACGAGTTGTGCTGAAACCTGTGCTTTTTTCTCTTCTTTAATGTTGATAGAAATTGGTTTACCAACAAGTTTTTGAACAGCAGCTTTCAATTTCTCGATATCAGCACCTTTTTTCCCGATAATGATACCAGGACGTGCAGCAACGATAGTTACACGAAGACGTTTTACTGTTCTTTCAATGATGATGTTAGAAACACCAGCATAGTAAAGCTCTTTCTTTAAAAATGTTCTAATCTTGTGATCTTCACCTAAAGCAGCCGGAGCTGATTTAAAGTTAGGAAACCAACGAGATTCCCAGTTACGGTTGATTCCAAGACGTAAACCAATAGGATTAACTTTTTGACCCATTCTATTTACCCTCTACTTCTACTAAGATATGTGCTGTTGGTTTTCTAATACCTGAAGCCATACCACGAGCACGTGGACGGAAACGTTTAAGTACTGGACCATTGTCAACACGACATGATGTAATTACACAATCTTCAGCTTCACTACCGCTGTTAGCAACTGCAGATGCAATTACTTTAGAGATAATTTTAGCTGCCTTGTTTGGTGTGAACTCTAAAGCTGCCATAGCTTCTTCAGCATTCATACCCTGCACTTCACGTGCAATAAGGCGAGATTTGATAGGTGATACACGGATAAATTTTAATAATGCTCTAGCCATGATTACCCCTTCTTCTGAACAGAGCCCTTGTGGCCCTTGAATGTACGAGTTGGTGCAAATTCACCAAGTTTATAACCAATATGGTTCTCTGTAACATATACAGGAACGAATTGGCGACCATTATGAACATTTAATGTCAAACCTACCATCTCAGGAAGAACCATAGATCTTCTTGACCATGTTTTAATAGGTTTTTTGTCTCCGCTAGCTTTTGCTGCTTCGACTTTTTTGATTAAATGCTCATCTACGAATGGACCTTTTTTAACTGAACGAGCCATTAGCCTACCCTTTTTGCATTTGGTTTACGACGAGTGATAATAAGTTTATCACTTGCTTTTTTACGACGAGTTTTAGCACCCTTAGTTGGTTTACCCCAAGGAGTAACTGGGTGACGACCTGAATTCGTTTTACCTTCACCACCACCATGCGGGTGATCAATAGGGTTCATCGCAGAACCACGAGTTTGAGGACGAATACCTAAGTGACGTTGACGACCAGCTTTTGCAATCACGATGTTTGCAAACTCTTCATTACCAACACTACCTATAGTTGCTAAACACTCACCAAGAACTAAACGCATTTCTGATGAAGGCATACGTAAAGAAACATATTTACCGTCACGACCCATAATTTGAGCAGATGTTCCAGCTGAACGTACCATTTGTCCACCTTTTCCAACTTTAAGCTCGATATTATGAACAAGTGTACCAACAGGAATGTTTTTAAGTTTCATTGCATTACCAGGTTTAACATCTAAACCAGATTCAGCAGCTTCAACTGTATCACCAACCTCTAAACCTTTTGGTTGAAGGATGTATCTTTTTTCACCGTCAGCATATGTAACAAGTGCAATTCTACAGTTACGGTACGGATCGTACTCAATAGTAGAAACTGTACCAGGAACACCGAATTTATTTCTTTTGAAATCGATGATACGGTAAAGTTTTTTAGCACCCGCTTGCTTATGACGAGATGTAATACGTCCATTGTTGTTACGACCAGCATGTGTTGGAAGTTTAACAAGTAATGAACGAACGCTTGCTTTAGCAGTGATATCTGAACTGTCAACATTCGTATAAAAACGACGAGACGGAGTTATCGGTCTATAAGTTTTAATTGCCATCTTATACCGCCAAACTTTCTATTTGTGCACCTTCAGGTAAAGTTACATAGAACTTTTTGAAGTCATTTTGTTTACCCTGTACACCACGGAAACGTTTTACTTTTCCGCTTTGATTTAGAGAGTTGATCTTTGAAGGAATAATTCCGAAATACTCTCTAAAAACCTCTTTAAGACCAGTTTTAGTCATACGTGGTGATGTTTGAACAACAATTACACCATCTTCTTGAAGACCAAGAGTCTTTTCTGTATATAGTATAGATTTAATATCTGTAATATCTGCCATTACTTAGCCTCACTTACAAGATTTTCCCATACAGCTTTTTCTATCACGATAGAGCGATAGTTAGCAGCTAAGTATGCGTTTAACTCATTAGACTCGATAACATAAGTAGCTTGAAGATTTTCAAATGCCAAGTATGTTTTTTCGTCTAATAATTCTTTTACAAAAAGAGTGTCTCTTTGTCCTAAAGCTTTGAACATTGCTGCAGCGTCTTTTGTTTTACCAGACTCAACTGCGATGCTGTCAACGATAAAAAGAGTACCATTTTGTGCATGCTCATTTAAAGCAAACTCTAAAGCAAGTCTTTTTTGCTTTTTATTTACTTTTAAATCGTAGTTACGGTTGTTTTGTGAACCAAAAGCTTTACCACCGCCTACGAAGATTGGAGAACGACGTGAACCAGCACGAGCACGACCGCCGCCTTTTTGAGCCCATGGTTTTTTACCACCACCACGTACATCACTTCTACCTTTAGTAACTGCTGTGTTTGCACGTTGTGCAGCTTGAGCAGATTTTACATAAAGGTAAAGGTTATGAGGGTTGATTCCAGAGAAAGACTCTGGTAACGCTAACTCAGAAGCTTTTTCCATTTTTTCATTTAAAACGATTGCGCTCATTATTTAGCTACCTTTACACGACCTAAAGAACCGTTTGCACCTGAAACTGAACCTAAAACCGCAATGATTTTGTTTTCAGCATCGTAAGAAACGATCTCATTTTTTACACTATTTTGTGTATTTCCATATTGTCCAGGCATTTTCTTACCCTTCATAACACGACCTGGCCATTCAGCATTACCGATAGAACCTGTTCTACGACCAAATCTGTGACCGTGAGATGCAGGACCACCACCGAAATTCCAACGCTTCATACCACCAGAAAAACCGCGACCTTTTGTGTTGAAAGTAGATTTAAGGATACTTGCTTCTGCAAGTGGAGCTAAATCTAAATCACCGGCCTCTTCGTTTGCTACTTCTAATGTAACAAAACGGTTAAATTCTGCTGGAAGGTTGTATTTCTTCTGTTGACCTTCAATTGCTTTATTCATTTTTTTACCACTGTTGTACGCAACAATAGCTTTACCATCATTAACTTCACACACCTTTGCATCAAGAACTCTTAAAAGAGTAACTGGTTTTGCAGGAACTGTGATAGTACGGCTCATGCCGATTTTTTCAACGATATATTCCATTGGTTACTCCTATTTGTCCATAGAGCGAACTTCAACGTCCACTTCCGGTGCAAGATCAAGTTTCATTAATGAATCAACTGTCTCTGGCGTAGCAGATACGATGTCGATCATTCTAGCGTGCATTCTGATTTCGAATTGCTCACGAGATTTTTTATTAACGTGAACTGATTTTAAAACAGTATATTTACGAATTTTTGTTGGTAAAGGTATTGGACCACGGATTACCGCGCCAGTACGCTTAACAGCCTCTACGATTGATGCTACCGATCTATCCAAAACACGGTGATCGTAAGCTTTCAATTTTAAACGAATTTTTTCCATAATTTTCCTTCTAAAGAACTCGTTGGATCCTAGCCCAACTATTTAAGGGAGCGGAATTATACTCAAACTAGGTGTAATATTCAAGGATTTAGGGGGTAAAAATGGAAATTCTTTGAAATTTATTTCCTTTTAATAAGGAAATGATAAAATTTTACACATCAAAAATTATTAATTGCGCTCATAAATATACTCTCACGCAGAGGCTCAGACCGTTAGGGAGGATTTGTCCTCGGAGTGAGAGTATATTTACAAGCTATCTGAACTAAAGGCTGATAAAGTGGAAATTTTACTAGAGGAATACTATAAAACCGACCTGCAGCTTGAAAAATTTCATCAGCGGAAGGTCTCTATTGATGGAGGTTCTTATCAGATAAATGGTATCACGCAAAGCGGGAAGACAAAACTTATAAAGAACTATCTGCTTTCACTTAAAAAGGGAACTTATCTCTACATTAACTGCAATGATATCCGCATCGATGTCGAAGCCTTCAATAGGCTGCTGCCCTCTTTTTGTAATCAGAACAAGATAGATGTATTGGCACTCGACAACTATCGAACTGAGTTTGACTTTCCCAATGTTACGCAGCTTCTCGTCGCATCTCAGCAGCACTATGAACTTCCTCTTTTAAAAACCATACAGCTCTATCCACTAGATTATGAAGAGTTTCTTGCCTATGAGCATAAGTTCGATTCATCGGCACTCAATCACTTTGTGCAGTTGGGAGGGTTTCCTGTTATGCACAAAGTCAGCACGGACGAACGCATCATCTTTCTTCAAAACATCATGCGCTCATCTCTCGATGATGTGGAGTTTGACATCATGACACTCTGTGCAAAATTCACGGCACAAAAGCTCTCAGCCTTTACTCTATATGAAAGACTCAAGCTGACACGAAAGATATCCAAAGACAAACTCTACAGATCTTTTGAAGCACTGCAAGAGAAAAAATACATCCATCTGCTTGAAAAGTTCGCTCACGCAAGAGCAACGAAGAAGGTCTATCTCTGTGACACCTCACTCAAGTCCGCTCTAAGCACTGAGAAAAATTTCGGTCGTCTTTTTGAAAACATGGTCTACCTTGAACTTCTCAAATCAAAAACAGTATGTTATTACGAGGACGGCATAGATTTTTATCTGCCGGATAATGATGAGATTATCCTATGTAAACCCTTTGCCGATGAACGCCGTCTCTTTAAAAAATTGGAGAGTCTTGAAGCCTTTATATTCAGTTACGGCATCACAAAGATAACCGTTATCACGATGAACAAAGAGGGAACGATTTCACACCCTTTTGCTAAGGTTGCTATAATACCTTTTGACATTTGGGCGTTAGGAGATTAGATGAGCATTCTTTGTGGCATAGATGAAGCGGGACGCGGACCGCTTGCGGGTGATTTGGTTATGGCGGGATGTATCCTGCGTGAGGCAGTAGAAGGACTGAATGATTCTAAAAAGCTGAGTGAAAAAAGAAGAGAAGCACTCTATGAGCTTATCATACCTCACGCAGAGTATCATATAGTGAAATTTTCGGCTTCCGCTATAGATGAAAAAGGAATATCTCACTGCCTCACGCAAGGGCTCAAAGAGATCATGCAAAACCTCAAAGCCGATGAGTATCTCTTTGACGGCAATTCAAACTATGGCGTCAAGGGTCTGCAGACGATGATTAAAGCCGACGGAAAGGTTGCCGAGGTGAGTGCCGCTTCCATCCTTGCAAAAGTTACTCACGACAAAGACATATTAGAACTTGCCAAAGAGTATCCGCAGTATCAGTTTGAAAAACATAAAGGCTATGGCACAAAACTCCATATAGAAATGATACAAAAATATGGCTACTCACCTGTTCACAGACGTAGTTATAAAATCAAAGCACTCGAACCTAGACTTTTTTAACTTTTTTCAATACAATATATGAAATTTTAATATCGGAGAGCCATTGTGGAAGAAACACAAGTCACACAAGAAGTAGAAGCACAACCAAACACATCATCAGAATTGTCTGAAAAAGAGTATGAAAATGCAATGATAGAGGCATTTATAGATAAGCCGGAAAAGACATTATGGTACCAGAATGCTTTTTCAAAGTTTAATGTCAATGGAATAGATACCATGAAATGGGTATGGAGCTGGTGGGCTTTCTTTGGTGGATGGGCATTTTTGCTCTACAGAAAACAGTACATCCCTGCACTAGTTCTTTTCTTTGTGGCTCTTTTTGCGGGAATTATCCCCTTTGGAGGTTTGATTGTAGCTATCTTGGCAGGCGGCTTTTCAACCTATTTTGTCTACAAAGGCTACAAACATAAAAAAGCGGAGATAGAAGCCAGTATAGACGACATACAAAAAAGAATAGAGACCATGCGTGCAGTCGGCGGATACAACCAATGGGTAATCTGGGTTTATGCTATTTTTGTCGCTTTACTATTTTTCTACATTTTTAGCATAATAGCCACTATGGGTTCAATGAACTAATCTAAGAAAGAAACAATTCATGCTATAATATCTTAAAAAAAGGTATTGCAGCTATGAAACCATTTATATTATTCACTCTCTCCCTTATTCTCTTAGCAGGATGTTCAACAACAGCCCTTGTAAATACACAAAACAGACTTCCCGAAACCAATACTACAGCACAGATATCACTCTTTGAACTCAATAACTACACAGATACTCCAAGAGCGGGTATGCGTGCTACCAATATTGTTGAAGGTGTCCTGCTGGCACAAGGCTACCATCTCAAAACCCATATAAACCAAAAGATAGATTCTCTTGAAGATGCACAGGACTCAGCACAAGAAGATAAATCAGACTATTTTCTCATTGGCGGCATCAGTGAGTGGAGATATAAAACAGGTATCGACGGCGAACCTGCTGTAAGTCTACAGCTCAGTCTATACAGCACAAAAGATGCCAAACTCATTTGGAGTGCAACGGGTTCGGACAGTGACTGGGGTAACGGTTCCATCGGCAGTACCGCTCAAAACCTCATCGAACAGATGACAGCACGTCATTAAATAAAAAAATGCCTTTGAATGAAAAGAAGTATTACAAGAAGAATTAAAAAACTCTCACGACTAGAATATTTCATAAGAAAGATTCGTCAATACTCTTATTTGGAGAGTTTTACCATTATTACAGCCTTTTTAATCATCGGCTATATCGTAAATCCTCACGATATCTGTCTCACGCAGGAAAAGATCCCCTATCTTTTGATTCTTTTATCTATATTGACACTTTTTCATGGTTTTGAGAGTGCGTTTATTGCCATGACTTTAATCTCATTGAGCATGTGGCAGTTTTATGACAAATTTCCTTATATCTCTTTTTTGGTCTATCTCATGATGGTGCTTATCTTTAGCCAGTTTCACTACTACTGGACAAAAAGAATACATGAGTTACAAATTGATGATGACTATAAAGCATCGAAGCTCGACGAGCTTTCCAAAGCCTTTTACAGTTTAAAAATATCCCATGACCAACTTGAGAAAAACTATGTACTCAAACCCATGAGTATTCGCTCCGCGATTGAGACAATTATTCTCAATAGAGATAAAAACAACATGCAGTATCTGGATTTTTTGGTTCTTCTTGAAAAATCTTTTAGCCTGCAAAGTGGTTTTATTATCCATAAAATCGATCATCAACTTCAAAAGACGCTTGCACCTGAAAACTCTTTGATAAGTTATACAAAATCCTATGAACAAGATACCGATGAAGCAGCTCTCTTTGATGACTACATTATCACGCAGGCTCTCAGCAGAAAAAAACCTGTCTTTGTCAGTGATGCCGCTCATAATCCGACACTTGAAACAACACAAGAGTCAAGATACCTCGCTGCAATCCCTACCGTTTACAATAATGAAGTGCTATCACTTTTGGTAATCGAGAAGATGCCTTTTATGGCATTCAACAAAGAGAATCTCATCTCAATCGCTATTTTACTTGAGTACCTTTCCATTGAAATTTATAAAGAAAACATTATGCAGCAATCAGAAAAAATAGCTGCCATTTTTTCTGAAAGATCTTTTTTATATGAATACAACCGACTGCAACATCTGCAAAAACAATACAGAGTTGACTCGACACTCCTAATTCTAAAAATAGATAACGAACTGCAGACGCGAAGGGTTTTTGAAAAGACCCAAAATCTTTTACGTTCACTTGACATCGTTACACAAACAAAGGACAAAGAGATCTATTATCTTGTCATACTTTTCCCGCTTAACGATCAGGCCGTAGCTTTAGGCTTTCTCAATAGGCTGCTGTACAATCTTAAGCATGAAAAAGATAAAAAGTTCGAGTATATGACCTTTAGTATCAAAGAAGAGAAGCTGATATATCAATACATAACAGATGATTACCATGGATAAACTATTTACTTTTTATACCCATCATTTTTATCTTCTTTTTTCTATTCACATATTCATTACCCTTATGTTGGCTCTTTTCATCTCACGCTATGCACTCATACGTTTTCCAAAAGAGTGCAGCAAAGACAGATATAGACTTGAAGCTCTTAAAGACAGATCTGCTTTTTTTAAATTTCTTTTCTTTGCATCACTGCACAAGAACAATCCTCTAAGTATTTTTCTCTTTGTTGTCAGTTTTAATCTGGCTATTCCCTTTGCCGGTTATTTTCTCACGCTGTGGCTCTTTTGGTATATGGTGCATGTAAAATATCAGGCCAAAGCTGTACAGACAAATATGCTCAATCTTGATGAATTTGAAACCTCTTTTTTGAAGATAGAGCGAACCTTTGGAGAGGGTTCAATGATCAATCTCATTGAAAACAGCTATATTCCAAAATCAAAAAAAATAAAAGCTCTCTCTATTTTGGCAAATAATCCTTCACCAATCAGCCTGAGTATTATTAAACAGACACTTACCAATGATGATGACGAGATCCGCCTTTTTGGCTATGCCATTCTCAACAAAACAGAGAAGAACATCAATGACCGTATCAATAAATATCTCGATGTTATTCGAAAAGAATCAACAAAAGGAGAAGCAAGAGATGAAAAGAAAGTTGCTTTTGCATCCAAAGAACTTGCTTTTTTATACTGGGAAATGGTCTACACAGAACTCTCACATGAAAGTTTGAAAAAAAACTTCTTAAATTCAGCACTTCTGTATCTTAATCTCGCCCAAGAATTTTATATGCAAGAGCTAAATCAGCTAACAGAAGAGTTTCATGAGAAAAAGCAATCTCCATCATTCAACCGAACTCTTGAAGATCTCTATTTCACCTGTTCAAGTATCTATACATTAAAAGGAAGAATCTTTACCCTTAAACAAAATTATGAAAAAGCACAGGAGTATTTTACCCTTGCCGAATCTTTGATAGATGAAAAGTCAACGGCTATTCTTCCTTATCTTGCAGAGGTGTATTTTATAACCAAACGATACTCTATAGTAAAGTCCATTTTAAACCACTCGCATGACCTTGCCTATAATCCAAAACTCTATCCTCTCATCAAACAGTGGGAGAGCAGTTATGAATAGCAATTTCCCAAAAAGTTCCCAAGTTGACATTATGCTCTTTTCTGAAGGAACCTATCCGTATATCAAAGGAGGCGTCTCAAGTTGGATACTGCAGCTCATGAAAGGACTTCCTGAATTTACTTTTGGCGTCTGCTTCATTGGAGCGACACCCTATATTAATGGCAAAAAGATGGAAGTCTGTTATGAGTTCCCGCCAAACCTCAAACATCTCGAAGTTCACTATCTCTTTGACAACCAAGATGAAACACCAACTCCAAGCAATATAAAAGGCAATGCGCAAGGATTTAGCGCTATCAGAAAACTACATACCTCCTTCACGACAAAAAGAGGTCAGATGCCAAAGATGCTGCAGAATATAGATTTTTATCTCCAAGATGTTACCTTTGAAGATTTTTTATATTCACAGGAGTCTTGGGATTTCATCAATGAACTTGCAATGAAGAACGCTCCCGACATTCCTTTTATTGACTATTTCTGGACGGTCAGAAATATTCACAGACCAATCTGGATACTTGCAAAGATTGTCAAAAATCTTCCAAAATCAAAAATCTACCATTCACCCTCTACAGGATATGCCGGTTTTCTCGGTACACTCTCGTCATATACAACACAACGTCCCTTTATACTGACAGAACATGGAATTTATACACGTGAGAGAAAGATAGATATGCTTTCAGCCGACTGGATAGAGTATAAGAAACCCACGCTCCTGCAGCAGCCTGAAGAGTACAACTATATCAAAAAAATGTGGGTAGAGTTTTTTGACAAGATCGGTCTTTTTTGTTACCACCGAGCTAACCATATCTTTTCACTCTACAGAGGTGCCCAAAAGATACAGATAGCCCTTGGTGCACCAGAAGAGCGATGTGAGATCATACCAAACGGTGTCGATGTCGATGGATTGATGCAGACAATAAAACTGCGTCAGGATCCCCCACGGCCTATTGTCACGCTTATTGGACGAGTTGTTCCCATAAAAGACATTAAAACATTCATACGTGCCATCAAAATTGCATCACAGCACATTCCGGATATTGAAGGATGGATAGTAGGTGCTGTCGATGAAGATGCCGAATATGTTCTCGAATGCCAACAGATGGCTATCTCTCTTGATCTCAAATTTAATCTTCAAACTTTTACAAACAATAAAGCAACGAAATCATTGGAAGAACTTGAAAAAGACCCTGATAAAATCAAATTCTTCGGCCATCAGAACATTAAAGAGATTCTTCCAAAATCGGCACTGCAGACACTCACTTCTATCAGTGAAGGTATGCCTCTGGTTATTTTAGAAGGTTTTGCAGCAGGTGTACCTTGTGTTGCAACTGATGTGGGAAGCTGCCGCGATCTTATTGAAGGCGGTCTCAATGAAGATGACAAACATATCGGCCTTGCAGGTGCACTTACAAGCATTGCAAATCCTGAAGCACTGGCACAAGAGTATGTAAAATTTTTAAATTTTCACAATGGTATGTGGGAACAGGCACAAAAAAATGCACTCACCCGAGTTCAAAAATATTATAAAGAGGAGATGTTTTTAAACGATTACCGAGCAATCTATAATGAAGCGCTTCCGCTGACCTATGATGAACTCAAGAAAAAAGTTTTTGCATACTATGCACCGAACAAACTTCCGTATCCAAAAATAAAAGTAAAAAGAGGCAAAGTATCATGGCAGGCATAGGCTTCGAGCTACGAAAGATTCTCAAAGAGGACCGACTTCTCTCCCTTGCAAAAGTATACGGCTACTCGGCAATTCTCAGCTCAGGACCGTGGGTCATCTCCATCATTGCCATTTTACTTGTAGGATTCGTTTCGATTGCAAATTACGGTCCAAATAGTGATGTTTACCGTTTTCAGGTCGTTATCACCTATGCTATCGCTCTGGCGTCAAGTTTGATTATCACGGGAATTATTCAACTTCCCTTTACCCGCTATATCGCCGATCTAGTTTTTAAGCACAAAGAAGATGAAATTCTCCCCTCATTTTTCGGTGCGATCTTCTTGGCATGGATACTCGGCCTGCCTTTTATCGTTCCATTTTATCTCTGGATGTTTGAGGGAGAGAGCCTTGTATTTATCATGGGAACAATAGCCACTTTTCTTGTTCTTTGTGCTGTTTGGATAGCAAGTATCCTGGCCGCAAGTCTCAAGTACTATAAAGGTGTCGTCTGGTCCTATTTTATATCCTACACACTTATTGTCATCACTTCTATCTTTTTTGGTGACAGTATTGAAAAGCTCATCTATATCTTTTTTATAGGTAACGCCCTGCTGCTCGTTGCCCTCATGACACTGATCATAAAAAGTTACAACGCGACCATATTTTTAAAGGTCGACTTCTTTCTGGCTAAGAATTTTTACTGGTCTTTAGCCTTTGCAGGACTTTTTTATAATCTCGGCGCCTGGATTGACAAAATAATCTTTTGGTACAATCCTGCAACAGGTTATGCAGTTTTAGGCAGACTGCATGCATCTATAGTCTATGACATGCCGATATTTTTGGCTTATCTCTCCATTCTCCCGGGTATGGCTATATTTTTCTTTCGTTTAGAGGCCGATTTTGCTGAAAAGTATGAACTCTATTACGATGCAGTCAGAAACGGAGGATCATTGAAGCTCATACGAATCTACAGAGATGAAATGGTCAATATCATTCGTCACGCAATGCATGAGATTATTATTATTCAGGGGATTGTTGATATTATGCTCTTTCTCACGGCCCCACAGATCTTTGCAGCACTCAACATTCCACAGCTCTATCTCGGACTTTTTTATATTCTAACAATCGGTGCGATGCTGCAGCTGGCTTTTATGTCAGTCCTTGCCATACTCTACTATCTCGACCGTAAAAAAGTTGCCATGTGGCTGAGTATCGCTTTTTTTATTCTCAATGCTCTGCTTACCCTACTCTCTATAGACATAGGACCGGCAATGTATGGATACGGTTATGCGGTTTCACTGCTTATCGTTTTTACGGCGAGTATCCTTGTACTTCGTAATCAAATGGAAAGGTTAAACTATGAAACATTTATGCTGCAGTAAACTTCTAATGCTTATGCTGTTCACAGTTACAACTCTTTTTGCCGGACTCAGTGATAAGAGTGCCATTCTCTACTACGGAGACAACATCTCCTACCCCATGGTCGGTATTCATGACTACATAATTGTGCAGCCATCCAACACAAACGTCTATACACACGGGTTTGATGTTTATAAGGACAAAATGTATGCTTACGTAAGCATTGGTGAGATTGACAAAGATATTGACGAGTATAAAGATATCAATAAAAGCTGGATTATCGGAACAAACAAAGCCTGGAAAAGCGATGTTTTAGATCTGACAAATCCAGATTACCAAAAATTTCTCTTTTCCAAAATGATAGAGCCGCAGATAAAACGCGGTTTTAAAAACTTCTTTTTTGATACTTTGGACTCTTACGAGTTTGTTGCCAAAACACCCGAACAAAAAGAAAGAAGCAAAGAATCGCTTATTCATATCATCAAGACGTTTCATAAGCGCTATCCTCACGCAAAGCTCATCATAAACAGAGGTTTTGAAATCATTGATACTGTTCATAATGATGTCACAGCTGTTCTTTTTGAGTCTTATTTTAATGGTGTGCAAGGACAAAAAGCAAGTTATTATGATGTCAATGACAGTAGCAGAGAATGGCTGAATAAAGAACTTGCAAAGGTACAAAAATACAAGCTCGATATCATTGCCGTCGATTATCTTCCTTTTGAGCAGCTTGAGACGCAAAAAGCCGACAAGCTTGTCAACGATCTCCAGAAAAAAGGTTTTATTCCCTATGTTACAACACAAGACTTGAGTACCTATGGGAAATCTTCCAAAAATGCCCTCAAACGTGAGATCCTAACCTTAGTCGATACAAGCAATACCTATCTTATGGAGACCGGAGCACACCTTTATGGAGCACTGCCTCTTGAGTATCTGGGTTATATTCAAAAACTCTATGATATCAACCAACCGTTGCCAAAACTTGAAAATATGCAGCAGTATGCAGGCGTCATTGTATGGCTTCCGAAAAGTTATACAGACAGTCAAAAATTAGTAAGTTGGCTCACGCAGGTAAAAGATGCAGGTATAAAGATTGTCTTTGCAGGTAATTTTGGTTTGGAAGACACCAATCTGTTAAATAATTTCGGTATAAAAAGCAAAAGCTTCGCACAGCCATCAAACAACATAAACAGCATACTCATGAAAGATAAAATGATGGGATACGAAATGGATCCACCGCTCTTTTATTCAGGTAGTTTTATCAGTATATCTTCAGGAAAAGCACTCTACAGCATCAAAGACAGTGCCGGACATACAGCAACGCTTGCCGCACTCATGCCATGGGGCGGGTTTGCTTTGGAAAACAGTTTTATGACAACCATTGATGATGACAATATCTGGACAATCAACCCTTTTGAGTTTTTTCAAAAAGCTTTTCGACTCAAAAAGATACCTGTTCCTGACACCACAACCCAAAACGGTAAAAGAATTTTCTTCAGTCATATAGACGGCGATGCAATCATGAACCGTGTAGAATGGAATCCAAAACTATTTTCAGGTGAGGTGATTTTAAGCGACTTTCTTAAAAAGTACCATGTTCCCATCTCAGTTTCAATCGTAGGTGCAGAAGTGGATCCTAACGGGCTTTACCCAAAAATATCACCGCAGCTCCAAAAAATTGTAAAAAATATATATAAACTGCCAAATATTGAAGGAGCAACACACACTTTTTCTCATCCATTCTTTTGGCAAGAACTCAAAAACGGTGATTTGGCACCAAAATACAGACTCAAACCAAAAGGCTACAAATTCTCTCTGGCTTATGAGATAAGCGGCATGCTCCAAGAGATCAATGAAAAATATTACCCAAAAAACAAACTGCCAAAAGCACATATGCTTTTTTGGAGCGGAAACTGCATGCCGCAGCAAAATGCAATCAGCTATGTCTATGAACACCATATTCTCAACATGAACGGAGGTGACACTTACATTATGAACAGTCATCCCTGGCTTTCATACATTGCGCCGTACGGCATAGAGAGAGGCGAATACTATCAGATCTATACAGGTGCGCAGGATGAAAATGTCTACACAAATGACTGGAAGGGTCCATACTGGGGATTTAAAAATACTATACAGACCTTTAAACTGACAAATTCTCCACGAAGATTCAAGCCGATAGATGTCTACTATCACTACTACTCCGCATCAAAAAGAGCCTCTTACAATGCTTTGAAATATGTCTATGACTGGGTAATAAAACAAGATACAAATCCTATCTTCACTTCAGAGTACATTCCAAAAGCAATGGACTACTATACTGTTTCTCTAGCACAGGAAAATGGGGAGACGCTACTCTCAGGATTCAAGGATCTCAAGACAGTTCGTATTGAAAAAAAAGATGCCGCTGTCAATCTGACAAATTCAAAAAATATAGCCGGTTACAACCATTTTGAAAACCATACTTATGTTCATGCAGGTACACAAACAGAGCTCTTACTGAAAGAAGCGTCTGCGAGAGAATATCAAACCATTCCCTATCTTGTCAGTGCCAATGGCAGAATAAAGGACTTCAAACAAACAGACAAAAAACTGCATCTTATTCTTGAATCACATCTTCCGGTAAAACTACAGCTTTTTATCCCTCAAAGGTGTCATTATAAACTAACAACAGGCTATAAAAAAACAGTTCAAAAGAATAACGTCATCTCTTTTAACTACAAACATCATAAGAAAGTGACCATAGATGCGATTTGCAGATAACGAAAAAGTCTATGTAGCCACCTACAAAGAAATTATCATCGGGTTTATCACCTTTGCTTTGATCCTTTTTGTGCTCTATCCAAAAGAGTTGATTATGGACCAGATCCTAAAAGAAAAATCGAACTATGACCTCAGCGTACTTTACCTCAAAAATATGCTGAGAAACGACCCTAAAAATGAGAAACTCATCCTTACTCTGGCACAAAAGAGCATCAAAAGCCAAAATCGTGATCTTGCTTTAAGCCTCCTTGAACTTCTAAAAAAATCAAACCATATAGAAGTACAAAAACAAGCTTATCTTTTAAGCTATGAGCTGCTGAAGCAAAACTACTTTTTCTTAGAAAACAAACATGAAACACACAAGATGCAAAAACTGCGAAAAAAACTTGAAAAGACATTTCTCTTTATTTTAGACAAACACTTTTATGAGCAAAAAGATCTGCCTATGCTCTACAAAGAAGCAATGTTCCTGCGCAGCCAACCGGCACAGTATCAACTTGTCCGAGAGATGCTGCAGAAAAAACCAAAAGATATAAAACTTCTCAGTGATGCACTCTATCTTGCCACAAAATTAAAAAGATATGATGAAGCACTCAACTATGTGCAGCTGCTCACGCAGGTGGATAAAAAACATATAAAACGATGGAATAACGAGCACTATTTCCTGCTCACACAGCTCTCAAGTTATAAAAAGATGGAAGCATATCTTTTGCATGCCGCACAAAGTTCAACTTTTTGGCAAAAGAAACTTATTGATTATTATCTCTCATACAAACAGTATAAAAAAGCTGCCGATTATTACATGACACTTTTTTATAGGACAAGCTCTTATAAAAAACGAAAAAAGTTATGGACAAAAGCGATAAAAACACTTGTTTCAGGTAATTTGCTCAAAGATGCTGTAAAATTAGGAAGCAAGTATGAAGATTATTTTATAAAAGACAAAAGTTCAAGGCTGCTGCTCTTGAAACTCTATTTATCAGCTAATGAAGTCCAAAAAGCGAAAAGACTTTCAAGAAAGATTTTAAAGGTCATGCAATGATTCGTACATGTTTATTGGCACTGCTGCTTGTTTTTTCACTCAAAGCACAAACAACCATTCGCTTGAGTGATACAGAGATACAGTTGATGCTGCAATCTTTTGTATATTCCAATGATCTTGACAATGCTTACAAAACGGCAAAAATAGGTTATCAACGACATCCCCATTCTCTTTATTGGAACCAAAAAATGGCGGATATCTGCAGATGGAGCGGCAGGGGTCAAGAGGCGATGAAATATCTTGACTTCCTTTACCGTAAGCATCACAGCCAAAAGCTTGCACAGGAGATTATTGACTATGGACTGAGTGCGTACCAATATGATGCCATCAAAGACCTTATAACCGACAAGGCACTCAAAAAGCCTACAAAAAAAAATGTAGAACTGATGATATATATCTATGCTCAGACCGGCGAGCCTGAAAAAGCGGCAGAAGTGCTTCAAAAACTTTACAAACGCACTCACGAAAGTTACTTTCTAACAAAAGAGTTACAACTCTATATAAACATGGGAGAGCTTGATAAAGCAAAAAAAGTTGTCGATCTTATTGAAGAAAATTCTCTTTATACACATAACAATATTACGCTGATTTCCTACTATTATTACCTTAAACGTAATATGCAGCAGGCATTTGCTGCCTTAAACAAAACAACTGCACAGCAATATGACAAACAACTCTTTATCTCACGCAGCGATCTTGGCTGGTATATCCAAAAATATCAATACGCCGCAAAAAATTCCTATGCTCTTATAGAACATAACGATGGTCGTCTTGTCGACTATGAGCGTGTTATCTATGTTGCAAAAGATACAAATACAACACTTGCCTCTGAAACTGCTTTAGCGGCATATGAAAAATATCATCGCAGCTATCTCTTCTATACTTTTGCAAACAATGCTATGAAGCTGCATCAGTATGATACAATAGCCGCAATTACAAACAAGATTGACAAAGAGCACGCAGCCATCACAAATGAAGCTAACTATTGGCTTATTAAAGCGCAGCTCGCTATGCATTACAATAAAAAAGACCAAACTCATTTTGCTCTGCAAAAAGCACTACAACTTGACAAGCACAATCTTCAGATACAATTCACGGCAATCGATTTCTTTTTAAAAGCCGGTTTTTATGCCGATGCGAAAGAGACACTCCAAAAACTTGCAGAGGAGAAAAACCTTCCATCGGCTCTCTACCTTTCTGTCGCCTCTCTCTATTATGCTCTGCATGATATTGACCAAGCAGCCTTTTACATAGATGCCCTGCAAAAAGCACAAGCGCCTGCAACCAAGAGTCTTGAATTTAAATTTATGCTTCTAGAACTCTACAGGGCTCAGTTCAAAAAACCGGCTGTTGCACATGAACTCCGAGAAATTCAGACAATTTTGGCCCATCAGGCAAAAAACAATCCGGTAGTTCTTAAAACGGATAAATACCAGTATGATTACCTGCGTGTACGTATGTATACTGCACAGGCAGACAGCTTTGAAAAAGAGCTCGCATCTGGTAAAAAATATCTCACGCAGACACACTATGATGACCTTCGATACGGTTGGGCAGTACAAAACAATGCTGATGAACTCGCACACACGATCTATCTGCAAACCGACAAGCGCGAACTTTGGCTGGAACTCTCAAATGCGCTAATGCAGCAAAATCACACAACCATTGAAGACCTTCTCTTTGCATATCTTAAAACACTGCCAATTGACGATGCCTCATATGCAGCGGATAATGACGGTCAAACTGCCCTTGCCCAGTCACTGACATACAATTCTCTCAACACGAACCATTACAATCAGAGTGCCTATATTTCGTGGCTCAATCTAACGAAAAAACGCTCAGATCTTTTTGACTCCAAACTTTCATACTACAATCGTGACCCTCTGCTGAGAAAATATATCAAGATAAAAAATGATACCTACATCAATGACGGTCTCTATCTACTGAGTCATATTGAATACTATAAAAACTCCTCACTTGACAACACAGTGCTGCTTTATACGCCAAATAGCTCTCTCGGCGTAGATTTTGGCGTGAGAAAACTCTTCAACAGAGGGAAAGTAGAACTAGAAGGCGGTTATGCCGACAGTATGGATAGCTACTATCGTTTTTCTCTTTATGGGGAGTATATACTCCATAAATATTTTACGCTTAAAGCTGAAATAGCAAAAAATATCACATCAGATGAATCGACGCAGCTGCTTCTCGGTGGTAAAAAAGATATGCTCTCCCTCGGGTTTGTCTATCATATTCTTAACTCCACATCTTTAGAGTTTCGATATGATAAGAACAAATATAGTTCACAAGACAACATAGCTATTGGAGATGGAAACTATTTCACTGCAAACCTCGGTTATCAAATCAGAAACGGCTACCCTGATCTTCATGTAGGTATTTTCAGCGACGGCGGTATATATAATGAAAATGAAGGAAGCAAAGGTGTCATAGACAAACTTCAAGATGGAACCTATAAAGTGCTCCCGAGAGATTTTTACAATCTTGGTGCCAATTTTTCCTATGGTATGCAAAACAGTGAAATCTATACAAGAGTTTGGAGACCTTATTTTGAAGGCTTACTTTATTATAACAGTGAAATAAATGATATGACATTTGGCTTTAGTGCCGGTTATGGTGGAAAAGTATACTCACAAGACCATCTCGTTATCGGGACAGAGTATACAGACTCTGTCAGTGGTATCGGCGGGAGTATTTTAGAAGTTTTTTTACGCTATGAGTTTTTATATACGCACAGATAATTCTTTTTAACCCGCTGCATTCATAGCAAGCTGTGCCATATTACGAATAAGCTGTGCGACATCATTCTCACGCTCTATGGCTTTTGAGAGTTCCTCTTTAAAGTAGTTTCTTGTTCTCTCATCTGCCACGTCATATGTATAGAGCACCCATTCGGTATTGAGCATAATTTTTTCATCACCCTTCTCGACCTCAAACATTCGATAGAGATTGATATCTGTCTGACTTAAAAGCTCCAATACATCTTTATAGAAAGTCGTCACTTCATAGTTGATGATGGACTCCAAAGCCTCTTGAGGAATAGTAGCATCCTGCTCACCCATATTTTCATTCATTCCAACTATCAACGAATTACCAAGAACAAGTTGTTCACCTATAAAATAAGGCTTTTTTTGCTGTGAGAGTGCATTTGCATCGGCATAAATAATATGCTCACGAATGGACGGCATCTCATCGATGAGAATTGAGTTAAAAAAGCTGTAGAGTGTATCTGCTTTCATCTCAATATCTATCTTCTCTATTTTTTTCTCTTCAGGGTTAATTGCGAAACATTGCATTAAAAATTCTCCAATAGTATTACGTTGACATAGGTTCCCGCTTCCAGGAACTTATCTTCTTCTCCGGCGATCATTAAAGCGGAATTATCAAGCATATTTGTCAGTATCGCCGATGATCCGACTTTTTTACCCTCAAAATTTACAAAGTACTCACCATCCTCTACAACGACATTACACGCTGTAAACTCTGTAAATCGACTTCGCTTTCTAAAGTCTTCCTGCAGTTTTGCGGCAACTGTTTTGTATGGCTTCTCTTTGCCAAGCATTTTAGCAATAAGTGGCAAAACATATAAAATTGCCACTACGGTTGATGAGTAGGCAAATCCAGGCAAAGCCATGATGAACTTATGCCCACGCTGCGCAACCAAAATATGACGTCCCGGCTTGATACCAACACCTTTGTAAACGATCTCCGCACCAAGACGAGGCACGATATCTTTGACAAAGTCATAATCACCCACACTCACGCCACCTGTACTGACCATAATATCCGCAGATTCCAAAGCATTCTCAAAGGTCTTCATTATGGCATCTCTGTCATCAGGAGCTGTTCCAAGCTGAATGACTTCTGCACCTGCCTGCTCGAACAGGGCCGACAAAGTATAGTTGTTCGAGCTTCGTATCTGTGCGGGATTCTCAGAGTTCTCACCAAGGTCAAGTATTTCGCTTCCTGTGGCAATAACAGCTACACGGGGACGAAGTGCCACTTTTACCATGACCTGATTCAGCCCAGCCATCACACCGATCTCGGCAAAACCTATCTTTGTTCCTTTTTTAATGAGTACATCACCAGCGGCATAACCTTCACCGACAGGACGAACGGCATTTCCGCTTTCTACCATCTCATTGATAATGATCTTCCCGTCTGCAAAGATAACATTTTCTATCTGGATGAGTGTGTCTGATCCATGGGGCATCATAGAACCTGTAAATGTCTTGATAGACTCACCTTCTTGCAGCTCACGCTGTTCATCATGTCCAGCAGGGTTGTCACCTAAAACGCTCAACTCGCCTTTTGCCAAATCTGCATGACGCACTGCATAACCGTCCATCGATGCCGTCGGAAACTGCGGATCGTTAAATTGAGCGACAATATCCTCTGCCAAGACACGACCTAAGGCATCACTCAAAGGAACTCTCTCATATCTGTGATTATTTACCTGCAACAGATCAAGCATATTTTGACTTGTCTCAAAAGAGATGAAATCAGTGCCTGTTATACTCATACTTTTTCTCCTAAAATACCGCTGCCTTTAATCGCCGTCGAGCGATCCTCTGCATAAATTCTTTGACCGTTCTTTAAATCATACTTCCAGATAGGTGCACTTGCTTTGAAATCTTCTACAAACTCATCAATAAACTCCAATGCCACACGTCTTTTTGGCGAAAAGACTGCTGCAATATAAGAAGACTCATGCAACATCACATCACCGCGTGAGTGTGCCATTTTAATGATTGCGCCTTTTTGTGCCGCTTTTTCTTCCCATGCTTTATACCAGGACTCCAAAATAGGCTCATAGATATCAAAACTCAGTCCATCAATATCGTCTTCACTGCGTACGGTACCGACAAAAGGAATATAGGCACCATAATTACTCTGCGCCTCTTCTTCATACCACTCTTTTAAAATCTTTGGCACATCCAAAGCACCGTCATAGAGACTTAACAAGACTCACCCTCCACAGACTGGCGGAAGCAAAGATATCTTATCGCCATCTTTAAGTGCTACATCAAGAGATGTAACCATTGTATCGTTTACTGCTACCGCTGAATTTTTCAGCCACTCTGAGAGTTCTTTATCTTCTTGTAAAATTGCCGCAAGCTCACCAAGATTTGCAATCTCAAGCTCTAGAGCATCTTTTTGTATGGGCCCTAAAAATTCTACTCTTACCATTTTTGCACCTTCGTATTTTATGTACAAAATTATATCTAAGATAAGTTAAGTGCGATATAATTTCGCATGATTTTTGGAAAAATAGAATACCTCAACCTCCTCCCTTTTCATATCTTTATGAAACGCTTTGGCAGAAACTCACAGGAAAATGCCATCATGAATCATAAAAAGAATGTTCCTGCAAAAATCAATCATGAATTTATAAGCAGACGTGTCGATGCCGCTTTTATCTCCAGTATTAGTGCGAAAAAATATAAACATGTTAATCTAGGTATCATTGCCAAAAAAAATGTCCAGAGTGTTTTGGTCATTCCCTCACGCAAGGACAAAAGCGATAGAGAATCGGCATCATCCAATGTTTTAACCCGTATCCTACAGCAAAACGGAGAGGTGCTCATCGGCGACAAAGCGCTCAAATATTCTCTTGCACATGATGACTATATCGATCTAGCGGCACTATGGAACACGACACATCATCTTCCTTTTGTATTTGCACTTTTATGCTATCACAAAGATAGAAAGCTCTATAAAAAAATTGAAAATGAATTTTTAAAAAAGCAGTATAAAATCCCTCAGTACCTGCTGCAGCAAGCCTCCAACAAAACAGGCATTGAAAAAAAAGATATTTTAAATTATCTGAAACTTATATCGTATAAACTCGATACAAAAGCAAAATTGGGACTTCGCAAGTTTTATAAGGAGGCAAAGAGAGTCTAAATCTCTCTTTGGTTTTAGATCTTGCCGTCGAGGTGGTCTGCAAGTCTTTGTAGTTTTATTTTGTATGCATCCATATCAAAATCTTTCACACGTGCAACACCATCTTCAATAGCCGCCTCTGCTACTGCAGAAGCAACATAAACGAGAACACGTCTGTCAAACGGTGAAGGAATGATATATTCAGGTCCAAACTCCATAGTCTCTCTATGGTGTGCTATTTTTACATGAGCCGGCACTTCCTCTTTTGCAAGAGCGGCCAATGCACGTGCAGCTGCAAGTTTCATTTTCTCTGTTATTTTTGTTGCACGTACATCCAATGCTCCACGGAATATTTGAGGAAAACCAAGAACATTGTTTACCTGATTGGCATAATCACTTCTTCCCGTCCCTATGATGATATCTTCTCTTGCTTCTTTGGCTACAGGAGGTTTTATCTCAGGATTTGGATTTGCGCAGGCAAAGATGATTGGATGTGTATCAGACATTGACTTTACCATCTCCGGTGTAATGATATCAGCTTTTGAAAGTCCAAGAACCATGTCCGCACCTTTCATCGCATCTTCCAGTGTTCTGTCATCAGTATCGAGAGCGAATTGCTGTTTATATTTATTTAGATCATCTCTACCGCTGTGAATAACACCTTTAGAATCAAGCATAGTGATGTTTTGCACACCGAGTTCTTTATACATCTTGCCACAGGCGATTCCTGCAGCACCAGCACCGATCACAACAACTTTCAAATCTTCGACATTCTTACCGCTCATCTCAAGCACGTTCATAAGCCCTGCTGTCGTAATAACCGCCGTTCCATGCTGATCATCATGAAAAACAGGTACATTACAGATCTCTTTGAGACGCTCTTCTATCTCAAAACATCTTGGTGCTGAAATATCTTCGAGGTTTATACCGCCAAAACTATCAGCCATAGCAGCAACAATTTGAATGATCTCCTCCGTATCTTTTGTATTTAACTCAATATCAACAGCATCTACATTGGCAAAAGATTTAAATAAAACGCCCTTGCCTTCCATAACAGGTTTTCCAGCCAATGGTCCAATATCACCAAGCCCAAGAACCGCAGTTCCGTCACTTACAACGGCAACGAGGTTTCCTTTGTTTGTGTATTCATACGCTTTTTCACTCTCTTTTTGAATCTCCAGACATGGATAGGCAACACCCGGAGAGTAAGCCATAGAAAGCTCTTCCTGTGTCGTGCACGGTTTTGTTAAAAGAGTAGCAGTTTTTCCATTTTGATCAAATTCACCTTTTGCTCTGTGGTAATTAAGAGATGCCTCTTCAAATGACATACTTTTTGACATTATAAATCCTTATTTTTTCTATAATGTAATTATATAACTATTTCGATAAATAGTTATATTTTATTGAAGAAAAGTACGCAATTTCCTTGGGAGTTGTAGTAAATTCCCATAGAATTCTTGCGTGAGATAAAGACACCGCGGCCATTAAACTTTCGAGAATTTCGAAAGATCTGACTGAGAATCTGAGTATCGAAGCCATCGCCTTCATCTTTTATTTTTGTAACAACATACTCATTGGCAAATTCTTTCAGCATATAGACTTCCACAATAATGTTCTTTGTACTCATTTGCTCAAGTTCATTCAGTTTTTCAAAATAGACATCGTCTTCAAGATATTGATGTTTTTCCTTCGCACTGATGCCGAGATTTCCATGTTCATAGGCATTCATATAGAGTTCCGTAAATACTACACCTGCTTTCTCTGCCTCAGAAGAGTTATCTGTCTGAATATTCCCCCAAAGTGTTTCATACCACTGCGAAGCTGCATCAACGTCAGCTAAAGATGTCTTAAAGGAGTGTTTTGCCACAAGTGTCTCTTCACGAATATCCAAACTGTTAATAAAGATAAGCGTGAGGTCATCCTCTTGTTCCTTGACCTTATTGAAGAATTTCTCTTTAAACTCTTCTCTACTAAAAGATTCTCTAAAATCATCTTCAATAAAAGCGGCATAAGGCAAGCCTTCACAATCTGTTGTATTCTCGACAATACCGTCACTGTAAAAGAGAAATTTTTCGATATTGGCAACATTATGCCTTGCAATGTCATATTTAGACTGCCACTTGCTTAGGGGAGTGTTGTTAGCTTTTATCCTGATGATATTATCATCTTTATCCTGCAGTAAAAAAGGAGGCATGGCAAACTTTGCATACTCTAAAACATCATAATAGTTATCAAAACAAATATAATCTATTGCCAAAACTTCATCGTCAAGCAGGATCGGTTTGATAAACTCCATAGATTCTTTAACAATAAGATCTAAACTAAAACTGTCATGCTCTATCATCTTATCAACTAAATGATTGATAAAAGTCGTCATAATAACCGCGGTAAAAGAAGCCGACACGCCTTTGCCCATGCCATCAACGAGAAGATAAAATGTTCTATGTTCATCAATTCTTCTAGCACTGTAAGCATCGCCACTAAGCGTATCCAACGGTTTATACAAAAAATCGACTAAAGTAGCCGCATTCGAATCGATCATCTGATAATAAAAATCATTTCTCAGAATATTCAGCTCTTTTGCAAATGCCAAATCTGATTGATAGGAGGCATAAGCCTCACTTTTTTCTAGCTGTTCAAGTCTCTCTTTGGACATTATATTTTAAACTTGCTCAGTTCTGATTGTAGTTTTTTAGCGTCTCTCGTTAATGTTTCCACTGCAGTTTCCACAGTAGATCTAAGTTCACTGTTTTTCATCGCAACAGCGACAATCTCATTCATAGTAGAGATAAGTGTCTTTGTTTTCGTTGCAATAAATACACTCTGATGCATCGTATCTGTTGATTTGTCTTTTGTTCTCACTAGGTTATCTTTTGTTTCATTGGATGAGATAATGAGCTCTTGTGCAGAACCGGCAATGGCATGCATGCTTTGTGATGTTCTGTCTGTCTCTTCAGAAATTTCAACAACATTTTGTGTAATGAGATTCACATTAGCACTGATTTCTGAGAGTGATTTTTGTGTACGCTCAGCAAGTTTTCTTACCTCATCCGCTACAACGGCAAAACCACGTCCATGTTCTCCTGCACGAGCCGCTTCAATGGCAGCATTGAGTGCTAGTAGATTTGTCTGATCAGCAATGTCAGAGATGATAGCAAGCACATCTTTGATATTTTTCGCCTGTTCTGTAAGTGATGCAACTTTATCCACAAGTTCTTGTTGCTGTTCACTCCCATTTTCAATAGAAGTAACAACAGAGTCCAATTTTACAATGAAACTATCAAGAACATTGAATGTTGTGTTGAGATCTTCAGTAACCACAATAGTTGACTCTTCAACAATGTCAAGCTTCTCTCCAATTTCGGATATAAGGCCGTTTGCTTCGGTAATTTTCTTCTCTTCTTGTTGGGAATTTTCAGTTAAAGCATCAACAACTTCATTCAAACGATTACTCTCACGTGTCGTTGCTGTTGCCACATCCTGAGAGCTGTATACACTCTCTTTAAAGGCAATAATCATCTTGTGTAGTGCTCGTGAAATTTGAGATATCTCATCATCCCCTTCAACGACAACATTACAGCTAAGATCCAGATCATTTGATACACAGCTTATTTTTTCAAGTGAGCTATCAACACTTCTATTGACACCTCTTGCAATTATTAAGATGATAATAAATACAGCAATAGCAAATATACTATAGCTAAGCAGAGTGATAAGAGTGTCTTGTTTATATTGTGATTCAATTTCAGCTAACAGTTTATCGTTCTCTTTTGCAAGGCTGTCATCGACTTTTTTCAGTAGATTGATTTTCTTTGTGATCGTTTGAAACCAGACAACACCATCAACGCCAAAACCACCTTCACTTGCTTTTGCCAGTGCAATTGAGCGCATTTTATTGACTTCTGCAACAACTGGGGAGTTCATTGTCTCTTTATACAGTTTCACAGACTCGTGCGGTGCAATACTTGTAAAAGCATCCATATAAGCATTTTGCTCAGCCATTAATGTGATGAATTTCGCAAACATTCCCTTACCGAATTTATCTGATGAAAAGGTAGCACTCATAACAGCTCTCTCTATTCCCGCTCTCTCTTTTGATTTTAAAAAGTTCGTATAGGCACTTAATGCTTTCACAAGTTCCGGAGTATTTGCAAGTTTTGCTGTAAGGGAGACCACATCCAAGATGTCTTTATTGACACCCGTATAGTATTGTACTTCTTCTTTTACCGGGATTGTCAAACTGTCAACACGGGAACGAATTTTTCCAATATTCCCCATCCCATCCATAACTTCTTTGATATTCGTACGCAATTCAGACGAGTAGTGTTCTAGATCAAGACTCTTTACATATTGCTGTAACTCTTCATATCGTTTATCTGTAAGCACTCGTTGTTTTTTAAGAATCTCACCAAACTTTTTCCCTTTTGATCCAAGAAAACCGGCACTTGCCCCTCTCTCTTTTTGTGTTTCATGTATCAGGAGTGAAAGTTTCTGTGAAAGCACATTCAGCTCTTTTGCCTGTGTTATCACTGCTCGTTCATTCATTGCACTGTTTATCGTCAATGCAATAATTATGAGTGCGAAAGAGACGACAATGGCAGTTATAAGTTTGAGTTTATTTTTAATAGTCACGATTTATGCCTTTTTAACTTTGAAAAGTGTGATGAGATTAAGATCGTCAAATAGTTCAAGCAGACTATCGTTACCAACTTTAATACTAAGGTCTATACCCTCTTTTTGTACAAGTTTTGTAAGGTACCCTATAACAGATGATGTAATAGAGATAGAATCTTTAATATCGATGATAATGGTCTTATTTGCTCCAATCAATGAATCTAGAGTGCTTTTAATAGCTTGGTAATCACTGACAGTTTTAATGTTCCCCGAAATTGTAACAACGTTAGATGTGGTTGAAATATCCATAAGATACGTCCCTTTAATTATCAATTAATGCTAGACATAATATCTAATGTACCCTTAAGTACAAAATAAATTAAGCCACTCTTTCATTTTTTTCTCATAGCCGATCTCTTTGAGTTCTACGAGCTTGAGATCCTTACTTAAATACTGCTGTTTTACATAACCGCCAAAATCATGTGGATAGAGATAGCCTTCATTCTGCTGTGTTATGTTTTTCGGAATCTCAAGTATCTCGCCGTCTCGAACGGCTTTCAAAGCTTTATTTATTGCTAAATAAGCTGAGTTTGATTTGGGTGAGGCACAAAGGTAGAGAACAGCCTGCGCCAAAATAATGCGCGCTTCCGGATAACCTATCTGCTTAACGCTCGTGAGTGTCGAAGTCGTCAGTGTGAGTGCCTGCGGATTAGCATTGCCGATATCTTCACTTGCGAGTATCACTAAACGACGGGCTATAAAATCAGCACTCTCCCCGCCTTCAATAAGCCGTGCAAGATAATAGATGGCAGCATCCACGTCACTTCCGCGAATCGACTTGATAAGCGCCGAGGCCAGATCATAATGGACACCCGCTTCACTGCTTCCCGTTTGCAGTGCATTTGGACGCAGTGATCTAAGCAGCTCCAGCGTAATTTTCTCATCTACATTGGCTGCAAACTCCAACAGCTTCAACATTGCACGAGCATCCCCGCCGCTAGAAGCTACAAGATACTCCTGCACATCACTCTCAATCTGCAGGTTCTCTTTTTCTTGCGCTCTTTGAAGCAGCTGCGTGAGGGCTGCATGAGAGATAGCTTTGAGCTCAAAGAGCATAGAGCGTGAACGCATTGCAGAAGTAAGTGAGAAGAAAGGGTTCTCCGTTGAGGCACCGATGACAAGTACAGAGTTATTCTCCATTACTGGCAGCAAAACCTCTTGCTGATTTTTAGAAAGACGGTGCACCTCATCTATAAAGATAAGCGGTTTTTGCAGGGCATTCTTATACTGAGCGAAAACCTTTCGAAGCTCATCTATTTTGAGTGAGGTTGCATTGAACTCATAAAAAGGCATATCCAGCGTTGTAGCTATGATTCGTGCGAGCGAAGTCTTACCGACACCGGCAGGCCCATAAAAAAAGCTGTGTCCCAAAGCATTTTTTTCACACAGTGTTCTCAATGGTGCACCTATTTGCGTGAGGTGCTCTTGCCCCACCATCTCATCGAAATTCTTTGGACGCAATAGATAGGTAAAATCCAAAATTTTACTCGTCTTCAACAGCTTTTAGTCTGTTTTTTCTCTCTTTGGAGCGCTTTTTTTCCTCTTTGAGAAATTTATGCAGAGCCGAATATTCCGAACGTGTCAAAAAACGCGTCTTGCCGGTTGGTAGATTGTTAAGTTCTATCTCTGCAAAGCTCAAACGTTTCAAATCAACCACTTCGCCGCCAAAGTGTGCAAAGAAACGACGTAGTTCACGGTTCTTTCCTTCGCTAAGTGCTACTTTGAGTATGGAGTAGTTCGGCTGATTCTTTTGGATCTTGTACCCGATGAAAGGCTTGAACTCCATAGATTTTATTTTTGAATGCGAATGTGCACCGGCACTTGCATCTTCAAGATAGAGCCCGTTCATCATCGCATCTTCCATCTCCGGTGTCACTTCGCCTTTGATCTTTATTTTGTAGATTCGCTCAAGGTCAGACTCCATCAAAGCCGTTGCCACATGCGAAGCATCGGTTAAGAGTAACAGACCTTCAGATGCAAAGTCGAGTCGTCCTACCGGAATATAATGACGAAAATCTTTATGAAGTGAATCGTAAATAGTTCGACGCCCTTTTGGGTCTGACTTTGTAACGAGTTCGCCTTTTGGTTTGTTATAAACAATGACGGTATATTTCTCTTGCGGACTTACCTGTTTACCGCTGATGTAGACAATATCTCTACCCTCTTCTATCTGTGTAGCTGGGTTATCTTCGATCTCACCGTTAACACGGACATAACCGTCTTGAATTGCCTTGTCAGCCTCTCTACGTGAGTAGGTCGAGTAATGCGCGATGTATTTATTTAGTCTCATTTATGAGATTCCTTTTTCTATCAGGGTATGAATATGAAGTACCCCTTGTATCTTTTTATCTGTGTCAGTTATGACTAAAAGTTGAATTTTTTTATCTTCTATCAAAACAAGTGCATCGCTTGCCAGCATCTCGGCATCATCAATGCTGAGCGGATTTTTCGTTGCATATTTCAGTACCGGATCATCAAGTGAGAACGCTTCGCTCAAAAGTGCCCGACGTACATCTCCATCACTCATAAGTGCAACAAGTTTTCCCTTTTCATCGTTTATGAGCGCTGTTCCAAGCCGCCCTTCACTAATGGTCAAAATGGCATCTTTCACTTTTGCATCTTGGTTGATAATCGGCAGATTTTCTGTCTGCATCAAGTTCTTTACTTTTACAAAAAGTTTCTTTCCAAGCGCGCCGCCCGGATGAAAAGAGGCAAAATCACTCTTTTGAAAATCACGCGCCTTCATCAGACAAACCGCCAGAGCATCCCCAAGAGCAAGCGTAAGTGTCGTTGAGCTTGTCGGTGCAATATTAAGCGGACAGGCTTCACGCTCAACTTCCACTTTGATAACAAGATCACTGTACTCCCCAAGTGTTGAATGCTCATTGCGCGTCATCCCGATAAGCGGCGTACCGAAACGTTTTATATGTGGTAAAATCGAACTAAGCTCTTCACTCTCTCCGGAGTAACTGATAGCAAGGACTACATCCTCTTTGCCTATCATTCCAAGATCGCCGTGAAGTGCTTCTGTGGGATGCAAAAAGAAGCTCGGTGTGCCTGTTGATGCAAATGTTGCAGCCATTTTGGCACCGATAAGCCCGCTTTTTCCTACACCGCTAACAACAAGTTTGCCTTTGCAGTTCAGGATAATTTCGACAGCTTTATCAAATTCATTTCCAATTTTTTTTGCAGCCTCACGCAGGGTATCTGCTTCTATCTGGAGTGTTTCTTGTGCAATTGTTTTGTAATTCATGTTCTTATTATACCTTTTTTATCCTCAAGAAGATATAATAAGACGAACTAAATACTATTGCATAAAGGAACACCTATGAGAGAAACTATTGGAAAATACCTAGACACTATCGATGCACTGAAACTTGAAGAGAGAATGCTTTGTCACAATACCTTGATTTTAGGAGAGGTCGGTTCAGGGAAAACGAATCTCGCCTGTAGAATCCGCAACTACGTCATTGACATGAATGTTCCAACACTTTACATGGACTTTAACAACTCACATGAAGAGGATGTTGAGCTGCGATACAAAGATGAGCATTTTAACTACATTCGTTTTGAAGAGAGCGATGCTTTTGATGAAGCGTTTAAAAAGCTCGTTGCAGAGAAAAAACA
Organism: Sulfurimonas paralvinellae; assembly: GCF_014905135.1. Classification (NCBI taxonomy): domain Bacteria; kingdom Pseudomonadati; phylum Campylobacterota; class Epsilonproteobacteria; order Campylobacterales; family Sulfurimonadaceae; genus Sulfurimonas; species Sulfurimonas paralvinellae. Next base: position 142,592 of record NZ_CP041406.1, on the reverse strand, counting down.
TATCTATATGGCGGTAGACCCAAACTTTTTTGCACGCAAACGAGATGAAAAAAGTAAGCTTTCACAGATTATCTCCCAACAGGAACTGCTGGACAACTATTACTACTTTTTCCATGACATTGAAAATCTCAACGGTTTTTATACACAGTTCGAAGATTTTCTTCTCTATATGCTCAGCTTTGCAAATCTGCAAAAATACGGTTTTACCTTTCTTGCACAACCGCATGAAACTTTTGAAAACCCACACCTTAAACTACTCTTTTCATTTCTGTTCCTTGGAAAATGTTCCAATGCAAACTACTACAATACAGCGCTGCTGAAAACACTCAAAAAGAACAAGTTTCTCTATCAGTACCGTACAGCGTATCCAACACTGCTCTTTAATGAGATTGTCAGTTCTATCGTGAAAATAGACGAGTACGTACTGGAAGAGTAACATGCAAAAGCTCTTTGATGAAGTAGGCAGCCTTGATAGACGTTGTTATGATGATTTTTACCTGAGTGAAGATATCTTGATGGAACATGCCGCAGAAGGCATGGCCGCTTTCATCAGGGAGAAGTTTGCAAAAGATGCAAAGGTCATAGTTGTCACTGGCAGCGGAAACAACGGTGCTGACGGCATCGCTCTTACTCGACTGATCCATGGTGACTATGACGTTTCCCTCCTCCATGCAAAAGAGCCAAAATCTCCCATGGCACAGCTCCAGCAAAAACGTGCCGATGCTCTTGGTGTTCCGATTCTCACGCAGCTTCAACCATGTGACGTACTCGTAGAGGCCATTGTGGGAACAGGCTTTCAAGGTAAGTTTTCTACCCAGCTCACGCAACTCATTCAAGAGATGAATACTCTTGATAGTTACAAGATCGCCTGCGATATGCCAAGTCCTAACTTCTTTGCAGATACAACACTGACGATGGGAGCACTGAAAAAATCCCTCTTTTTAGACACAACAAAAGAGTATGTCGGAGAGATTCATGTGATCGATCTTGGCATCTCACGCAAGCTCTACGAAAGAGAATCAAACTGGTACCTGCTGGATGAAGAAGACCTTGAACTCCCTCATAGAAAACAGAAAAACTCACACAAAGGCAGTTATGGGCACCTAGCAGTTCTCAGTGGAGAGAAACTGGGTGCAAGTGTACTCTCTGCTTCGGCTGCACTTCGTTTTGGTACAGGACTTGTCACACTTATCGGGTATGAAAAAGAGCAGTTCTTAAACATCCCTTCAGCACTGATGTATGGACATGCCCTGCCACAGACGACATCGGCTATCGCACTTGGAATGGGACTTGGCGAAGAGTTCAGCGACAAAGAACTGTTGGCCTTTTTAGACACTGATTTGCCGCTTATCATCGATGCCGATCTTTTTTACAAAGATATCATTTTAAAGCTTTTAAAACGTAAAAATATTGTGCTCACGCCGCATCCCAAAGAATTTGTCTCACTCTTAAAACTGACAGGCATCGCAGACATTAGTGTAGAAACGTTACAAAATGAACGTTTTGAGTATGCAGAACTCTTTTGTAAAAAATATCCTCACGCAACACTGCTTTTAAAAGGAGCAAATGTCATCATCGGGCAAAATGAGAAATTCTATGTCAACCCTCACGGTAGTGCAAAACTAGCCAAAGGCGGCAGCGGCGATGTTCTAAGCGGCCTTATCGGTGCGCTTTTAGCGCAGGGGTTTGAGGCGCTTCACGCAGCCATCCATGCTTCGCTGGCACATACAACACTGGCAAAACATTATAGCGGGGCTGATTTTTCTCTTACGCCAAACGATTTGATAGAGCAAATTGGAAAACTATAAGATAGCTTATGCTATAAATCAATAATTAATATAATATAGGAAACCTATAATGAATAACAAACTAAAAATCGGAAAATATGAATTAGGCTCACGCCTTATCGTCGGCAGTGGAAAATATGCCTCTTTTGAGATGACAAAAGAGGCAACATTGGCATCAGGGAGTGAACTTATCACTGTTGCCGTTCGCCGCTTAAACATTACAGACCCGAGCAAAGAGAATTTACGTGATACTTTTGCAGGAACCAATGTAAAATTCTTGCCAAACTCTGCAGGTTGTGTAACGGCTGAAGAGGCGATCACGACATTTCGTCTGACTCGTGAAGCGACAGGCATCGATCTTATAAAACTAGAGGTCATCGGTGACACGCAAAAAACACTCTACCCTGATGTACTTGAGACTATCAAAGCCTGTGAAGTCCTTCACAAAGACGGCTTTACCATCATGGCGTACACATCAGATGATCCTATCATGGCAAAACGCTTAGAAGATGCGGGTGCTCATGCAGTTATGCCGCTGGCAGCCCCTATTGGAAGCGGTCTTGGCGTGCAAAACCCTTACAATGTTGTCTTTGTACGTGAAGCGGTTGATGTTCCTGTAATCGTTGATGCGGGAATCGGATGTGCGAGTGATGCAGCCTATGCCATGGAGCTTGGTGCAGAAGGTGTGCTTACAAATACAGCCATCGCTCAGTCAAACAATCCTATCGCGATGGCAGAAGCCATGAAGCATGCTGTCATTGCAGGACGCATGAGCTATCTTGCAGGCCGCATACCTAAAAAACCATACGCTACGGCATCAAGTCCTGTTGATGGATTGATTCAGTTTTAGTTTGACCTTGCCAAAGCGGCAAAGTCGATGGAGTCTCTCTTTTTGGACTCCTCCCTTTTTTTATCCTCTTCAAAATTACCACTCGTAAAAAAATAGTCGTGTTTCCCTTTATTAAGAGTACATCCTTTGATGCCCGGAGTGCAGACTACATTTAAAAGTTTGCAAAAACCTTTGTAATCGTGTTGGCATGTCCATCCCATCTATTTTCCTTTATAAACCTTCAAACTTCTCAGAGAGATGGGACATAAGCAGCAGCTGTCCCATCCCCTCAAAGAACTTCTCAATTCCCATCTCTTTTGTATCGAGTGACTTCTGCAGTGCAGCGTAAAAAACAAGCTGAGACTCTTTGGAAGCCTGCATATATGCATCTATGATATACTCAAGTGTCAGCGTCATCACTTCACCATTGACATCAAAATCGATGTGTGATTGAGAATTGACACCTGCCTCACGCAGGATTTTTCTACACTCTTTGGCGATATCCATCTATATGATTCCCATCAGTGAAAGCATGACCACGAACATAGCGACCGGCGTAAGATAACGAAGTGAAAAGTACCATGGTTTATATGCCCATTTCAATTGTGGTTTGACAACTTTCTCCACTTCACTCTCAGGAATGACAAAGCCGACAAATACAGCCATGATAAGACCACCCAAAGGCAGCATAATGGCTGCCGTTACATAATCTACCCAGTCAAAGAAGTTTTTGCTTCCCCATGTCAGGAACTCTTTTGTGCCGTCGATATTTGAGAGAATGGCAAAGATGCCTAAAAACCAAAAGAAAAAGCCCATGCTCAAAGAAGATTTAAGGCGGCTCCAGCCAAATCTGTCGATAAAGTACTGAATCATCGGCTCAACAAGAGAGACCGAAGATGTAAGTCCGGCAAAGGCAAGCGCTATAAAAAAGAGTACTGCGAAGAAGTTGCCAAGAATACCCATCTCATAAAAAGCCGCCGGCAATGAAATAAAAACCAGCCCCGGGCCTTTTGCAGGGCCTGAGCCGTATTGGTATAGAAATGTAAAGAGCATCAAACCCGCTACTATAGCGATGGTCGTATCTAAAAAGACAACCCAAAAAGCACTTTTAACAAGGTTGGCATCTTTTGGCAGTGATGCTGCATAGGTCATAATGGCACCCATACCGAGTGAGAGAGTAAAAAATGCATGTCCGACCGCTACGACAAACGCCTCTGAAGTAACTTTTGACCAATCCGGCATAAACATAAAGTCCACCGCTTTTGAAAAACCTCCAAGCGTCGTTGCATAGATGAACATACCACCAAGAATCACCATCAATGCCGGCATCAAGTAGTAATTTAGTTTTTCAATACCACTCTTAATACCCTTATGAACTACATAGGTAATGAAAGCAAAAGAGAGCGTATGGTAAAAAAGCTGTATCCAAAAATTGCTGTGAAGCATTGTCGTAAAAGTAGTCTCCGCCTCTTCGACGCTTGCAGGAAGATAGCTCAAAGAAGTGATGATGTAGTTAAATATCCAACCGATAACGACTGAGTAAAAAATCATAATGAATAGACCTGCTAAGGCCTGAAAACCACCAAGTTTCCATATATGCTTGTTTCTAGGAGCAAGTTCTTCAAACGATGTAACCGTATCACGGCGGCCAAGATAACCAATGAGCATCTCCGCTATCATGATGGAAAACCCGATAAGCAGCACAGTGATAAGATAAATGAGCACAAATGCTCCGCCGCCATACTCTCCTGTAATGTATGGAAACTTCCAGATATTTCCAAGTCCGACAGCAGAGCCTGCTGCTGCTAAAATAAAACCTAACCGACTAAATCTTGCTAATTTCATAAAGTGCTTTCCCTTTTAATTGGTCTAATTATACTTAAAAATAGTATTTTTTTAAAGAAATAGAGAAATACTATTGACAAACAGTGATATATTGACTATAATTTCGCCTCATTAATCAGCTTAAGCGCTCGTTTAGTGTATAGGTCGGGGTGTAGCTCAGTATGGTTAGAGTACCTGGTTTGGGACCAGGGGGCCGAAGGTTCGAGTCCTTTCACCCCGACCACTTTTAAATTTCAATTTTTTATATTTTATTCAAAAACATGGTGGGATTAGCTCAGCTGGTTAGAGCACTGGTTTGTGGTGCCGGGGGTCGCGGGTTCGAATCCCGTATCCCACCCCATAAAACAAATATAAAATATTAATAATCATAATAACATAGTTGCGTCCGTGGCTCAACTGGATAGAGTTTCGGATTTCGGCTCCGAGGGTTATAGGTTCGAATCCTATCGGGCGTACCACCTTTGATTATGCCTCCTTAGCTCAGCTGGATAGAGCAACGCCCTTCTAAGGCGTAGGCCACACGTTCGAATCGTGTAGGGGGTACCACTATATGTTATTCGTCAGAAGTGACACTAAAAACTTATTCCACGCGGACGTGGTGAAATTGGTAGACACGCCAGACTTAGGATCTGGTGCCGCAAGGTGTGAAGGTTCAAGTCCTTTCGTCCGCACCATCAACACATAACAATCACTGAATTAATCTTAACATTACCTTTTAGAAACTCTTAAAAGTAAACTTCTAAATACGGCATAGTAACGCATATATTTTGACCTAGAAATCATATCTCTGCAAAAATGCATTGAGTTGATTTGCAAAATGTTCAGCATCTTTTTGACCAAATGCCTTTGCTCCTTTGGTTACTTCACCCATTTCCCTGATGGACTCCATAAGATTTCTCATCGCAAGATATTGCTTGATATTGTCCCTGCTGTAGAGTTCTCCTCGATGATCTATGGCATGTGCATTTTTTGAGATTACTCTGTCTGCTAACGGAATGTCAGCGGTAATGACAAGATCACCCTCTTGTAACATCTCTACAATTTTATTATCCGCTTCATCCGCTCCGGCATCAACGATAACATAAAAAACATTCTGTGACTTTCCAATAGTGACTTTTTTATTCGCTACAACAAAGGTTTCAATGCCCAGTTTTTCTATCTGACGCAGAACTATCGGCTTTAAAAGATTGGGAAAGGCATCTCCATCTATGTACATCTTCATTTTTAACACCTTTGCGTGAGATAAGTAGCCCGTAAATGTACATTCTCATTTGGTTGAACAATCCGAAAGTCATCAAAAGCGTTCGCACTCTCTATGCAGACAAACTCCTTGTAGGCATCGGGCTTCATAGCACTCATGTTACTGCATTTTTCCGCCCAGGGATTCCATACGATTGCCGAGTTGGAATTTTCTGCATGGATACTGATGTTTTTATGCTCCTCACGCAAGTGTATATCTTCTTTCACGCCAAGATAAACCCTGTCTATCTCTTTATCTATCTCTATCGGCTGATCTTCAACGGCTTTAGTATCGCTCAACGTATCTAAATATTTCATGCCTTCCAAACCCTCTATACGTACTTTTACAATATCATCCACCTGAAAATAGGTATGAAAAGCCTGCGTGAGGAGAAACTCTTTTGTATCTCTGTTCGTTGTTTTCATAGAGATGGAGAGTGTAGCAGAAATCTCAAAAACAACATCAAGTTCAAAAGCAAAATTCCAGATCTTTCTACTCTTGGGAGTATCTTCCAGCCGAAGATGGACTTGCGTGAGGCTATTTGAAACCTCTTTTACTTCAATGAGCTCAAAAATCATTGTTCGTGCAAAACCATGCTGTGGCAGCGTTTCATCAAGATTGCCAAAGCGAGGCCAGCAAAGTGGAATACCGCCTCGAATGGCACTTCCCGTCTCAAATCGGCTTATTTGACTCAGCCAGAGCAGTTCACCGTTATAATTTTCATATTTAAAAATATGCGCACCCTGCAGCGCTATCTTTGCGTGAGCCGCTTCATTCTTTACTTCTAAATAAACAAATCCGTTTTCAAGCTCTTTTAAAGCATACACGCTAGCCTCTCCACCCTTTCATCTTATGCCATTTGAGTGCATACATCAAGATAACAGCGTAACAGATGATGCCAAGAAGATAGGCTTCTTGCATATTGTGCGTGAGCTGTGCCGTTTTTCCAAAAGCAAGCGGCAGGAGTGCCCCACCGGCAATGGACATGATAAGCAGTGCACTCCCCTTTGCTGTGTGTTTTCCAAGGTCTTCAAGTGCCAAAGGCCAGATCGTCGGCCAGACAAGAGCATTGGCAAGACCTAAAAGTGCCACAAAAAGTAGAGAGTTCGGCAGCAGCATTACACCGCTCCAACCCCATAAAATCTCAGAAAAGCTTGTATCACTCGTGGAAGAAAAAGCCACACCAAAAAGCAGTATTATTCCAAAGAGAGCCGAAAGTGTCAATGCCTTTTCCTGCGTAAGGAACTTTGGAATGGCAACAGCACCGATAATGTAACCTATAACCATAAAGAACATAGTATAAGAGGTCAAGGCTGTTGCATTCTCCATCCCGATACTCTGCGCATAGAGTCCAATGGTATCACCAGCAATAACTTCGATACCCACGTAGAAAAAAAGTGCCACAGCACCAAGCACGACACGGGGAAAACCAAAGATATTTTCATCATCATATGGGTCTTCTTCAAACTCGATCTCAGGAAGCGAAGAGAAGTAGACAAAGAGTGCCAATGCCGCTAAAATAGCCGCCATGATCGCATAAGGCTTAATGAGCTCGTGGGCTAACAGAGAGGGGTCGGGTTGGATATCTGCAAGTATGAGCGCTGTAAAGACAAGCGGTGCCAAAACACCCGCACTTTTGTTGATAAGCCCCATAATGCTGATACGCATTGCCGCTGATTCTATTGGACCGATAAGAACGATGTAAGGATTTGATGCCGTTTGGAGTATGGTAAGCCCTGTCCCAAGCGTGAAAAGTGCCAGCAAAAAAACAAGAAACTCCGCACTCTGTGCCGCTGGGATGAAAAGCAACGCACCTACTGCCATGACGACAAGCCCGAGAGCCATTCCTTTTTTGTAACCGGTTTTCTCCAGTACAAAAGCCATCGGCAGTGCCATAACCGTGTAGGCAATGTAAAAAGCAAAAGTGACAAAAAGTGCCTCAAACTCATTAAGCGAACAGATCTCTTTTAAAAACGGAATGAGCGAACCGTTAAGCCAGGTCACAAAACCGAAAATGAAAAAGAGTGCTCCAATGATAAGCATCGGAATAAGTGAAGATCTTCTATGCATTTTTCAGCTCCTCAAGATATCTGGCAACACCGTCTTCATCATTTGTGTGTTCTAACACAATATCCGCTTTTTCTTTCACATCTTCCTGCGCGTTCGCCACCGCCACAGACCTGTTTGCCAGCTCGAACATACCGATGTCATTAAGATTGTCTCCAAAGACGGTTAACTTATCCAGATCAAATCCGACTGCTTCACTCACACTCTTGATACCGTGGGATTTGTCTGCATCTTTATGTAAAATGGTCAAAAAATAGCAGCCCATATAAGCTTCGGGTGCCAATATATACTTCAATTCATCGCCAAAGATGGCTTCAAGATTCTGCTTCAATGCTTCAAGCAGCATCTCCTCTGCCATATAGACCACTTTGAAGTTCCTCTCTTTTGCACGCAGATCACGAAAAGCCTCTGTATGGTCATCGTTCGCATAACGCTTGATGATCTCCTGCTGATACGCATTGAGCGTTGTCGAGTAAGAGAACGCTTCACCCAGTTTCTCATCGACCAGTGAGAGTACAAAGGGGTAGATACCCAGCCGTGCACCCTCATCTATGATGGTGTCGGCTGCATCTTTTGCAATGAACTTAGTGTCGATGATTTTTTTATCCATTGTAGCAATAAGTGCACCGTCAAGGAGTATCATCGGTGCTGAAATATACACACCTTCTAGGAACTGTACCGTTTTTTTGTAGGTTCTCGCAGTTGCAATGCCCAAAATAGCTTCATTTTCGTAAGAGTTCCAGATTTTTTTAGTATAATCACTCAAAGACAAGTCAGAACGTAAAAAAGTATGGTCAAGGTCTGTTATGTAAATATTTTTCATGGCATGATTATAGCAAAAAGGAGAGTTGCGTGAGAAAAGCAGTGGTTACGGGAGCAAGCAGCGGCATCGGCAAAGCGATAACACAACGTCTTTTAACCCTTGGATATGCCGTTACGGGTATCAGTCGGACAATATCCTATGAAGATTTTATGCATGCCGATTTTCAAGCCGTTCAGGCAGACCTCTGCGATGCTCACGCAACGAAAAAGCTCTGTGAAGCTTTGAAAAAAGAGGATATTTCCATCCTCGTCAATGCTGCAGGTTTTGGAAGGTTCGAGCTGCACGAAGAGTTAAGCCCTGAAATCATTGAGAAGATGACACACCTCAATCTCACAGCACCGATGCTGCTTACTCACGCAACACTTCGCTCACTCAAACATAACAGCGGCTACCTCATCAACATAAACTCCATCGAAGCACTGCGGGCAAGTAAGTTCGCCGCTCTCTACTCTGCCACAAAAGCAGGTCTGAAGGCCTTTGGCGATGCCCTTTTTGAAGAGACACGAAAAACAAACCTCAGCATAACGAACATCAACCCCGACATGACAGAGAGCACTTTTTACGATGAACTGCGTTTTGATGTCAGTGAAAATGAAAATGAAAAACTCTTGGCAGGAGATATCGCCGATGCGGTAGAGCATATATTAACTATGCGAAAAGGTGCTGTTGTAAGTGACTACACCATAAGAAGTCTAAATTTTGGGATACGTAAAAAATCTAAGAAGTGATGTCGAATTTTGCGGTTTTATCTACCTGAGTAGATTTTAAAAAATCTATATTTTTTTTCATTTGTTTCATTGATTCAGCCGTTTCATCTTGAAGTCCTTGTACGATTTGTGTCGCTTCTTTCAAAAGGTATAAAGCTTCTTCAATTTTATCTACATCATCAAATGTTGGAATATCATCTAGTAATTTATTGAGTAAATCTACATCTTGTTGGACAATGGCAATCTTAAGCTGATTAAGCCACATCCGTAGTTTCTCTCCAAGCTTCCAAAAGCCCCTTAAATACATTTGTACACTCTTCAAGTTTTTCAAGACTATTTTCTATACCGGCTTCTGTTAAAAGTTTAATCTGATAATCATACAGACCATCCAAGTATTTTGCTACATTCCCCTGCTTAAAATCTAAACTCCCTTTGAGCTCAGCCAATACAGCGATTGATCGATTTGTCCAATATACTCGTTTTTCAATGTCATTATCTTTTATTGCCCGTTTTGCTTGTGCATTAAAACGTAGCACCCCTTCGTATAACATTTCTATTAGTTTATATGGTGATTCTATCCCTATATAGTTTTCCGTATAGGCATTATAAGCACTGTTTGCATACATTTTCAATCCTTTTTATCTACCAATTAAATCGACACTTTTTAAAAAAAATTTAGTTGTTTTTGGTCGAATTTTGCGTATTTACCATCTGTATAAATGCATTGGCAGAAGAAGTTAATTTTGCTATTAAAGCATCATATGCAGCCCACTGTTTTTGTAATGTTGCATACTTATTGTCTAGTCTCTCTATTTCTGTCGCTCGTCTATCCTCGAGTTCAGTACTTTGTTCCATCAAACTCTTTTTAAATTGATCTAGTGTTTGATCGTAGTTTGTATACGCCCCAACTGCTGTAGAGAGTTCATTAAAAATACCATCAACTATCGTTGTTGTACCATCCCCATTATCAAAATCTCCACCGGAAAAGAAAGCTTCTACATTTGCTGCATCTGCATCAAGAGCATCATTGAATACTGACTTATCAAAAGTCAATTTTCCACTTTTGTCTATATCAAAACCATAGTCATAGATATTACCAACACCACCGCCTATGTCATCCATTAAATTTCGTATCTTAAGCTGCATGCTTCGGATAGTACTATTACCTGCAAAAATACCTCTCTCATCAGAATTAGTGCTATTAACTGTAAGTCTTCCAAGCTCACCCATTGCATCATTGTACTTTTCTACGAAACTATCAATTTTCTCTAATATTGCGTCTCTATTTTGTTCGATCTTCACACTTGATGATCCAAGTTCTTTAAGTGTTATATCATATCCCGTAACAAGATCAGTCACTTCATTAGAGCTTCTTGTTACCGTTTGACCATTAAACTCAAACGTTGCATCAACTCCCGTCTGCAAGGCAGTTAAATCATCTGTTAACTGTGTTCCTGATAGATTCCCACTGTTATCTGTAATAGTTATATCTTGATTGCTCCCTGTTCCTACAGAGTTTAAAAACAATCTATAATCACCACTTGCAATTTGAACAATTGTGGCATTAACCTTATCACCGGCAATATCGTTAATAGATTTTTTAAAACTCTTTAAAGTAGTAGTATCATCATAATCAATCGTAAAGTCAGTGCCGTCTATATTGAGATTAATACTGCCAGCCGCACTTGCAATAGTATCTGTCTCAGAACCAAATGAACCTGATTCTTCAATCTGTTTCGTAGCCAACTGTGTAACATTCAGCGTAAACTCTTGAAGATCACTGTTGGCACTTGCAGTTACTGCAACAGATGTTCCTGTCACTCTTGCCGTTCTTTCATCATACAAAAGTGGTCTTTTCAATGCATCGATGCTATCAATTAGATTTGTCATCTTTGCATCCAATACATTAAAAGCCCCCTGCTCATCTTTAACAAGTGCCAGTTGCATATCTATCGGTGTGACGCGTGATGACTCATCAGCTTTACGTAATTGATCTAATACATCCTGTGTCAGAACACCTGAACCAAGACCTAATGATGATACAGCCATAATAAATCCTTTGCTTTATATATAATTATTAAATTCTTTAAACATATAATCGACAAAAATTATTTTTTCTTTAGTCTGGTACCATATTTGCTATAACAAAATATAAATAAATCATTAAAGATGGATGCAGATTGAATATCTTAGAACTTATTGGAAGAGATCAAGAACTATTTTACAGCGATATACGACAATATTCTGCCTTGCTGTCTCAATGTGTCAAGAAATCTTCTTTTTTAGTCCTCGGCGGTGCAGGAAGTATCGGTCAAGCCGTTGTCAAAGAGATATTTAAACGTAATCCTCAAAAACTGCATGTCGTAGATATTTCCGAAAACAATATGGTTGAACTCGTACGTGATATTCGCAGCTCTTATGGCTATATAGACGGAGAATTCGCAACCTTTGCTCTGGACATAGGCTCACTCGAATATGACGCTTTTATAAAAAATGACGGCAGATATGATTATGTTCTCAATCTTTCGGCACTCAAACATGTCCGCAGTGAAAAAGACCCTTTTACTTTGATGCGTATGTGTGATGTCAATATTTTCAATACCGACAAAACCCTCACGCAGTCCATAGAAAACGGAGTAAAAAAATACTTCTGTGTTTCTACGGACAAAGCGGCAAATCCCGTCAATATGATGGGAGCAAGCAAACGCATCATGGAGATGTTCGTACATCGCCATTCACTTGATATAGATGTCTCAATGGCTCGTTTTGCAAATGTGGCCTTTTCTGACGGCAGCCTTTTACACGGATTTAACCAGCGAATTGAAAAACGCCAGCCCATTGTTGCGCCAAACGACATCAAACGCTACTTTGTCACACCGCAAGAGAGCGGAGAGCTTTGTCTTATGAGCGCTATTTTTGGGGAGAACCGAGATATCTTCTTTCCGAAACTTTCAGAGAGTCTGCATCTTATCTCCTTCGCTGATATTGCCGTCAAATATCTGCGCAAAAAGGGTTATGAACCTTATCTTTGTAAAAGTGAGGATGAAGCAAGGTTATTGGCAAAAACTTTGCCACAAGAAGGAAAATGGCCTTGTCTTTTTACACAGAGCGATACAACAGGTGAAAAGGATTTCGAAGAGTTCTTCACAAAGAACGAAACACTTGATATGGAACGATTTGAAAATCTTGGTGTCATTAAAAATAGAGCCGATTTTGATAATCAAGCACTCAATGATTTTACAAAACATATCGAGAGTTTTAAACAAAACTATAGTTGGGAAAAACGAGACATCGTAGAGGAGTTTTTCAAACTACTTCCAAATTTCGCTTACGAGGACAAAGGAAAATATCTTGACTCAAAAATGTAATGATATTGTTCAATTCATTCAAGAAACTTACAGAACACAAGAGTTCATTCCTCTTCATGAGCCGCGTTTTAGGGGGAACGAGAAAAGATACCTCAACGAATGTATCGACTCCACTTTCGTTTCGAGTGTAGGGAAGTTCGTCGATAGAGCTGAGGAAGATTTTACTGCTTTTGTCGGAGCAAAATATGCAGTTGCCACCGTTAACGGTACAAGTGCACTACATGTTGCTCTGCTTTGCGCAGGTGTAAAAAATGGCGATGAAGTGCTCACGCAGGCACTGAGTTTTGTAGCAACGGCAAATGCCATCAGCTACTGTGGAGCAAAACCGATCTTTCTTGATGTCTCACGTAAGAGCATGGGCATGAGTCCCGAAGCACTTGAAAATTTTTTAACACAGAACTGTCAGATAGAAAACAGACAATGCATCAATAAAACAACGCAAAAAGTCATCAAAGCATGTGTCCCTATGCATACCTTTGGGCATCCTTGTCAAATCGACACCATTGCCGAAATCTGCTCACGTTGGCATATTACTCTTGTAGAAGATGCTGCGGAGAGTCTTGGCTCTTACTACAGAACAAAACATACCGGAACCTTTGGCAAACTGGGCTGTTTCTCATTTAACGGCAACAAAATCATCACAGCAGGCGGCGGAGGTATGATCGTCACTGATGATGCCGATTTGGCGCAAAAGGCCAAGCATATCTCAACAACGGCAAAAGTTCCACACAAATGGGAATATGTACATGATATGATGGGCTATAACTACCGTATGCCAAACCTTAACGCAGCACTGCTTGTCGCACAGCTTGAAGAGCTTTCAGAGTTTTTACACAACAAACGCTCCCTCGCAGAAAAATATAATGATTTTTTTTCAAAATATGACGATATAGAGTTTATAAAAGAACCAAAGGGGGCACAGAGCAACTATTGGCTCAACGCCTTGGCATTTCAAAACAAAGGCCAAAGAGATGCTTTTTTGGAGTGTTGTAATGCCAACAATGTCATGACCCGACCGATTTGGCAGCTTTTAAGTGAGCTTGAGATCTACAGAGAGTGTCAAAAAGACACTCTGGCAAACTCATTCGCACTATCTGAGACGATAGTCAATATTCCAAGCAGCGTGGTGTTATAATGAAAAAAGAGAAGATCATTTTACTTGGCGGCGGCGGACACTGCAAAAGTGTCATCGATGTCATTGAACAAGAAGGAAGATTCGAGATCGCCGGAATTGTAGAAAAGTTCGAAGGTGAGAGTGCACCCATATTCGGCTACCCGTTAATCGGTACAGATGATGAACTTGCAACTTTGCGCGAGCAGTACAGTTATGCCTTCATTACCATAGGGCATATCGCTTCCAATGCCGTACGCAAAAAGCTTTTTTCAAAACTGAAGGAACTCGACTTTACCATTCCGACAATAATCTCTCCTTTGTCCTATGTTTCTCCTCACGCAACCCTGCAAGAAGGCACTGTCATTATGCACCATGCCATCGTCAATGCCGCTGCAAAAGTCGGCAAGAACTGTATTATCAATACAAAAGTACTCATAGAACATGACAGCAGTATTGAAGACAACTGTCATGTAAGCACAGGTGCCATCATCAATGGCGGTGTACAGGTGATGCAGGACACTTTTATAGGCAGTGGTACGACAACAAAGCAGAGTATATGCGTAAGTGGCTTTATAAAAGCCGGGAGTATTGTCAAATGAGTGTTTTTATAATCGCCGAGGCCGGTGTGAATCATAACGGTAGCATAGAACTTGCTAAAAAACTCATCGATGTTGCAAGTAATGCCGGAGCCGATGCAGTTAAGTTTCAAACTTTCAAAACCGAAAATCTCGTCAGTAAAAATGCTCAAAAAGCAGAGTATCAAAAAGAGACAACAGATGCGCAAGAGTCTCAGTTTGACATGATAAAAAAGCTCGAACTTGATCTTGAAACACATAAAGAACTTATAAAATACTGTGAAGAAAAGAATATAATGTTCCTCTCCACGCCTTTTGATCTTGAAAGTATCGCCATGCTAAATGATCTTGGTTTGAAAATCTTTAAAATTCCAAGTGGAGAGATAACGAACCTGCCCTACCTGCGTAAAATAGGAGCACTAAATAAAAAAGTAATTCTCTCTACAGGTATGGCAACACTTGATGAGATAGATGATGCCCTGCAGATACTCCAAGATGCAGGAACAAAAAAAGAGAACATTACAGTCCTGCATGCAAATACAATGTACCCGACACCAATGGAAGATGTCAATCTACGAGCCATGCTTACCATAGGTAGTACCTTTGATATCGCCTATGGATACAGTGATCATACTTTAGGCATCGAGGTCGACATCGCTGCTGTGGCGATGGGTGCGAGCGTCATCGAAAAACATTTCACACTTGATAAGAGTATGGAAGGACCTGACCATAAGGCAAGTTTAGAACCGGATGAATTAAAAGCAATGGTAAAAGCTATACGCAATATAGAACTGGCTTTAGGTGATGGCGTGAAAAAACCAAGTAAAAGTGAAACTCCAAATATTATTGTGGCACGAAAAAGTATAGTTGCAAAAAGAGAGATAAAAAAAGGTGAAATTTTTACTGAAGAAAACATCACTATCAAAAGACCCGGTAATGGAATAAGTCCGATGAAATGGGATGAAATTATTGGCACGGTCTCACAAAAAGACTATCAGAAAGATGCATTGTTATGAGAAAAATTTGTGTCGTTACAACAACACGTGCAGAATATGGGCTCTTAAAACCTCTGTTGCGGCAAATAGAAGATGATAAAGCATTACAATTGCAATTGATCGTTTCAGGTACTCATTTAGATAAAAACTTTGGTGAAACATATAAAGAGATAGAAGCAGAATTCTCTATCAATGAAAAAATAGCAATGAATCTCTCAAGTGATACTCCTGTATCATTATCATTGAGTATGGCAGAATTACAAAAAGATATCACACTCGCACTTTCTAGACTTAGTCCTGATATTATTGTGCTTTTAGGAGACCGTTATGAAATTCTTAGCATAGCAACAGCAGCCATGATGCTGCATATTCCTATTGCACACATTCATGGGGGTGAGATTACAGAGGGAGCTATTGATGATAATATACGCCATGCAGTAACAAAGCTCTCCTTGCTCCATTTTACGGCAGCCCAAGAGTATGCCGATCGAGTCATACAGCTTGGAGAAGATCCGGCTAGAGTATTCAATGTAGGTTCGTTAGGCGTTGAGAATATTAAGAATTTGAAACTGCTTGACAGACACTCTTTAGAAAAAAACATTAATTTTTCACTCGGTAAGAAAAATTTACTTGTAACATATCACCCACAAACACTCTCAATAATGACCCCAAAAGAACAATTTCATGAACTTTTATGTGTACTTGAAAATCTTAAAGATACCACAATAGTCTTTACAAAAGCAAATGCTGATGAAGGCGGAAAAGAGATCAACAAAATGATCGATACATTTGTAAAAAAACATAAAAAACGAGCTGTTGCTTTTAATTCTTTGGGGCAGTTACGATACTTTAGCATTATACAATATGTCGATGCTGTAATAGGAAATAGTTCAAGCGGTATTTTAGAAGTTCCAAGTTTTTGTAAACCGACCATAAATATAGGTGAACGACAAGAAGGAAGACTCAAAGCTCAAAGTATCATTGACTGTAAGATAGAACAAGCTGACATACAAAGAGCTATTGAAACAGCATACAATAAAGATTTTCTCAAAAACATCAGTGATATAAAAAGCCCTTTTGAAATGCCAAATAGTGCGAAAAGAATAAAAGAAATATTAAAAAAGAACCCAATAAACGGTATCTTAAGAAAAAAATTCTATGACATAAAAGGATGTTTCCATGAATAAATATCAAGATATTTTACTACAAAGAGATTCAACCATAAAAAAAGCTCTGCATGTTATCGACAAAGGAGCAATGCGTATTGCTATTGTACTGGATAATGATGAAAAAGTTGTTGGAACTTTGAGTGATGGAGATATTCGTCGTGGACTGCTTGATGGTCTCACGCTTGAATCAAGTATAGAAAATCTTTACTTTAAAGAACCGACACTGGCAAATATCAATGATTCTAAAGAACTGATTATTCAAAAAGCTGTTCGCAAACAAATATACCAGATTCCTATCGTAGATGATGAAGGTAAGTTAGTAAAGATCGAAGAGATCTCAAAACTGTTAAAAACAAATGCAAAAAACAACAGGGTGATTTTAATGGCAGGAGGCCTGGGAACACGTCTTCGTCCTTTGACCGAAGATATTCCAAAACCACTCTTAAAAGTCGGCAATAAACCGATTCTTGAGACAATTATCGAAAACTTTGCCAAGTATGGTTTTGTCAATATTACTATTAGTGTCAACTACAAAGCTGATATGATCAAAAAATATTTTGGGGATGGAAGTGATTTGGGTGTAAATATTGACTATATCGAAGAAACGAAGCGCCTTGGCACGGCAGGAGCGCTCAGTCTCATACAGGAACGTCCGCAAGAGCCGTTTTTTGTGATGAATGCCGACCTTTTGACAAATGTAAACTTTGAACATCTGCTCGATTTTCACTTGATGGAACACTCTGTTGCTACGATGTGTGTGCGTGAGTACGATTATCAGGTTCCTTATGGGGTCATACAAACAGATGGCAGTCGTATTACATCCATAGAAGAAAAACCAGTTCATAAATTTTTTGTCAATGCCGGTATTTACACTCTTTCACCACAAGTCTTTGAGTATATACCAAAAAATGAGTTCTATGATATGCCAACACTCTTTGAGGATATCATCAAAGATGAGCTAAAATCAATCTCTTTTCCTATCCATGAATATTGGCTCGACATTGGTCGGATGAGTGACTTTGAACAGGCACAAAACGAGTATGGTGAGATCTTTTAATGTTACAGAAAAAAACTTTTTTAGCAATTATTCCAGCGCGTAGCGGGAGTAAAAGAGTACCAAGGAAAAATATACTCGACCTGGCAGGAAAGCCATTAATAGCATGGAGCATAGAAGCGGGACTACAGAGTACATACATAGACAAAGTTATCGTCACGAGTGATGATGAAACGATCTTGGAAATTGCTAAAGAGTATGGTAGTGATGTTTTACAAAGGCCTCAAGAACTTGCAAGTGACACAGCAAGCAGTATTGAAACAGTCATTCACACAATTGAGAACAGTGATACATACGACTTTATCGTACTACTACAACCAACTAGTCCCCTACGAACTTCCAAAGAAATCGATGAAGCTATAGAGTTGCTTATGACAAAAAAAGCTGATGCCGTCATCAGTGTTTGTAAGACGGAACATTCACCTCTATGGTCAAACCAACTCCCTGAAGACAACAGTATGCAAAACTTTTTACAAGCTGAAGCAAAGAACAAAAGAAGTCAAGATCTTGAACCTTACTACAGGCTGAATGGAGCTATATATATTGCAGATACCAAAAGAGTGCTCAAAGAAAAAACTTTCTTTTTGAACAGTAAAATTTATGCCTATAAAATGCCACAAGAAAAATCAATAGACATCGATACAGAACTAGACTTTAAATTTGCGCAGTTTTTAATAAACGAAGGATAATAATGGATATGCAACAGATACAACAACAGACACAGAAAGTATACACAAAGAACATTCTTTTTCTACAATCATCACACTTTGATCTTTATGAAAAAATCTCAGCTTTTGAAAATGCTATTGAAAACGGTTTTTATACACAAAAATATGATCTTGAATATAAGAATGAAGGCTACTTCGATGTCATAGAAAAAGAAACTGGTAAATGGCTTTATAATATTGACAGTAATGAACATGCAGAGAAAATTACAAAAAGTATTGATTTTTCAAAAGAAGATAATCTATTTGAAACTTTTAGAGATTTACGCTTTACAGATGAAGATGTTGAAAAATACGAACAGATGGATCTCATAGAATCTTCACTCGCAACTATCGCTCCAATCGTTCATTATACAAACCAATATGCAGACAAAACAACCACTATGAAAAAAATCTATAAGTTTATCTTTGTTGGTGTCGGTCTTGGGTTGCATCTTCCAAAAGTACATGAAAAACTTCAATCCAATGTCTATTTCATTATAGAAGATGATCTGGAACTTTTTTATCTTTCACTTTTTACCTGTGATTACGCTTCACTGACAGACAATGGCGCAAATCTTCACTTTTCCGTTTTTGAAGAAGAAGCTGATTTTCGATACAAGGCATTTGCTTTTTTACGAGACATGCCAATCTACAACCACTATCTAAAATATTTTCTGCTTTTAAGTCACAGTGATGAAAAATTAAAAGCTATGCATAATGTCGTCATTTCGCAAGATTATCTAAAGTTTCCCCATTCAGCCGTTTTACTCGCTTTTTTAAGACCTCTGGATTATTTACAGAATAAATTTAAATTTGTAAACCTTACAAAAATCATCGACTCCAAAGAATTTAAAAAACACAAAGTGTTAGTTCTGGGTGCAGGACCGTCTTTACAAAAAAATATAGAGTGGGTTCACAAAAATCAGGAAAAATTCATCATAATTGCAGCAACAGCAGCAATGAGTTTGCTGGAAAAAAATAATATACATCCAGATATACTTGTCCACATTGATGGCTTTGAAGCAAGTATGAAACACCTTGAGAATGTAACTTCTATAGATTTCTTCAATGACTCTATCAAACTTTTTTCAACATTTACCTATCCTGAGTTATCTCTTTCTTTTAACTTGGATAAACTCTATATTTTCCAATCAGGTGTTTCTATAAAAGAGGGATATCAATTCATAACGGCTTCAAATGTAGGGATAATCAGCTGTATTCTGCCTGTCATGTTTCAAACGCAAAAACTCTACCTGCTTGGTCTCGATATGGCTTTAGATGCTAAAACAGGGCGTACGCATCTCTCAGACCATGTTCATAGCAAAGAACTCGATATCAATCATAAAGTATCATTGGAAGAAAATATCAGTTATCATGATAGTGTCTTTTTTACAAAAGGAAATTTTACGGATGAAATACCGACAACACCTAATTTTCTCAGTTCTTTAATGGAAATAAAGGGTATGCTTATTCGTATGAAATCTCCCAAGCAAACGATATTTAACCTCTCAGACGGTGCTGCTATTGAGTGTACGATTCCACTCAAGGTTGATAGTTTAGAACAAGAAAAATTAGAATCCGAGGATAAAACATACATTCAAAAACAACTCACAGAACTTTTTGAATCATCATCTACCATAGGATTGACAGAAAATGAAATAGAGCATATGCAAAAGCGTGTTTTTCATGCAAATAATGTCTTAAATCTGTTGGAGTCATTTCAAAAAATGAAATTTAATTCTATGAATATTTTTCATTATGAGTTGCTTGGACTTTTTATCAATATATTAGCAGAAGATGATGTTCAAGAAGCAGAAGATACGAATGGTGTCATTTCACTGTATATTCAAATGGTCAGTGGTTATGTTTTTGATTTTATCAATACAAGAGAAGTCACAAATCCAAAAAAACATATTAAAAAGCTGAGTAAACTTTTAACAGCACAAATGATAAAACTCGTTGAGTATTATAAAAATTATCTGGAAAATTTCATAAAAGAGATGGAAAAACAACTAAGCCAAAAGGCTTAGTTTAAATGTGTTGCTACTACTGTAAAAGTCTTAACACGTTTTGTTGAACAGCATTAGCCTGACTCATCGCATATGAACCAGATTGCGCTAAGATGTTTCTTTTGTTGAAGTTTGCAGACTCAGCAGCAAAATCAACATCGCGAATTTGAGACTCAGCCGCTGTAACATTAACTTGAGTTGTAGAGATATTTCTAATAGTCGATTCAAGTTGATTTTGAGCTGAACCAAGTGTTGATCTCAATGTATCAATCGTTTTTAAAGCACTATCCATTGCAGAGATTGTAGCTTCTGCCGCCGATTGCGTTGATACACCAGCAGTTCCAATAACATTAGATGCTGTCATAGAATCAATAGTAGTTTTTGTTGTTTCATTTGCATACGCTCCAATATGAAATGTAAAACTACTATCTGTAAACAATGTTTTACCATTAAATTTAGTCTGTGAATTAATAAAACTCGCAGAAGAGATAAGACGGTTAACCTCTGTTTGAATAAATGATCTTGAAGCAGAATCTTGCGTATCATTTGATGATTCAACAGCAAGTGTACGAATACGCTGTACAATTTGTGTATACTCTTGTAAAGCGCCATCAGCAGTTTGAATAAGACCGATAGCATCGTTCCCGTTTCTAATAGCCTGACCAAGACCTTGTGACTGCGCAGAAAGTTTGTCTGCAATCGCTAGACCAGCTGAATCATCAGCAGCTTTATTTATTCTTAGACCAGATGAAAGTCTATTTAAACTTTTATCAAGCGCCTGATTGTTAAAAACAGCATTTTTGTGTGCATTCATCGCACCGATGTTTGTGTTAATTCTAAAACCCATAATAAATCCTTTTCTATGGAAGAGCCTATCGCTCTTTGTTTTTTGTATTATCTTTTGGCTTCCCTGCCTCAGACTGTATCAATATCGTCACCCAAAAAAATAACTTTAGAAAAAATGTGAAATTTTTCATTTTTTTACAATTTTAGATTTTTTGGGTACACTTCCACAATCAAAAAATAGATCACTATACTATATATAGGAAAAATGAGTTGAACTTAATTATCGTCGAATCACCTGCAAAAGCCCGTACTATCAAGAACTTTCTTGGGAAGGGTTATGATGTCATCGCTTCAAAAGGACACATCCGCGACCTGCCGAAATCCCGCTTTGGGATAACCATAGATGAAGAACATCATGAGATTGTTCCAAAATACTCCGTTGCCAAAGAGAATGCCCCTACCGTGAAAGAGATACGTGAAAAAGCGAAAAAAGCGGACACTATCTATATCGCGACCGATGAGGACCGCGAGGGAGAGGCTATTGGCTGGCATATCGCGCACGCCATCAAAAAAGACCCCGAAGATCTGCCGCGTATCGTCTTTCATGAGATCACAAAAGGCGCTATCAAGCACGCGCTTGAATCTGCACGCAAGATAGATATGAAGATGGTAAACGCGCAACAGGCACGCCGTCTTCTTGACAGAATCGTGGGTTACAAGCTCTCTCCGCTTCTAGCTTCAAAGATTCAAAAAGGACTCTCAGGCGGGCGTGTTCAATCTTCGACACTCAAGCTCGTCGTTGACCGTGAGCGTGAGATAAAAGCCTTTGTTCCCCAAGAGTACTGGACAATTGACACTGTCTTTAAAACAAACATCGACGCAAACCTCATCAAACATAAAGGCGAAAAGCTCTCCAAGCTCTCTATAGAGAACAAAGAAAAAGCGGAATCTATCACGCAGAGTGTAAAAAACGATGACTTTACAATCGCAAAGATAGAGACAAAACAACGAAAATCAGCAACACCGCCACCATTTATGACGTCAACACTGCAGCAAACAGCTTCAAGCAAACTCGGTTTCACACCGAAAAAGACGATGATGATAGCCCAGACACTCTATGAAGGTGTCAAAACACCTGACGGAACATCAGGGGTCATCACCTACATGAGAACCGATTCACTCAATCTGGCACAAGAGGCTGTAGGTGCAGTTCGCGGCATTATCGAAAACCGCTACGGTAAAAAATACCTGCCGAAAAGTCCGAAAGTCTACACGAAAAAAGCAAAAGGGGCACAGGAAGCGCACGAGGCTATCCGCCCTACTATGCTGCAATTCACTCCTGAAGTAGCGGTCAAATACCTCAAACCAGACGAGATAAAACTCTACCGCCTCATTTATGAGCGTTTTATGGCATGTCAGATGGAAGATGCCCTCTTCGAGCAGCAGAGCATCATTTTTAAAGGAAATGAAAACGAGTACCGTGCAAGCGGGCGTAAACTCATCTTTGATGGTTTTTATGCCGTAACAGGAACAGAAGACAAAGACAAACTCCTTCCTACTCTAAAAGAGGGTGACAAAGCCGATATTCAAAGCGTCAAACCTGAGCAGCATTTCACCGAGCCACCTTCACGATATTCAGAAGCAAGTCTAATCAAAAAGCTCGAAGCCGAAGGTGTCGGACGTCCTTCAACCTATGCACCGACAATCGCGACACTCTCGAACCGCACCTATGTAACCATTGAGAAGAAGCAGATCATCCCTACTGAGATCGCCTTTACGGTAACAGAAATCTTAGAGAAGCATTTTCCAAATATCGTCGACATCAACTTCACAGCAGAGATGGAAGAGAAGCTTGATGAGATAGCCGAAGGGCATGAAGATTGGCAAAAACTGCTCATTGATTTTTATGAAAGTTTTATGAAGCAGATTGAAGAGGGGAAAGAGAAGATCGTTTCACTCAAAGTTGCCAAACCGTTAGGCAGAAACTGTCCTAAATGCGGCAGCGAGCTACTGCTTCGAAGCGGGCGTTTCGGACAGTTCATCGCCTGCAGCGGATTTCCAAAATGTAAATACACAGAGCAGTGTGACGAAGAGGGCAACCCTGTAGAGAAAAAAGAGCAGACGAGTGATGACAAATGTGAGAAGTGTGGTGCCGATATGATTGTAAAAAATGGTCGTAACGGACAGTTTTTAGCCTGTTCGAACTATCCTGATTGTAAAAATACGAAAAGCATCAATGTCGAAGAGAAAGTAAGTGAAACGCCATGTCCCGACTGTGGCGGCAAAATCAGCCTCAAGAACTCACGCAGAGGACCGTTTTGGGGATGTGAAAACTACCCTGATTGTAAGTTCATCTCCAAGTTCGAACCGACAACCATCAAATGTAAAGAAAAAGGCTGTACAGGTGTGCTTGCTCCTAGAACCTACAGAAATAAAGAGGTCTATGAGTGTGTCAAATGTAAAGCGCGAACACCGCGTGAAGAGATAGACGAGCAAAAATAGTCATGAAAATAGGTGTTCTCTCCGATACACATTCGAAAATCAAGCGTGCAAAGATCGCTCTTGATTTTTTAATAGCCGAGGGGGCTGAGTTTATTATCCATGCGGGGGATATTGTCGAGCCTGAGATTTTGGAGCTTTTAGCCAACTGCGGCAAAAAGTACATCGCAGTCTACGGAAACAATGACGCACACCTCGCAGCTTATCATAACGACTACAATCTCGTCCAAGAGCCTTATTACTTCAAACTCGCCGACACAAAGTTCAAACTGATGCATCTGCCGTTTTATATGACAGCGGATGCCGAGGTGGTCATCTTCGGTCATACCCATGCTTTCGAGATTGAATTTAAAGGCAAAACGCTTTATCTCAATCCCGGCGAAGTCTGCGCAAGAAACAAAGCCCTCTCAGAGTGTGTGATGCTTGAAGTGAAATCAAACAAATTTATAGTAAACTACTATACACGAAAACCAAAAAAAGAGTTCAAACTGCAAAAAACGTATGAATTTAAAAGGCAAAAGAGTGAGTGAGAAGATATTTCTATGTTCCATCTGTAACATCAACAGCGGTACATGCAAAGAAGATTGTAAATTTTGCTCACAGAGTGTGCGCTATAAAGCCGACATTGATCGCTATAAACAAAAACCCATCCAAGATATCCAACAAGAGGCTATTAATGCCCGTGATAACGGCGCACTCGGTTTTTGTCTTGTAACGGCGGACAAAGGTCTCAATGACAAGACTTTGAAATTTGTCTGCAATGTCGCTCACGCAGTTCAAGAAGTCGCACCCGAACTGCGTCTGATTGCCTGTAATGGTACAGCGACATTAGATCAGCTGCTGACATTGAAAGATGCAGGCATCAAAGCATACAATCACAATCTCGAAACAAGCGAAGCGTTTTATCCGCAGATATGCACGACGCATCCATGGTCTGAGCGTTACAAGACCTGCCAAAATGTCAACGAAGCAGGGCTTGTTCTCATTACCGGCGGCATCTTCGGACTCGGCGAGACGCAAGCTGACAGAATCTCGATGCTGGAGTCTTTAGCATCACTCAACCCTACCTCCGTGCCTATCAACTTCTATCATCACAATGAAGCGCTGCAGCTCAGTCCAAATCCACTGACAGTTGAAGATGCCCTTTCTCTCATCAAGCTCACAAGAGAGATGATTCCAAATGCTAAGCGTATTATGGTCGCAGGCGGACGTGAGTTGATGTTCGGTGAGCGCCAAAGTGAGATCTTCGATGCAGGTGCGAACTCCATCGTCATTGGAAACTATCTGACAACTTCCGGACGGGCGATGAACAAAGACCTTGAAATGCTTGAATCTCTCGGACTTGACATTGCCAAGAGTGTAGCAGGTTAGACATATGAGTCATACACTAAGCGATAACATCCTTCTCATTACGACGATATCGCTTATCATTATGTTCTCGCCTTTTATTGCAAAGAGTGTCAAACTGCCCACAACTCCTATCGAGATTATTCTAGGCTCACTGCTTGGTTATGTCGGTTTTTTACATGACGAGCATCTTTTTAATATCGTTGCGGAACTTGGTTTTTTATACCTTATGTTCATCGCAGGAACAGAAATCAACCTGAAAAATGTTCTCAAAACTCCTGTTCATACCATCAAAAAAGTAGCGCTCTATCTCTTCTTCTTATACGCTTTTTCCATCGCCTTTTCGATGCAGTTTCATCTTGGCAAGATCTTTATGGTATTGCTGCCGCTTATCTCGGTTGGTCTTGTTGCCTCTTTGGCAAAAGAGTATGGAAAAACCCCTTGGATAACACTCTCTATGACCGTCGGTGGTATTGGTGAAGTCGTGAGTATCGTCATCTTGACCATAACATCGGCTACTTTGAAATCAGGCATAGGTCTTGGACTATTCCAAAGCATCATGGCTTTGATCGCTTTTATTTTGTTTATGTTTCTGCTCTTTCGCGCAATGGAGCTTATCTTTTGGTGGTTTCCAAAGGTCTCCACTGCCCTTATGCCCCATGAGGATAATCAGGAACAGGATATCCGTCTTTCCATGGGAATCTTTTTTCTGCTTGTCGGCGCTATGCTCTATCTGCATCTCGAACTTGCTTTTGGTGCTTTTTTAGCGGGCATATTCATTCCGACATTCTTTGAGCATAAACATGATCTTCCGGAAAAGCTCGGCTCTTTTGGTTTTGGACTTTTGATTCCTATCTTTTTTATCCATATCGGCAGTTCATTTGATCTTGATGCTCTGTTTATCAGCGGTTTGATTGAAAAAGCACTGCTCATTACCGTTGTCATGATCTTAATGCGTCTCTTTGCCTCTTTGGTCTTCATAAAAGACCTGGGGATTACAGATACGATTTTATTGGGGCTTTCTCATTCCATGCCGCTGACGCTTCTTATTGCGATGGCTACTTTAGCATACAGCGCAAACTCCATTGATAAGCTTCACTACTACGCTTTCATTCTTGCTGCGCTCTTTCAGGTCATTTCCGTTATGATCATGATAAAACTCATCAATGTCTACAAAACAAAAAAAGAACAAAAGGCCCTCGCGTGAGCCGTCCGTTTCTAATTCAACTAGCACATGAGTCGATAAATGAAGTTTTTCAGGCCAGAAACCTTATAGACAAGGATGCTCTTTTAAAACAGTATCCGCCACTGCAGGAATCTGTTGTTATGACACTCAAAATTATTGTTGATGATGAAGTCCGTGGATATTATGAAGATATTGCGACAAAGCCGCTCATTGACAATATAATCAACGGCGCAAAGATAGCCGCTTTTGAAGATACAAACTCCGAGCCGCTGACACTCTCAGAGTATCTCGAAGCTGAGATAGAGCTCTCACTGCAGACTCCCGAGGGAGTCATCTCACACAGAGCCTAGCAAAGGTTGTTGATGCGACAGGCTATGGCATAGCCATGGTTGAGTCCAAGAGCAATACTCCCGCCGCTTTCTTGCGTAATGTCACCGGCAACGAACAGTCCTGGAATATTTGTCTCATAATGCTCATCATGAACCGGTTTCCCATCTGCTTCTTGAATGCCCGAACTCGCCAGAAATGCAGAAGGTGTTGTTCCTCCGATGGCATAGATGACTCTGTCAAAAACTTCCGGCTCAATTTCATTGAAGAGTACTTTTATTTTCCCATCTTCGGTCGCTTCAAGACCGTCAATATTGACACCTAAAATCGGGCGTACTTCATTATGGGCAATTGCATTGGCAATATCTCTCTGGTTTGTCGGATTTGCACGACGGAATGTTTCACGTCTGTAGCAAATAGCTACATCATTGTTTGCACTCAAATCAACCGCATACTCAACAGCACTATCACCGCCGCCGACAACAAGTATCTTCTCGCCACTACCGCATTCATCTGTCGTGTAGTTCACTTTTTTACGAATGGCAGGAGGTATCTTATAGCTTGGTTTATTCGGTTTTCCCATGCGTCCTATGGTAACAACAACATATTTTGCCTTAATGCTCTTGCCTGCCATATGCACTTCAAAATAGCCGTCTTTTTTTTCGATTCCTGTCACTTCAACATGTGTCTGCAGTTCAACGGAATGCTTGGATAGAATCTCATCAAAAAAGTCCAGAGTAGTCTCTTTCGTCCCGTCTATAAAGTAGATATTACCGTCAAGTTCGACCTTTTGACCTTTCCACTCCACATCGACACGTTTATTGTCTTTATAATACTTTCGTATCGTCGAGTTATGATTTTCATCTTTTTCCAACAAAACGATATCTCGAATACCCTGCAAATAACTCTCAACAGCCGTTGCAATTCCAGCAGGTCCTGCTCCGACAATAGCCAGTTCATATATGTGATCCATTCGCCACTCCTCAACATTTATTAAAAAGTTTAACATATTATCGTATAATAATAGTATGTATTATGTCATAAAGAAAAAAATGGATACCCATCCTACACAGTTTATAGGTTTTAAAGTACCGAAATTCATCACGAAGAAAAATAGTGACAATGTCATTTTTGAATTTAAGATCGATGGAAAAATTGTCAGAAAATGGGTGAACAAAGATGAGATCCTTCTTCTTACCGATGACAAAGAGTTCTATCTCCAAACAATGCAAAAATTTAAAAACGTTGAAGAAGAGCAGCAAAAACTGGTAACCCAGGCACAGGAGAAACTTAACGAAACCATAGAGAACTTCGCTCAGACAATGGATGAGGAGTTTGAAAGTTTTGAGGAGATGCGCAAGGAAGATGATATTCCCTGTATCCTCAAAGAGTTGGATTAACCGAGTTTTTCAGGAAAGGTCATCATAAACTTCTGCAGTTTCGGTGCGATGACGACCTGACAGTACCCCTGCTGTGCATTGAGATTGTAATAATTTTGATGATACGGCTCCGCAGGGTAAACCTCTCCAAGCGGACTCACCTCGGTAACGATCGTATCGGCAAAACCATTTTGATGTTTTGCGATTGATTCTTCTATAACCTTTTTCTGCTCTTCATTTTCGTAGTAGATTACCGAACGGTACTGTGTTCCTTTATCTGCACCCTGTTGGTTGAGCGTTGTCGGATCATGAATGACAAAAAAGATGTCCAATATCTCTGCAAGAGAGATAACATCTGCATCGTATGTGATATCAACGACCTCTGCATGTCCCGTAGCACCGGAACAGACATTCTCATAGGTCGGATTAGCCCGTGCACCGCCCGTGTAGGCACTAACCACGGAAATCATACCTTTAACATTTCTATAGACCGCCTCGATGCACCAAAAACAGCCGCCGCCTAAAACTATTTGCTCTTTTTTCATTGCTCTACTCTCTCTTTTTTAAGGCATTATACATACGCAACATTAAGGGTGCTTTATCACTTTTGGCAATCAATCCGCTTAAGCTTTCAAGCTCCACTCTTTTGCCGTTTTGAAAATCGAGATGCATAGAGGTTGAAGCATCCTCTGGCAGTTTTGAAGCAGTCTCAAGCGCCTTTTGCACCTCATCATCAATGTTGACACCCTGCTCTTTTGCGACAGCCGCTATCTCACGCAGCAACTCTTCCGCCTCGTCTCTATGCTCTTTATAAACAACGGCTATTGGCTTGTCATAGTAAGAGGTAAGCGTTGCAAATGCAGAAATAAAGATATACTTCTTCCACAGAGCTGTTTTTATATCTTCGGGGGTTTTGTATCGAAGTCCACTCTTTTCAAAGAGTGCTGCTAAAGTTTCGGTCGATGCTTTCTCGCCGCCAAAAATAGCTGCAAAGACCTTCCCTTTTTTACGAACAACTCCCGGCTTTTCTATATATGAAAGGATATAAACAGCACCTTCAAGTACCTTGGCTTTTGACAGCTCACACAGGATATCGCCATTGTTCACGCCGTTTGAAAACGAGATAAGAATCGTCTTCTCGCTCACGCAAGACGCTATTTGTCTATATGACTCGGCAATATCATAGCTCTTCACGCAGAAAATGACAATATCAAAAAGAGTTTCTGCCTCACGCAGCTCTTGTGCTTTGAGATGAACGCTCCATTCATTCTCATCTTCAATGATCTTCAACCCATCTCTTTGAATCGCCTGTAGATGCTCTCCACGCGCAAAACCCGTCACATCAAATCCAGCTTTTGCAAAGCAAGCCGCTAAATATCCACCAACACCACCAAGACCAACTACTGCAATTTTCATAATATTTTTCCTTTGAATTATTATATAATATCAGCACTAAAAGAGGAGTAAGTATTGCCGCGTATTGACAGTGAAGCTTTTTACAAAAACGCCATAAAAAAACACGGTATCACTCCCGCAGGTGTCTGCTGGCTCAGTTATGCTCATCAACAGATTCGTTTTGAGACTATCTGTGAACTGCTTCCTGATAACCTTGAAACGTTTACACTCACCGATGCAGGCTGTGGCTTTGGAGATTTTTATCTCTACCTGCAAAATGCTGCAAATAAACCGAAACAATACATTGGTATCGATTCTATAGATGCGATGTGCACCATTGCTAAGCAGCGGACTTCTCAAGATATCTTCTCTCAAGATATAACTAACAGTGAACTTCCTGTTAGTGATTATGTTATCTGCAGCGGCGCGATGAACGTTCTTACCCCTTTTGAGACGATACAGTTTATGCAAAACTGCTTCAAGGCATCAAAAAAAGCCTTTATTTTCAATATTTTGTATGGAGAGAACAACTCAGCAACATATAATTATCTCACACAGGAGTCTCTGCAAAAGATAGCTTCCGAACTTAGTGTTGCAGATATGCGTCTGCGTGAGGGCTATCTCGACGGCGACATCACAGTAGGATTTTTCAAGTAATGTGTGCCATATTTGGAATCATCGGCGAGTATGATGAGCAGCAGGCAAAGTATGCCCTTTCGCGTCTTGCACACCGAGGGCCAGATCACTGCGGCATAGAACAAAACAGGCAGCTCTTTTTTGCCCATCAGAGGCTCAGCATCACCGATGCTCACGCAAGAGCGCACCAACCGCTTCAGCATGAAAAAATTCTCCTCTCTTTCAATGGTGAGATATATAACTTTCAAGAGCTGCGTGAGGAGTTGGATTTTGATTTTGATTTTAAAACACAGAGCGATTCTGAGGTCATCATTGCCGCTTATCTCAAATGGGGCGTTGATTTTGTCAAGCATCTCCGTGGAATGTTTGCCATTGCCCTGCTCGATGGTAAGAAGCTCTACCTCTTTCGTGACAGGCTTGGGAAAAAACCGCTTTTTTATATGCAGACAAAAGAGGCATTCATCTTCGCTTCGGAGATAAAGGGACTTACACCCTTTTTAGCAAAAAAAGCGATGAACAATGATGCACTGCTGAGCTATCTTTCATTTTTGGCACCCACACCGCCGCATACGTTTTACAAAGGCATCCAAAAACTTGCAGCCGGAGAGTACCTGAGACATGAAAACGGGAAAATAACAACAAAGCGTTATTATGACCTGCTCAATACACAGCCATCACGCATAACCGACAAAGAGGAAGCTTTAAAAAAACTGGAAAAGCTTTTAAAAGAGTCCATCGATCTGCGTCTACGTAGTGAAGCACCGATGGCCGCTCTGCTCTCGGGAGGCATCGACAGCGCTGCTATCAACTACTATGCCAAAGAACAGGAAAAGAACCTACAGACATACACTTTGGGCTATAAGGAGTTTGCAAAATACGATGAACGTAACAATGCAGCCAAAAGTGCCCAACTGCTTGGTATTGACAACAGAACCGTAGAGATAGATCAAAACAGTTTTATCCAAGCGACAGAGCAAGTATTTGCTTCACTTGATGAACCACTCAACGACCCCGCTGCCGTACCACTCTATCTGCTTTTTGACGCCATAAAGGATGACGGCTACAAAGTGGTTATGAGCGGAGAAGGCAGCGATGAGCTCTTTTTGGGATACCGTCAATACTTCGAATACCTGGACATTGAAAACGCTAAGAATCTGATGCATAAAAATTGGCTCAAAAAATACTTTCGTTCAAACTTTTCCAAAAACAGAGAGTGGGAGTGGTACAAACGTGTCTTTGATGAAACACTGCTCTTTCGCACAAGCGGTGACAAATTTACCGATCTGCAAAAAAATCTGCTGCTGCGAAGAAATGTCCGTGACAACGAATCACTGCAATATCTCTCCCCCTACCGTCAGCGTTTTGAAAACTCAGCGCACACTGATGAGTCCATCTGGTACAGCTACATCGACATCAACCTCTTTCAGGCGGAGCACTTTTTGACAAAACTCGATCGTGTCAGCATGGCTCACGCAATCGAATCACGCACCCCTTTTTTAGATCATAAACTCGCAGAGCTCGTCTTTAGCATCGATCCTGTTCTGCGTTATAAAGAGGGCAAAACAAAAGCCCTTCTCAAAGAGCTGTTAGCTAACAAACTGCCTAACGAAATACTAACGCGAAAGAAAAAAGGATTTTCCAATCCTTATATGGAGTATCTCATCAATTCCGGAAAGATATCGCTCATTCAAGAGGTTAACCAACAAACAGGAATGTTCAAAAAAGATGAGCTTGAACTTTATCTAAAATCAGCTTCTCAGGGAAGTTTTAAACAGCATATTTGGGGACTTTATGTACTTTCACACTGGATACAAAGAGAGTTGCTGTGAGAAATATGCAAGAGAGACACTTTTCCTATCTTATGCTTCTTGCCATGTTCTTTTGGGGCGGCGGATGGACGGCACTCAAGATTCTTACCTATAATCTCCCTATGGATGTCATCATCTTCTGGCGATTTTTTTTGATGAGTCTTGCCTTTATCCCCATCATCATCTATTTCAAAATACCTTTTAAGCTTGATCTGCACTCTTTGAAATATATTCTCGGCAGCTCTGTTTTAAATGTCTCTTTTATGATTTCATCTTTTTACGGCGTCAAGTATGGTTATGCCGGAGGCGGCAGTGTCATCATCACAACTTTCAGCCCGATTATGACATTTTTGCTTGTAGCCGTTTTATTTCGAAACAGACTTGAAACAAGACAATACTTCGGTCTTTTACTCGGTCTAATCGGCGGCTATATTCTCCTGCAACTCAATGACTTTTCACTCTTTTTAAACTCTTCGAACCTCTACTTTTTGCTTTGTGCACTTATCTGGGCCGGCGTAACTGTTCTCTCGCAACACTCGCAAAAGCACATTCATCCTATTCACTACAGTTTTGCTATCTCACTCATCGCAACTCTCTTCACATTCCTCTATGCAAAAGATTCAGATCTGGGAGCGGTATTTCACCAAGGTGCAGCATTCTGGACAGCCATGATCTATCTTGCTGTTTTTGGACAAACGATCGCCACAACAATCTTCTTTATCTCAAGCGGCAGGCTCGGCAGTGAAAAAACAAGTTCTTATATGTTCCTCGTGCCACTCTTCGCTTTGTTTTCTGCATGGCTGATTTTAGATGAGCCTATGCAACCCCATATCATCATCGGCGGTGCTATCAGCATGCTAGCCGTTTACTTTATCAATAAAAAATAAAACTGACGATAAAACTAGCCTCTTAATGTATTTTTAACATCAATTAGTGTAATATTATTTATAAATTTGAATAATATAGGGAGCTCCAATGAAAAAAGTGCTTGTTCTAGGTGGTGGATTTGCCGGTGTTGATGCTGCAACACATCTTCAAAAGATGGGGTATGATGTAACACTTGTGAGTGACAGAGACTACTTTTATATCTACCCTACTTCTATTTGGATACCGACTCATGAAAGTGAATTTCAAGATGTCTGTGTCAATTTAGATGAGTTTCAAAGAGCACATGGATTTAAAGTCATTGTTGACAGTGTTGAGAGTATCTCTAAAGCAAATAATAGTGTTGCTTTTACCAGCGGTAAAGTTATTGATGACTATGACTACCTTATCATTGCCATTGGTGCTTCAAAAATGAAGCCTCAAGGCGTTGAGCATACACTTTCCATCTGTGGAGCACCGGAACAGTCTTTGGAAATTCGAGATGCACTTGACAGACTTGTAGAGAAAGGAAGCGGCAAGATTGCTATGGGCTTTGGCGGCAATCCAAAAGATACCTCTGCTGTTCGTGGCGGTCCGGGTTTTGAACTGCTTTTCAATGTCCATAATATGCTTAAAAAGAAAGGTATCCGCGATAATTTTGAACTGACATTTTTTGCACCTATGGCGGAACCCGGCAAAAGAATGGGACCGCAGGCACTGAAAATGATGGATGTTTTCTTTTCAAAACTAGGCATACATAAACATTTTGGCAAGAAAATAACAAAATTTGAAGATGATGGTGTTGTTTTTGAAGATGACAGCAGACTCGAATCTGATTTGACAATGTTCATTCCCGCAGGAAACGGCCATGCAGTCATCAAAAATTCCGATCTGCCGCAAAATGAAGCAGGCTTTGTAAAAACCGATGATTATTCCTGTGTTTTAAATGAAGACGGCTCTATGAGTAACATCTACGCTATCGGTGATGTTGCTGCTCTTGAAGGTTATGAATGGCGTGCAAAACAGGGACACATCGCAGAGGTTATGGCAAAAAACTGTGCACACAACATTGAACAACGCGACAATGGCGGCAATAACTTTAAAGGATACAATGAACATCTCAATATATTATGTGTTATGGACAGCGGCGACGGAGCGGCATTTGTCTATAGAGATGAGAAACGTGCTTTTATGTTTCCAATGCCTTTTATAGGGCACTGGATGAAAAAAGCCTGGGGATTTTATTGTAGAAATTCAAAACTCGGAAAGATTCCTAGAATTCCGGGAATGTAGGCAGCGGGCTTAAGCCTTCTGATTGGCTTTCCTCTCTTCGAGTTTACGCTTGAGCTTCATCTTTCGCTTTGCAAGCTCACGCATATCTGCCGTCGTGTCGCTTTCATCCATGATCTCAACACCCAAGATTGTTTCAACACAATCTTCTAACGTCAATATTCCCTCAGTCTGATCATAGTTGTCTTTCACCAAGAACATATGCTCTTTTTTAGCAATGAAGAGATCAAGTGCTTTACTGACCGGCACATTTTCATTGATGGCAAAGATATCTTTTTTGACAGATTTTAGTGAGACCGTATCATCTGTAAGCGCCTGATGAAAGAGTTTCTTTGTCAAGACAAGCCCTGTTACATCTTCTATACTTTCATTGTAAACAGGAATACGTGAGAATTTAAATATAGACTCTTCTTTGGCTATAACCTCTTTGACGCTCATGTTTTCATCGAGTGCAAAAACAACACTTCTCGGTGTGAGGACTTCAGAGACTTTTATATTATCAAGATTGAGCATGTTTTCAATGACGTCTGACTCTTTTTCATCAATGACACCTTCATCTTCACTCATAAGCATACTCTCTAAAAGTTCTTCTTTTGTGAGTGTATTTGCATCATCTTTGCCTTTTGAGATCTTATCTGTTACAGCCAGTGTCGTTAAAATAATAGGATATGTCAACCAGATGAAGATGCGAATAAAATAGGCTGCAAGCGGTGCCAACTGCTTCCAGTAGATTGCGCCGATCGTTTTTGGAATAATCTCTGAAAGAAATAAAATAGCAAAAGTCAATACAACAGAGACAATGACAACGGCATCATTACCAAATACTTCCGATGCCTGAGCACCGACAGCAGCTGCACCTAGTGTATTTGCAATAGTGTTTAAGATCAAGATGGATGCGATGGACTTATTGATATTTTCTTTTTGCAGACGTAAAAGAGCACCCACAGACGGTTTCTCTTTTTCCAATACCGCCACATAAGACATATTGATTGAAAGCAGCACTGACTCTAAAACAGAGCAGATAAAAGAAACACCTACCGATAAAAGAAAAAATAGTATTAAAAGTTCCAAGTTTTACACATCCTTATAAAAGTATAATTTTAGCGAGCCATAGGAAAGAGAAGAATCCTACAACATCTGTTACCGTCGTTAAGATGACTGTACTACCGATAGCCGGATCGATTTTAAGCCATTTGAGCGCTAAGGGAATCATAGCACCAAAGAAACCTGCCATAAGCAGATTTATAATCATCGAAAGACCTATAACCACCCCGAGCATCGGCATCTTAAACCACAAATACGCGATAATACCCATCACAACTGCGAATAAAAAACCGTTCATCAAAGAGATAGCGACCTCTTTTTTAATACTACGCCATGCATCACCATTGGATATCTCGCCAAGAGCGAGCTGACGAACGACAACGGTCAGTGTCTGCGTTCCGGCATTACCTCCCATAGATGCAACAATCGGCATCAGTACTGCAAGTGCTACCATAGAGTTGATAGTATCTTCAAATAGCCCGATTACCAAAGAAGCTGCAATGGCAGTTAAAAGATTGATACCAAGCCAATAAGCACGCTTTCTACCGGCTTTTAAAACATCTTCATCATCTTCGGCTTCGTCATCAACACCAGCAAGATTATACATCTGTTCTGTTGCATGTTCATTAATTATATCATAGATATCATCCGAAGTTATACGTCCGCGTAAAATACCATGTTCATTAACAACAGGCATAACGGAAACATCATATTGTTTAAAGCGTTCAACTACTACTTTGATATCTTCTTTATCATAAGCCTTAATGGGCTCAAAAGATTCATCACTCTCTTTTATATTCTCTTCGATTGTCTTTGAAAAGTCAAAAATGAGCAGATCATCAAGACCTACAGAGTAGAGAAGTTTATGATGATTATCAACGATAAAAAGATTTTGGACATTTTCGAGTTCATTCTCTTTTCGAAGACGGGCAAATCGTTTTATGACATCCTGAACGATCTCATCTGCATGAGCCGTAAAGACCTCCAGCTGCATATAAGCACCGGCTTCATTCTCATTATATTTTTGAAGTTGTGTAATCTCTTTTTTATCATCTTCATCAAGTGTTTCAAAAACTTTTGATGCGACGTTTTCATCGACATCTTCAAGTTCCTGCATAAACTCTACTTGGTCATCTGACTCAAGTTCTGAAACTGCTTGGGAGAGTTCATCGACACTGAGATTTTCAACGACATCATCAAAATATCTATCTGGAAGTGCGAGCGCTACATCCCCTACAAGTTTTTTTGGAACAAGCTTGATAGCTTTTGAAAATTTCTCATCATCCATGCCACGCAAAATAGTGGCAATTTCAGAGGGGTGCATCTCACTCATCTCATGAGATTTTATATAATTTTTAATTTCATTCATGAGCGCAATTATAGCAGGTTATAGAGCTTATTTTGCTACTTTAGTATCATATTTCGTAAGCTTGTTGTAACGAATCATACTGCCGAGTTCTTTGACGTAGGCATCTCCTCGTTCCGAGTAATACTTCAATCCTTTAATAATCTCTGAAACCGGCTTGCCTTCATAGCTCATCTTTTTAAAATTTTTATACCTCGGTGCCGTTGAGAGCATAAAATAGTATTGTCTGATTGCTTCATCAAGGTTATCGAACTTTCTTACCCATATAGTTTTCTTACCTCGTTTTTCACCTGCGGCTATTCGTTTTTGTTTTGAACTCGTACTCCAAACGCCAAAGATGTTATTTGCCTGACGAAAAAATCGTGATGTTCCCCATGCACTCTCCATAGCAGCTTGCGCTAATGCAATGCTCATAGGATGCGGCCTTATTTTTATAAGCAGTTCCTTATCTGTTTTTGCATTGTATCTCTTTTTCAGTGCTGCAATTTTCTCTGGATTCTTATGCTCTTTGATGTCTTTTTGTACTTGTTGGTATTGTGCTTCAAGCTCTTTGTGCACATCTTCCACTGCCGGAACTAAAAGAGCGAAAAATCTCTTTTTTTTCTCAGCAACGGACATATTCTTCGGTACAACACTCGCTGAGTAATGTTTTTCTTGTGCAGCGAACGCATTTGTAAAAACCCCTTGAATTAGTAAAGAGAAGAGAAGTAAATATTTCATAATATGTGCCTTTGTAATTAAATTTCTATTTTATAACAATGTAAAAAGATATCCATTTTGTATCTTTTTCACTTTATACTGATAGTACCCATCAAGCTCAATTACGACACGGTAGTACCCTTTATGCGTTCCGACTCGTATCTTTTTAAATAGTGAAGGTTTTTTGATACTTTTCACATAACTTCGTATGTCTGTCTCACGTTTAAAATCACACACGATACGATGCGGTTTAACAAGTAAAAAACTACGAAGAAGTTTATCTTTTGTAACTACTTTCAACTTCTTCGCATCAGCGTAAAAAGTAATGAACGGCAACGAAGCAATCTTAGTAAACTTCTCCGTCAAAACAGCTTTCTTCGCTGTCTGCTTTTTCTTTATTTTTGGAATTTCCGGTGACGAACCGTAATTTTGAGAGATAAAAATAGGCAGATGCCAGTCTATTGCATTTCCCAACTCTATTTTTTTTGTTGCAATTGAGCCATCAAGATTTTTATAGGTAACTGTTACACTCTCTAAGACTCTTGCAGTTGAAGAAAGCGTCATTGTCGCACGCCTAAGAGGCTCTATCTTTGGTGTCTGATTTGTGGTTAATGGAATATCCTGCGCCGAGTCAACTGGGAAAAAAGGATTTTCACGGCAAAAGAGTGTCATAGGAATTAGAAGCAGAAGAAAGAAGAGTCGTATCATGCAAACACCTGATTTTTTCTAAACATTATAGCGAATTTATAGGTTTATTGTGCAGAAATCTCTTTGAGCTCAAAATACTCACGCTGCAGTTCGGCATTTTCATTTTTGAGTCTTACAACTTCGTCCTGGAGATAATTTTCATAATCATCCAATCCAAACAGTACTTCCAAAGAGTTTGTACCGTAAAGCAAAACACCAAGATAAATACCCAATACAACTATAAAAGAGACCAGAAGAAAAAACTTTCCAAGAGAGAGCCCCAGATATCTCTGTGTTATGCTCTCCTCAGTATCAATTTCTTCATAAAGTTCTTCGTTTTGCATGAATTCTCTTAGTTAAAAAGAGCCGATCCCAAGTACTCACCATAAACGATTTCATTTTCAATCTCTAAAAGACGATTGTATTTAGCAATTCTTTCACTTCTTGCAGTTGAACCTGTTTTGATCTCACCACAGTTAAGAGCGACGGCAAAATCAGCGATAAATGCGTCTTCACTCTCACCTGAACGGTGACTCATAACACATTTATAACCATTTCTTTGTGCAAGACGCACAGTAAGCATGGTTTCACTTACAGAGCCGATTTGGTTTGGCTTGATAAGAATCGCATTGGCAATCCCTTTTTGAATGCCCTCATTTAAGATATTTGCATTAGTAACGAAAAGATCATCACCGACAATCTGAATCTTATCACCAAGTCTTTCAGTCATCAGTTTAAAACCGTCCCAGTCATCTTCACCAAGACCGTCTTCTATAGAAACAATAGGATATTTAGCGCACAGTTCTTCATAATAAGCGACTAGTTCTTCACTTGTTACTGTACGGTTTTCACTATCGAGTCTGTATCCGCCCTCAGTGACCAATTCAGATGCTGCAACATCAAGAGCAATTGCAATCTCTTCACCCGCTTTGTATCCGGCCTTTTCGATTGCCTGCATAATAACTTGGATAGGCTCTTCATTTGATGAAAGATTTGGTGCAAAACCACCTTCATCTCCAAGTGCTGTCATGTGACCCTGCTCTGCCAAAATCTTTTTAAGATTATGATAGACCTCTGCAGATGCTCTTAAAGAGTCAGTGAAATCTTCAAAGCCTACCGGCATAATCATATACTCTTGAAAATCTACCGAATTGTCAGCATGGCTTCCACCGTTAATGATATTTAACATCGGTGTCGGCATAACCATAGCATTCGCACCGCCAAGGTAACGATAAAGCGGCACACCAAGACTTTGAGCTGCTGCACGAGCTACTGCCATAGAAACGCCAAGTACTGCATTGGCACCCAGTTTTCCATAGTTCTCAGTACCGTCAATCTCTTTCATGACAGCATCGACTACGGCTTGATTGAATGGGCTCATACCAATGAGTGCATCGGAAATAACACTGTTGACATTTTCAACAGCCTGTAGCACGCCTTTGCCCATATAGCGCTCACCGCCGTCACGAAGTTCCAAAGCTTCACGCTTTCCTGTACTTGCTCCAGAAGGAACAATAGCACTCGCTGATGTTCCGTCACTTAAAGTAACTGTAGCTTTTACTGTTGGATTTCCGCGAGAATCCATTACTTCTATTGCACTTACGTTATCTATAAACATATATCTGCCTTATTAAATAAATTGCGATATTTTAGCTAAATTTGATTAAAACTTTGTTTATACGTCAGTTTCGGCTATTTCTGAAGTATCCATTGTCATCAGCGAACTCATTCCCATTGCTTCACGAATTTTATCTTCTATCTCACGTGCGAGTTCCGGTTCTTCTTTGAACTTCGCTTTGACATTTTCACGTCCCTGACCCAGTTTTGTCTCACCATAGCTAAACCATGCTCCGCTTTTATCAATTATATCAAGCTTTACACCATAGTCAACAAGCTCACCTTCTTTAGAGATTCCTTCGCCAAACATGATGTCAAACTCTGCTTGGCGGAACGGCGGCGCTACCTTATTTTTAATGACTTTCGCTTTTACACGGTTACCGATCTGACTCTCACCCTGTTTAAGCGAAGCGATACGTCGTACATCGATACGAACAGATGCATAGAACTTCAATGCATTTCCACCTGTTGTAGTTTCAGGTGATCCGTACCCCATCATCCCTATTTTCATACGAATCTGGTTAATGAAAATAACCGTACAGTTCATCTTACTAAGCACTCCTGTAAGTTTACGGAGTGCTTTTGACATCAAACGAGCCTGAACACCGACCTGTTGATCGTTCATTTCACCTTCAAGTTCTACTTTTGGTGTCAATGCCGCAACAGAGTCAATCACTATCAAATCAACTGCACCGCTTCTTGCAACTGTTTCAACGATATCAAGCGCCTGCTCACCGTAATCAGGCTGTGAAACCAATAGATTGTCAATATCTACTCCAAGATTCTTCGCATAAATAACATCAAGTGCATGTTCCGCATCAATAAAGGCACAAACGCCTCCCTGTTTTTGACACTCTGCCGTAATCTGTAGTGCCAGTGTCGTTTTCCCTGAACTCTCCGGCCCATAAACTTCAACAACTCTTCCCTGTGGCACACCATTGATACCGAGTGCAAGATCAAGCCCTAACGACCCTGTAGAGATCGACTGTATAGGTTCAATGTCTTTATCACCAAGGCGCATTAACGCACCTTTACCAAAAGCTTTGTCTATCTGCTTCATAGCCAAGTCTAATGACTTTTGTTTATTTGCATCCATGTTGGACTCACTTATTATGAAATTTGGAAGTATTGTAGATGATTTTTTTCAGACTTGTAAAAATTATGTCATATTGTCATATTTTTTAA
The DNA here is from genome assembly GCF_014905135.1 of Sulfurimonas paralvinellae. NCBI lineage: Bacteria > Pseudomonadati > Campylobacterota > Epsilonproteobacteria > Campylobacterales > Sulfurimonadaceae > Sulfurimonas > Sulfurimonas paralvinellae. The sequence goes on along the minus strand of NZ_CP041406.1, from coordinate 102,188 downwards.
AAAGCTTCACCATAAATATGTGTAATTTTAACGAAATAAAGTAAAAGGAAGCCTCTTTTAGTCCTATTTCATACTTATTTGGTTACAATTTTGCAGACTTCTTTCATAATCTCTGATACTCTTCAGAGGGCTAAAAAGAGTTAAGATTGTGCAAAATGTTTTTTGAAGCGTAGCCGTAGCTACGGTGATGAAAACTTTTGTGCAAGGTTGATTCTTTTTAACCCTCCCTTCGGGTAAACTATACAAAAAGATATTCTGCGTTGGATAACCTTCACCGTAGCTACGGCTACGTTGAAGAACATCCGTCTTGACTATCATGTTGTATAGTTTACTGAAGGGTATCAGAGATTATGAAAGAAGTCTTATGAAAAAAACCCTTATAGCACACTCACCTGACGCCGACGATATTTTTATGTACTATGCCATTAAATTTGGCTGGGTAGGAATGCAAGATGTCCAGTTTGACAATATTGCAAAAGACATTCAAACCCTTAACGAAGATGCACTGGGTGGTGTTTATGACATTGTCGCTATCTCTTTTGCTCTCTATCCTCACATAAAAGAGCAGTATGCACCTCTTCGTACAGCCGTCAGTTTCGGTGAGGGTTACGGGCCGAAGGTCATTAAACGTAAAGGCGAAAAGCTCAAACGAAATTTCAAAGTGGCTCTCAGCGGTAAACACACGACAAACGCCATGCTCTTTCGCATCGCTTACCCCGAAGCACGCATAACATACATGAACTTTTTGGATATCGAACAGGCAGTTTTAGACGGAACGGTTCATGCCGGTGTACTTATTCATGAATCCATTCTTACCTACAATGATAAACTAGAAGTGGAACGTGAGATGTGGGATATCTGGCAGGAACTTGCAGGCAAAGATCTGCCGCTGCCACTTGGCGGTATGGCTATTCGTCGCTCCATTCCTCTCAACAAAGCCATAGAGTATGAAGCGACATTGACAAAAGCTGTTCAAGTTGCGCGTGACCACAAAGAACGCCTTAGCAAAATGCTCATAGAACGCAATCTCGTTCGTATAGATGCACCGACGCTTGATAAATATCTCGAACTCTATGCAAACGATGACTCGATTACACTCAGTGATATTCAATACAAAGCCATAAACAAGCTCTTTGAAATTGGCTATGAGCACGGTTTTTATGATACACTTGTGAAGATAGAAGATTATTTAATTCCAACAGAGTACAAAGAGCTAAGGAATTCATAAATGGAAGCAAAACTTATAGAGCTTGGTGTTGAAACATTTCAAATTGCCCTCTATTTGGCACTGCCTGCGTTGCTTGTGGGGATGCTGATGGGTCTTGCCATCTCTATTTTTCAAGCAACTACACAGATAAATGAGATGACCCTCTCTTTTATTCCAAAGATCATCGGCGTTGTCATCGTTATCGTTCTTACAATGCCGTGGATGCTTAATGAAATGACTGACTTTTCCACTCATGTCTTTGCTTTGATTCCTACCTTCATCGAGTAATGAATACAAAATCCATCAATTTCTCAAACTACTCTTCTTTTAAGATAGGCGGCACCTTTGATGTGCACCTTTTAGATGCTCACGCAGAGCTTGACAATCTCAACGACTACTACCTTATTGGCTCGTGTAACAATATTCTTATAGGCAACAACCCTCCGACGCTTATGATGCTATCCAAAGAGTTCGATTATATTAAGAAGGAAGACAATCTCTTAAAAATCGGAGCGGCAACACCTTCAGGGAAAATCGCCTCTTACTGTAAAAAAAACAATATCGCCAATTTTGAATTTCTCTCACATCTTCCAGGAAAACTTGGCGGTCTTGTCTTCATGAACGCAGGACTCAAAGAGTATGAAATATTTAATCATCTTCTATCTATTACCACTTTAAACGGAGAAAAGAAGCGAGATGAGATTCAATATGGATACAGGTTTACAAATATAGACGAACCTATACTCGAAGCTGTTTTTGAACTGAGCTATGGATATGATACTCAAAAAGTTGCAATGTTTAAAAAAATGCGTTCCAACCAACCATCGACTCCCTCTGCAGGAAGCTGTTTTAAAAATCCCGATGGAGATTATGCAGGCAGACTCATTGAAGCGGTAGGTCTGAAAGGCAAGATGCAGGGGGCTATGTGTTTCAGTCAAGAGCATGCAAACTTTTTGGTAAATACGGGAGGCGGAAAATTTGAGGATGCGGCAACACTCATCTATGAAGCACAAAAAAAAGTTTATGAAAAGTTTGGAATCTTACTTGAGTTGGAGATTGTTGTTTTGGATAGAGATTTTCAAGCGTTTAAACCAGAGTAAAACTCTGGAAAAACTTTAAAATCTCAGCATTAAACCGGCATAAACACCTGAAAAATCTATATTTAGTTTTGTTTTGTCATCATCTGACTTAACATCAAACTTTTGTACTCTGTACCCTACTTCAATGGCAGGCTGCACAACGGGAACAAAGTCAAAAGTATAGTCAACTTTTGCACGGAAGTCATACACTGTCGAACCATCATAAGTAATGTATTTCCCGTCAGCTTCCAAACCGATATTTGTTGCCGGTATTTCTACACGTGCTCTTGCATACACCAAAGGAATTGCTACTGTATCTGAATCTGTATAATTTGAAGTAGGTACACCACCAACCGTTACATTGTCTGCTTCATAAGTGGCATCAACAACTTTCACATCAATTCCAAGATCAATCGTTGTCCACATCGTATTATCAAGAATATTGTAATACGGAATAATGTCATACTGTTTCATTTCAAATCGAGCCGTTGTTGTAGCACCAGGTACTGTAAAATCTTTAAAATCTCCGGTGACGACACCTTTGTCTTTTATGTCTGCATACTCTAAACGAAGATTTGGGATGATAGGGATCGGATGTTTGATCAAGAGCCAGGCATATGCACCGTTATCTTCTTTTTTATCTGATGTATATGTACCTGTAGCACTGCCATCTGTATATGTTATCGTTCCGTTTGGTGTTTGCTGCCAAATACCACCGCCCAGTTCTACGCGTGCTATATCAGCGTTTGCCGCTGAAACCATCAAAGAGCCTAAAAGAGCTGTCTTTAAAATTGTTTTTTTCATTCTATCCCCTGTTAAATAAGTGAAAATATTATATCAGAGCAATATATGGACTTTCTTAAATAGAGAAATTAAATTATTTGAAGGTTAAAATAAAAAAGGGGTTTGGCAAAAGCCAAACCCCAAAGAAGGAGAAATAAAATGAGACATAGCTCACTTCACTTTCTTGCCACCAATGGCGGCAAGGGAGCGATAAAATCGCTTTAAATTAAGTTGGACACCTTAATTTTAAAACCTGTTTTATAGGAGAAAAATTACTTTTTCGCAGCTTCGATAGCAGCGTCGTATTGTGGTTCTTCAGTGATCTCAGGAACGATCTCTTTGTAAGTCACAACACCGTTTTCATCGATTACGAAGATAGCACGAGCAGTAACACCAGCAAGTGGAGAACCACCTAAAAGTACACCGTATGCATTAGCGAAATCTTTGTTTCTGAAGTCAGAAGCAACAGTTAATTTATCGATTCCTTCAGCTGAACAAAAACGTCCTGCAGCAAATGGAAGGTCCATAGAAACAACAACAGTTTTAACACCGTCAAGCTCTGCAGCTTTCGCGTTAAAGTTACGAGTTTCCGTTGCACACACACCTGTATCTAAAGAAGGAACAACGATTACAAGTTGTTTAACACCTTGTGCTCCACCAACTTTAACATCACCAAGACCGTCTGAGTTAACTACATTAACCTCAGGAGCTTTGTCTCCAACATTTACTTCATTACCTAATAACTCTACGTCTGTACCTTTGAATTTAGTCGTTGCCATATTCAAATCCTTTATTTTATTTTATAAAATGAAGGAACCATCATTTAATGCTAACGAGTAAGAAAGTAATTCCTTCCTCTACGCTAACGCTGTGTTTCCTTCGGCAGGAAGCCCAAAATGCCTTAGCATTTTTTGAGCTAAAGAGCTTCAAACCTTTTTTGTAACCGAAGTATATTTTAAATCGGATAATATTTGTCTTATTTAGAAAACAACTGTTTTTGCATAAGTTTTTTTTAAGTTTAAAGCTTGCTTTTTGGTGAGATGTTCAGCTCTTCGAGTGAGCTGAACATTCCTTCTTTGTACATATCAACACCTACTCTGCCGATCATTGCAGCATTGTCCGAACAGTACTGCAGTTCACTGAGTATTAGTTTTGCTCCGTAGGGTTTGAGCAGCTCTTTTATCTGCTCACGCAGGTAAAGATTGGCACTCGCTCCGCCTACGATAGCAAATGTCTTTGGCGGATGAGATTTAAAATACTTTTTGAGCTTCATCGTCAGATGTTTTGTAGCAATATGCTCAAATGAGGCAGCTATATCTTTATACTTCTCTTTATCTTCGCCTGCTTCTTCTACTGCCAAACGCACTGCATTCTTCAGACCTGAGTAGGAAAAGGCTATCAAAGGTGACTGGTGCAGCGGCACTGTAAAGTTATAGGCCAACCGATCACCATCTTTTGCAAGCTCTTGGATAAGCGGACCGCCGGGATAACCAAGCCCCATCATTTTAGCGACCTTATCAAAGCTCTCACCAAAGGAGTCATCCATACTTTTGGCAACTGTCTCTATCTCACGCAGATTCTTTACTTCCATAACCTGAGTATGTCCTCCGGAAACAAGAAGCACCGTCAGCGGAAAAGTCGTCTCTTTTTCCATAAAGAGTGAATATATGTGACCAATAAGATGATTGACGCCTATGATGGGAATATCAAGTGCAACAGCAACTGCCTTTGCCATTGTAACCCCTTCTACAAGTGTCACAGCCAGTCCCGGAGAAGATGTTACCGCTACAGCTTTGAGCTTGTCAAAATAAGGCTCACACTGCTCTAAAATCTTTGGAAGTGCTTCTGCATGAAGCCTTGCTGCTAGTTCAGGAACGACACCTCCATAGACAGAGTGCTCTATCTCTTGGGATATCTTCTTATGGAATAACAATTTGTTTGTTGCGATCTCAGTAATTGCTACTGCACTATCATCACATGAACTTTCTATACTTAATATCACTATACTTTACCTTGCAAAATTTCGCACTTCTTCATCAATAGTAAATACATCATCCACATTGGCAGGAACGGCATCACTAAAATTTTCAAAAGCATGAATGATATTTTTACTAATATCCATAAATCCTATCTCTTTTGCAATGAACTTCTCTATGGCAGCTTCATTAGCAGCATTGATAACAACACCAAGATATGGATTTTTCAAGAGTTCTTCTTTGATTTCCCATACTGGATATCGCTCTTTCTCTATTTTTCTAAATTCCAATGAGCCAACATCAAGTAGATTGACATGCTCTAAAATACTCTCATCCATCTTTTTATCAAGCGCATACGCAATAGGCAACTGCATGCTTGCGTGAGCAAAGTGTGCTGTCGTTGAGCCGTCTTTAAAGTCAATCATAGCATGAATGAGCGACTTTGTCTCGATGATAGCATCAAACGCCGTTACCCCATTTTTGCCCTCGCCAAAAAGCCAGCGCGCTTCTAAAAGCTCAAACATTTTATTGACCATTGTAGCTGAATCAATGGTTATCTTTTGTCCCATCGACCAGTTTGGATGTTTTTGAGTATCTGCAAGCGTTGCGTGAGCGAGTTTTTCAAGCGGCCAGTCACGAAATGCACCACCGCTTGCCGTAATTGTCATCCTTGAAACCGGCCGATCTTGCAGTAGATACCACAGCCCAAAATGTTCACTGTCTATTGGCTGAATCTTCGAGGTGTCAATAAAAGCACCGCCTGCTACAAGAGACTCTTTATTTGCCAGGGCGACACGCTTGCCGCACTCTATTGCCTTGAGCGTTGGACGAAGCCCTAAAAAACCAACAAGTGCATTGACAACAAGTCCGCTTTGCGATGCCTCGATGGCTTCTAAAATAGCCTCCTGTCCATATCTCACGCAGACATGATTGACTTTTGGCACATCTGCTTTATCAGCGATAACAACAACTTTTGGACTATACTCTTGAATCTGTTCATTTAAAAGTGCAATATTCTTACCGCAGACAAGCACCTCAACTTTGATACCGAAACGTTTTGCGACAAGCAGAGTATTGACCCCAATAGAACCGGTTGAACCTAAAAGAACTATGGACAATTAGACAAGTCCTCGAAGCAGAACAAGCATGACGATACCACCAAAAAGATAGCCGTCTATGCGGTCAAGTACACCACCGTGTCCAGGCAGTAGATCACCACTGTCTTTTACACCAGCCTGACGTTTGAGAGAAGATTCAAAAAGGTCACCAAACACGGAACTCACTGCAACAAAAAATGAGATTAAAAATGCAACTCCAAGATCAACGATCGGCAGTCCAAAGAACATACCTCCTGCAGTCGCGACGACTACACCGCCAACAACCCCTTCCATGGTTTTATTTGGAGATGTCTCACAAAAAGGAGTTTTTCCTATGCTTTTTCCTACAGCATACGCACCGATATCTGTCAATGCCACAACCGCTACAAGCCAAAGCAGCGCCATTACACCATACTCTTCATACATCGTAAACATAAACAAGATGCCGGCGGTCGGATAGATGAACGGGAAGAAATCTACCCATTTAAGCTCTTTGTTAAAAGCCACAGCACCGGCATAAGCCACACCTGCAAGAACGAAGAGGTCATCACCGTAAGGATATATTCCGGCAATCAGCCAAAGGCCGACAGCAAAAGGGATGAGCCCGTCTCTCTCAACACCAAAAAGCTTGATCGCTTCTTTAAAAGCAAGAATGTAAATGACACCAAAAACAAGCCACATCAGAAAAAAGTTATCTATAAAACCGACGATCAAAACACCTGCTAAAAGTGCAAGACCTGTTAAAATTCGCTCTTTATGCTCACCAAACATACTCATAAAAATTCCTAAATTGTAATTGTGAGATTATACCCAATCAGACTTTAATATCTAATAGGTGAATACCCTCTTCTTTCTCAATCTCTTTAGCTTCATCTTCTGAAGCTGTTTTTCTGGGTGACTTTGCCTCTTCACTCATCTCTTCATCAGCTTCCTGACGGGTATGCTCACGATCAGGATCTACGGCATGGTTCTCTTCGGCAGGACGAACCTCTTCGACCTCTTTTTGTTTTTCCTGAACTGCCATCTGCGCGGCGATATTCTGCAGTTCATAACGAGTATACTGCCCACCTTGTACAGGAGTAACTGCAGGCGTCATCTGGTTAACAAGTATTGCGTTTCCGATTGGTCCTACAGCCATAATACTCTCCCTTCTTTTGGTTCCCAAAACAAGGGAACCTCTTGCATTATTTTGTCCGCAAAAGGAATAAAATCCCTTTTACTCCGCTAGCCGCTAGGGCACTAAAGCTACAAAAAGCTCTACTTTTTAAGATTTTCACAGTTATCGCGTATCTACCTCTATTGTCTTGTACTTATTATACAGCACATTTGCCCCATTTTGTATGGTCACTTCACGTCTTGGAGTATAATCGACTAAATATCGATCTTTTGAAGTCGTTGTAAAATCAACACAGAGCCTTGCCGCTGCGGCTATAATGTTTTGCGGCAGCTGCTGTTTGTCGGTATGAATGATAACATGACACGAAGGCATATCTCGCATATGCAGCCAGATATCTCTCGCTTTGGCATTTTTAAGCACGGCGATATTGCCCTTTTCATTCTTGCCCAACTCTACTTTATATCCCTCTATCCAGAATGTCTCTATGGAATCATCTTGTTTGACCTTTTTATTCTGTATGCGTTTTGGAAAGAGCAGCTCAATTTTAGCAATGTCTTTTGCTTCCTCGACGGTATTGATAAAGAGTTTGATATGCTCTATCTTACTTCTCAGAGATTCTTCTTCAATATGCAGATGTTTTGCGCGTTGTTTTGCCTTTTTACTTTTTGTAAAGAACATTTCACTTATGGTAAAGGGTGTTGCGTGAGGCTTCTGCAGCGGTACTTCAACAACAGAGCCGTCATAATCATTGAGATAAAGCACTTCACTGTAAGGTTTGATATTGTGCACATTAGAAAGGACAAGATTGCCATAATGCTCATACCTCTGTGCTTCTGCTTCAAGCTCTTCCTGTGACTCCAATCTCTCGTAAAGTTTTTGCAGTTTTTTAAGCTTTTTACTCAGCAGTGCCACTTTTTGTTTTTTAAGGCTGCTCAATTTTGCATTTTGTTCTTTTTCATAAACCTCATACAGATAGGCTTCAACATCTTCAAGCGGATACTCTTTTGGTGTAAACGGAGCCGCCGGAACATCAAGGAGTTTTTGCCCGACACGCACCTCACGAAACGAAGAAAAGAGATCAATATGGCGCAGGGCTTCCAAAACGACCATATCTTCATCTAAAATGATGACATTGGTATATTTTCCGGTAAATTCAAACTGAAGATAGGTTATCTCCTCTTTGTACGCCGAAGCCAGCGAGGTTTTAAAACGAATGATCTTATCGCCGTTGACAAGTTCAATGCCTAAAATATTCGAGCGGTTAAAACGCTTCGCCAAGATAACATCAAAAGGAGCGTTATAGACCTTTGAACGCGGATACTCCTGACACTTAAAGATGGAAGAGTTGGAGCGCTGCATATTGAAGTAGAGCGTATCATTTTTGTCAAAAACGACTTTAATAATGGTGTCACTGACTCGATGGACAGCACTGATTTTTTTAAAATTCTTTAAATAGTTTACAATTTGTTTGAGATGGGATAGTTTCATAAGATTATTTTAGCTAAAATTCGATTTATGAAGCATACACCTAAAGGTTTTGGAAAAAACTACTTTACATTAGCAGCGATACAAGCCTATATATCTCTTCAAAAGATAGTTGCAAGCAGCGCTTCGGTATGCACTCTAAACGGCAAGCCTCTTGTCATTAAAATAGCTTCCCCACCCTCTGCATAATCCAATAAAACCTAATTAGCAAAACAAAAAACAAACATAACTATAAGGATTATAATGCAAAGAACAATACAACTATCACTCATTTCAGTTGCTCTACTAGCAGGAACACTTCAAGCACAGAATCAATACACATTGAACAATATTGAAGTAAGCACTTCACAAGGAACAGCACTTAATAAAAAGGATGTAACAGACAGTGTAACTGTTATTACAAAAGAAGAAATAGAAGATTCTCGTGTTACAACACTCAATGAAGCGCTTCACAAATTGGCAAATATGCCTATGACTCAAAATGGTGGACCAGGAACATCTTCATCTATTTATCTTAGAGGTATGAGTTCAAAAAGAATTCTCGTTCTTATCGATGGTGTACGTTACAACAATCCTACAGCCATTGGTGCAACAGCAGAATTTTCACAAATTATGCTAAATAATGTAGAACAGATTGAAATCATTAAAGGTGCCCAATCAGGCGTTTGGGGAAGTGATGCAAGTGGAGGTGTTATCAATATCATCACATCAAAAGCGAAAAAAGGATTGCATACAAATGTAAACATGGAATATGGCGCATATGATACGCTGCAAACATCACTTACTGCCTCGTATGCCACTAAAAAATATGATTTTCTTGCATCAGGAACCTATTTTGATAATGACGGGTTTTCAGCTGCAGAACCAACACAATCTGAAACAAATTATGGAAAAAGATATGATGATTTGGGACTTGAAAAAGACAGCTATGAAAACAAAACACTCAATACAAAATTTGGATACAACATCACAGATAATGATAGAGTAGAAGCAAATATTCAGGCAATCAACTCTTTAGTACATTATGACAAAGGAGCAGGAACTGCAAATGATTCAACAGTGCCAAATACATACTTACAGAATCGTTTCTATACACTTGCATTAAAACACAAAGACACCCTCAATAATATTACCCTGCAATACAATTTATCTACTTTCAAAAGAGATGTAACATATGTGGATTGGTTTACTTCTTTACCAGCTACTACAAATTACAAAGGTTCTGTAAACGAAATCAAGCTAGATGATAAGATAGACTATATGAAAGATAGTTTTTTAAGAGTCGGAGCATCCTATCAAAAATTTAAGCAGACTGATATTACGCCAAATGTTGATAAAAGCTATTCTGCAATTGCCGTTTATGGTACAAACTACAATAAACTTCATCTTTTAGCTGATAACAACACAATCATCACAGAGTCTGTCCGTTATGACAAATACAATAATTTTGATAATTCTCTTACTGGTAAACTAGGTATCAAGCAGTTTTTAAAAGATGATCTGTATATTAGTGCCAATATAGGTTCAGGCTATAATGCACCTACACTTGGGCAACTTTATGGACAATGGGGAGCAAATCCAAACCTTAAACCTGAAAAATCAAAGACAAGTGACATCACTTTTGGTAATGATACTGTTTGGGTAACAGGTTTTTATAATGAAATCACCGACTTAATTGATTATGACTGGACACTTGGCTATATTCAAATTTCCGGTATATCAAAATTTAAAGGTGTTGAACTCGGGTATGAAGATTTCTATTTTGACTTTTTAGGAGTGAAAGCTCTCTACACTTACCTTGATGCAAAAGATGCAGATAATAAAAATCTTGCTCGTCGCCCAAAATCACAACTTGATGTGACGGCAACGTACTATGCAACTGATGATATCGATTTTGGTGTCAATGCACAATATATTGGAACACGTTACGACAAAGCAGATAATCAAGGTGCACAAACAGGTAAATATACAGTTGCAAATTTCGTAACAAATGTCAGAGCAAATAAAAATCTCACATTTTATGCTAAAATTGACAATATTACAGATAAATACTATCAAACTGTTGACGGATATGCAACAGCAGGACGCAGTGCCTACGTCGGTCTTAATCTAAAATACTAAAAGGAAACAGTGTGAGTATAAAAATATTTCTCCTTATCTCATTTTTTATACTCAACCTTCACGCAGGTGAGCGGATTATTTCGCTCTCGCCTTCCATTACCGAGATCATTTACGGTCTTGGTGCGGGAGATGAACTTGTGGCGACCTCTTCTTATTCGCTCTATCCAAAAGCGGCGCAAAAGCTGCCGATTATCGGCGGTTATACCAACCCGAACATAGAAAAGATCCTCTCTCACCATCCGACACTTGTCGTGGGACAGACATTTAACGCACAAACTTTAGAAAAACTGGGCTATTTTCATATAAAGACACTTAAACTCAAACTAAAAATTATTAAAGACATAGAAAATTCCATACTCCTTTTAGGTCAAACAATCTCAAAAACAAAACAGGCTAACAAACTTATAACAGATATAACAAATAGTATCAATAAAATCAAAAAATCAAAAAAACCACACTCCGTTCTCATCGTTTACGGACTGCATGAGGATCTGAGAAGCGGCATCTATATAGCCGGCAGCGATATCTTTTTTGATGACATCATTAAACTCACGGGCAATACAAATGCCTACAAAGATGATGCCGTCTCGCAACCGGTGCTGGGTTATGAAAACATCATTGCCCTCAATCCCGAACAGATCATCATCCTTCACTCTCACGCAACCGAACCAAATGTAAATGTTCAAAAAGCTTTGGCCGCTTGGTATGCATTGCCGACTGCCGCAGCGAGAAACAAAAAGATATCCATCGTTGATGAAGACTACCTGCACATTCCATCCCAAAGAGTCGCTCTGACAATCAAACGCCTCTCACGTGAGATGCTGGATGATTGAACTCAGCCGCCTCTCTCTGGGCTATGATGAAAAACCGATACTGCAAGATATCTCGTTAATCATTGATTCTCACCTGAATATTCTCGGTGCAAACGGTTCGGGAAAAAGCACACTTGCAAAAGCATTTTGCGGTCTGCTTGATTACACAGGCAAGATTATCATTGATACAAAAAATCTGAAAGCATATGAAGCAAAAGAGAGAGCGAAGAAGATAGCATACATTCCTACAAAGCTAGAGTTTTATGATGAGTTTATAACGCTTGCGGAGTTCGTTTTGCAGGGGAGATTCGCACACAAAGAGAGTTTTTTGGACTATAGCGATAAAGACAGGAGCATCGCCTCCGCAAATTTAGAACTCTTTGGTCTTGCTCATCTAAAAGAGCAGACACTTTCATCCCTCAGTTCAGGGGAGACCGCACTTGCGCTCATTGCACAAGCGCTCACGCAGGAGAGCGAGATTATCATCTTTGACGAACCAACGGCAAATCTTGATCCAAAAAACTCCAAAATAATCGCCGAGCATATCAAAAATCTCAAACAAACACACCAAACAGTTTTAATAACACACGACTTACATTTGGCACACTACATTGACTCGCCTGTTCTTTTTTTACAAGAGAAAAAAGCACACTATTTTACCGAGAACTTTTTTGAAGATGATAATCTCAGCAGCCTCTATGATGTAAAGATCCAATCTTTGGCGGTGCAGTATGCCTAGATTTGTCATCTGGGGTCTGCTTATTGGTGTTTTACTCTTTTCTCCCTTTATGGGAGCAGTTGATCTGAACCTTTCAGACATTTTTCATCTAGATACACTCAGTGCGCAGATTTTTTATGACATCCGTCTGCCGCGTGTTATCTTTACCTTTTTTGCCGGACTTATTTTAGCACTCAGCGGTCTGCTTTTTCAAACTCTCTTTCGCAATTCTCTGATGACACCTTATACTTTAGGCATCTCAAGCGGGGCAACATTGGGTGCCGGCATTGCCATCAAACTCGGTCTTGCCTCCATTCTCTTTGGCATTGGAGCAGTAACTCTCTTTGGCTTTTTAGGCGCAATGCTTACCATCTTTTTACTGCTCTATCTCGCCAGATTTTTAAAAGGCTCTCAACAAACATCACTACTGCTTTTAGGCATCGCACTCTCACTCTTTTACACCTCTGCTTTGATGCTTGTCTTTTATCTTGGCAATACCATCCAAAACGATATGCTCATCCGCTTTACCATGGGCTCACTCTCCATCATCGGCTGGAATTCACCGCTGCTCATCAGTGTTGCCGCCGTTGTCTTGCTAATCGGAGTCTATAGCTACCGGTTCGAGCTGCAACTCCTTGGTATTTCAGAGGAGAGCGCAACGCTCAAAGGTGTGGAGAGTAAAAAGATCACGCTCATTTTACTGCTCATCGCCTCTTTGTCTATCGGTCTGCTTGTGAGCATCTCCGGGCCTATCGGATTTGTAGGGCTTGTCGTACCGCACATCGTTGCAAAGCTCTACCCTGTAACAATTGCAAAACGCATCATAAAAACAGCTCTTTTTGGAGGATTTTTCTTGGTCTTTTGCGATACACTCTCACGCAGTCTGCCGACACAGAGCGAACTGCCAATCGGCATCATCACCGCCCTTATCGGCGGACCATTTTTTATCTATCTTATTATCTCACGTATCAAGTAATTTAGGCGCAGGCTTCCCTATGAAATAGCCTTGTGCATAATCAATACCACACTCTTTTATGAGTGTGTATATCTCCGCATCCTCTACATATTCCGCCACAGTTTTAATACCTAGCGTTTTGGCAAGATTGACAATGGCCCGTGTTATCATTCTGTTCTTCTCATTCTCTTTTAAATCACGAATGAAAATACCATCTATCTTGATAAAATCAATATTGATCTCTAAAAGACGTGAAAAGTTGGAGTTCTCTATACCAAAATCATCGATAGCCACTTGAAATCCTATCTCACGCAGACGGTTTAGTTTTTGTGTGATTCTTTTTGAATTTTTTGTTACCGTAATATTTTCAAGTATCTCAAAAGTAATTCGCGAAGGCTCTATGCTATACTGCTTCATCTTCTCTGTCAAAAATCGAATCAAATACCCCTCTAGCAGATCTCTCTCTGTTAAATTGATAGAGAACTCCTCTGTTTTATCTTGAAAAAAAGCAAAGCTTTTGTTAATCATAAGACGTGTTAATGCCGTTGACAGACCCAGTTTTTCAGCCTGTTGTACAAAAAAATGGGGTGCTACGATCTCATCTTTATATATTCCTCTCGCAAGTGCTTCATACTTAACGACCTTGCCGCTTTTTAAATCTTTTATAGGTTGGTAATAGGGCTCAATTTTCTCTTCCATAATCAACTCACGTGTAAGACGCAGCCATTTCACAGCCTCTTTTTCATCTTTAAAAGCTGTCGTTCGCGCACTAAATACTTCATAGTGTCTGCTTCCAAGCTCTTTAGATTTATCCAGTGCATATTCACAGTTTATCAAGGTGTCAGAGGCATCTGCTCGAATTTTATCGACACCGATATTAAATGTTATATTCAACTCTGTATCATCAATTCCGATGTTGTGATTGTCAAAAAAGGAGATGATTTGATCGCAGTAAAGATAGACCTCTTTTAAGGGACTCTCTTTGAGTAAAATCGCAAAACGATCTGACTCTGTCTTATAAAGTTTTGCATTTTTATGAATATGCTTCTCTAAAATACGTGCTGTTCTGATGATGACATGATTTGCAAACGCTTTTCCATACTCTTTATTAATAACAGAAAAATGCGACATATCCAAAAGCAGCATATAACCACATTTCCATTTTTCTAAATCTTGATGCAGCATAATTGCATTTGGAAGGTCTGTATAGTATTCATGAAGACAGCGGTATTCAAGCTCTTTTGTCTTTTGCGCCACCATTGTTTCTAACTGATTGTGATACTCCAGCAACTCTTTCTTATCTTCTAAACACTTGACGATTTTAAGCAGCAGAGGAAAGAACTGTTCAATATCAAAAGGTTTCAGCAAATAACCATCAACACTATACTTTATACTCTGCAAAAAGTAACTCGGTTCTGCATGTGCAGAGAGTATCATAATAGGCAGATCACAATTCATCTCACGCAGTTTTGCTATAAACTCCAAACCGTTCATATTTGGCATATTAATATCTGTAAGAATCATATCTATAGGCTCTTCACCCAAGACCTGAAGTGCTTCTACACCATCGCCAGCACAGTGAATGTTGTCAAAAAATGTATTTAAAAAAGTAACTGTAACCTTGCGCATTGCTTCATCATCTTCTACCACCAAAAGATGCAGCGGTTTTGTGCGCTTTATCAAAGCATGTAAGTCTATTTTATTCACAAAAAAATCCATTAAATTATAAAATTTGCGTAGTCTAACATATCTCTGTTAAAAGAGTATAAAATTACAAACTTTCGATATAATCAAAATTCATTAATCTAAAAAGGATTCTCCATGCCAAAAATATCAAGACGCGGATTTTTAAAAGGAGCTGTTGCAGCAGCCACATTGCCTATGCTAGCATCAGCACAAGAAAAAACAGATAAAAAAAGTCTCAAATTTATGCACATTACCGACTCACATATGGATTTGGGAGACAGTGACTCTGTTGATGCGATGAAGCTCGCGGTAGAATTTATCAACAAAAACTATCCTGATCTGGATTTTGTACTCTTTGGCGGCGACAATTTTAACAACAATGTAGCCGGTGACAAAGATACTCTTGTCTTTAAAGATATTGTTGCAAAACTGCACTGTCCTTACTACACTGTTCGCGGCAACAAAGAGTCCTCTCCAAAAGGTGATGATGAGATAAACCTTGCAGAATTTCAAAAGATGTTTGTCAACGATCGCGGTTTAAAAACTTCGGGCAAAGATTGGCTGCTTGAGACAAAAGGCTACAACATCTTGGGACTTGACAGCTGCATCGAGCATCAAAACAATGGACGATATACCCAAGAGACACTTGCATTTGCAGAGAAGACACTGCAAAACAAAAAGCCGACAGTTATCATAAACCACCACCCCTACACAAACTACTGGAACGGCACTGAAGAAAAAGATATTCACAAATATGTGCTTAACAATACACTAGAGACGCAAAAAAGACTCTTTGGTTATAAAAATCTTCTTCTTACGCTCTCAGGACACAAACACATCGACTCAGTCTCAAAGATAAATGATGTCAATGTCATTGTCACACGCGGTTTCATTCGTCCAAAAGATCTAGATATGTACCCGATGCGTTATGTTGAGCTCTCAGGAAATGCAATAAACCAAAAACTCATCTATACAGCCTAACACGTGAGCTATAACAAATGGCTGCGTGAGCATGCGCAAAAGCATAAAGAGATCATTGAAAAGCTACTTGCTGAGAATCTCACGCAGGATGAGATAATTGAGTATTTTGACTTTGACAATATGAAAAACAAAGAGCGTGATTTCTGTCCGCTCTATGCCCAAAACAAAAAATGTCACGATATGGAGGAGCTAAACTGCTATCTCTGCTCCTGTCCAAACTTCTGTTTTTCAGATAAGGGCATAAAAAAGGTGGATGACAAAACACAATACAGCTACTGCGGCATTGACTCAAAAGACGGTAGACAAGGTGTGTATGGCGAAACGATTCATCAAGACTGCTCAGGCTGTCAAATTCCCCATACCAAAGCCTACGTGGCAAAACATTTTAATCTGGACTGGAGCAAGATCATGTCCATATGTGAGGTAAAAAGTGCAAATAACCATTAATGACTACAATATGCAAAATCTCGAGGCCTTCAGCGAGCTGAAGAAAAAAGATATCTCTGAACTCATAAACGAGGCACTTGAAGAGTACTTTGCCAATGAACAAAAAAAACTGCTTGAGAAGAACCTTGCCGATGAAAATGCAATGACGAATCTGGATTATGATGAGTTCTGGTCAGGTGTGGAGATAGATGAATGATGCACCACGGCGGAAATATTTACAAATACGCAAAAGAGCTTGACTGCAAGCCTGACGAGATAATCGACTTCTCATCAAATATCAACTGCTATGCTCCTGAGACGCTCATCGAATGTTCTAGCAGCCTCGTAACAAAATATGCCGACAGCAACTATCCTGAACTAAAACAGACCATCGCGGCAAACTACAAAACAGCAAGCCAAAACATCGCACTCTACAACGGCGCGACAGCTGCCATCTATGCACTGCTTAGTTCACTCAAAAGTAAAAAGGTCACTCTTTATGCGCCGCTTTACGGTGAGTATGAAAAAGCAGCACTTGCTGCAAAAAAAAACATTTATAAAATAAACCGCATTGAAAATATCGATGCCAAAGTAGAAAAAAAATCCATTGTCATTTTTGTCAATCCTGCAACGCCGGAAGGCAGTTTTTATGACATTGAAGAGCTTTTTTTAATGTGGAAAAAGAAAAAATGCACCATTATTGTTGATGAGAGTTTCATAGAATTTGAAAATCATAAATCTTTGAAAAATCAAATAGATGACTACAAAAAACTCTATATAATCCAATCTTTTACAAAGTTTTATGCCTGTGCAGGTGTACGGATCGGTGCTGTTTTCTCCCATAAAAAGAACATTCGTTCACTTAATACGCCTCTTTGGAATATCTCTTCACTCGATGCAGCCTTTTTGCAAAAACGTCTCAATGATGAAGATTTCAAAAACAAGGCTCGCGCAACACATCTCAAACAAAAAGAGGAGCTGCAGAGACTCCTCAAAGAGTCTAGACTTTTTGATACCATCGTTGCAAGTGAAGCAAACTTCATCCTCACGCAGTCATCTCACGCAAGTGAAATTTTTGAGCATCTCTTAGCGCATAAAATCTTAGTACGAAGTTGTGAAAGTTTTGATTTTCTTGACAACTCCTGGCTGCGTTTTGCCGTTAAAGATGAAACTGCTCACACAAAACTAAAAGAGGCACTTAGTGCATTCGCTTAGCATCTTTGGAACAAGCAGCGATGCCGGAAAATCGACACTCAGCTTTGCCATTACCTATCTGCTGCATAAACAGGGCATTAAAGTAGCTCCTTTTAAAGCACAGAACGTCTCAAACAATTCCGTCGTAACCGACATTGACACAGGTGAGATCGCTATTCCCCAAGCCTTTGCGGCCGAAGTGATTGGATTAAAGACTACACCTCTTTTCAATCCCATCCTTTTAAAGTCCGGAGCAAAGAACAAAGCCCATCTCATCATCAACGGCAAAAATGTAAAAGATACCGATGTCCATACATACTATAAAAATATCAGCAAGCTCCAACCTGTTGTCAAAAAAGCCTTTGAAGAGCTTCTGCATGAGTATGAATGTATCGTAGCCGAAGGAGCGGGAAGTCCTGTAGAGCTAAACCTCATGGATAAAGACCTCTCCAATATCTATGTTGCCAAAGAATTTAAAACAAAGATCGTCCTCGTAGCGGACATTGAACGCGGCGGTGTCTTTGCATCCATCTACGGCGTTTACAATCTTCTTCCAAAAGAGCTGCGAAAAAATCTCATCGGCGTCATTGTAAACAAATTTCGAGGCGATCGAAGCCTTTTTGATGAAGGTGTGAAGATAATCGAAAAAGATTTCGGCATCAAGGTTTTAGGTGTTGTTCCCTATCTGCCTTTTAATCTCGGCTTTGAAGATGCCGCTTCACTAATGAACTATCAACAGAATACGCATGATGCCATCATCAAAATCGCTGTAATAAAACTGCCGCATATCTCAAACTTTACCGACTTTGAGCCGCTTGTTGCAGACAGAGAGATAGCACTTGACTTCATCAACACCATCAATAAAGCTAAGAACTACGACCTGCTCATACTTCCGGGAAGCAAGCGTGTGTTTGACGATCTTCATTGGCTGCGTGAGCAAGGTTTTGAGCAGGTACTGCAAAACAAAGAACAAAGAGTAGTTGCTGTTTGCGGCGGTTATGAGATGATGTTTGAAAATTTGATCGATGAGAACGGTGTTGAATCAGATATAAAAATGATGCAGGGCTTTGGAAGGATTAAAGGCGATGTAACCTTTCAAGCTAACAAAGTGCTAACAAAAGGGTGCTACAATCTCTTTGGAACTATGTGCAACGGCTATGAGATCCATAACGGTACTACGAAAAAAAGAGCCAAAAAAGCAAAGAACTTCTACGGCACTTTCGTGCATGGTCTTTTTGAGAGTGATGCCCTGCGTCAGAAGATATTTCGTAAGATTGATCCAGACTACAGAGGTTATGATTTTCAAGCCTATAAAGCCAAGGCCATTAATGATTTTGCCAAACATATTGAAAAACACATAGATTTACATTATATACAAGAGAAACTGGATGATACTCAGTAATATATACATAGCGCTTTTAGCCTATCTTATCGATAAAATTTTTGGAGAGTTTCCCTTTTTAAAACATCCCATCATCTACATTGGGGATATCATCACCTTTTTTGAAGAGAAGTTTTACAAAGACTCTGTAAAAAGAGGTTTGCTGCTTGTTTTGTTTGTTTTGAGTGTTGTTAGCTTTTTTGTTTTTGCCATTTATTTCTATCTGCAGCTTTTAGCACCTGCTCTTTACATCGTACTCAGCGCTTTTCTTGCCTCAATGTTCTTAGCACACAGAATGCTCTTCGATGCAGTTTCTGAGATACTTTATGCCACGAACAAAAAAGAGTTACTCTCACAGTTAGTCTCACGTGACACCCAAAACCTAAATGAAAGTGACATATACAAAGCTTCCATAGAGACCTATGCCGAAAATCTCAACGACGGCGTCATCGCTCCACTATTTTACCTGCTGCTCTTTGGACTACCGGGCATCATTTTGTATAAGACCATCAATACGATGGACTCCATGGTCGGCTACAGAAACGAAAGGTATGAAAAGTTTGGCAAAGCTGCCGCGCTACTTGATGACTTTGTCAATTTCATTCCTGCCCGCATAACTGCCCTGCTGATTATGGCAGTTGCAAAGCAAAAACATCTCTTCTCTTTTTACAAAAACGGCTCACTCCATGAGAGTCCAAATGCAGGACATCCAATTACAGCGATGGCTTTGGTACTTGGCATCAAGCTCGGCGGTAACACTGCTTACTTTGGCGTTATGAAAGAAAAAGCTTTTTTTGGCAAGGGGAGAGAAGAGATTAATGCGAACGACCTGCAGACCATGTTGCAGTTTGCCAAAAAAATCGACAAGACAATTATAGGATTTTTAATTCTTCTTGCTATTATTGCATTTATATTAAACAAAGGTTACCTGTCATGAATACATTCAACATCTTTACAAATAAAGCAGACACTTTGCCAGATGGAAAAGCGGACTTTGTTTTAGCCGCAAGCGTTACAAAAACCTGTGAAATAGAGGGCATCACGCAAGCCGGTATTCCGGGAATGATTCCCCTCACGCCGACACTCGATGCAGAATTTATCTCCACCGAAAAGGTCTTTTCACTCGGTGAACTTGCCGAAACACCTACCGGCGTTCCTACTCCGGCACTCATCACCCGTGCAAGCCATAACCTCACACCATTTTCCACTATTGGGATCTTCGACCTTGGTCTTGAAAAACAGCCGCAGAATTCTATTGTGCATAACTTTAATATCGAACCCTCACAAAGCATTGCACAGGGTGCCGGCATCGATGCAGAAGCAGTTTTTGAAAAAGGGCGAAAAACCGGGCGAGAGTATGAGCTAAAAGGCAACTATCTCATCCTTGGTGAGAGTACACCTGCTGGTACGACAACTGCAACAGCATCCGCTTTGGCACTCGGATTTGATGTAGCCGATGATTTTTCTTCAAGCTTTTTAAATGCCCCAAAGAGCATCAAACAAAAGACTATCGACAAAGCACTTTCGCTCATAAACGACGATATGAGCAACTTTGAAAAACTCGGATATGTCAGCGATAACATGCTTATATTTTGTGCCGGTTTCTTACTTGAAGCAAGCCGCCGTTTTCATGTCGTACTCGCCGGTGGAACACAGATGGCCGCCTGTCTGCTTATTGCAGACAAACTGCGTGAGGATGTTTTAATGCGCATCAACCACAACAACATTACCTTGGCAACAACCCAGTGGGTGGCCAAGGATAAAAATGCAGATATAGCAAATATACTGCAAAAGCTCAGCTATACGCCGCATGCCATCTATACAGTATTTTCATTCGCCGAGTCGGAAATTCCTATCTTACACAAATATGATGACGGTGAAGCAAAAGAAGGTGTCGGTGCAGGAGCTGCACTTGCATATGCTGTGAAAAATGAACATACCAATACACAGCTTTTAGAACAGGTCGAACTACTCTTGTATAGTATATAAGCAGGTCAAACATTATAGTGAAAATATTTTTTGCTATAATACTACTAGCTTAGAAAATAGACCTCAGGACTCATTATGCTTGCATCGGTAAAATCAAAAGTTATTCTCTCCATTGTCACACTCAGTATTGTCGGACTTATCTCCATTAGTTACTATCTCTCTGCAACACTGCATGAACTCTCCAATACAACAGCGAAGAAATCACTCAAAATGTTAAGCGAGTCCATCTTTCAAACAATGACGACAAGCATGATGATGGGAGATCCTGAAGTTGTTCAGAGCGCTTTTGAGAATGCCAGAAAGATTGAGGGTATTGAGCATCTTGATATCGCCAAATCAAAAGCGGTTATTGAAGTGTACGCTCCTGAAGAAAAATTCACATCCGATACACTGATTCGTGATGTCCTTAACAATAAAACGACAAAAATTCTTGAAGAAAACAAAAACGGACACCATACTATTCGCATGATAAAACCGATGGTAGCAGAAAAAAGATGTCTGCAGTGTCACTACAATGCCACTGCAGGTAATGTCCTTGGAGCAGTTGACCTTGTAATTTCTCTAGATAAAAATGACGCTGAAATCAGCGAGACCAATATGACACTGATTATCTCGCTTATCATTGCCGGTATACTTTTTGCCATAGTTGCTCTTATCTTCTTTGCCCGTGAGATCTTTACACCGCTGGCAACACTCAAAGCCAAGATAGCTGATCTTATCAGTGGAGACAAAGACCTTACAAAAAGACTTGAGTACAAAAATGGCAATGAGTTTGGCGATGCCGCCAAGGAGGTCAACAACTTTATAGCGATGATTCAGGGAACCGTGAACGATGTCAAACATCTAGGAGATCAGAATAAAGCAATAGCCAGTGAAATAGCAACGGCTTCGCATATTATTCGTAAAGGCACACAGCAAGAGCAGGGTATCGTTGACAAGACCGTTACAAAAAGTGAAAATATTCAAGAGATTTTAAATTTGACTATCGAAGCAGCTGCAGAGACTCAGAAAAAGATACAGGTATCCGAAGAAGAACTTCTCAGCGCAAAAGACTCTCTCAGTGCTTTAAGCCGGGAAGTTGTCAATGTTGTTGATTCAGAAGCACAACTTGTTGAAGAACTTGCCACCTTAAAAACCGATGCAGACCAAGTAAAAGATGTACTTAATATCATTCGTGAGATTGCGGAGCAGACCAATCTTCTTGCTCTCAATGCCGCCATCGAAGCAGCACGTGCCGGTGAGCATGGACGCGGTTTTGCCGTTGTTGCCGATGAGGTAAGAAAACTTGCAGAACGCACGCAAAAAAGCCTTGGAGAGATTGATATCTCTGTCAGTACAATCGTTCAGTCCATCAATGACATCAGTGAAAAGATGACAGATAATGCCAAAAATATCGAAGCACTTTCAGATATATCGGAAGATGTGAATGACAAAATCAATACCACCACTCAAGCGATGGAAAGTTCAACGGCAGTAGCGGAAAAATCTGCACAGGACAGCATGAAAATGAGTCAAAGCATTCAAGAGATCATCAAATACATCTCTGATATAGAAGCACTTTCAACAGCCAACAAAACAAGTGTTCTGAGCATTGAAAATGACTTGGAGAGATTGGTAGCGGTGGCTTCTTCACTCCAATCCACAATAGACGAATTTAAAAGCTAACAAACATTAACGGGGAGAACGCCTTTGTCCTCTGCCTCTATGTGTATAATGCTTCTTAAAACATGACTGGCAGATCGCATACTTTGAGTTGTACGGCAGCGGAGCTGAGCAGAGCTTGCAAGATTGAACAAGCTGGGTCTGTTGCAAAGTATTCTCTATGTATCTGTTAAGCACTCCACGATACTGCCTTGCTTTCTCGGCATCTACAAAATAGTCTTCAAATCTGTATGAAAGCCATAGATAGAGCGATATCTCCTTTACCATATCTTCAGCCCGCAGCAGTTCATCAGATGTCTGCGCATAAACCCCTTGCAATTTCGGCGGATGATAGTAAACCGGCTCTTGTTTTTCCAATGCATGGATATAACTCTCATAGGCTTCGATAATGTAGGAAGACTTCAGTGTAAGCGGTGCACAGGCAAGATGATACTTCGTCGCGATATCCAGATCATACGAATCCACTATGCGTGAGGCTTCGAGCATATCATCCAGACTTGCCGCATAAAAAGGACCGTTGAACTCCATATTTTTAATGAAAAAGCGTAAGATCTCCTCTAAGGAGTTCTCTTCTAGGATGGAGCTTACCAGCTTAATGTGATCGAGCGAAGCCATGACTTTAAACGGTGTCCCTATCTTTTTGGGCTCTTTTGAGAAGTTTTTCTTTAAAATACTCAGGGCTTCTTTGTTCAAAGCGCCCACGTACCCATTTTCATGCAGGCCGTAACGCCCTGCTCTTCCGGCAATTTGTAAAATTTCCGAAGGAAAGAGATTGCGCTGCGTGATGCCGTCGAACTTTTCCGCTTTTGAGAAAAGTATGGTTTTAATAGGCAGGTTCATACCCATCGCTATGGCATCGGTAGCGACAAGGATCTCTGTCTCACCCTCACGAAAGCGACGCGCCTCTTCCCGTCTGACCTCCGGGGAGAGATTGCCGTAAACAACACTCACGTTAAAGTCTGCCGAGAGTCGCTGTTTGAGTTTGAGGACATCTTTTCTACTAAAAGCGATAACCGCCGTCGCTGCTTCGATGTTTTTAAAATCTGTCGGATGCTCTAAAAGCTCCAGCGGATTCTTTCTCTCAAACTCTATGATCTCCAACTCTTCTCCAAGATAATCCGCAAGTGCAATGACAGCCTCTTTTACATTGGGCGAACCTGTCATTATCACTTCCTTGGCAGGTGCGCCGATGATCGCATTTGCCCACGCCCAACCACGGTCACGGTCATCTATCATCTGCACCTCATCAATGACACAGACATCGACATCGACATCATAGTTCATCATCTCTATCGTCGAGCTGATATGTGTCGCTTCTTCATCGAGTATCTGCTCCTCTCCTGTAATGAGTGAAGCATCGATGCCTTTTGACCGCAGCGTTTCATAACCCTCCAGCGCCAAAAGTCGCAAAGGTGCCAAATAGTAGCCCGTATCGGCTTCTTCCAATTGCTTCATGGCTGTATATGTTTTACCGCTGTTGGTCGGTCCTATGTGAAGCGTAAGTTTTCGTCGCATACCTCGTGCGATAGGAAAAAGGTTCTTAAAATCACGGATCGTACGTGCCAAAAGCTCCTGTCGCTGTTTCTTGATGAGTTCACCCTGTATGGACTGAAGGAATCTTCGTGCCACTTTTCGATGGATCTTCTGCGTGAGATGCAGTGATCGCGGCATAAAATCCAGTAAAAAAGCATAGATGCGCTCATGCAGTTCCTCTTCGCTGAAGTGTAAAAGCTCTGCATACCCTCTGCACTCCTCTACCAAGGCTTCCAAAGCATCTAAAAAGCTCTCTTCATACTCTTTTTTAACATCTGCACGAACTGCATCGAAATTAAAACGCTTCGATTCCCATATCTCTTCAAGCACGCCGTCAAGCTCAATCGAGAGCTCCAGATTATAAGTCAACTCTTTTGATGAATAAGGCAGCTGCAGCACTTCGTCGACAACGATCAAAAGCTCCTGAGAATGCACTTCTATCTCTTTTGCTTCTATCTTCTCACGCACTATCTTCTTTAAGACCTTCGCACTGATAAGCGGATATGCCAATGTCGTCTTTGGCGGTGAAGCCCGTAAAGAATCTATTATCTCCTTTGTTGTCAAATAAGCGTGAGGATATTTCAGTGAAGCGAGAAATGCATCAATACTCTTTTGTTTTGCTGCAACTGCCTGCATCTTATCTTCACTTATCTTAGCCGCTAATGCGTCAAAATCACTCTCTTCGATAAGTTCATACGAATAAGGCTTCGTATGCAGTGTAAGGATTTTATGAAAACTTTGATCATACAGAGAGTATTTCAGCGAAGCATTGAACTCAAAACTGTCATCAATATCAAAGATACCTTCAAGCTCACGCTCCAACTTCTCTTTTTTTAACTCGAAATGGATATGTCGCAGCTTTGATTCCATCTTCTCTATTGTGATCTTTTTGGCACGTACCGTTGCAAATGCCTCACGCAGACGGAGTGCTTCTTCGTCGTTTACATCCAGTTCTGCGATGATCGCATCGATCTTTTCTTCCCGATTGAAATGAGGTTCGTCTTTTGGTTTTTCTGATTTATAGACTCTGCCGTCAGCTTCAAAGAAGTGCAAAATATCCTGCCGCATAGTACTCTCAGCCTCTGACCATATCATTCGAAGGGTCTTTATCATCAGTTTTTTATTATGTTCTATATCGTAGATGCCAAGGGCTGCAAAGAGTTCACTCAGTGTCTTGCTCTCGACTCTCTCTATACCCACATCAAAGGGGTCGTCATCAAAATATTTTCGTATTCTTTGGTTAATCTTACTGTTTTTTTTATTCTTTTTTGCCATACTTTGATTATAACACAAGTTATTATATAATTTGGACATGAATTACCCTGATGAATGGACTCAAAAAGAGTTCCTGGAAAACAAAAAGCGTCTTGAAAAAGAGGGTGTTGCCGTCGTTTTGGTCGATACTATTCTCTCACCAATTGAAAAGGCAGACACCATTACCTACAACCCTTATGAGCTCAAGCAGTATCCGGAGGGAAGCATCTTTGTCTTTTACTGTGACACAGGCAAAGCGACAATGGACAGACTCAAAGAGTATAAAGAAAAATTTCCGCAACATCACTGCATCTCCTTAAAAGGTGGCAGAGGATACTGGCGGAAAAATATGCAACTGCTGGATGAAAATGACACAAATAAAGATTGATGAATTTGCCAAATGCCTCCGTGAGGAGCGTTTTTACGACGCACATGAGGCATTAGAAGCACTCTGGTTTCCACGCCGCAGCGAAAAGAGTGCCGAGGTCATGCTAATCAAGGGGCTTATCAACGCAGCTGTTAGTTTTGAACTTATAAAACGAGGCAGAATCCCTCAGAGTAAAAAAGTATGGCAAAACTATCTCAAATACCGCCAATTTCTTTTCAAAATTGACTCCCCGTATCTCAACGACTACTATCAGCTTTCACGAGATGTAGAACTTTTAGCACAAAAACTCAACTAGTTGTTTATGAGATTCCGTTATAATTGAACAGTTTAAACAAAAGGATATTCTATGGACATAGATATTGTAAAATATAAAGAGCTGGCGCTTATGTACGCCAGTGAATATGGTCTGAAGATCATCGCCGCGCTTATCATCTTTGTCGTTGGTAAGTGGGCAGCGACAAAACTTACTGCATTGATAAAAACAATGATGACAAAAGCAGCAATTGATAAAACTTTAGTTGAGTTTAGCGAAAGTATCATCTACTTTACTCTGCTTCTTATGGTTATTATCGCCGCATTAAATCAGCTTGGCGTCAATACAACTTCATTTGTAGCGGTATTTGGTGCTGCTACTTTGGCTATTGGTCTGGCACTGCAAGGCTCTTTTTCAAACATCGGGGCAGCGGTACTTATCATTTTGTTCCGTCCTTTTAAAGTTGGTGATGTCATCGAGGCTGCAGGTATAACGGGAGAAGTGACCGATATCAATCTCTTCTCAACTATTATCACCCCTATTGACAAACGTATGGTCATCGTACCGAACTCCTCCATCATCGGCGGAAACATCACGAACTTCTCAAACAGAGATACAAGAAGAGTCGATCATGTCTTTGGTATCGGTTACGATGATGATCTCAAACTTGCAAAAGAGACGCTGACGGAAATAGTCAATGCTGACAAGCGGATTTTACAAGATCCTGCACCATTCGTTGCTGTGACAGAACTGGCAGACTCAAGTGTAAACTTCGTTGTACGTGCTTGGACAAGTACAGATGATTACTGGGATGTTTACTTCGATATGCTTGAGACCGTGAAACTCACTTTTGATGCAAAAGGGATCTCCATTCCGTATCCACAGATGGATGTGCACACGGACAAAGAAAACTAACAAACACAAACAAAGGAAAAAAATGAAAAAAATTTTACTCTCTGCAGCAGTCATAACAACTGCTACATTGGCACTTGCCGAAGATGTAAAAGTAACGCCACTGACAACACATACAGAGTTTGGTTACATAGAAACAAATGGTAATACAAAAACAAAAACCTTCAACCTCGATGCAAAAGCAGAAAAAAAATGGGGCAAACATGAGGGCAAAGCACATTTTGACGGTCAGTATGCAGAAGACAGCGGTACAGAGACGAAAAACAAGTACATCCTTGAACTCAACTACAACTACGCATTTACAGACAGATTTGCATTTGACTATCTTGTCGGTTATAAAGTAGACAAGTTCTCAAGTTATGATTATCAGTTCTATACCGGTCCCGGTGCAGAGTACAAAGCTATTGTAACCGAGCAGCACAAACTCACTCTTAGCGGAAATATCCTCTATTCACAAGACCAAGGAGCTGATATCAGGTACGCCGATGCAGCAAAAACAGTTGTCATTGACTATCCAAATGCTGACAATCTTCCTGTAGCGGCAATAGATTATGGTAAAAAAGATGACTATGCTGCTTACAGATTCAAAGGTGTTTATGACTATCAAATTACAAAAACGCTCAAGTTTGGTCAGGAACTTTCTATCAGAGGACAGATCGATGATATACAAAACTACTTTGGTTATTCAAAAACATCTCTGAGCTCTAAGATCTCTGATATATTCTCAGCAGGTATCAGCTATAAAGCCGACTATGTAAACCAGCCTGCATCTGATAAAGAGCATACAGATACGACACTTACGCTCAATCTCATTATGGATTACTAACAAACACTTTTTTTGTGAGTCTCACGCAAGTGAGACTTGCCCTCTTTTATATAGACTTACCATTAGTAGTGCCCCCAAAGCAATAAACGACGAACTCAGAAACAGATAATCGGGATAGTACTCATAAATGAACCCCGCCAATAAAGCACCGCCCAGACCGCCAAGACCGTAGGTGATGCCTGAGAAGAACTGCTGTGCAAGACTTTTGTGTTTGTAGTGAGAAAAAAGATAACTTATCGCCGCAGAGTGAAAGAGCGCAAAAGAGAGCGCATGCAGCGACTGTGCAAAAAAGAGCACTTCAAGTGTCGTCGGATAGGCAAAGAGTAAAAACCATCGAATTACTGTTGCAAAGATGGTCACTTGCAGTACAGTTAAAAGAGTGCCGCGAAGCAAGCGTCCCTGAAAAAAGAGCATCGCCACCTCAACGATAACACCAAAACTCCAAAGATAAACGGTCATATCCAAAGAGATGCCTCTGTCTGTCTCATATATGGTAAAAAAGTTGTAAAAAGAGCCAAAGCTCATCTGCATCAACAAGAGCCCAAACCATAACTGCCAATCTTTGAGTAAAGAGATATCGTTGTGATATTTCTCGGAATTTTTTATATCGTTCGTGCTCTCTCTTTGTACCAAATAGCCGGCCATCGTCATAACGAACGTCATGGCAAAGAGAAAATCAAGAGCGACATATGCCGAAGATAAAAATCTCACAAGCAACAAAGCCACAATGATAAAGCCAAGCGAGCCAAAGAGTCTAACCTTGCCATAATGCTCTTTACCGATAGTATCTAATGCAATCAACTCGACATAAGGCAGTATAAGTGCCAAACCTACACCAAGAGCAACATTGGACAAGAGCAAGAGGTAAAAATGCTCCAATGAGAGATAAAATGACAAAGCACTGACTACAGTAAAAACAAGAGAGACCTTGAAAATAGCTGCGTTTAGCTGCAGTCCTTTAATGAACAAAAAGGGTAAAATAAAACGAATGAGTGGAGCGGCAGCGAAAATAATACCTATCTCACTCGCACTGTAACCCACACCGCTCAAGACCTTCGGTAAAAAGATAATATAGATGCCGACAATGGAAAAATAAAAATAATAAAAGAGACCAAGTAAAAAAAACATAGTGAATTATAGTATATTTACCTATGATTTACTTATAATTATTATAATTTCAACATCTCAATTATGTTTTCCCCCTTTCATAAGCGAGACATATACTCCTATAAATTTTTAAAACAGCCAAGTTTTCCCCTTTTATTTCTCTTGGCTGTTTTTCCTCCAAAAACAGATTTTTTATGTTAGACTTCTTTTATGAAAATCATCCTAAGTACGCTTAATTCCCGTTACACCCACTCTGCCATAGGGCTGCGTTATCTTTATGCAAACATGCAGGAGCTACAGACAAACACGCAGATACTAGAGTTTAGCATCAACGATGCCGTTCAAAGTGTCGCTGAAAAACTGCTCGATGAAAATCCCGGCATCATAGGTCTTGGTGTCTATATCTGGAATGCTTCAGAGATACACGAACTTATCCATATACTCAAAAAGATATCCCCTGAGACAATAATCGTTCTTGGTGGCCCTGAAGTCACTTATGAACCTTTTCGGGTTGATTTTTCACTGGCTGATTATATCATCCAGGGTGAAGGGGATCTCGCCTTTTTTGAGCTTTGCCGCAAGATACAAAAGAGGCAAAAGAGTGAGCGCATCATCCGTATGAGCATCCCGGACCTCAAAGCTATAGCCCTGCCTTATGAGTACTACAGTGACCATGATATCGCCAACCGCTACATCTATGTCGAAATCTCACGCGGCTGTCCTTTTGCATGTGAATTCTGCCTCTCTTCCATGGATGAAAAAGTACGCGCCTTTGATCTTGATGTAGTGCTTAATGAGTTTGACAAGCTCTGGAGCAGAGGTGCTAGGAATTTCAAGTTCGTTGACAGAACGTTCAATCTCAACATGAAAGCCGCAAACAGAATCTTAGACTTCTTCTTGGAAAAAGAACCACCCTACTTTGCCCACTTTGAAGTTATTCCCGACCATTTTCCTGAAACTCTGCGTGAGAAGATAAAACGCTTTCCTCATGGTGCACTGCAGCTTGAGATCGGAATACAGACACTCAATCTCGAGATTGCCAACAATATCTCACGCAATCTCAAACTCGACAAAATACAGGAGAATATCTCCTTTTTAGAGAATGAGACGACAGCCCACATTCATCTCGATCTTATTGTAGGATTGCCGGGAGAGAGCTTGGAAAGCTTTGGAAACAATCTTGATAAGCTCATGGAGCTCAGCAGTTGTGAGATTCAGATAGGCATACTTAAAAAGCTCTCAGGAACACACATTAACCGCCATGACATTGAGCACGGTATGGTCTACAGTGACATTCCTCCCTATGACATTCTCAAGAACAACCAACTGAGTTTTAAAGATATACAGATCATGAAACGTTTCGCACGTTTTTGGGACCTCTACTACAACAGCGGCAACTTCAAAAACTCTCTTGTTCTTTTATGGCAGGACGAGAGCGTCTTTAAAAATTTTTACGCTTTTTCACTCTGGATATATGAGCAAACCGATTCCACTTGGAAAATCTCACTGCCTCGTCTTGGAGAACTGCTCTTTACCTACCTCACGCAGGAGAAAAATATTCCACAAGAGAGCGTTGCTATACCAATGCTGGGTGATATACTCAAGCTCAAAGGACGCGCCGTTCCTCCATATTTGAAAGCTTATGCGAAAGATTTTAAAACAGAGGCAAAACTAGGAACATCGGGTTTTAATAAAAGACAGCAATAAATTGAGTATAATAAAACATGTCTTTTGTGCAAAAACTCCTCTTTTTTTTATTGTTACTTACGGCCTTATTAGATGCGGATAAGCTCATAGATACAAAAATAGAGAATGCTGCACTCGAAAAATACGGTTCTTTTGCCAAAAACAGATTTGTCGCCATCGACAAAGACCTGCTAACCAAACTCCAATCTGTCTCAGATATCAAAAAACTCAACACTGTCAACACCTGGGTAAATTTCATTCATTACAAGAGTGACAAACAGCTCTACGGCGTAAGTGACTACTGGGCGACACTCTACGAGTTCATCGGAAAAAATGCCGGTGACTGTGAAGACTACACTATAGCAAAATATTATATTCTCAAAGAGCTTGGCATAGATCCAAAGAGAATGAAATTTGCTTATGTAATCTACAAAGACAGACGAGGCAGAAAAATATCGCATATGGTCCTTGCCTACTTCAAGGTAGCCAAGCCAAGATCAAAAGATGATATTCTCATTTTAGGCAATAACAACAGGCTCGTGCTTCCGGCATCCAAAAGACCTGATCTAATTAAGGTAATTAAAATGATAAATGGTGACACCGGACCTAAATCGAAAAAATGGAAAAAACTCGAAGCCAATATGAAAAGGAAAAAATTATGACTCTCTTTAAACAGATGGCCCTGGCTCTCTCTCTTTTAATTATAATCATCTTGGGCTCTGTTATGGCCATAAACTATGAAACAGCCAAGGAAGATATGCTTGAAAGTCTCTATCAGACAACTGTGAACAACATCTCGTCACTAACAAACAAACTCTCAGAGACAGGTGGTGAACCTGCCGTTATAACAAGCATTATCGATTCAGAATTTGACAGCGGTTACTATAAACGTATCAAGTTTATCTCCAACGATGCAAGCTTTAAGTACGAACAGGTTGATAATGACCCTATAGAAAATGTTCCTGAGTGGTTTGTAAACTTTGCCGACATCCATCTCAAACCGGTAACAGCAGATGTCACTTCCGGCTGGAATATCATCGGAACTGTGACCATCGAAGCAGACACTACAATAGTGTATGAATCTCTTTATCAGATATCTCGCAAACTCTTCTATCTTTTTATAATTTTTGTCACTGTCTCTTTAGTGCTTCTAAACATTTTGCTGCATTATATTCTCAAACCTCTCAAGCGAATCCAGCATCAAGCCGAAGCCATCCTTAACAATGAGTTTGTCATTGAAACAAAAGAACCTTATACGACAGAGTTCAAAGAAGTATCTCACGCAATGAATGCCATGGTGAAAAAGGTCGAAGAGATTTTCAACAAGGCCAATGAGGCCGCCAAACGCAACAAAGAGCTGCTCTATAATGACCCGGTAACAAAACTCTATAACAGACGTTATCTTATGCTTCGCCTGCCGGAACTTCTTACACTTGAAACAAAAAATCAGGGCGGCAGCATCCTGCTTGTGGCACTCAATGGCGCAGATATTCTCAATAAACAGCTTGGACGCAAAGATGCAGATGCCTTCTTCGCTGCTTTGGCACAGAACTTCATAGAAGAGTGTGAAGACATCGAAGAAAAGGTCATAGCCCGCGTCAACGGAACAGAGTTTACACTTATGCTGCCTGATTGCGAATCATATCTCTCAGAATCCATTGCACGCAGTATTTTTGAGTGCTTTCTCGACCTTGCAGACGATCATGGCGTTGACACGTCAGTCGTCTATATAAACATCGGTATTTACAGATACAGACCGGGGGTCTCTATCAGTGATCTGCTCACACGCGTGGATGATGCTCTGACAAAAGCAAAAGCGGATGAGCGTCAGCATATCTATGTATATGAAGAGAAAAATGAGAAAAACGCCCTGCCAAAAGAGCAATGGAGAAATATCCTTGAAGAATCCATCGAAAAAAATTATTTCAGTCTGAAATTTTGGCCTACGATGGATGTCAAAACAAAAACCGTCAATCACAAAGTAATGACCTTCACTATAGACGACGGCAAAGACAAACAGTTTTATTATGGTGATTTTATCGCACCGGCTATCAATCTTGGTCTCGTTGGCAAAATGTATCTTGTAACACTCAAGGATCTTCTGACAAAAAGGCATTCTGAACTTACAGGCACTATCTGCTCCATCCGACTCTCAAATGAATTTCTTAAAGATTCAAAGGCCTTTGAAGAGCTCTCCAAGCTCTTTTATCACTATGGGAAAAAGCTTGACTTCAAACTCTCTTTTGAGGTAGCAGACAGCTTTGCAATCCATAATACGGCGACAGTAAAAGGTTTTGTGGATCTCTTCAAAGAGTACCGTTACGGTTTTGGCATCAATGCCTTTAGTGGTGAGAGCAATGACTTTCACTATCTTAAAGAGCTTAACCCGGAGTTTATAAAAGCCGATGTCTCCTTTTTACTCGATCAGACAGAGGAGTCCATGAACTCACTTGAAGTTATCACAAAATCACTCGGTATAGATCTGATTGCCACATTTGTAAAAGACAAACAGGAACTCGAAACATTGCAAAAACTGCACATTGACAAAGTACAGGGACCGATTACGGACACTTTTTAGTATAAAAAAGTCATTTATGAGTTATAATAAACAAAATCAAATAAAAGGATAGTGATGTTTGGATGCAGGGATAAAGTAGAAAAACTTGAAAAAACATACGAGGATAGAATTCAGACTTTAGAAGAAGAAGCGCAAAGACTCCGAGATGAGCTGTCTCATCTGCGCTCTATTAAAGAAGCTCCAAAAGAAGATGAAGATCAAAAAAAACTTTTAGACCTCATTATAAACAGCTACAGTGACGGTACCAAGTTTTTGCAGGCAACAATCGAAGACAACCTTTTACAGCTTGAAGAGATAAACGAACTCAATGCCAAAACAAATGACAGAATGATCAATGTTGAAGCACAAACCTCTGAGATCGCTTCTACTATCGAGAATATTCAAGAACATGCCAATACACTTGGTGACGATTCAAATTCACTCAATGACAGTGTTATGTCCATCGCAGAGATCATCAATCTCATCAAGGACATCTCCGATCAAACAAACCTTTTGGCCCTCAACGCTGCCATTGAAGCGGCTCGTGCCGGCGAACATGGACGCGGTTTTGCCGTTGTTGCCGATGAGGTAAGAAAACTTGCAGAACGAACACAAAAAGCAACGCAGGAAGTAGAGATCAATATCAACGGCCTCAAACAAAACTCCAACTCCATGATGGAGATAAGCAACACCTTTATAGATGAAACATCCAAGGTTATGGAGATCATTGAAACCTTTAGAGAGAACATCAACAAAGTTGTCGACAATTCAAATGAGATCAAAAACAAAACATTGTCACTCACGAATGAGTTCAATGTCAGCAATGGAAAAATCGACCATATCTCCCTAAAGATCATAGGATACAAAGCAGTTATGGCACACAGAGAAGAGAGCATAGCCGATGAAAACAGCTGTCGATTCGGTAAATGGTTCAACACAATCTCTCATGACCTTCTCAAAGGAAGCTCACATCTGGGCAATATATCAAAACACCATGCTACAGTTCACCAAGGTATCAAATCAGCTATGCATGACGCAGCAAACGGCAATATGAGTGCAGCTCTTGAAGCACTCACAAAAGTTGAACACTCAAGTGAAGAAGGATTCATTGAATTGCTTCAGGCAGTCAAAGAAGCAACTGCAAAAAAGGACAACTAGCCCTAGCTAAATTCCCCGCGAATTCAGCCCCTTTGTCAAAGAGTCATTTATCTCTCTGACATATTCGGGGTTGCGTTTTTCCAGCTCTTTATCAAAATTAACAATGATATCTTTATCTGTATTTGGATGCCTGCAGATTCGCAGTAGTATCTCTGAGTAGATGTCAAAATCAGGATGACAGCGTATACCGAGTTTTGACGGGATATGTCCATGATATTTTATGATGGCATCGAGTGCTTCTGAAAGCTGCTGATTCGTTGCATTTTTGTCACGAATGACCGACAGAAGTTCTTTTAACTCATGCTTTGGCTTTGGTTTACTCGGCTGCGTATAAACCTTTTTCTTTTGCGTCTTCTGTTCCTTGCCAAAAGGCATATAAAGAAAAAAAACGATTAAAATTCCCAAGATGACAACCAACCCCATAATGGACTTTATCAATAAAACAATATCCATTACTGAGCTTTTTTCCATGGAGTAGGTGCATACCGATTAAGATCGTACAAGCCTGAACGGATAGGCTCTGTTTCATTGAAGTGCTTTTGGAACCAATCATACACTTTCCAAAAATCTTTATCTGAGCGTGAGATGAAGTACTTTTTCAACTTCTCTATATCTTCATCACTGCCCTGCATATTTTTCATAAGATCTATAAAATCTGCCAGCTCTGTAAACTTTACAATAACAAAAGCATTTGGGTACGATCCTACATTGTCATCCAGAATATCCATCGTATCTTTTGCCGGATTTAGGCGGCTCTCTTCGTTAAAAAGAGAGTTTACATTATCATGCCATCGATTAATGACAAGATTTTTTGTTATATATGTTCCATCAGGCATATCTATACGTAAAAATATATTGTTCACTACTTGGTAGGTCATATATCTGGTAAAACCACTTCCCGGCAGTGTCATAGAGCGTGCTGCTTCGATATAATCCTCTGTCGTTTTCAACTCTTTTGGCATTTTTGGAATCGGTTTTGTCGGATTTTTAAAATTCAATGTATCAAACTTTATACCGGTGCTTTTTAAAATGCGTTTGTCAAGAAGTTTGTTAATAAATTCATATTTTGGATATGGTGTTTTAAAATCAATTGCATTGCCGATTTTTTCTATCTCCCGGTATTTATAATCATCGACACTGCTGTCATTTATGTACCACGATTTGAGCATTGAAAGTCGTTTTTCTTTTGGCATATACGATAAAAAGTTCAGCTCGCCTTCCATACGTAAAAAGTCCATATAACGCCTGATATTTGTCTGATGTGACACATTTCCAAAGACATCGTAACCGGCGACAAGCGCATAATAAATACGTTCGAACTGTGCATAGTCAATGACCCACATCGTCCGCGGTTTCTCTCCTAAAATACCTTTGCTTACGGATGCACTGTCAAAATGTCTGTAGACAGTAAGGAGAGGTGCGTCTGAGGCTTTTTCACCCGCCCAAATCGATTGCAGAGGCAGACCTTTTTTGTAAAGTCTGTTCGCTACTCTTTTCTTTGCTAACAAATAGTTTTTATAACGCTCTCTATAAGCATCACTAAATGTCTCCATGAGTCCATTGTCGACTTTTTCTATAGGCAAAGAAAGATTTTCAATCTGTGAATCTATAAACTCCGGATGGATAACGGCAATATCATACTTTGGATCTTCAAACATCACCCAAAAATGATCATGAATAACATTGAGTGCCATCTGACCACGGCAGACAGGACCGCGGATAAAGGTCATAATAATATAGTGTGCATTGTCAAGTAAAAATTGATAGCGTGAGCGCGCCGGAATTTGTTTAAAGGCGACAAAAGGATTTGCACTTACCTTAGCATCAAAAGAGATGAGATGAGGGTTTTCCCGCCACTTTGGTTGTATAAAGAGAGTGTTAAAACGCGAAAGCGCAGCATTGTCAAACAAAAAGACCATATGTGTTTTATGAACGATCGTTGTATGCAGTTTTACAAAACGATAATAAAAGTGATCGACCTCCGGATCATCAAAAGGCCTTCGTGTAGGAATGACTTCTGCTTTTTTTCCGCTTGGCGTGTAGGATCGTACCAGCTGAAAATACTCCCCTTTTGCCGATGGAAAATAGATATGTGCAAGATAGAGATGCTCATAGAGATAACGTGCTGTCATCTGATGTTTGGCGTCAGGAGCATTGAAAAACTTTTCCCACTTTGTTATCTCACGCAAAGCAGCTGGAGAAGGTGTCGTCAGCTTTTTCTGTTCTTTGGCATTTGGTCCTTTGGCACCTTGAGCGAGCCACTGTGCAACTGTCATGTACTCTTTGTTTGTAAGCTGTGGAAAACCGTATGGCATTCCGTGATTTGGCTTGTCATCAAGATAATCTGCAAGTTCTTCTTTATTTTTCGGACAGCTGAGTTCGTCATGTTCAGGTGAATAATCACCAATGATTTCAGAATGCATCTTTTTGTCATAAAGAAGATGCATCATAATCGAATCATTATGAGTGATGTTATTCTCTTTTGACTGCGTGAGCGTAAAAAAGCCTTTTTTTCTCCACTCTTGTGTTGTTTGGGCATCAATGAACAGACGAGTAGGATCAGCGGCACGCAACCGAGTGGCATTATAAACCGCCATTTTACTCGCTCCGCGATCTATACCCTCAAAAGAGCTGAACTTTGCCTGGCAAGGGGAGTTATAGCAAGAGTGGCAAACGACACAGCGTTTGTCCAAGACAGGCTTGACATCCGTAAGATAATCCACTGTTTTATCTGCTCTTTCAACAGCCACCGGTTTCGGAATAGGAGCACTACAGGCGCTCAATAAAAGAATAAACACAGCACTAAGAAGATAAAACCGCATACACCTGCCTTTTCATTTAGTCTATTATAGCAAATTAAAAGAGAAAAGGAATCAGCCGTTTTGTCCGCTTTTTGTAAGCTTCATACACTTCACTGTGACACTGCCATAAATGTTCTTCATACGTGAGCTTCACAAGCAGGGTAATCACTAATAAAAGATAGAGCACAAGTTCATAGTAACTAAAATAGATCACAGTGATACCAAGCATCATCAAGAGTACTGAAAGATACATAGGATGCCGAACATAGGCATAGATGCTATGAGTAACGAGTTCACAGCTCTCCTTAATATCAGGGCGAATATTAAAGTTCCCCCTTTTATGCGCACCAATCGCCAAAAAACCAACAATCATACCGACTGCTGTTATAAAAAGACCGGGATAAAGATAGAGTGTATGTGACCCAAAAGGTAATAGCATTAAAAAAATAATGAAAAACTGTAAGAAGACTAAGATTTTACTTTTCATGGGATGATTATAGCATAAGATTATGGTGGACAGCGTGGGATTCGAACCCACGGTGGATTGCTCCACACCCGCGTTCCAGGCGAGCGCCTTCGACCACTCGGCCAGCTGTCCTTTGTTTGAAGAGTGACATTTTAGCCAAGCTTTTATTTAATAGTGCTAAAAGTTTGTAAATCCGTATCAAAAACAGTAGCCGAAGCATATGGAACATCGATGCAGAAAGCTTCTTCAAGCGAAAGGTCTTTCACAATAGCCATCAATACACGGATAACACCTGCGTGAGTAATAACTAGAACAGTGTTAGCATTTTGTTTTGGCAGATACTCTAAAAAGAAGTGTTGTACTCTTTTCATATAGGCTTCATAAGGCTCGCCATCGAGCGCTTCTATCCATTGCTCAAAATTTTCATACTTTATTTCCCCCTCGGTAATTATCTCATCGAAACTCTTACCCTCATGTCTGCCCCAGAACTTCTCACGCAGTTCTTCTATAAATATTGCATTTTTTGCCTGTATAAAAGGAGCGAGTGTCTGCCGTGAGCGTAACAGGTCCGAAGCGTACACCAGATCGAACAGTTCATCTTTCAAAAGTGCTGCCAAAGCCTCTGCCTGCTCAATGCCTCTGCGTGAGAGTCCTATGTCGATATGCCCATTATATTTTTTATGATACTTCTCATCGACTTCTGTATGACGCACAAGTGTTATCTTCACGCAAGGCCCAAAATGATTAAGTTCAGCAATAATAACTCCGTCACTTCAATGGTAAAACCATAGATATCACCGGTAAAACCGCCATAACGTTTTATAAAAAATCGTTTGACAAGTAACAGCAGCACAACTGCACCGATCAACAAAAACCATCCGTTATATAAAAAAATAAATAGCAAACTATATAATGATGCCATGAATACCTGAGTGCTTTGCAGCTCTTCTTTGGCGATTGTGCTCATTCCGCCGGATACATAAGGGAAAAAATAGATGCAAAAGACAATCATTAGGCGTGGTAACAACAGGACAAGAGGCAAGAGCGCATAGGCATAATTTGGCAGAGCGACAAGCGAAGAGGCTTTTAAAATAAGAAACACAACGCTGAACGTCACGCCCATACCACCGTTATGAGGGTCTTTCATCACTTCCAAAGCTCTCTCTTTTGGCACAAATAGCCCATCGATTGTATCGGCAAAACCATCGAGATGCAGTGCCCCTGTTAAAACAACCCACAGAGCAAAGATAATCGCAGCAAGATGAAAATGAGGAAAATATGACATTAATAGAGCATAAACTCCATACAAAACAGATCCCAGAATGAAACCTACAAGAGGATAGAACATCACGGCATAGCCGTTGATGCCTTTGTAAAAGTCATGCACTCTAAAAAACGGCAGTGTCGTCAACATTGAGAGCGACAATGCAAACCCTTTTAAAACCTTGCTCATTTTATTTTTGTTGCGATACCTGCAACGACATGATAGACCTCATCACACTCAGCAGCAACCAACTGTGCTATCTTGCCATTTACATCGACAAACTTTCTCGCAAGTGCATTTTCAGGTATAACACCGCAGCTAACATCATTGATAACAAAAACAACATCTCTCTCTTGCATCATCACCTTGTTTATCTCTTCTTGCATATCCTCAAAAGATTTTTCATGATAGAGCATATTGTTTACCCAGACACTTAAACATTCCACCAAAACAGCGGTTTTTTCATGTTTTTCTATCTCATCTGATAGTACCAATGCTTCTTCAACCGTTATGAAGTTATCACTGCGCTGTTTTTGATGCTGCTGGATTCTCTGCTTTGTTTCATCATCAATAAACTCGGTAGTAGCGAGGTATACCGGCTTTGCTTTTGATATCTTTTGAATGTACTTTTCCGCATTAAGAGATTTTCCACTCTTAATTCCGCCTATAAATAAAACTTTCATTCTATAAGTATAGCAAGAATCATAGTAATTTTTGTTATTATTAGATTAAAAAAACAGGGGTATAAAGTTTGTTAAACATCCGAACCTTTTTACAACTGCTAAAAGAGTCTTTTCGAGACCTTTTGCCTATTGTTCTTGTTATTATGTTCTTTCAGCTCGCCATTATCCAAAGCATACCTGAACATTGGCTCTCCACTGCCATCGGCCTTGCCATAGTCGGTGTCGGTCTGGCAGTATTTTTACTTGGACTTGAAGTTGGTATCTTTCCAGTTGGTGAAGGGCTTGCAAGTGAATTTGCACATAAAGGCTCAACCTTTTGGATGCTTATCTTTGGCTTTATGATAGGTTTTGGTACGACAATCGCCGAACCGGCACTTATTGTCATTGCCGATAAAGCCGCTTCTATCAGTGACGGACGTATTGATGCAACAATCTTACGAACTGTCGTTGCCTTTTCTGTCGGCTTTGCTATCATCCTTGGTGTCTGGCGTATCATCAAAGGCCATCCCATCCATTACTACATTATCAGCGGCTATATATTGGTCGTTGCAGCAACTGCCTTTGCACCACAGGAAATTGTCGGTCTAGCCTATGATCTTGGCGGTGTGACAACATCAACAGTAACCGTTCCTCTTGTTGCCGCCCTTGGCATTGGCCTCTCCTCAACCATTAAAGGACGCAATCCGGTTCTTGACGGATTTGGACTCATTGCCTTTGCCTCACTGACACCTATGATCTTCGTACAGCTTTACGGCATTGTCGTCTATGAATTCGTCGACCCAACACAAACACTCCTGCCTCCTGTTATTGAAAGCATTGAAAAAGTAGAGATGCAGTTCGATCCACTCACACTTTTAAAAGGTCTTTTAGGTGTAGTCAGTGATGTTATTCCCATACTTGGTGTCATTCTCTTCTTCCAGTACGTGATCCTGAAAAAGAAGATAGAAAATATCAAGCAGGTCATCATCGGTTTTACTCTTGTTATCATTGGTCTCGATGCCTTTATTGTCGGTTTAGAGATGGGGCTTTTCTCAGTTGGTGAGACTATGGCCTTTGAGCTGACGCAGTATGACAACAACATAATCATCTACGCTTTTGGTTTTCTCATCGGTTTTTCCACAACTATGGCGGAACCCTCTCTTACCGCCATTGCACGCAAGGCAAAAGAGATCAGTGACGGCAGGATCAATGACTTCGTTTTACGCATTTTCGTTGCCCTTGGTGTTGCCATCGGTATTGCACTCGGGGCATACAGAATCGTTGTGGGTGGAGAGATCGTCTACTATATTATGGCAGGATACCTCTTTGTTATCGTGCTTACTTTTCTTGCACCAAAGTACATCGTTCCTATCGCTTACGACAGCGGCGGAGTAACAACCTCTACAGTCACTGTTCCGCTTGTTGCAGCCATCGGTCTCGGTCTTGCAACAAATATACCCAATCGTGATCCGCTCATAGATGGTTTCGGGCTGATTGCTTTTGCTTCTTTGTTCCCCATGATAACGGTCATGCTTTATGGTCTTATTACCGAAAGGATGGGTGTCAAAGGTGAACATGAAAAAGAAGAGCTGCACATGAATGAACTGCGACATGCACTCGAAGATGTCCACAATATGAAACTCTCAACCATCAATGTCGAAGGGACAGACAAATCACACTCTTATGACATGGCCTTTTCTGCCGTGCATGTTATCGTTCCAAAAGAAAAAACCCAAGAGGCGCTTCTTGCCGCACGTGAGGCAGGAGCACGCGGCGTAACTATTATGGAAGCCCATGGTATGGGTTTAACGCAGATGGACAACTTCTATAACCGTCTGCACACAAATGCAACCGATTCCAACCTGATGTTTATAACAAAGACAAAAAATGTCGATAAAATTATAGAATCCGTTATGACAAAACTCGATATTACAGGGCAAGGGCATGGACTCACTTTTTCTTATCCCGTCTCACATATCAAGGGATTGCGACTAACAATGGATGATCTTTAAAGGAAACAAAAGATGAATGAACAATTACAGAAAATAAATAAATTTTATGATGTGATGATGGAGTTCTTAGCGAACTATTCACTGCAAATCATAGGTGCTGTTCTTATTATGGTCATTGGTGTTATAGCCGCAAAATATGTCCATAAGATAACCCTGCGTCTGTTACTAAAGAAAAATCTTGATGAAACAGTTAGTAAATTCACTGCAAATCTGGTACGTTTTTTAGTTATCGCCATGATGGCTGTGTTGGCGCTTGGAAAACTCGGCATCTCAATCGCTCCATTTATTGCCGCACTCGGTGCAATCTCACTCACAGCCGGTCTCGCACTCCAAGGAAGTGTTTCCAACTTTGCAGCAGGCATCGTTCTCATCATCACGAAACCCTTCAAGATAGGGGATACGATCACTATTCATGATGTCTATGGAGAAGTAGAAGATATAAAACTTGCCT
Source organism: Sulfurimonas paralvinellae (assembly GCF_014905135.1). NCBI lineage: Bacteria > Pseudomonadati > Campylobacterota > Epsilonproteobacteria > Campylobacterales > Sulfurimonadaceae > Sulfurimonas > Sulfurimonas paralvinellae. The sequence continues at coordinate 60,189 of NZ_CP041406.1, read as the reverse complement.
ACACCGTTTTGGTTAATGAAGACGGCGAGCAGATAACCATCCCTAACAAGTATATGATCGGTGATATTCTTGTAAACTCATTTGCCTTTCGTATAGTCGAGGGAAGTGTCGGCATCGCTTACGACAGTGATGTAACACACGCTATAACAACAATAACACAAACGCTCAATCAACACAAAGATATCAACAAAGAGAATGAAGCGATAGTAGGTATAGAAAAATTCAATGACAGTTCTATAGATATCGCTTACAGATACTGGGCACCGACAAAAAGTTTCTTTAAAACACAGTATGAAGTCAACTTGGGAATTTTCAATGCACTGCAAAAAGAGAATATAAGCATTCCTTTTCCGCAACGTGAGGTACGAATGTTACAAGAATAGAGTTCTATTTTTTCTTGTTCTTTTTATGAAGCTTTCTTCTGAGCTTCTCGATCTTATCCATCTCATGCTCTTCAAGCGAGATGTTGATATGCTCTACCTCTTCACCTATCTTCACACTCAGCATCTCTGACTTTCTCATTGCCAATATCTGTGATGAAAAAATACTTCTATGCCCAGAAATCAAAAAGCTGATAACTGCTGCAAGAGCGGCATAATGGGCGATATCTATTCCAAACAGCTCAACAGCCATAATCGTTGATGCAATAGGCGTGTTTGTCGTTGCCGCAACGACGCTCACAAACCCAAGTGCTGCAAAAAGAGGTATATGTTCAGGAGAGATGACAGAACCAAGAAAATTCCCGCTTGTCGCTCCGATATAAAAGATAGGAGTAATGACACCGCCGCTACCTCCGGCACCCAAAGAGAGTGAGGTAAAAATTGTTTTTAGAATGAATGTATACCAGTGAATATTTTCTGAGAGCATCGGGTTTGGATTGAGTGCGTCACTGATAGTACCAAGCCCCAATCCAATGTACTGCTCTCCAAAAACGAGTGTCAATCCGACAATAACAAGACCACCAACAAATGCTTTAATATAAGAGCTGACCTTAATTTTTTTAATATAGCTGTGAGTATGGGAGATTGCTGTTATCGTCAGATCAGAGACAAAACCAAAAAAGAGTCCTGCAAGAACAACTTTTAGAATAAGTACCAGATCCAAAGAGACATCTTGGAAAAAGTGCAGGTCATAGTAGGTATACTCAATTCCCAAAAACTGCGCTGTTGTAAAAGCCGCAAAACCGGCGATAAAAGAAGGTAAAAGTACATCATACATAATAACACCGATGATAAGCACTTCCACACCAAATATCGCTCCGGCGATCGGTGTTCCAAAAACAGTAGCGAAACCTGCACTGATACCACAGATGACAAGTTTTTTTCTGTCTTGTTTATTAAATTTCAGCAGTTTTGAGATAACAGAAGCCACACCTGCACCTATCTGTGCACCCGGTCCCTCTTTCCCCACAGAACCACCGGCAAAGATCGTCAAAACCGTTGTCAAAGTTTTTACTGGAATGACAGAAACATCTATTTGCCCATCTTGTTTATGCACGGCTGAGATAACCTTCTCCGTTCCATGCCCTTCGGCACTTGGTGCAAAGGTTTTTGTCAACCAGACACTCAAAATCAATGCAAGAGGAAGAAGATAGTAAAAATCAAAAGGAAGTAGCGAGCGTGAAGATTCGCTATAGGCTAAAATATTTAAAAAAAGCGTAACGGTCGCTCCAATTGCGACACCGATGATGGAAGACAAAACTACCCACTTGGCAACACTAAAGAAAATGGCTGTCTGCTCTGTTGCATGTTTTCGTATCATCTTTTTTTATACTTTCTAGTTATTTACGGGTATCTGTTCAAACCTTTTTATAATTATTGCACAAATCGAATCAAATGGAGTGTTTTTATCAAAAAATCCTAAAATTTCTTCCAAAAAGAGCTACTAAGCAACACAAAGACCGTATAGCACTCCAATCTTCCAATAATCATAGCCAACGAAAAGAAAAGTTTGTCAAAATCACTAAAGAATCCAAAGTTATCCGAAGGACCTACAAGAGAAAACCCCGGACCGACATTACCAACAAGAGCAAAAGCTCCTGAAATGGCACTCATGGCATCATAACCACGTGCATAAATGTAGATGGTTACAACAGCTACGGTAATCATAAAGAGCGTAAAAAAACCAAAGGTCGAGGAGAGGATTCTCTCTTTTTGTTTCAGACCATCGACAAAGACCGATATAATGGTATTTGGATGCAAGATACGTCTGAGTTCCGAAGCGAGCGTTTTAAAGATAATAACATGGCGAATGATCTTAATGCCCCCAGCCGTCGAGCCTGCATTACCGCCCATTAAAAGACCTACAAAGATGATAGCAATAGCAAGATGAGACCATGAACCGTAATCTATAGTCGCAAAACCAGTTGTCGTCATTACAGAAGCGATGGTAAAGCTTGAGTGTTTCAGCGCATCATAGAAGCCATCTCCGCTAATATCCATATGTACAAGACTCAAAGCAAGACTCAAAGCTAAAAAGATGAACAGATACCATCGCACCTCTTCACTTTTATAACCTGAAACATCTTTATGATAGAGCTTGAGATGTGCCAGAAAATTTATACCGGCAAGCAGCATAAAAATCGTTGTCGTCCAGATGATGCCATCTTGCGTGAAGTAACCCATAGAGCTGTTTTTTGTTGAAAAACCGCCTGTCGATATCGTTGAAAAAGCGTGATTGAGCGCATCGAACCAGCTCATACCGAAAAACTTCAAAAAGAGCATATCTACAAAGGTAAGAACGAAGTAGACAAGCCACAGGCTCAGCGCTGTATCTTTTATCTTTGGCGTAAGCTTTTCAAGCTGTACGCCTGTCGATTCCGCTTTAAAAAGCGACAAGGAACCCGTCGGATTTATCATAGAGAGCAGCCCGACACCTAAAACAATGACCCCAAGCCCTCCAAGCCAGTGCATCAGACTCCTGTGAAAAAGTATCATATGCGGCAGTGATTCTATATCTGTATAAACAGTGGCTCCCGTTGTTGTAAATCCGCTGATAGCTTCAAAAAATGCAGAAGCATAGGAGACATCCGTATAGAGAATAATCGGCATCGCACCGGCAACACCTAAAAGCAGCCATAACAGGTTAACAACTAAGATACTCTCTTTTATCTTTAAATTGAGCTCATGTTGTCGCAAAAAAAGCCAGATCGTTAGGTTGACAAAGAAAAAAAGAGCATCATAGAGTAAAAACTTCATATAATCCTCTTTATAGATCAATCCGACAACTATATCGAGCAAAAATATAGCAGAGATAGTCACCCCGATAATAGAGAGTATCTTGGTAATATTTTTATAGTTCATAGATCCACTGCTTCACTTTTGCACTCTCTCTCACGGTACAAAATGCCACAACAAGATCATCTTCTTGCAGGACTATATTTTCATTGAACAGATAAAGCTGCTCATTACGCATATAAAAGAGTTTTGATTTTGCTACTGAAAGAGATTTTACCTTTTTATTGACAAGTCCGGAACTTCGAAAGACCTTTCGCATAAAGACAACTGCTCTAGCCCCGCAATAACTTTTTTGGATAACGATGCCCGTAGAGCTGACCTCTTCTATAATGGTGTTATAGGCACTTATCTTTGGACCGCGCACGACAATGATACCGAGTGTATGCATCAAGTTGTAATACTCCATCTCATTGTTGATAGCCACTACTTTTTTGATGCCGCTTTCTTTTGCTTCAAGACATTTGATAATGTTGAATTCATCATTGTTTGTCGCAGCAATAAAGATATCTGCACTGTCAAGGTCTTCATCCTCAAAAACATCGTGCGTACGATATTTTGAATTGATAATGGGCACCTTTCCACCAAGCGCTTCATCTGCCAGCTCACACAGCTCTAAATTTTCCTCTACCAGTTTAACATCCCGTCCAATTTTTACAAGTTCGCCCGCAATCGACACGCCAAGCTCTTCGCCTCCAAAAACAACACATTTCTGTATCTCTTTTTTCGTATCGAGTTCAAGTTTTTGACAAATATTCCGTATCTCTTCTTCACGTCCGAAAAAATAGACAAGATCGTTTGGAAGAATTTCAACACTGTCATCAGCAGGAATGAAAAAATCTTTTTTCCGCTCAATACCCACAATACTAAAATGCTGTGATTGAAAACTTTGAGGAACAAAACGGCTTGAAACCATTACCGATATCAGTTTATGGTCTGTATATTTAAAAAATTTCACATTGTTGGCTTTTGGATAGGCAAGCAGCGAAGAGATTGTTTTAGAAGCCAGTTGAATAGGAAAAATAAGGGTATCTATCCCCAGTCTGCTCTTAATGTCGCTGTTATGAAAGAATTGTTTTTGCAGGCGCACAAACTTTCTGTCAATGTTTAAAACAGCTTCTGCCATTACAATAGAAATGAGATTGACGTTGTCAATGTTAGTGACGGCAATAAAGAGGTCAATATCTTTATCTGTAAAATTTGCGTATGTCTGTGAGTCTTCAACATCTCCGCGCAGAGGCATAATGTCAAGACTCTCCTGAATTCGATGAAGTGCTTCTGAGTTTTTATCGATAATGGTGACATTATGTCCTATACTCAAAGTTTTTGCAAGATTGAAGCCGACTTTTCCGGCACCTGCAATTATGATATTCATTATATTTCCTGTAAAATTATTTTATGAGATCACTATAATCATATTTCCCTGTATCAAGATAATATTTTGTTCCTATAATGACAATTCTCTCATCATTTTTAGCTTTTTCTTTAAATCTTTTTTTGATTTTTTTCATCTTTTTCTCTGAAAAACCAGATGATTTTAGATATTTCTTTAGAGAAATCACATTACTTTTTAATTCTTCCTCTTCAAGCTCGACCATTTCTGCTTCAAGAGTTTCTTCTGTCTCAAGCGGAGCGCCAAGCATAAATTTTGATGAAAGTGTTTGAAGAATATTTTTAAGCTGCTCATCTTTTTCTTTATAGATTGCCTCTATCTTTTGCCGCTCTTCAATAAGCATCTGCTCTTTTTGGTCACGCAGACTTCTTGTTTCATTTTCAAGCACTTCCACGCGCTCTTGAAGTTTTGCATTTTGTGCTTCGAGCAGTTTATAGTAACGATCATCATTTGCACTGTTTTTGACAGCTCTTTTTGAGACTGCTTTTTTCACACTCCTCGTCTCATCGACCATAACCATCTTCACACCGTCACTGCCCAGAGAACTTTTCAAAGAACCTCTGCGTATTCTGTTATGAATTGCCTCTTTGGATACTCCAAAAAACTCTGCTGCCTCTGCTACGCTCATCTTTTTCATAGATTTTCCCTTTTATCTCATATTTTCAAAGACAATAGGTGCTTCCCAGTCGCCTTCACGTACCATCTTCATCACCTTTTGCAGGTCATCAAGCTTTGCCCCTTTAACGCGGATATGATCGCACTCTATCTGGGCATTAACCTTCAGCTTCATCTTTTTAATGTCGGCAACGATCTTTTTAGCCTCTTTAGATTCAATATAATCAACCACTTTAAACGTTGCTTTTCTAGTTCCGCCGCTCGCATCTTCTACACGCAGTTCATCAAGAACTTTTGAAGAGAGTCCCTGCTTGAGTAGTTTTGCAATGACAATATCTTTGAGTGTGTCGAGTTTGTTGTCGGAGGATGCAACAAGCACCAAAACATTCTCTTTTTCTTTATAGTTTATCTCAAAAGTCGTTCCTTTGAAATCATAACGGTTTGCAATTTCCCGCTCTACAAGATTTATCGCATTTTTAAATAACTGCATATCTATTTTTGCAGAGATGTCAAATGAGTGTTCTTTAGCCATAACTAACCTTTTTTTGTTTGTTGTGTGCCAAATTATAGCATAGTTTGTTATAGGCTAACAATCTCATGTGTAATAATATTGGTTAGTAAAATATTCATTATAATGCCAAATCTTCTTGTGGTTTTGCAAGGTAGAAACCTTGAAGATGTGTTATACCAAGTTCTTTCACTTTTGTATATACTTCTTCTGAGTGTACAAATTCTGCAATAGTTTCAATATTAAACTCTTCTGTTAAATAGATAATTGATTTTACAATACGTTGCGAAACAGGAGAAGTATCTATCTCTTTTATCAAAGAGCCATCAATTTTAATAATATCTATTGGTAATTTTTGAAAAACAGCATAGTTGGCATATCCCGTACCAAAGTCATCGATAGCTATTTTGACACCAAATGATTTTATCTCTTGTATATGCTGTACAAGTGTAGCATCTGCTTCTAAAATTTCATTTTCAAGTAACTCTATTATAAGCCATGAAGCCAGTACTTTATTCGCCTTTAACTCTTCAATAATGATTCCAAAGATATTGCTGTCGACAATATCTGAAAAATTAAGATTCACACTGATTGACATCTTTGATTTTTCTATAGTCTTAAAGACATTTTCCAATACAATTTTTGTAAGGTCATTGTAAACATTAGTATGAGCAACTGTTGGCAAGAATTGACCTGGTAAAACTATAGTGCCATTTTTATCTTTTATACGTATAAGTGCTTCATATTTAGTTATATTGGAAGTATGTGCGTCAAAAATTGGTTGAAAAAAGACAAAAACTCTATTGTCCTCTATCGCTTCTTTAATAGCATTTATAGAGAGTTGGTGTATAGATGTTTCTTTTTTATCTTGTTCCTTCTGCTGTTGCTTATTATCTGTAATAACAAGATTTCTCCCCTCTCTTTTTGCTATATAAAGCATTTTGTCTGCATGTTTTATAGCATCACTGATTGACTTAAAATGGGTGGTATCACAAGTTATTCCTATAGAAAGAGTAAGTTTAATTGTGATATTGTCATAAACAAAAGAGGTCATTTCTATATGTTTTCGAATACGTTCTGCTACTTTTTTTGCCGTATAGTTATTTTCTTGTTGTTTTGAAATAAACAACAAAAACTCTTCTCCTCCAAAACGGACAAATATATCATTCGAACGAATCTCCTGTTTTATGATATCAGCAACATCTCTTAGAATTTTATCACCTGTTTTATGTCCATAAGTATCATTGACCTGTTTAAAATAGTCAATATCAAGCATAGCAATCTGATAGGCTGAAATATCTATTCTTTTAAGCAGTTCTCTAAGATAGGTACGATTGTATGCCTGTGTGAGAGGATCCGTAATACTCTCTTTTTTTGTTTTCAAATTTAAAAATGTCTGGTATAAGAGAATGAGCAACATGAGTAATATTGCAGCAAAAATATAGAAAAAAACATGCTTTAAAGGTATAGTGGCTTGCGTAATGTTACGTGGCAGTGCGGTAGAAAAATCTATTGCCAGAACAGCTTCTACAGTATCATTATAAATAATTGGAGCAAGATATGTTTGTGAAAGAGCGTCTATATTTTGTTGTGAGTATAATTGTGAGGTTTTACTTTTATAAACCTTTTCCCAAATTTTTTTATTGACATTAAGTTTTTCATCAAATGCACCTTTGTCCTCTTTACTGCCATCCAGTAGATAACGGAAATTATGATGTTTATCTCTATATAAAATATAAATATATTGATAAATTTCGGTATGCAACAGTGACATTTCCTCTTCTAAACGCTCTCTTAACTTCAAATTATTTTTTAGTTGTGCATACAAGTTTGCATCTATTTCATTGTGAATATGTTCATCAATATTTCGTGCTATCTCTTTTGTTTGTGTCAAAAAAATATTATCAATATTTATAGTCAATTGATCCTGTGTCTCTCCAAGTTTTACATAAAGATAAACAATAGAAAATACGATAGTTATAAAAATCAATATATATAATTTGACTAAATGCTTCATTCTTCTATATACTCTTGCATAGATGCTGGAAGTTTTATATGAAACTTTTTAAGATTTTTTTCTAAAAATATAATATTTGGCCGTCCTTTTTGCCAATAAAAACCACCAATTGCACTTGTTCTATAATTTTTTAGAAGTTTATAATCACAAACAAATTTAGGAGTTTCATTCTGTATATCAGATAAGTTTGTCAACAGGAGTATATCTGCATTTTTTTGCTGTTTAACAGGAGAAATGATTGCTAACTTTGCAAGTTGCTGTAACTTCTCTGTATTGTCACTCCACACTTTCACTCTTTTTTTAGTTGGAAAAAGGGCATGAAATATAGTATCATATATCTTCATCTCATAATTTAGATTGTTTGCTAAGAGTAGCTCTGAAAACAGGATAAAGAATATTAAAAACTGTTTCATTAGAACAAATATTCCATATTTAACCATACTTTTTGATCTCGTACAGGAAATTTCTGAGACACACCAGAATACACCTGCTCATATCCTTGATCAAGTATATTTTCTCCACGAAGTCCAAAGGAGAGGTCTTTTGTATGATGATATTTAACAGCAGCAGTCCAGTCTAAGCTTGCATCTACGCTGTAGGAACTGTAGCTATAACCGTTTTTATAATTGAACTCATTGTAAAAGTCAAATTTTTTATATGCATTGTAGCTGCGAATCAAACAACCAAATGGAGAAGATTGCTTTATGTCTGTATTATTCTCTCCATATGTTAAATTTATCAATAGTTTATTCTGTAGATTGAAAAAATATGTATAGTTCAACTGGTATAGTGTCTGTCTAGCTGTCTGTGATACATTCTTCCATCCATTTGTCGTTGTATAGTCATAAACTAAATTATTAGAAGTTTCCATCTGTGCAACTTCAAAGGATGTTTCATAATTTTGCTTCTTATATTTCATACTTAATGTATATATATCTGTTTTTGGTGTATCAATTTGCGGATTAGCACGATATGGAAGATTTTCAGGATTGTAAATCTGATAAAAACCAAGAGGAACATACCCCCTTGTGTAAAATGCTTTCAACTGAAGATCTTCAAGCTTTTTAATAATACCGGCACGAGCAACAAACTCATTTTGTGTTTTTATATCTTTGTTATAGCGAAAAAAGTCTCCTTTTAGAGAAGCCAACACTCTTAATGTATTGGAAATATCATAGTCATCTTCGCCATATATAGAATAAAGATTCAACCCATTTGAAAAATTATTTTTATGTGCATAACTATAAGTAGTATCATGAAAGTCTCCCTTAGCGGCAAACTCTTTGTATTTGTAAAATGCCCCCAGCATTACTTTATTATGTTTATAATCTAAATGCTTTTCAACACAAATATTAAAAATATCATCATTAAAACGGAGAGTATAGCTATTGATAAGCGGTGCATTGGCAATATGTATGCCATTTGGATCTTCATAATTACGGGTATAAGAGAGTCGATCATATGAAAGTTGTAATTTTAACTCATTTTCAAACTCTTGTGTGAAATGAATATAGTAATGATAGGCATCAAGTTCTCCGCCATCAGGAGTTCTGTGAATCCCTCTACCGAGGAAATCATTATCCTCTTTTTGATTAGCACCGACTTCAAGGTGGGATTTTTTATACTCCAAGCTTCCGTAAAGGTTATAATTATTAGTGTCACTATCATAGGTATATCTCTGCCCATTATAAATATTGTAATATTTTTTTCTTTTTGTATCTGCAACATTGGCATAAGCAAAATAAGATATATCATTGTCAATTTCGCTGGCAGTATAGAAGTTTGTATCATAACTGCCTTTGTTATCTGCCATTAGACGAACTTTTGATCCACTGTCACGCTTGGCATTTTTTGTATATAGTCGTATAATAAAAGCTGCATTTTCATTGCCAAATTCCAAAGACGAAGTAGCTTTATACACCTCTATATGGTCTATATATTCAACAGGCATATTACCCCAAATCAGTAAAGCACTTCCAAAAGAGCTTGAGCTCATCTCGTGATCATTGATATAAAGACGCGTATAGGTAAGTGGCATTTTTGAAGTACTTGATGGTGCCAGCAAAGTCAAATTATTTGTGGCACGCAGTAGATGGATTCCAGGTATAGTCTGCAAAATATCTTGCAAATTATGTACCTGCATCTTTTCCAGATCCTGTCTTGTATATACTTCCACTATTCCTGCTGAATCATGTTTTGTAAACTTTGATAGATCTGAATCAGTCTTGTAGTTTTTGAGTAGAGAACTAAGATCTTCAGCTTGTAATATAGAAGACAAAATAAATAATAAAAAGTATAAAAAAGGCATTTAAATATCCTTTATCCTATATATTAATTTTCACCGATTATAATCCTAGAAACTTAAAAAGTAAGTAAAAATAAGAAAAAATTTACAATCTCGTCTTTTTCTTCTCTCTAAGAGATAAGGCTTATATAGATATCCTTGATATATATCAAGATTTTAGTAGCTTTTTTTGTTAATATTCTCTACAAAGAATGGAGTTGTCATGTCTGAAGAATTAGAGAAGAAATTAAACAAGCGTGAACAGTACAAAGCGCGTATGAAACCTTATGATTACTACACTAAGGAATTTGACACTATTGATTTCGATTCTCTTGGAGAGGGCGACCGATACTATCTACAGGATTTTGGAATATTCAATACCGACTTCCTGGAAGATGAGTTCACTATCCGCCTGCGTAACGGTGATGGCGGACACTTTAGTGCAAAAGATTTTCAATTTTTGGCAGAGCTTGTAGAAGAGTACGACCTTACACTTGTCATTACAGCTCGTGCAAGTTTTCAGCTTCATGATGTCTACTCTGACGATGTAGCCAAAATATGGCACAAACTCAATGATAATAATCTCACAACCTGGCAGAGTTTTGGAGACAACATCAGAAATATCGTTACAGATGTTTATGACGGGGTCAGCAAATACGGGCATATCGAGGCACATCCAATCATCAAACAGATGAATGATTACATCATCAAAAATCCAAAATATGTCGGTATGCTCCCCCGTCGCGTTAGCATCGGTATCTCAGGAAACAGTGCAAATGTAAACTCCTTCTTTGCAAACGATCTTTACTTCGCGTTAGCTGAAAAAGACAATGTTTACGGCTTCAATGTCTACATGGGAGGTAAAAACACTGAAATATCCAAAGATGCGGACATCTTCTTGCGTGAGGAAGAAGTCTTTGATTTTTTCAAAGCCTTTGTAGAAACCTTTTATACACACGGCTCACGTTTTTCACGTTCCAAAACCCGCCTTTTTTATATGATAGAGTCCATGGGGCTTGAAAAACTTAAAGAACTCATTGAGAGTGTTTATAACAAAAAGTTTGTTAGTGCAGGCAAACTACAGCTTGAACATGTTGACTTTAAGGAGTTCGAAGAGCTGCGTGACGGTTCATGGGGTTTTTGTTATCAGAGTGATTTTGGAAGGATTAAAGCGGATGAACTGCGTGAGTTAAGCGATTTCGTCACACAAAACAGTGCCCAAATACGCATAGGAACCGATCAAAATATCTACATACTAGGACTCAAAGACAGATCTGTTCCTTTTAGCTCTCCGGCACTCAGTTCCACCATCGTTGCCTGTGCGGGAAACCTTTGCCCCTATGCCGTTTGGAGCATCAAAGATGAAGCACATGAGTATCTTCCGCTTGAGAAAATTTACAACAACCGTATCAAGGTCGGTTTTTCAGGCTGTGCTAAAGGATGTGGCCGCCACCGCCATACCGACATCGGACTCATCGGTCTTAAAACAAACAATTTTGGAGCGACAGATGGAGGAGCAAGAATTTTCATAGGTGCAGAACATGATAATGGACAGAGTGTTGCTAGACAGCTTTTTTCTATGGTGCCCTTTGTCCATCTCAAAGCAACCGTTACACTTGTTATAGAACTGTTTGAAAAAAGCGGCTATCAAAACTTTCAACTCTACGCCCATAATATTCTCAACAGATATTCAGAAGATTTCTTAGCCCTCTGGCATCTCTACAATCTAAAAAACAAAACATCCCATCCGCTCCCAAAACAAAGCACTGCTCTCACGCAAGAAGAGGAGACAACATTGCTACATGAACACTTTGAAGATCTTGCACTTGTAGAAGATGATATGAAAAAAAGCGTCAGCACAATGGTGAAAGAGTTATGGACGGTAGCCGGAGAAGATCCGCACTATAAACCACCCATCGAGAGAACAAACTTTAGATAAAATAGACTTCTACAAGAAGTCTATTTAAAAGCTAGGGCTTCCATCAAACCCGAAGCCGCTGTCAAAGCCTCCGCCGAAGTTTCCAAAATTTGGATCCATATAACCAAACTGTGAAGATTTTGCACGGAGTTTTTCTATGTCTGCTTTGCTCGATATCCCCTGCGGACAGACGACTGTACACTCATTACACAAAGTACAGTCCCATACTCCGTTTGTCTGAATAGTGTCTATCTTCTCTTTTGGTTCACCCTCACGCTTGTCACTAACATATTTCCAAACACCTGTCAGTGCAAAAGGCCCTAAGAACTCTTCATTTACAGCATAAACAGGACAGGCCGAGTAACATGAACCGCATAAGATACAGTCACTTTGTAACTCGTTTATCTTCTCATCTTCATGTGTGAGTTTTGCTTCACTGTTGTAACTCGAAAGCCATGTTTTTGCACGTTTGTTAGCCTCAAGTGATTTTTGCATATCGACGACAAGATCACGAAGCAGCGGCATATTTTTAAGCGGCTCTATCTTGTCACCCTCTTGCACTTTATATGAGCAAGCAAGTACCTCTTTGTCATTGACGCGAACCGCACAGCTTCCACAAACACTACTGCGGCATCCGCTGCTGTAAGCAAGGGTGTTATCCTGCTGCGTTTTTATCTTATCAAGCAGCTCAAGCAGCGTGGCATCCTGCATATCGACATCATACTCTATGAAATCATATTCTCTTTGGATCGTTACTTTCATGCTCTACTCCTTAGCCATAAAGTGCGCACCGACACTCTCTTTTCTGGCAAGTGCACCTGTTATAACAGCCTCACTCGCATCGAGCATATTGCGAAACTCTAAAAACTCTATGAGATTGGTGTTATAACGCAGTGAGCTCTCTTGTGTGCCCATTTTTGTCAGGTTTTGCTGACACTCTTTTACAAAGCCGAGTGCCTCTTGCAATTCACTTTCACGCCGGACAATCCCGACCTTTGCATACAAAAGATTACCAAGTTCCTCACGCAGAGTGTAAAAATCAAGCTCTTGTGTAAACTCCTGTGCTAAAAAGTCATCTTTTGCTGAAGCCGTTGCGTGAGATGCTATCTCCTGTGCCCGCTTCGCTGCATTCTCTCCTGCTTCACGTCCAAACACAACGATCTCAAGCAGGGAATTGCCACCGAGTCTATTTGCTCCGTGAACCCTGTGGTTCGAACACTCCCCACAGGCATACAGCCCTTCAATAGAACTCTGCGAGTTATTGTCAACCTCAATGCCACCCATTGTATAGTGTGCTACGGGCTTAATAGGTATGAGATCATAAACGGGATCGACATTTTCATACAGTTTTGCCAGTTTTCTCTCCTGAGGTAGGCCTTCATCTATAAAAGCCTCTCCCAAATGGCGAATATCCAAAAAGATATCTTCACCTTTGTTCATCTCGGCATAAATAGCACGACTCACTTCATCACGCGGTGCTAACTCGTTAGTGAAACGCTCCCCTTTGGAGTTGAGCAGATAACCGCCCTCACCACGGGCTGATTCGCTGATGAGAATGGAGGAATTTTTAAGTCCTGTCGGATGAAACTGCACAAACTCCATGTCTAAAAGCTTCGCTCCGGCACGTGCAGCCACGGCAATGCCGTCACCTGTGGATTTTACAGAATTTGTCGAGTTCTTATCATAGATGCGGGAATAGCCTCCGGTTGCCAAAATAACAGACTTCGCAAAATAACTCTCTTTGGATCCGCTGCGAATGTCCATCACCACAGCACCGCAAGCAACACCATTTTCATCCGTTAAAATCTCCAAAAGAAGCTTTTCGTTTTTCATCTCTACATCATGTTTCAAAGCCTCTTCGTAGAGTGTGTGCAGAATCTTCAATCCGGTATAGTCCTGTGCATAACAGGCACGAGGAGCACTTGCCCCGCCAAGCTTTCTCTGCGTTATCTTTGCATCTGCCGTGCGTGAGAAACAGACCCCGATACTATCGAGCCATGCAATCGTCGCCGGTGCTTCAGAACACATATAGCGCACTGCTTCCTCAGAGGCCAGACCGTGAGCTGATTTCAAGGTATTTTGAATATGATCTTCAATGCTGTCAGCTGCAACATTGCCAAGTGCCGCATTGATCCCGCCCTGCGCCATGCAGGTTTGACTTCTAGTAGGGTACTCTTTTGTAAGCACCACTACATCTACACCTGCTTTTTTCGCCGCGATCGCTGCCGTAAGTCCTGCTCCGCCAGCACCGATAATGAGTACATCTGTTTTCATCTCTACACATCTCCTACAAGATTTTATTTTATACTATTGGGATTATATAAGTTTTATTGGAAAGCTTTTTAGAGGCTCAGACCAAAGGGAGGATTTGTCCTCTCAAAAGTTTTTCAATAAAACTGGCTAACACGCTTTAGAGCTACTCTTTGTAAAAAGTAAAAATATTATACATACCCTAAAGCAAAATATCGCAATACCCGCAAACTCCCCGCTATTATAACAAACCAGACAAATTTCAGCCTAACAAGTCCGGCAACTATCGTCAGCGGATCGCCAATAATCGGCAGCCACGAAAGCAGCAGCGCATAGTAACCATACCTGTGCCCAAGCAAAAAAGCCTTTTTTCCTACTCGGGAGTGAAATAACTTTCGTTTTGTCGCTTCATAAAGAAAATATCCAAGATAATAGTTCAAGATAACTGCCAGGATATTTCCGCTTGAAGCAGCAAGCATTGCGTGAGAAAAAGGCATACCACTTTTGAGTGCCGCCACAAAAGCTACCTCTGAAGAAAAAGGCAAAATAGTCGCCGCCAAAAAGGCAGAGATAAAAAGGGCAAACTCCGCCATTGCGGACTAAAGACTCTCTTTTATATTTTGACATACTGAAGCGATAAGCTTCTCACGTGCTTCAACACTTGTCCAAGCAATATGTGGCGTGAGGTAGAGTCGTTCAGAGTTTTTTACCTGTAAAAGCGGACTATCTTCAGGCAACGGTTCTTTGGCAAAGACATCCAGCCCAAAACGAATATCTTTCTCATCGACAAGTTTGGCAACGGCTGCTTCATTGATGATACCGCCACGACCCAGATTCAGCACAACTGCCCCATCTTTACAACTTGCTAGCTTTTCATAGTCCAACATATTCATTGTTTTATCATTTAGTGGAGCATGGATCGTTACAATATCGCTCTCACGCAGAAGATCTTCAAGCGTCGTTCTAGCAAAGGCTTCATTTCTGTTAACACCGCTTGTCGAGTAGTAAGAGACTTCCGCGCCAAATGCCTGTGCTACATTTGCTACACCCCGTCCTATCTCACCAAGCCCGATGATACCCCATTTTTTACCCTTAATCTCAAAAAACGGATGACTGACATCTGTAAAGATGCTGCTGCGTGAGTATTTTTTTGATTTTACTGCTTCATCGTAGTAACGTGAATGTCCTATGAGGTAAAAAAGCATAGAAAAGGTATGCTGCACAACCGAGTCTGTTGAATATCCTGCAACATTTTTCACCTCTATGCCAAACTCACGTGCGGATTCGAGATCGACATTGTTCGTTCCTGTCGCTGCTACACAGATAAGCTTGAGATTTTTACTCTTTTGCATATGCTCACGCGTTATAACGACCTTGTTTGTGACAATGACCTCTGCATCTTGAACTCTTGCCTGCGTGAGTGAAGGCTCTGTTGCCGCAAAATTCTCAACCTCACCCAAAGCGTCAAAACAACTCAGGTCAGTGTTACCAAATGTTATACTGTCTAAAAGGACGATCTTCACTTATGCGTCTTTTACTTTCGTTATAAGCTCACGCGCTTTTTCAAGTGCCGCTTCAACCTTGTCAAAAACAAGTGCGACAGCTAAGCGGCGTCCCTTATGGGCTTCCGGTTTTCCAAAGACACGAACAAAGGAGTTCTCACTAAAGAGTGAATCATCTACATCAACGACCGGCGCATAATTATGCACCTCTGATTTAAACGCGGCAGATGCACCATCACCGTAAAAAGTAAACCCAAGCGGCAGACCAAGAACGGCTCTTAGATGCAGTGCAAACTCACTCTGACTCTGTGTAATGAGCGTCACCATTCCAGTATCGTGCGGACGAGGAGAGACCTCTGAGAAATAGACCTCATCACCTTTTACAAAAAGCTCAACTCCAAAGATACCCTGACCGCCAAGACCGTCCGTGATGGCTTTTGCGATATCCTGTGCATTTTTCTTCGCCGCTTCGCTCATCTGCATCGGCTGCCAAGAGAAGACATAATCACCGTCACGCTGTTCATGCCCGATAGGCTCACAAAAAACGGTCTCTTTACCGTTTCTAGCTGTAAGCATCGTAATCTCATAATCAAAATCGACAAAGGCTTCAACAATGAGCTCACTTGCATCTCCACGGGCCTCTTTAGCAATCTCCCAAGAGTGAGCAACTTCATCTTCACTTCTACAAATGCTCTGCCCGTGACCGGATGAACTCATAACAGGCTTGATAACACACGGATACCCCATACGCTTGCTAGTCTCACGCAAACCCTCTTCGGTTGTAACAAATTCATACGGACCTGTTTTTAATCCCAGTGTTTCCGCAGCGAAAGTACGGATGTTCTTTCTGTTCATTGTTTTACTTACGGCATTGGCATTAGGAATGACATTGTAGCCTTTGTCTTCAGCTTCAAAAAGAGCGTCAATGCTGAGTGCTTCTATCTCCGGCAGAATATAGTCGGGTTTTTCACGGTAGATGATCTCTAAAAGTGCGTCTTTGTCCTGCATATTGACAACATGACTTCTATGCGCTACCTGATGTGCCGGTGCATCTGCATATCTGTCAACGGCAATAGTCTCAAGACCTAAGCGCTGTGCTTCAATGATAACTTCTTTGCCAAGCTCACCGGAGCCGAGTAACATGATTTTTTTTGAGTTTGATTTAAGAGGGGCTGAAAATCTCATAGTGCTATAATCCTTGCAATTTATTACTAGGATTATAGCAAATTAGGATTAAATTACTGTTTTAATCCTATGAGCGTCTGAAGAAGTTGATCGGATGTCGTGATTGTTTTTCCGTTTGCCTGAAAACCACGCTGAATGATGATGAGCTGTGTAAGCGCACGGGAAAGGTCGACATTTGATGCTTCAAGTGCCGCAGACTGGATAAAACCACGTCCCGAAGTTGCAGCCGTACCGATGATAGGATCTCCAGAGTTGGCAGTTTGAATGTAAACATTACCCCCTTCTGTTGAGAGCCCTTCATTGTTGGTGAATTTTGCCATAGCGATCTGTGCAAGACCAAAAGAGCGGCCATTTGAGAATGAACCGACTAGTGTTCCCGACTGATCGATTCTTATCCCCACAAGATCCCCTCCGGTATATCCGTCTTGAGATATTCCCGAAGTAGATGAGCGGCTGTCAAACGACGTCATACCGTCAAACTTATTCGCTGTACCGAATGATAGGCTTACCTGCTGATCCGGTGCCGAACCATTATTTCCTGAAAAAGAGACATTCGGTGGATTGTACGTTGCCAATGAACCGTCATTATTAAAACGGATAGAACCTGTTTTTTCATTAAAAGGAGCTACCGTGTCAATCGTCGCCGGAGAAGGTACAGAGACTTTCATCGCCCATGTACTTCCTGTTGAAGTATCGACTGCAACTTTTCTAAACTCCATTCTAAGTGTATGTTTTGAACCGAGTGAGTCAAAGATATCTATCGAACTTGAGTGCGTCGCAGCATTGAAACTCTGAGAAAATGCTTTTCCTGTCGTTCCTGCAGGCAGCACAGAGTTAAGTGCTTGCATATTTCTTGTAAAACGTTCATTTTCCGAAATTCCTGCAGCCGATAATCCCGTAATATTCAAAGAAATATCATAATCATCATCTGCCCCACCCGGATTGGTTATAACAAATTTTCCTTGATCATTGATACTAACAGTAATATTACTTTCCGGCGTAACACCATCACCATCCGTATCTACAGCCTGTGCTTCCTGCTCCAAGGCATAACGGAGATCAGCAAGTGTTGTAAACTTTTTGTCAGATCCTGCAGCTGTAGCCGAAGAGTTTGGATCATATTGATATCTATATGCTGTAGTTACTGTTGCACTTGGCACACCACTATTTCCGTTATTATCAGTAAAGTTAATATTATGTGAAGCCGATGCATTTGAATTGGTATTTAACAAATCAATATAGTAGTTTGGCCCGGCTGTTACTCTGACACTTGCAGAAACACCTGTAACAGCACTCTGTGCATTGATCGCAGAGACATATCTGTTAGCATTATCTGCGGCAGTGTTCCCAGCGGCACCACCTGTTGTCGTAATATTTTTAGTACTGCCATCATCCAAAGTAAATGTAACATCAAGTTCACCTGCACCACCACTTACAGCCGTTGTACCATTGAGTGCCGTATTTTGAAATGACGCCCATATCCCCTGATCTTTTTGCAACGAAAATGCTTCACCGGTTTCATTGAACATAACACCAACGTCACCAGATGCTATTGGGTTTCCATTTTCATCTATTGCCGGAGGAGTAGGTGCTGCCGGTGGTGGTCCAGCAGGCACTTGATATGCCGGTGAAAAGCTCTCAATTTGGCTTCCTGAATTAAGATTTGCTTTTAAAACAACTTCTTGAGTCGGGCTTGCCGGAGTTGTCAATCCAGGCGGGATATTGATGTCTGTAATCGGTGCAGTAGAGTCAACCTTGCCGCTTACCGGATCACGCAGCCAACCTTGTGCAATAAAACCGTTATTATCAACAAAGTTTCCGCCTGCATCGAACTTAAAATCCCCTGCACGTGTATATTTATAGGTATTACCACCATCTGGAGAGATGATGAAAAAGCCGTCTCCCTGAATAGCAACATCCGTATTTTTATCTGAATTTTGTACAGAGCCTTGAGAAAAGATACGTGTCATAGAGCTTGCTGAAGAACCAAGCCCTACCTGAACGGGATTTTTACCGCCAAGCTGTCCCTGTGGAGCTGTTGCGATAGCTTTTGTCTGCGCCAAAAGATCTGAAAAATTTGCACGAGAGTATTTAAAGCCGGTTGTATTTACATTGGCAATATTATTTGATTCTACATCCATCGCAACTTGGTGCGATTGTAGTCCGGAGACTCCGGAAAAAAGTGATTTTAACATATGAAATCCTTTACTTCTATCTTATCTGATAGAATTAGTAAAGATTTTATAGCATAAAGCGTTCCAATTTTAATAAAACTTTTTATGCATCCATATTGAGAGCTTTTTGTATCATCTGATCCGCTGTTGTGACAGATTTTGAGTTGGCATCATATGCGCGTTGCAGTGTGATGAGCTCTGTAAGTCCGTAACTCATCTCAATATTCGAGCCCTCTAATTTAAAATTTGCGATATTGGTACCTATGATATTTTCACCATTGGCATCTTTAAAGAAGATAGGTTTACCACTGTTGTTACTCTCTGCAAAGCGGCTGCCGCTTATTCTGTTTAATCCCTGATCATTCTGAAAGTGATACACTGCGATTTTTCCGACACTACTTTGCATTCCATTTGTAAAGGTTGCTACCACTTCACCGTTTTTATTGATATCATACCCTCGAAGATCGCCACCGATTGTCCCATCCGCCAAACTTGAAGCCGTTACCGGAATATTTGAAATGGCCGTTACCCCACCAAAAGCACTACCAAGATCGATGGCAACCGTTGCGCCGTTGTTGTCTATGGAAGTAAGTGTCGAAGATACAAGTGCACCGGCTGCATCAAAAGTTACCTGCCCAGTTTTAGTATCATAGATCGTTGTCCCGTCAAGACTTTTTGTCGTTGCCGTTACATCCCACTGTGTTCCCGGTGGTGTCTGTACGGCAGCAAGTGAAAACTCAAGCCGCAGATCATTTTTGTTGCTTTGCGGATCGACCACACCGGCACTCATCGTTTTGATGCCTGGATCTGTCCCGAGATTACCATAGAATTTGGCATTGCTCGTCGGCTCTGCAGGAAAGGTCAAAAACTTTGGAAAACGCAGTTTTTCTTGCGCACCGACATCTTTTAGCTTTACTTCCGGAAGCTGTGATGTGAGCACATTGTCGGCACTAATATTACCACCCATACTTCCTAAAACATAAAAACCATCCTGCGTGACAAGATCATCATTTTGATCAAACGTGAAATTACCGTCGCGTGTATAGAGTGTTTGTCCGTCACCCTGTATACCAAACCAACCGTCATCAAAAAGAGCCAGATCGGTACTCTTGTCTGAGAGTATAGGAGAACCTTTTTGAAACATTAAAGGTGAAGCCTGCAGTTTAGAACCAACACCGACACTGCTGTTAACAGAGCTGCCAGAGCTTGGAGTGGTAATCATATTTTCAAAAAGTGAAGCAAATTCATAGCCGTTGCCTTTAAAACCGACCGTGCTGATGTTAGCGAGGTTATTTGCCATAATGTCAATACCGGCAGAATTTGTTTTAAGCCCGGAGATTCCCGTATAAAAAGCCTGTGTCATCATAGCTTCATTCCTTAGTAGACTTCTTTTACGCTGTCAAGAGGAACATAGTTCGAGCCAAGTTTGACAAGTGTCTTTCCGCTGTCAAAGCGTACCGACTCGATCGGATAAGCACCAAGGCGCGTATTTTGCACATTGTTGTTACTATCTTCATACGTTGCACTAACATGGTAGATACCGCTTTCAACACTACCATTGGCATTATCTGAGCCATCCCAGGTAAATTGATAGACACCCTTTGGATTTGTTCCAACATCCAGTGTTTTAACAAGATTTCCGTTATTGTCTTTTATCTCAACACTTCCGTTTTGAACGTCATTTGGAAAATAGACCTCAAAAGTAGAACTGCTTCCTTTGTCATGTGCGATGGAATCACTGCCAAGATCAGCAGTTTTTCCGATCGCTGCAATCGTCGAGAACTGCTGTGCCGTTCCAAGAGATGCTGCCAGTTTTTCAAGGGCACTTTTTGTGTTATCCGATGCTTCAAGTGTTGCCAGCTGTGATGTTTGGGTGAGAATTTTTTCCGTATCCATAGGCTCTGTCGGATCTTGATACTGAAGCTGCACCAAAAGAAGCTTCATAAAATCATCTTTGCCTAGTTTCGTTTTGTCCTTAACATCTGATGATGTCTGTATATCTTGGTTTGTCGCTGCATTTAAACCTGTTGAAGTTATTGCCATTATTTATCCTTTATGCATAGTTCGGAACTATGATCTCCAAAGAGTTGAGCACCTCTTCGTTTGTCTCTTCATTTTCAAAATAGTTATACTCTTGCTCGGCATTTTGTCTTTGCTGCTGGTGCTGCTGTGCCTGCCCACCATTGGCAAACTCACTGCCGTTGTTATTAAAGTTCAAAGTAGCATTTTGTATTCCACTGTTTTGCAGTTGGACTTTAAGATCATTGGCGTTCATTGAAAGTGTATTGATAGCCGCATTGTTCGAGCTGAGATTGACATGCAGATTTTTTCCACGCTGCACGACTGTCAACTCTACATCGCCAAGCTGCTGTGGATTGAGCTGAACTTTCACTCGTGTAAAAGGTGCTTTATAATTATCTATCGCCTGTTTTACATCTTGTGAAAGATATCTGATCATCTGTTTTGCTTCATTTAGCTTCACCTCAAAACTATCCGCTTTCGCCACCTGCAGACCATCTATTTTTGAGGAACTGCTCTGGTCATCACCTGTATCTGATTGTAACAGTGATTCTAACGATTTTGTTACTTCACTTTTTGCACTTGGAGCAATTACTTTCGCTGTTGCAACAGAAAAGTCACGTGTCAAAACAGAACCCTCTTTTTTAGCGGTTTTTTCACCTTGAAGCAAAAGTTTTAGTGTATCATCTGCACGTTTTTTCGGTGTCAATACTTCAATGTCGTTAGCATGCGCAGCTTTTGCGGCTACAATCTGTTCTGTTGAGATATCTGCTCTTTTTTGCACTCTAAAAAGCGGTGTCTCTTTTATCTTCTGCAGCGTTTTTTGATCCGCTTTTATCTGTTCATCAACAGGAGCATCATCTATATCTGTTTTTGTTGTGTGTAGCGTTTTTTTCGTTTTGTGCTTCGTATCTATCTCTGCCGTGTCGCTCTCAAAAGAGCTGCTTGTCTCTTTTGTAGAATTCGACTCTTTTTTTATTCCGCCTGGCACTTTTTCTGCCATATCTGCTTCGTCTACTGCTGAATTTGATAAAATATTCCCTTGTGAGCGAACCTCTTCAAGTGTAATCTTGCTTATATCTATACCAGTTTTTTTAGCTACCTGTACCAAACCTTTGAGGGTTTTTGGCAGTTTCTCTATTTCGGCTCGTTTAAAACCTTCAGATGAGATAATTTTATTCTTAAGAAAAGCCTTTGCATCTTTGATAAGCTGCTTTAGATCAGCCGAAGAGAGCGTGGATGTGATTTCCGGATTTATATCCAAAGGCCCTTTTTTGTCTGCGTTTTTTTCCTGTGCCGTTAAAACAGTGAGCAAAGAAGCATTTTTGGAATCTTTTAGCGATACTGCATCTTCTTTCGCATCTAACAGAGAGAGAACAAGGGCTCCGTTTTGAACACCTTCACCCTCTTCTTTGACTCCCTTGAGCAATTCTGAAAACGAAAGAGTCCCCTCGCCTTTTTTTGCCTCATCTTTGGAGCCTAAAAGAGATGCTGCAGCAGGAGAGGCGGTCTCTTGTTTCAAATCTAATGCGATCATGCTCTGCTCCTTCTATTCTTTGTGTAAAACACAGAATTTTTTATAAGAAATAGCATTTATTGTTCCATTTTCTCTAAAAATTATCTATAATGCCGATATGTTGTTTATGAAAAAAGTGCTTTTTTTGCTCCTGCCGTCCTTATTGTTTTGTGAAAGAATCTATGATGCACAGCTCACCAAAGAGAACCGTGCCGCGATGGAAAACAAAAAGATAAAGTGTCGATGGGTATGTGACAAGAAGATTTACACAGAGCAAAAAATCAGCGAAGCTGTCTCATTTTACAAAAATTCAAAATACTACAGATTCGATAAAAAAGGGTTCTAGTAATCCCTTGTAAATCTATCAAGACAGTGCAAATCGTTCTTGAAAAAAGTACCGACACTGTCCTGCATTCCCTCGAGTAGAACTTTCGGGGTTTCACCGTCCGCCGGGTAAGAGAGCAAAAAAGATTGTAAAAATCTGGCAAAGAACTCATCAAACATTTTTTTGACGATCTCAGCACCATATTTGTCAGTGTAAGGCAGAACGAAGAAGTAGTCGTTCTCATGGTTGACAATAGCATCTGATGAGCGCAAAATCTCTAAGAGTGCAGCATCTACAACATCCTGAGGCACATCGGAAAAGTCACAATACAAAAGAGTAAAACTCTCCGCTCTGTTCTCATCCAGTCTGTCAGAGATGCCGATATTAAGTGCGAGCAACTGTTCAAAATTATCAAAAGAGAAGTGAATTCCTGCCATAGATCAACCTTTTTGTTCAGTATATTTCAAATAGTATAACAAAAATCAATGCAATTGACTATACTTTACGCCAAAATACTCCGAATCATAATTGCATAATGTAACACAAAAAGATTGACAAAGAAGATAAACAAAGAAGAGCCGCGTGAGATGAAGTTTTGCAGATTTGTTCGCTCTTTGTTGTTTGTTCTGTAGGCTATAAAGAAATGAATCACTGTTGCAACAACCAAAGAAAGGACAAGCCAAAGTTTCATTTTTAAAAGTTCTGCGACTTTATTCGTCTCATCACTCAGCAGCAGATCAAGCAAACCATCCGTATCTATCATAATGATGCCGCTTACAAGTAAAATGGACAATGAAACAAGTTCAAAATAACCAAAGATAGGACCGACATGTGGATAGACCTCACGCTGCTTCTCTTTATCAGTCAGCGTAATACCCAAAACAAACATAAAAATGGATCCACCGATCCACGCAATAGCCGCCAAAAGATGAAAATGTATCAAATAACTCATAATCCTACCAATTCACCGCGTTTGAGTTTGTTTATCTTGTCACGGTATTTACGAATATAAAAAGCCTTCTCTTCAAATGATATATTGGTCGCAAAGTTCACTTTTTTGAGTTCACGCTCATAATATTTCGTTAAAAAGGTTATGAGCTCTGCATTGAGCGCTTCAATATCTTTTAGCGGTTTTATGCCTTCATCCACCAGTATCTCCATCAACTCCGGTGTATCTTTTTTTCCTGCCAATGCCAACGAAAACTCACGTGCATGAAACTGCAGCAGTGAAGGGTCGATGACATCCAAGATATGGTCTATGAAGTTTGGATGCTCCAAAACGGTTTTTACCAAAGAGAGTTCCCACATATCACGATGTGAATTCTTTTGGACAAGAGGTACATTTTTCCCGACGTTCTGCTGTGAGGTGTTAAGCTTTATAAGCGAAGGAGAAACACCCAGTCCACCGAGCCTTGAAGCAAGATAGGTTCTGTACTCCTCTTGCAGTATCGGTGAGAGTGTTTTGAGATAGGCTACACCCTCTGCCATACAGGACTCTTTCTCTTTTGGATCACGCAGATTATAAAGAGAGAGTATCTCATCGAGTACAAATTCTATAAAAGGCTTTGCTCCTCGAAACATATTGCCAAGCTCTTCGACTCTCCCCTCTTTTACCATATCTGCCGGATCTAGCCCACCCTCAAAAACAACCACACCCCCGTTAAACCCACTTGCACTGAGCAGTTTTGAGGCTTTGAGTGCCGCTGCACGTCCTGCTTTGTCACCGTCATAGGCCATCACAATGCGTGGAGTTCCTTTTCGAAGCAAGGGCAGATGCTCCTGCGTGAGCGCTGTCCCGAGTGTCGCCACGGCATTGTCAAACCCTGCCTGATGCAGCATAATAACATCAAGATAACCCTCGGTAATGATGATTTCCTGCTTTTTATAAAGTGCCTGTTTCGCTAGGTTGTAAGCATATAAAAGCCGCGACTTATTAAAAAGCGGTGTCTCCGGAGAGTTGACATATTTGGCCTGATGACCGGTAATCGTTCTACCTCCAAAACCGACAACCGTACCGTTGGCAGAGTAGATAGGAAAGGTTATGCGCTCAATAAAGCGGGCATAGGTCTGATTGCGTGATGGTTCATAGCCGACAACACCGACATCGATCGCCTCTTTCATAGGAAACTGTTCACGCTTAATGAAGTTCAGTGTCTCATGCGAAGCCGGAGCATAACCAATGCCGAATTTTTCAATACTGCTCTCATAGATACCGCGCTCACGCAAATAGCTCATAGCCGTTTGGTTATGCGTCAGCAGTGACTGATACCATTCATTAAGTTTTTCTATAACCTGCGTGCGCGGTTTGTTATGTTTGTTATCGGTATATGTCAGTGTGAAGTTATAGCTTTGGGCGAGTTTTTCAAGCGCTTCAGGGTAGTTGAGCTTTTCATATTCCATCACAAACTTTACAGCATCACCGCCGGCTCCACAGTTGCCTACTGCAAAATTATTAGCTAGAAAAGTATGTGTTTTATCCTGAACTGTTATATCATAAACTATCTCTTCATATCCAACGTTTGTGATTGATTTTACTTTTGTAAAAAAGTACTCTATTCCGTCAATAAACTCAAAAAAACCTTCTATTGATTCTCTTTGCTTAAAATAAAGCGTATAACTTCTTTTATGATTTACGCCATTTTTGTCTTTCATGGCTTGTGCAGTACGACAGGTTGGAATACGCTTGAGACTTAATGCCAAGTCTAAAACTTGGTCAACCAACGTTTCGCTTACAGTGTCATATGTCCGTCTGCTATAGCAGCCATCATCATCCATCAAACCTTTAAAAAGTTCTTCTCTCAAAGGCTTTTCAAGATAATTAAACCAATGTGGATAATGTTTATTAGCTGCTCCCTGTCCGAAAAGAGTCTTAAATATATGTTCTAAATTTGTACTTGAAATTGTCACTTCTAAAGTGGTGTTTCGACTTTCTCTTCTGAAAATTTTAGCATCTTTATTAAAAATCTTTTTAATAACTCTTATGATCTTTTGGGCATATTCCTCTTCTGTAGCTGAGAGAGAAAACCTAATTCCACCGCGATAGGTACTTCCTTCTGCCACATAAAAGCCTGCTAACCACATAAAGTCTTTAGATATTTTAATACTCTCTATCTTTTCTACATTTGGCCCAAAACTATTTTTATTCCACAAACTTGAGACATCTATATATTTATCATGACGCAATTCTCTATGAACTGGGTATAAAAAATAATCTCCGGTTTTTATATTATTTGCAAATTCTCTCTCAATAGCCAAATCATATTTTCGACGAGTTTTTTTAATACGAC
Source organism: Sulfurimonas paralvinellae (assembly GCF_014905135.1). NCBI lineage: Bacteria > Pseudomonadati > Campylobacterota > Epsilonproteobacteria > Campylobacterales > Sulfurimonadaceae > Sulfurimonas > Sulfurimonas paralvinellae. The sequence continues at coordinate 33,963 of NZ_CP041406.1, read as the reverse complement.
CATAGAACTTTAACGGTCTCTCTTTTTCAACCCGCAAATAAGGTAGTTTAGCAATAGCCGTTTCTTTTTTTACAACTAACATATCATGGTTTTGTGTAAAAAAAGACGGCTTTGCACTCAGTGAAGTTATAAAAGAGAGTATATCAAACTCACTTGTATGATGCACTGTTTTAATCACTTCTGTTTGTGCTCCATTAGCAGAAAAAACTTTATCTCCTACATTTATATCTTTAATCTCTTTGTATCCGTTTGGAGTAATAATCTTTTGATAAGGAGGTAAACAGCCGAAACAGTGATATATCTGTTTTTGCGGACTCACGACAAATGAAGGTGATTTTTCATCATGAAAAGGGCACGGCGCTTTAAAGTTACCACCCGCCTTTTTCAACTCAACATACGAGCCTACAACATCAACAATATCAAGTCGCGCCTTTAAGGCCTCTATGGAGTCTTGGGAAATCATAAAAGGATTATACGCAAAAGATAGTTAAGATAGAATGATATTGCGCAAGTTCAGATCAAATTTTAGTATTATAAAAACAAGATATAATTGTTTCAATTTTTAAAGAGGCTGCATGATGAAAAAAATTATAAGAACAGGGATATTGTTGAGTTTATTACTCATAAGTAGCATTTTAGCTGCTGATGAAGTTGCTACTTATACCATACACGGAGTAAAAGACAAACGGCTTGAAGCAACTTACATCGCCTCATACAGAAGTGTCAACTGCATTACTAAAGACTCTCAAACAGGAGGAAGACACTTCGGACTCTTTGGAAAAACCATAGATGTACCCGATGGCAACTACACCATCAAGTTCCCGATACTCGTTAAAAAGCGTAAAGATGAAGAGTGTGACAGTGAGTTTGCAGGCTTGGAGCTTGTTATGCGAAGGAAGTATGATGAGAAACTCGCCTCTATTCATCCTATACTGAGCAGTAAAAAGAAGGTAATGCCCACTTATTATAAAACTGATGGAGGGAGTGCATATCATGGTGCTCCTGACACCCCACCTTACCTCGAAACCACCAAACAATACTTCCGCATAGCGCCTCAAAGTACTTTTTTGTGTAAGACATTTTGGTTCCCAAAAAAGTATAGTAGACTTCTTGAAAAGGTTAGAGAGGGTCATAGCCAATTTCACTGCACCATGCAGATAGATGATGATGTGAACCGAAGCGGCTACTTTCAAAGAGATCCTCGTATCTATACATTTACCCATCCGGAGTTTGGAGTAGATAAGATAGTTGATACGGATATGAAGATAGATATCTTGGTGGATGAAAAGAATTGTAAAGCTATAAAAAATAAAAAAATTGTAGATGATAATTTCAGAGAACTAAAAAAGCCAAGCATTTGGCAAAAACTGTTTTAAATAGAGGAAAAAAGGCACGGCTATTTAAAATTGCCGCCCGCCTTTTTCAACTTAATATATACAATTAATGAGATGGACCTGACATATTTTGCGTTTGTCCATTTTGCTCCATTGAGTTCTGTTGTGCTGATGAAGATTGCATTGTAGCCGACATATCCAGTTTCGTATTTGAAGTGGCTATACTCATGCCATTGTTTACACTGCTGTGAATCAGCATTGTTGTCGCATTAAGATTTTTGGATTGGATTTTTTGCGTTTCAACTATTCTGTCTGCCATCACGCCGATCTTGTCGGCCATCACTAAAATTCTATCGGACATTTTTCCGATGTCATCCGAGAGACGCAGTGTTGTTTGCGAAAGAGAAGCCAAAGTATCTTCATAATCTTTGCTGGCATTATCCGCCTGATGTGAAGAGAGATAAGCCAGATCTTTCGCAAGAACAACAGACTGAGCGCTCAGTTCTTCAAGCGTATCAAGTGCTTTTTGTGCATCTTCTTTACTTGAAAAATCTTCCGCTTTTTTTTGTGAAAAATTTGCTACGGCATCTGCGTAGGCATCCACCTTATTTTTATACTCCTGCAATGCTGTTTGACTCGTTGACAATGTATCTAACGAGCTCATTGCATAACTATTTAAAGCTTTCGCATCATCATTTAAGAGTTGTAAAGAGTCTGTATATTCAGATCCGAACATAAGTGTAGCTAAGAGTGATAGGCTCAAAATTGTTTTTTTCATTCTTCTGTCCTTCTTATTAAGTGAAAGTATTGTCACATAAAAACATTAGCGAAGTATTAGCGATGTTCAAGCTTTTGCAAGTTCAAGTAAAAACTGCTTCCTTTGTCAATTTTACTAGTAAGTGAAATCTCTATGCCCAACTCTTCACACAGTTTTTTTACAATGTGCAGTCCAATGCCTATGCCACGTGCTTGTTCTTTATAAAAACGTTCAAATACTTTTGAAGGGTTTTTTATACCTTTGCCCGTATCTTCAATAATTAGCTGCCCCTTTTCATAACGAACAAAGACCTTGCCCTTTTGTTTGTTATATTTCAGTGCATTGGAGAGAAGATTATCAAAGATACGGGTAAAGGCATCTTTGTTGGTAAAGAGTGTAAGCGCAGGCACATCCACTTCCACTGTAATGTCTCTAAAAGGAATCGCAATCAACTCTACACGCTCACGTACAAATTCATCAAGTGCAAACTCCTCTTTTTGACTTGCATGCGAATGCAGATAAGCACGTAGATTAGCCTGTAGATTTAAAATATTCTGCACGGCGTTTTGTGCTCTTTTTATATTTTTGTTCTCTCCGAGCTCATTGGCGAGTATGGAGATGTTGAGTCGTAATGTTGAGAGCGGCGTGTTGAAATCATGCAAAATATCTTTGATGAACTCCTCTGTAAGATGCAGTGCGTTTCTCAAAGGTGAAAGCGCATACAGTGCAAAAAGAGCGGATAACAGAGCAATAACAAGCAAAACCGACAAAAATATCAGTGCCGATTTTTCACGGAGCTTAGCTATTTTTTTATCATACTGCTTTTTTGGCAAATAAATTTTAAGATAGTTCTTCTGAGAGCCTGGAATGGTAAAGTAAGAACTGAGATCTTCACTGTTTTTGTAAAGTTTGTAGAGTTCGTGTTTATCTTTTGGAACAAAGTCAATGTCATATTCACTGCACTGCAGGTTAAAAGAGCAGATGCGCATCTGTGAGAATATCTGCTCATCAAGTGTCTGCACCTCTTTTTCATAGTTTATAATGAAGAGAGCACCAATGAGCAAAGACTGGGAGATAAAAAAGAGTAAAAAACTCTTGATCAGCGACTCTTTTTCAACTTTTTTCAAGTATATATCCCACACCACGTACATTTTTTATGGGCAGATCTGTTATGTGTTTAAACTTATTGAGTGCCACACGCAATGCACTGTCAGAGGGCTGCGTGAGGCAATCCATAAGTATTGACTTATCAATGACATTGCCGATGTTTTGCATAAAGATATCACACAGACACTCTTGTACTTCACCCAAAGAAACTATGTGCCCATCAATAAAAAGCTCTTTGTTTCGAGGAGAGTAGCGAAGATTTTTATATTCGATGTCTCTGCTGACGTGAGTAAGTTTTGCTTTTACGCGAATGAGCAACTCTTCAGGAAAGAACGGTTTTTTAATATAATCATCAGCACCGACTTCAAAACCTTTTGCAATGGTATTGAGATCTACTAAAGCAGAGATAAATATCGTAGGTGTTTTGTCATCTGCCTCACGCAGACTCTCTAGCAGTTCAATGCCGGAGATATCAGGGACATTGATGTCAAAAACATACAGATCATAACTGTTCTCATACGATGCATCAATAGCATCATTACCGGTATGCACCATATCGACACCATAATCGCTTGCTTCTAGTAGTTCCTGCAATGTTTCGGCAAGTTCATAGTCATCTTCGAGAAGCAGGATCTTTTTTTGCATCATCTACTCTTAAAAATAGTACCCTAATTTTATAGAAGCGGCATGATCACTGGCAGAATCACTCAGACCATACGCATACGATAGATTCATAAACCAGTTTTTATCAATACTGTAATAAGCATACCCAGATACTGTTTTTGCATCCTCTACACTTTTATAAATACTTTCTGTCTGGTTATATGCACCACTCACGTAGAGTTTGTTTGTCAGATAGTATCCGAGACCGGCACTGTATGCGTTTGTATCCTTATAGAGTATATTTTGTGTTTGTGCTCCGCCGTGAAGGCTTAAAACAACATCATCATCGTTGACTTTTGTAAAGACATAGCCTCCAAAAATATTTGCTTTTCCAAACATATAGCTTGCATTGAGTGATCCTACATAATCTGTATTGTTGTTATTGAGTGAAGTGTCATAGGTTGGCAATAGTGCTCCCATACCAACACGTAAAGTAAGTGCTTTAAGAGGATGAAAGTTATACGCTCCGCCGACAAAAGAGTCATTCATTCCATTTTCATTATAGCCGTCACTATCTGTCGTATAGTAAGATGTAGAAGCCTGCAGTGAAAAGTCTTTATAATAATAATCAAGCTGAAGCGAAGTTGAGTAGGTATCTGTTGCAGGAGTTGTCACAAAATTTGAACCGGCATAGTTGGCACCGACGACAATGTCAAAGTGAGCAGTTGCAGCTGTTGTTTTTGAGACTTTAATGACCTTTTTTGTACATCCATTGATGTCTACTAAGTCTGTTAACGGTGTATTTGGACATTTGTCAACACTGTCATCTACTCCGTCCATATCCATATCTGAATAAGCAAGAAGTGCTGTCGATAGCGAGCCTAAAAGCATAAAAGTTATAATTTTTTTCATCTATATTCCTTAGTTTCATCTCTTGACAAGACTCGAGAGCTTGTCCAAGAGATTATAGAATTTTTTTGTAAACAGACTTATTGTCCCATATTCATGTTAAAGTTTGAACCACCGGTTGCACCGCCGCTCATCGGCATAGAAGATGCAGGTGCATTTGCCGGCATATTCATAAACTGATTACCTGTTCTCATCTGATTCATATTCTGCATTTGTGACATTTGCTCATTAGCCTGCATTTGTTTCTCTTGTGCCATTTCCTGTGCTCTTGCGCTTGTCTCTTGACCCATAGCTGCACCTTGATCTTTTGCACCCTGAGCTTGCTCACGTGTAGTTGAACCAAATGCTGAAGCTTTTCCTTGCATTTTTTCTTGCATCGCTGCGATTGCTGCCATGCGATCTTCTTGATTCATGTTAGCAAGTCTTTGTTTAAACTCATTCATCATTTGAACACGCTCCCCAGCCGGGGCTGCTTGAATAGCTGCAATTTGTGAATCAACACTTGTTGATGTGCTTGTACTCGTAGTAGTAGTTGTAGTGCTGCTGTTACTTGTTGTATCTGTTGTTGCAGCATCGTCTGCCATACCTAATGTTAATGCTCCAAGAAGAGCTACTGATAATGTAATTTTTGCAAATTTCATTTTGAATCCTTTATGTTGTGAATTAAATTTTTCAAACCCGGAAAGTTCGTTTCCTTGTTTTGATGTTGGTATTGTCACATAAAAGAGTTAGCGAAGTGTTAGCACTTCACTAATTTTCCTCTTTCTTATAAAAAAGCAGATATGTCGCCGGAAGTATTAAGAGCGTCAAGAGTGTTGAACTGATAATGCCTCCCGTAATGACAACTGCCAAAGGATACTGTATTTCACTACCTACACCCGTTGCATAGAGTAGTGGCAATATTCCAAAAAGTGTAGTAAATGCCGTCATTAAAACAGGTCTTAAACGTAGTAGTGTCGCATCTTTCAGTACTGTTTTTAAATCAACATCCGGAAATTTCTCTCGCAGTTCATCTATGAAACTCACAAGGACTATACCGTTGAGTATAGCGATGGCAAAGATAGCCAAAAATCCTACTATCGCAGATACAGAGAGGTATATTCCACTGATAAGCAGAGCGATGATTCCTCCTATAAAACCAAATGGCACATTTAAAAGAATAATCATCGATTTTGCAAGTGAATTAAATGCCGTATAAAGCAGTAAAATCACTAAAAGGATTGTAATTGGGATGATAATCATCAGCTTTTGTGTTGCCTCTTGCATATTTTTAAAGTCACCTGCCCAGCCTATGTAATAACCAGCAGACATTTTTACTTTTTCTTTGATGATTTTGTCTGCTTCGGTGACAAATGAAGCCATATCACGGCCTTCTACATCCATTGAAACAACCATATAACGGCTCAGATTTTCTCTTTTTATAAAAGAGGCTCCCTGAACGATTTTTATATCACACACATCTTTGAGTCTGACAATATTTCCGTTTTGAGAACGTAACGTTACATTTTTTATAGAATCAATATCTTTCTTCGCTCCTTGAACTTTAGCAACAATAGGGAATCTTTTAATACCCTCTAGCTTTTGTGTAATGCCCTCTTCTCCGATACCGTTTCGGATAATCTGCATAACCTCATCAACACTGATACCATAACGCGCAAGCGAGAGATAATTTGGAATGATTTGGATTTGCGCCTGACCAAGCTGTGTTTCCACTTCCATTCGCTCTAAACCGTCTACATGCTTAATGGCACTTTGAATATCTTTGGAAATTTTATCAAGTACTTTTTGATCATCTCCGTAAATTTTTATAGCGAGTTCAGCTTTTACACCCTCAAGCAACTCTTCTATTCTCATAGCAATGGGCTGTGTCGGTACAAACTGTACAAAAGGGAATCTATGTTCCAAGTCTTCACTCATCTCTTTTGTAAGTGATGGCAGATCTTTAATGTTTGGTTTTAAAGTGAGAAGAATTTCCATATAGTTTGGCTGTGCTGTTTCTCCTTTTTCACTTCGTCCTATCATCGCCAAAACTGATGAAACATCATCAGGATATTTTTTAAGTATATAACTCTCTACCTCTTTTGAAACATCAATCGATTGAGTAAGTGCTGTTCCAGGGATAGCAATGACTCTATACATGATGGATTCTTCATTGAGTGTAGGTAAAAACTCACGTCCTTGTTGAGTGAGAATATAAGCTAGCACTATAAAAACAACACTCACAACGGCTAATATCTTCTTGGCATTATCAAGAGCAAACACCAAAGCAGGGGTATAGAATTTTTTAATGGATTTCATTACAACATTTTCAGCCGATTTTGTCGGCTTTAAAAGTAGTAAAATCAAAACAGGCACTAAAACAAGAGCAACTACAAGAGAGCCAAGCATAACAAAAACGATGTTAAGCGCCATAGGTGTATAGAGTTTTCCTGCAAGTCCGTCAAGTGAAAGCAGCGGAATAAATACTGCAGCAATGATGAGTACTGCGAATGTTACCGGTTTAGCAACACCTTTTGCAGCTTCACTTACAACTGTTAATTTATCTTTATCTGGTTCATCATGCAGTAGTCTAAAACTGTTCTCTACGATAACAATCGTCCCATCAACTATCATTCCCACAGCAATAGCCAAACCACTTAAACTCATAAGGTTTGCTGAAAGGTTGTAATAATCCATCAATAAAAATGCGATGAGCAACGAGAGCGGAAGTGATAGAATAACAATAAAAGCACTACGCAGTTCAAATAAAAACAAAAAGAGTACAATGGCAACCAAAATCACACCGCTTAAAAGTGCTGATGTCATAGTATTGACCGCTTTATGTGTTATCTCTGTTCTATCATATATAGTAGAAATTTTTACACCTTCTGGGAGTGCCGTATTGACCGTTGCAATCTTTGCCTTTATTCTCTCAACAACTTTTGCAGCATTGGTAGCTGTACGCTGGAGCACCATACCCATTACGGCTTCTTTATTATCTATACTTACCGCACCAAATCTTGGAGCAACGCCTGGAACAACATTTGCGACATCGCCAATAGTAATAGCCTGTCCCTGTGTTGGTTTTACTACCGTATTTCTAATATCATCGAGTGTTTTATACAGACCTGCACCACGGATGAGGTACTGCTCACGGTTAAATTCTAAGTACTGTCCACCGGCTGCCTGATTTGACTTTTGTAATGCTTTGACTATATCATCATAAGTAATGCCAAAATCCTGGAGTTTTTTTGTGTCAATCAAAACATTGTACTGTTTCTCATCACCACCCCAGCCTATGACCTCTTCAACACCGCTGACACTTTTAAATAGCGGTTTAACGATATACTCCTGCATCTCTTTAAGCTTTTGAAGGGAATATTTTCCTGTGCTATCTTTAACTTCATACCAAAAAACCTGCCCAAGACCTGTTGTGTTTGGTCCTAAAACCGGCTTTCCCCATCCTTTTGGAATATCCACGTTTGAGAGACGTTCAGCAACAAGCTGTCTCAAAAAATATATATCCATGTCGTCTTCAAAGAAGACTGAAACATAAGAGAGTCCAAAAATAGAGTTTGACATAATGAGTTTTACCCCTGCCATACCAGATACTGCCGACTCTATGGGATAGGTGATGAGCTTTTCTATATCTTCAGCGGAATTACCCGGACTCTCCGTATAAATTACAACCTGCTTAGGCGTAATGTCCGGGAATGCATCTATAGGAATCTGTGTATATGCCCTGTAACCGGTTACCGCAATAGCAATAAAGGCAACAAGCACTAAGAGTTTATATTTGAGCGAAAGCTCTATGAGTTTATCCAACATAAAAGACTCCTAATCCCCATCACCAAGAGATGATTTTAGCAGTGCTGATTTTACATAATAACTCTCACCACTCACATACTCTTGTCCTAATTCTAAACCTTTTACACCGACATATTTATCATCTTGTGCAACTATTTCAACAACCTGCGGTGCGTATGGAACTGAAGCTTCTTCCTCGTTTTCTTCACCTTTTTCTTCTTTTTCCTCATTTTTTTCTTCTTCACTTGGAACAAACACAACCCATTCATTATTAAAAAATGAGAGTGCTGATTTTTTCACTGCAATATAACTTTTTGCCTCTGCAAAATAGATCGTTGCTTTGACATATACATCAATAAAAAGATCATCTACCTTTTGATCAACACTTGATAGTACAACTACTCTTTGTGTTGTCTCATCCACTTTTGGCATGATCTGGGTCGCATGTGTAACTATCTCTTTACCTGCATACTCTACTACAATTGCGTCTCCAATTCGTGCTTTTGCAGCATACTCAAGCGGCAGATATGATTTTACATAATAGGCTTGATTCTTCACGATTGAAACAATCGGCTCATTAGATGATACAGAAGAGTGCAGAGGCTTTAAAAGTGCAGAAACACGCCCACTGCTGTGTGCATACAAAATAAAATTTGCTGTTGCTTTTGTTAATTTTTTTACATTTATATTTAAAGTCTCTAACTGTGACTCTAATGCAGTCAAATTTGCTGCAATTTCACTCATTTTAATTGCCTCTGCATTAAGATCCTGCATTGATGCAAGCCCCTTTTTATAAAGCTTTTTAATTGCTTCATAATTTTTTTGTGCCGCTTCATACTGTTTTTTGAGTGCAATATAATCTGCACTCATTTTTGAAACTTCAATTGACTCAATAAGAGCGATTCTATCCCCTTTTTTTACATCTTGGGCAGGCTTTACAAAATATTTTTCCAAATGCCCGCTTACTAATGAGGTGATAGACTGCTGTGCGTTTGAGAGTTGTATCACCTTAGCGTTTAACGCTACCGATTTTTTAAAACTGTGCATCTGTGTTTTTGCTATTGGAACTTCTGCTGCGAGTAAAGCGTATCCGAGTCCTAACAATGTTATTAATATTTTATTCATTATATTCTCCTACTTCATAGTTATACATAACTATATTTTTATTTTTGAGACTTTGCAGTCTTATCTCTTTTTCTTTTGTCTCTATCATTTGATTTTTGATGTTTTGCAGCTCCAAAAGGTTGACTGTTGCTATTTTATAACCCTCTTCATACATTTTTAAGAGCTCTTTTTGAGCATTGTAAAGCTCTTTTGTAGAGCTGATGACATCTCCTAAGATGTGTAATTGTTTTTGCAAACGCTCTAAAGTAAAACCAAGTGCTGTTTTTTGGTTTTGAATTAAAAGCTCACTCTGTTTTGCTTGTAGTGCTGCGATGCGCTTCTCTTCTTTTTTCGTATTAAAAAGAGCAAGTGGAATATCTACACCGACTCTGGCAATATCTTGATCTGGCTCAGCCTCATACTCTGCATAGAGATTCATCCACTCTATTTTGTTTGTATTGAGTTGCGCTTTGGCATTTGTACTTTTTTGCTGTGATTGAAGGTACTGCAGCTTGGCAGAAGTATATGTCTGTGCATTAGCTGCTTTGTTTGAGAGTTTAAAATCGTAGTTATCTTCTAAAGTTCTTTCATCTCTCAAACCCGAAAATGCCAAAAGTTTATAGTAGCTCTGTATCTGCATTATCTTTTTTTCATTGAGTGCATTTTTACTACCTGTCAAGTCTACCTTGGCACGAAGATATTTCACTTTCGCAATTGTCCCTGCTTCATATCTCTCTTTGGTTATGGCAGCAATATTTTTTGAGATTGCAAACTCATTCTCTGCCAGATGAAACAGTGCAGATTGAGTTATATAATCATTGTAAAGCAGAGAAAAAACTTTTACAAACTCAGCACGCTTCAATGTTACTAAACCTTGCGCTTCTTCTTTTGTTGCAGTGGCTAAAGCTGCTCTGTCATCACCAACTCCCCATAGTCGAATTGGCTGTGTAAGTACTGCTCTGTACCCTGCTTCACTTTTTCCGACATCTGGATTAAACTGTGACGCTTCAAGTGAGAGTGTCGGATTTTTATATCGTTGTATCAAGCTTGATTGCTCATCTGCACGTTTCACTTCTAAGGCATTCGCTTTGAGATAAGGTGATGTACGGAGAGCATCTTCTAATAAGCCTTTATAATCCTGCGCCTGTAAGTTCCAAACAATAAACGGAACCAATAATAATCTTTTCATTTTTTTCCTTTACCAAGATTTCATAAGTTTTTCTAAATACTCAAAAACAATTATCATATGTGCTTTGAAATCTTCATTTACATCCAAACTGTTTACCATATCTTTGATATTGATAGTTGCTAAAACTGTCTCTCCATTTTCCTCATAGATTGATAATCTACATGGTAAAAAAACAGATATTTCAGGCATATCATTAAGCGCTTCTTGCGCCGCACTAGGATTACAAAGTTCATAAACTGTTATATCCTTTTGGATTGGAAAACCTTTACTTTGCAGAATCTTTTTAAATTCATATGAGCCCAGAACTCCAAAGCCACTCTCTTTTGCCTTTGTTGCCATTTCTTTTTTGATAGTTTGAACAGATTTATCTGTTATTATTTTATAAATCATAATTTTTTCCTTTTTATATAAGCATCTGCTTATAAGGTTATTTTTTTACAGAGGTATAGGTTGAAAAGTATTATGCGTTAATAGGAGGTTTTAGAAAGTTGTCATATGAATTGTATTCATATGTTTTTGTGTTTGAAGAAGGTTTTTGAGTAAAACCTTTATCTGAAAGTTCATTGATTATTTCGGGAAGAATAATGGCAATATGAAAAAAGTGATGCATATGACAAATATCATTATCTGATGTCTCACTATTATCATTCAAGTCATGAACATACTCACTGACATGACACGAGTGCGTGTCAAGTACTTCTATTACATAGGCATGCGCTATATTGAAGCTCATGGACAAAAGTAAAAAAAGTGTGAGTAGTCTATTTTTCATAATTTTATTATACCCTAAGCCGAGCAGCAACTGCCGTCGCTGCACTCTTTTTCTTTCAAAAAATACGATTTTATTACATAGTAAAGCACAAATCCCCAAAGCACAAATGTCGAAGCCCAGGCAATCAAACTTGCATGCTCATCCATATGTACCAGCTCTTTTACATTCACATCACGGAAGAGATAATCAAGTCCAAGTCCAAAGATAAGTGAACCAATAATGATAGTTCCCAAATAAATATAAAGTGTTCGTGTACCTAACATTTTTTTTACGACGCCTATTGTCACAGTATTTGTAGCAGGTCCTGCACTTAAAAAGACAAACGCAGCACCCGGACTTACACCTGCGAGCATCAGTCCTGCTGCAATCGGCAACGATGCTGTAGCACAGACATACATTGGTACGGCAATAGCTATAACGATGATATATGAAAGCCAGTTATACTTGATGAGTATCTCACTCAAGTTATCAGGGACGGCAACTGTTATTAAAGCACCAACAAGCAGACCGACGAGAAGCGGTGATGCTATATCTTTTAAAAGTGTACCAAAGGCATATGAAAATGCACTTTTTACCATACAGCTTTTTTTATCATCGCAGCTCTCACCGCTGCTGCAACAACTGTCATCACTGCATGTTTCTTCTTCTGCATCGGTATTTGTTTTTTGCACAGCTGAGAAGTTCATTACAGAATTTTGTTGCGATGGAGCTGCCATACTAAATGCAGGTTTTGGCTTCTCTTCTTCTTTTGTAACATAGATGTTAGATAAAATCCCTGCAATTATGGAAATAATCATGGAAGTCACTACTCTGTAAATGGTAAAAGCCCAGCCAAACATTCCATAGGTCGCTAAAATAGAATCAACCCCTGTAATCGGGGTAGAGATTAAAAATGAAAGTGTAGAGCCATTACTTGCACCACTTTTTTTGATGCTTGTCGCAAGAGGAATAACTCCACAGGAACAAACAGGCAAAGGAATACCAAAAATCGTCGCTTTGATGACAGAGACAATAGAGTCCTTGCCAAGATGATTTTTTACAATGGTATCGGGAACAAGTTCATGTAAAAAACCTGCAAAGATCAGACCAAAGAGTATATATGGAGCCATCGCATTGCTAAGATCAAGGAGGGCATCTAAAAAAAGTGTTATATATTCCATCATAAACCTAGTGTGTTTGTATCTTTACGGCCCCACACTTCATGCTGCCCTTTTTAGCGCCGCATTTTCCTGCACCGCATTTCATATTTTTATTTTTTATCTCGCACATTTTACCGTCCATCGAACCGCCCCAAGAACCCTTAAAGTTATCATATAACCATGAAGCAACAGCAGTTCTTTCTTCTTTACTTAAACTTTTACCGATTGGTGGCATTGTTCCAAATCGTTTATATGCCATCGGCATACAAAAACCTTTCTCTTTTGAAGGATTTTGAATATAATCTTCAACAAATGTAATGAACTCTGCACGACTCTTCAACATCATTTTTAAACGTTTTGAGACCATAGGCATCGGAGGTGCTTTCATACCACTTTTCTGCATTTTTTGCATCATCATCTGGCGCATCGCCATTTTTTCTTCTTTTGAAGCGTTTTGCATTTTTTGACGCATTGCTTTCATCTGAGTTTCATCCATCATCCCTTTCATAACATGACACGATACGCATTTTGCTTTATAGACTTCCTCCCCAGAGTTTGCCTGCAGTGATGCAAAGCCTAAAATAAGTACAAGTAGTAATTTTTTCATAATTCAATCCTTTTATGATATAATTCATATAACAGAATTGTTATATAATAAAGCTTCGAAAGAGATTAGATGGAAAAATTAGTTCAAACAGCCAAAATATTGTCAGACATTAATCGTGTTAAGATACTTGGACTGATGCAGCGTGAAAAGGAACTCTGCGTCTGTGAGATCTGTGACACGCTCAAACTATCGCAGCCACTTGTTTCACGCCATCTCAAACAGATGCGTGAGGCAGACCTTGTAGAGACTTCACAGAGTGGAAAGTGGGTAATCTATAAACTAAAACCTAACAATACCATCGACTGTTTTTTAAAAGAGCTACAAAAAAGTATTCAAGAGCTTCCGCAAATTATTTCCTGTCAGAAGATCTAAGTTTTTGCCTTTTCAAAGTAACATTACATTCATCAGGATTCTTTTTACAATATTTTTTCTTCATCTCCCTGCTTGAGCCACCTGTAACATCATTGAGCACAAAAGCGAATGAGAAAAGATATAAAACAGAAAAACCGCCTATCAAAGCTGTAACAACATAGATGTTGAGATATTTCTTTATTGTTTTTCTCATAACAAACTCCTTTTGGATATTATGTTATAAAAAAGTCTATTACTTTTGTACTTAGTTATTGGCACATATTTATTGTTAATAAATATCTTAAAGCTTTAGCCACCGCCTGTTTATGCTACAATACAAAAAGATTAAGGAGTCATTTTATGTGTCTATTGATAACTATTGCCATTTTAGCAGCTGGCTACAACTTCTATTTGCATAACCTGCTCACGCAGGCCTATATGAGTTTTGGAATTGCTGTTATTCCCTTTGGCTTTTTTATCTACAGGCTCATTAAAAACCGAAGATGTATCTTTGGCGACGCAAAAGATTGCAATAAAAAAGATATTTAGGTATACTTCCATTTCAAATTTTAACAGAAAGTGGGTGATGTGATATGCCAGGTATAGTTCTACGCCCAGATGACAACTTTGATGCTGCTTACAGACGTTTCAAAAAACAAGTTGACCGTAACTTAATCGTTACAGAAGCTCGTGCTCGCCGTTTCCACGAAACAGAGACTGAAAAACGTAAGAAATTCAAAATTGCATCTCGTAAGAAAATGCTTAAACGTCTTTATATGATGAGACGTTACGAATCACGACTCTAAGCGAAAAGCCTTCGGGCTTTCGTTCTCTCTTTAAAAAACTTCCAAACTTTCAATAAAAAATCAAAACTACGTGTTATAATATCTCTAACTATGTTTATATTGGGGATACAATCATGACTTCACTCTTTCTTCGCATGCGTCTTGTTCACTGGGTCGGTATAGTTTTACTACTTATAAATGCTTTTGTTTTCACCGACAATATCATCTCTCAAATTATACAGGTTGTTATTGCAGCTGTTATACTTGTACATGATCTCGATGAAAAAATCAACGGTGTCGATGCCGCCAAAAAGATCATCTCTACACTTTCGGACTTTAAAGCCGGGGATAAAATCGATATGAAACTTACTTTCTCAAAAGAGTATGCAACAATGGTTCAACTTATTAATGATTTTACAAGTAAAGTGAATGAAGCTAAAAACCTCAGTGCTGCTTCAACTGTTTTAGACAAAGAACTGCATGAACTTGACAACTCTTTGACAACACTGCAAAATAACTTTAATATTTCAGAAGAATTCAGTCAAAAACTACTCGATAAACTCACCATTATAGCTACTGAATCCGATAGCAATCTTGAATTTTCTGCAGAGGTTCTTGAGAGTCTAAAACTTGTTGCAGACAAGATAAACGGCTCTGTAGCACAGATGTCAACACTTGAAGATCAGATTATCCAAACACATGACGGAGAGATTGCCGTTAGCGATAATCTCAAATCACTGACAGCCAATGCAGAAGACATCAAAGGTATTTTAACTATCATATCCGACATCTCGGACAAAACCAATCTCCTGGCACTCAATGCTGCCATCGAAGCTGCACGGGCAGGTGAACATGGACGTGGATTTGCCGTTGTTGCCGATGAAGTCAGGAAGCTTGCCGAAAATACGCAAAGATCCCTCTCAGAGATCAATGCAAGTGTCAATGTGATCGTCCAAAGTATTGCCGATGCCAGCGGCAGTGTCGAAGCCAATGCCCAATCTGCGCTTGAACTTGTTGCAATATCCAAAGAGCTTCAATCAAGTTTGAGCGAAGCCAATCAGGAAGTGGAGATCACCTATCAAAAAAGTATTGCCGATACAGAAAACTCCGAAATCATTAAAACAGAAGCTTACGATTCCAAAAATCTGACGGTTTCACAACTTGAAACGATGAATACAACAAAAGAATCCATAGATACCATTAAAATGAAGGTCAAACAGATTGAAAACTCTACAGTAGAGCTAGTGACGAAAGTCTCTCAAATCTAGGGGGACTAAAACTCTATCCCAAGACCGACTAAAAACTGGTAATCGCTCGATTTTGGTTTGATGCCCTGTGCATCTTCAGTCGGTTTGTCAACATAATCCCAAATTGCAGTGAAATCAAGATCAAACCAGCTTGTCAAATCATTTTCAAATTTAATAATCATATGGTGTTTATAAACACCGGCATCTCTGTCTGAGAATGTCAATTTATAATCATAGGTAAAATCTGTTATAGCAGAGAGTTCCCGTTCAAACTTCGTACTCAGCTCCATTGCCGGTGAATAATTGCTGCCATTATGGCCTGTTTCAACTGTATAGAACTGTGTATAAATTACCGCCGGTCCACCCGATAGATTCCAGAGTGTTTTTTTTGTATCTATAAGTGTGTAACCTAGACCAAAACCTGCTGTTGCCTGATGCTTGATGTTTTTATATTTATCTGTATAATATTCACTAAAAAGCGGTGTCCAGAAAAAATGACGTGTTATATATCTATCATATTTTTCATTGATGCGATGATCGTTGGCTATCTCTTCATTATCTTTGAAGGAGATACGACCAAGATAATCAAAGGCAAGAATTGATCTGGCGGTTCTTCGCTTCAAAGCAATCTGTGATGCATAATCCGCCTGCTTTGTATTACCACTTCTGATATCAAGATTGAAAGTGATCTTGCCTGACCAAAGATTTCTCTCAAGCTCTGCATCTGGTGCGAAAGAGACTATTTGTGATTTCGGAAACAGATATTTTTCATCACCTTGAATGATTGTCAGTTTATCACCATCAAGACGAAGTATCCCACTGATGGAAGCTAAGTTTTCTATATTTACACTCAGAATCTGATAACTTTTGATAGCCTTTATATCATCAAGATCAAAGGTATACACACCTACTTCATCACTGTCAAACTCAAGTTTATCATTGTACAAACCTTTGATCTTTCCGCGAAACCACTCTCCCGATTTTGTCTCAACCCAATCACTCTGCACTGGTGTTGGAGAGAGATCTTCCCAGCGTACTCTCTTTTTTATCTCTTTATTCTTTTTCGCCTCTTTTTTATCTATCTTTTTGGCAACCTGTCGCACCTCATCTTCAGAAAGCCCTGAGGTGTCTTCGATCTTTATAAGCTTTGTTTCATCTACAGACAATTTATTAGTGCTGTTTGTATCACTATTCTGCAGTGCCGCCAAAGAAGAATAAAGTAATAAACAGAGAAATATGAATTTCATACAACTAGAATTTGCCATTCATTTCATTATGAAAATTCAAGGCATATCTATCACTCATACTCGCTATATAATCAGATATGACACGATGTTTTGCACGGTTTTGCAGTTGATCATAATAGAACCTAGGAAGCATTTTTTCATCTTCCATCAATCCTTTATAGAGACTTCGAACAGCCTGTTTTCCAGCATACATGCGCCGTACGATATTTTTGTGTTGATACATCTTGTTAAAGAGAAGTTTTTTCAGCTTTTTTATCTTTGTTTCCAGCTCTTTTTCAAAACCTATTGGCATGGCTTCTTTATCTTCTACACGCTCTTTGGAGTATGCGAGCAGTGAATAGACAAGATGGTTAATCAGATGCGAGCTGAAACGATAACGAAACATCTCGTCATTCTCATCCGTTACACCCTCTTGCGCCACTTTATCCAAAATTTCCTGTGCCAGTTCACTTGATTTGAGATCATCAAAACAGATAAGTCCGGAGTTGACACCATCGTCTATATCATGACTCATATAGGCTATCTCATCAGCACGATCAACGACCATAGCCTCGAAAGAAGGATGTTTGTCCAGATCAAACTGCTTATCTATGATCTTTGGCAAAAAAGGTTTCTTGTACGGATAAGAGTGCTTGAGTATGCCCTCTAACGTTGCAAAAGTAAGATTGAGTCCGTCAAAATCTTTATAACGTTTCTCAAGTTTTGTCACAACACGGAAGCTTTGAAAATTATGCTCAAAGCCATTTGCAAAGCCATCTGCTTTAAGGCACTCATCCAAAGTATCACCGCCGACATGTCCAAACGGGGTATGCCCAAGATCATGAGCCAAGGCAATTGCTTCGGCAAGGGACTCGTTAAGCCCAAGCTGATTAGTAATGGAGCGTGCTATCTGAGAGACCTCTATAGAGTGCGTGAGGCGTGTACGAAAGAAATCACCCTCATGGTTTAAAAAGACCTGCGTTTTATACTCAAGCTTTCGAAAGCTGCCTGAATGGATGATTCTGTCTCTGTCACGGGCGAAAGGGTTACGAAAATCCTTATCTATCTTATAAAAACGCTCCTGTGGCTGCATTAGGCTTTTTTGATAAACTCTGTTTTAAGATATATCTTCGTACCGTTCACACGACCTTCAACATGATCGTCCATATCATTCGGCAGTGCTATCTTTGTTACTGTCGTTCCACGTTTTGCAGTAAAGCCGGCACCTTTTACATCAAGGTCTTTTAAGATGACAATACTGTCTCCTGCGTGAAGCTCAACACCGTTTGCATCACGGAAAACTACCTTGTTCGCTTCTGCATTGATTGCCGCATCTGCAAGTTTTTGTTCATCTTCTTCAAGATACATCATATCAGTCATATCTGAACGTCCAAGCTTATTCCATAGGATATAGCTCATCACTTTTACAGCAGGTGTTTCGCTCCACATTGCATCGTTGAGGCAGTTAAAATGTGTCTCATCAAGTTCACCGCTCTCTATCTGTCCTTTACAGTTTGCACAGAGATAGATGCTTTGGTCTTCACTCCCATCGCTTACAGGAAGCTCGATAAGCTCCACACCTTCATTGCTGCCGCATAACTCACATACTTCACTTCTTGCCATATTTTTTCCTTACTTTAAAATTTTTTCGAATTATACTACTTTTCTCTGTTAAACTCTAGGTCTTTATCAGAGACTTTTTTCTCATCACTCACTTTGTCAAAAGCTTTATCCGCCTCTTTTTTACTGTAGTCTCTACACTCTTGAGGCATTGGAGGACGACTTGGGTCTGAGGCTATCTCATCACACATAGAAGCGGTTATTTTTACTTGTGAGCAGGCACTTAAACCAAGTACCACAAAAAGAGCAAATATATATTTCATCATTTTGTTTCCTATTTCTTTTTGATAATCAAATCAAGATATTTTTTTGGAGTGACTTTCATCATCTCCTGAGCGAGCCAGCGTATCTGAAAGTATGCAGCACCGCTTTCACGCAATGTGAAGTAATTTTTCAGACTTCGAAGGTTGAAAGTCACAACCATATCCACTTTCCAGTTATCGGTGACAATATGCTTGAAAGCATCCCCGACATTACGCTTTTTCTTGCCGTTTTGCAGCACTTCATACATCTCTTGCGGTTTACCGTTGAGCTCTTTTAAATAAGGCAGGGAACTCTTTGCAACAGCAGTGGCATAAAAATTTTCTATCTTTTGAGATTGAAAATCAAGTTTGTCATACATCGCACCGATCTCTAAACGGTTATATGCAGCATCAGCAGTCACAAACATATCAAATTCCGCTGCTTTATCAATAAAGAAGTCTCTGTCCCCTCCATGCTTCGATGCTACAAAGGCATTGATAATACCGCTCATTGTATAACGGGTAGAACGAACCGAGATAGCTTGAATACGATGACGGGCATGTTCTTGCAATACGCCGCGTGAGGTGCCGCGTACAAGATAAGAGAGGTTTGCATGTTCTAAAATAGAGTGGTGAAAATAGGTCCAAGCAAGATCTTCGAGTAGTGCGGAATCTTCTATTTCATTGAGTGTATCGCACATATCGGCATCAGGGAGTTTATGCTCTATGTTTTTAATAACATCATTCTCACTGTTAGTAAAACTGTCATAACAAGTTCGTGCTGCTGTTTCAGCAACACCAATGCCCGTCTCTTGAAGCAGAACAACCTGTGGTCTTGTATATTGTATACCGTACATCTCTTCCATAATCAGCCCTATTGTGAATAATTCTTCTTATTTTACAATAAAAAGCTTATAGTAACTATTTAACAACACCGTCCAAAACAGGAACAAAATCACAATCTTCAAGTTCCTCTTCGATGATTCGCTCACCATCTTTTAAAAAACGGGTGATGACCTGTTTGCCGTCACGCTCCATCGGTGCGACTAAAATGCCGCCGTCAGCGAGCTGTTCAAATAGTTTTTGCGGTATCTCTTTCGCCGTTGCCGAGAAAAGAATTCTATCATAGGGAGCGTACTGTATCCACCCTTTTTGACCGTCATCCGTACGTGTATGGACATTATTGATACCCAGCTCACGAAAGCGTTTTTTTGCTTCAAGTATCAAAGGCTCTATGCGTTCTATGGTAAAAACACCACGAAAGAGCTGAGAGAGTACCGCTGCCTGATAGCCGCTGCCACAGCCAACTTCCAGCACTCTGTCTGCGCCGCGCGGAAAAAGATACTCCGTCATCTTGGCAACCGTCAGAGGTGATGAAATGTACTGATTGGCACTGATTGGAAGTGCATCGAGCTTGTAAGCCTGATTTCTAAAACCCATAGGAACAAAGGCTTCTCTGTTTGTTTTGGCTATTGCCGCTTTTACTTCAGGTGAGAGAGGAAAATTTTTCTCTATCTCATCGGCCATACGTGCTGTTTTTGTCGCTGTTATTCTATCCAATACCTACATCCATATATCGCCTCATAAGGCTTATCTCTTTTTTACTGTATGCCTGCGTTAAGCAAGGCGTATTCCCATTTCTCTGTTCTTTTCCCTGCGGGTCAATGATACCGCTGAGCCTCGTACATTCACTGTTCTTTGAATCACTCGCAACCACATAACACTGGTTCATCAAAGCAAGTGCCTGCGTGAGAATCTTAAAATGCTCACTTCTAAGCTCTCCCCACCAAGATGACACAGCGATAACATCCGCACCTTCACTTTGACACCACAGCTCTTTAAAACGCAGCTCAAAACAGATAAAAACCGCTATCTTGATGCCATCAACTTCAATGATCTCAAAATCATCGACACTCCCCTCTTTCATATACTTATGTTCATCTCCAAAACGAAAGAGCTTTGCCTTGGCACGTTCATAAACGACTCCGCCGTTATAAAACACTTTTGCAAAATTATAAACTTCACCCTCACGCTCTTCCAACATTGTGAGTATAATGATCTTCTTGCGTGAAGCCTTTTTCAATGCTGCTGTTGCGTGAGGAGCAAAACGGAGCATCACCTCCATATTTTCATAATCATAACTTGTTAAACAGACCTCCGGTGCAACAATGAGACTTTTATCATTTGTCTCGCTGATAAGACCAAGCAATGTTTGAAGATTTTTTTCATAATCGGGAGTTGTCTCAAAAAGAAGTGAGCACAGAGCGTACTCACCGGAAGTTTTAGAAGTCGTCATCAAAAGAGAGGCTTCCTTTTGAATAGTTGGCTACATTACCCTCAAAGAAGTTTGTTTTTTGATCATTGAATTTTGCGAAATCATCAACCCATTTGATAGGATTGCTGACATTGTAGAGTTTTTCAAAACCAACAGAAGCAAGTCTATCATCTGCAAGATACTGAATATACTGCTCAACTATTTCGTTGGTAAGTCCAAGAATCTGTCCCTGTGTAATATATTTACCCCAGTCACTCTCAAGCACTACCGCTTTTTTGAACATATCATAGACATCAGCTTTAAGCTGTTCTGTAAAAAGATCCGGTCGCTCTTTTCTAAGAGTATTGATAAGATTTTGAAAGAGAACGAGGTGCGTCACTTCATCACGCTGAATAAAACGAATCATCTGTGCACTTCCCAACATCTTCCCTGCACGTGCAAGTGTATAGATATAGGTAAATCCGCTGTAGAAGTAGATGCCCTCTAAGATCTGGTTTGCAAAACAGGCTTTTAAGAAGTTCGTATCTGTCGGATTTTCTGAAAGTTCTTCGTAAACGGCTGCAATAGCGTCATTTTTATGCTTGAGCATCATATCTCTGCGCCACAGATCGTAGATCTCTTCAGAGTTTGTCGAAATAGAATCAACCATAACAGCATAACTCTGTGAATGCAGTGCCTCTTCAAAAGATTGACGCACTAAAATAAGATTAATTTCCGGTGCCGTCACATAAGGATTGACATTGTCTATAAGATTGTTCGTTTGCAGTGAATCCATAAAGATAAGCTGTGAGAGTGCTTTATCATATGCTGTTTTCTCCGCATCTGTCAGGTTTTTATAGTCATTGACATCACGTGTCATATCGACCTCTTTTGGAAACCATGTGTTGTTTAACATCATCTCCCAAAGATTATATGCCCACTGATACTTGATGTTGTTGAGTTCAAAGATCCCTGTCGGATTACCACCGAAAACTTTTCTGTCATTTACATTTTCTGTTGAATCCGGATTGTATATCTGTTTTCTGTTCATGTGGTTTCCTCGATTTATTAGTAAGTATATGATTATAGCCATCTGTAGATAAAATTTTGATAAGATAGCAGTATGAATTTTCAACCCTCGTTCCTGTTAAAAAACAGACATCTGCAAACCATATACGCTTCATTTTTCAGGAAGCTGCCATCGCTTGACTGTAAGAGTGAAATATTTGAACTCAGTGACGGCGATTTTGTAGAGGCTTGCTGGTACACGCTAACAAATCATACTAACACAACACCTGTCGTTATCCTCTTTCACGGTCTGGCAGGATCGCATAAATCTATCTATATTCAGGGAATGATACAGGCGCTTCATGCTGCCAAAATATCTTGTGTTGTCATGCATTTTCGAGGATGTTCCGGCATGGACAATCGCAAAGCACGCTCCTATCACAGTGGTGACACACACGATGCCGCAGAGTTTATACAAAGCGTAAAAAATCGCTATCCTCACGCAAAACTTGGTGCTATTGGTTATTCACTCGGAGCCAATATGCTGCTGAAATATCTTGGAGAGACGCAAAAAGACTCTTTACTCAATGCTGCTGTAGGTGTATCGGCACCTATGCAGCTTGCACTATCCTCTGCACAGATGAACAGAGGATTTTCACGATTTTATCAGAAACTGCTCCTCAAAGATCTCCGTAGTGCACTGGAAGAAAAATATGAAAAATATGATATGCAAAAACTCATAGGCCTCCAAAAAAAAGATATCAAAAAACTCAAAAATTTCAAGCTTTTCGATGAAGCCTATACAGCAAAGATTAACGGTTTTGAATCGGCAGAGGATTATTATAAAAAAAGCAGTGCAAAACAGTTTTTAAACAAAATAGAGACGCCGACGCTTATTATTCATGCCAAAGATGATCCTTTTATGACACCTGAGGTCATTCCGACAAAACAAGAGGTTTCACCCTCAGTACAACTGAAAATACTCGATCATGGTGGTCATGTGGGCTTTATTTCAGGAACACTGCTGCGGCCAAAGTACTGGCTTGAAGAGGAGATTATTGATTTCCTTCAACCTCTTCTTTCATCTTCTGCGGATCAAAACGCTTAATCCCTTTTCTGCCCTCAAATCCCTGCGCTTCATCATTGATAGAGTTAACCATATCATTTTTAAATTCAGTTGCTGTATGCCCTGTCTCATGTGAATAGACAATATAGCCGCCGATTGCTAGAGTAATGAGTAAAAGAAGTGTGTTGTTGTGTTGAAAAAAGAAGTAGACTAAAACTACAATGATAAGAAGTGATAAAAGGTACATACTGTGCTATCCTTGTAAAAAATTATTACAAGTATAGCATAGAAGTAAAAACTTATTTGTTTTTACGTGAGTGGCGTTTTCTTTCGTTTTCTGTAAGGTATTTTTTACGGATACGGATATTTTCAGGTGTGACTTCAAGAAGTTCATCATCTTCGATCCACTCTAACGCACGCTCTAGTGACATATCACGCGGCGGAACAAGCTTGATCGCTTCATCGGCACCGCTTGAACGTACATTTGACTGTGCTTTTCCTTTAATAGGATTGACTACGAGGTCATTTGAACGTGAATGCTCTCCGATAATCATACCTTCGTATACTTTTGTCTGAACACCGACAAAAAGAACACCACGGTCCTGAATACCAAAAAGTGAGAATGCCAATGTCTCACCATCTACCATAGAGATAAGCGCACCATAACTTCTTGACTCAACAGCACCTGTAAACGGACGGAACTCAAGGAAAGAGTGGTTCATTACACCTTCACCTTTTGTATCTGTCAAGAACTGTCCTCGGAATCCGATAAGTGCACGTGCAGGAATTTCAAACTCAATACGTTGGAAGCCTTGCCCCATTGGAAGCATAGATTTCATCTCTGCTTTACGTTTTCCAAGACGCTCGATAACTGTACCGCTTAAATCTTCAGGAACATCAATAACCAAATGTTCGAACGGTTCACATTTCACACCTTCGATCTCTTTAACGATAACTTCCGGACGGCTGATTGAGAATTCATAACCCTCACGACGCATATTCTCAGCAAGAACAGTGATCTGAAGTTCACCACGTCCGCTGACTTTGAATTTACCCTCACCGATAGTTTCAAGACGCATTGCAACATTTGTACGCATCTCAAACTCAAGTCTGTCTTTAAGTTTGTTCGATGTTACGTGTTTTCCTTCTTGACCGGCAAGTGGAGAATCATTAACTGCAAATACAACGGTCAGAGTAGGCTCTTCAACGTGCATAGGATCTAGGGCCACAGGGTTTTCAGGATCAGCAATCGTATCACCTACGTCTACTGTTTCCATCCCTGCAAATGCAACGATATCACCAGCTTCTGCTTCGTCGATCTCCATACGGTTCAATCCGTGAAAACCGATAAGTTTCGAGATTTTACCTTTAACCAGTTCACCGTCAGACTTCGCAAGCATAACATTGTCACCTTTTCTAACAGTACCGTTAAAGATACGGCTGATACCGATTTTTCCAACGTAGTTGTCATAGTCAAGTGTAAATACCTGTGCTTGAAGCGGATTGGCTGCATCACCTTCCGGCTCTGGAACATGTTCTAAAATCGTTTCAAAGATACACTCAAAGTTACCATCAGGATCATTCATATCTAATTTTGCCATACCATCACGAGCAGCAGCATAAATAACAGGGAAATCCTGCTGCTCATCTGTTGCACCCATAGCTGCAAAAAGGTCGAACATTTCATCAACAACACGTTCTGGGTCTGCTGAAGGTTTGTCAATTTTATTAATGACTACAATCGGCATTTTACCAAGTGCAAGCATTTTCTTAACAACAAACTTAGTTTGTGGCATAACACCTTCATAAGCATCGACAAGCACTAAAACACCATCAACCATTTTTAGGACACGTTCAACTTCTCCACCAAAATCGGCGTGGCCCGGAGTGTCAATAATGTTAATTTTATAATCTTTGTAACGAATAGCCGTATTTTTAGAAAGAATCGTAATACCACGTTCTTTTTCTAAATCATTGCTATCCATAGCTCTTTCATCATGTTGTTCATGTGAACCGAATGTACCGGATTGCTCCAGTAAACCATCAACCAGTGTAGTTTTACCGTGGTCAACGTGAGCGATAACGGCAATATTTCTAATTTTTTGCATTTGCAGTTTCCTTCTATGTGGGAAAAATTTTCGCGATTATACCTAAATTTCTATTACATACCCGTTAAATTAGTGTTATAATGACCAATACATTTATAAAATGTGTGGAAAATCTCTCTTTTTGATAAAGTTTTAAATAGGAAAACAAAATAATAATAATGAAAAAATTTGAATATCCAAATAAATTAAATATTATATTTGATAAACTAAATAATTTTAGCATTAAGCCTGTTCTTGTCGGTGGATTTGTAAGAGATTTCTTTTTAAACATCAAATCAAAAGATATTGACATTGAGCTTTACAATATTGATTCTTTAGAAAAGGTAGAAAAAATTTTACAGGAGTTTGGCTCTGTCAATAGTGTCGGCAAAAGTTTTGGTGTTGTCAAACTTCTTTATGATGATCTTGATCTGGACTTTTCACTTCCTAGAAAAGATTCAAAAATTGCACAGGGACACAAAGGCTTCAGTGTCAGTGTGGATTCACATATGGACTTTAAGAGTGCTGCAAGACGAAGAGATTTCACTATAAATGCCATTGGGTATGATGTGTCCATCCGTGAGATACTCAATCCATATCATGGAATCCGTGATCTACAAAACAGAGTACTGCAGGCGGTCGATCTAGAAAAATTCGGCGAAGATCCACTTCGTGTACTTCGAGGTGTGACTTTTGCTTCGAGATTTGAGCTTACAATAGAGAAAAACCTCTTTACTCTTTCAAAAGAGATGATACAACAAGGCGTTCTTGGGCAACTGCCTCGTGAACGCATATTTAAAGAGATAGAAAAGATTTTACTGCTTTCACCTCATCCATCGCATGCATTCAAACTTCTTAAAAATCTCTCTGCTTTTACTTTTTTTTCAGAGTTTACAACACTTGATGAAGAGAAGTTCCTTCAAATGCTTACGGCACTCGACAACGCAAAAGAAATTTCTAACTCCTTGAAGTGTCCGGATAAACTCACACTTCTATTAGCCGTACTCTGTTCACAGTTTACTCATAAACAGAGGCAAACATTTTTAGAAAAATTGACGCAGGATAAAAAACTTATTCACACTGTCGGCTTATTAACAGAGACGTTGTTTGATTTTGAAGAGGTGACAAATTATACTCTCTACAAAGTGGCAAACAAAGTAAAGCTCAACCTTTATTTTCACTATCTTCATGCTCTGTATCCGCAAAAAGAGCAACAGATAGTAAGATTAAGAAAAAAGGCTCAAAAATTGGGAATATTAGAAAAAAAACTCGAACCTTTTTTACAAGGAAGAGATCTTATCGCTGCAGGGCTCACTCCATCTAAAGAGTTCTCAAATATACTCTCAACAGCCTATGAACTACAGATGAAAGAAGAGCTTAAAACAAAAGAAGAGGCACTGGAGTGGCTACACAGAAGAGTTGTTCTCTCCTAAAATATCCATTTTATTTTTCAAAGCTACTTTTTTATTAATATTTTCAAGTGCAAGATTAACAGCATCGACAAAACGTGAATCATATATTTGTTTATGTTCTTTGTCATAGGCTTCAATAATATCTTTATATGTCTCCACAAACTTTTGCATCAGATCAACTGTTTCAAATGTTATTTTTTTATTCTCTGCAATTGTTAAAACAAGATCAAAAGCCTTCTTCTTTTTTGAATCCATATCATCTGGTTTTAGATAATAGGATTGACTCTTTTTATCCTGCGTTGTCAGACGATGAAGCACAGCGTTAAGCCCCTCTTCACTCACTTCAAAATCTTTGATGTTATTCTTGATGTAAGAGCGCATTTCAGTCAGGTTCATTGTAGATATTTTTTCAATCAAAGCTGCATCTTCTGCAGTTATATCATTTTGATCATCTTTTTTTCTTCCCAAAATACTCTTAAACATCACAATACCTTTTTATTTTGTCATTTTAGAGCTGTCTATTTCTATAACCGTATGCACGTTCCCACGTGGATTAAAATCAGCCGTTACTTTCATATATTTTGGTTTGAGTTTTCTTTCTAAAACTCCGTAAATTTCATTGGCAGAGTTCTCATGTGAAATATGTCTCTCACGAAATGAATTAATGTAAAGTTTTATGGCTTTTAACTCTACCACCCATTTATCCGGTGTATATTCAAGGTATATTGTCGCATAATCGGGATATCCGCTTCTTGGACAGAGGCAGGAAAACTCCGGCAGAGTCATCTTTATGAGATACTCTCTCTCATGTTCATTCGGCCATATCTCCAAATCTTTTTCAACATCAAATTCACTCACAATTTTCTCACCATATTTCATTTTCACTCTCCTAGTTTTTTATCTCTTGCAACAGGGCAAGTTGTTTTCCCTGCATATAATCTATGCCTATTTCTTTACATAACTCATAAGTCTTTTCATCTTCTATGTTCTTGATCCAGGATTTTACTCCTTTTTCATGTGCCATAAGATTAAAACCTTCAATTATACTACGATTTTTCTCTAACTTTTCTGCATTGGAGTAGTAGGTATCAAAACGGATAACATCAATGTCAAGCTCACGCAGATACAAGAAGCTTGTATGTATCGATGCAACCCTGTCAATCGCAAAAGAGACACCAAGATCTTTTAAACTGTTTATAATAGAGTTGTATCTGCTTGTATATGAGTAGTACTCCGCTTCATATAAAACAAACATGAGTTTTGTTTTATGCTCACGAAGAAGTTCTTTCGCACGTGATAAGAACTTTTCGTTTCTGAGCGATGTCGGCAGAATATTAAGCGCGAAAAACCTATCTTCATCTTTACATTTTTGTAAAACTGTTTCTAAAACAGCAAGATCAAACTCACTCCCGAGTCCCAGTTTGTTTATCACTTTGAGATATGTTTTGGGATAGATGACTTTTGTGTTGTTTGCTTTAAGTTTGACAAAACATTCATGAAAAACCACTTCTTCATTTTCAAAAATATCCTGTGACATAACAATAAGGTCTCTGTTATGAAGTGCATTGATAATAATGGATTCCAATTCATTTGGATTCATTTCATCATCACTATCTTTTTGTTTAGAGTTTTTTCTCTTCTCTACGAGTTCAAAAAGATTCTCAATAAGGTAATCAAGTTCGCGTGAGTAGCTTGTATCAGTAATGGCACCCGATATTTTAACCTCGATATCTCCTATCTTTAATTCACTCGATTTAAGACACATCAACTCCAAAATAGTGGAATATTTAGCTTTTGGACCCTCTAGGGCCAAAATAAAATCTCCACCTTTTATATGACCCATCGGAAAATTATCTATCCCCTCTTTTTTAAGGTACTCAGCTATCCATAAGGCTACCTCACGCAGTATCTTGTCACCGTTTTTAATTCCATAGAGTTTATTGATATCATTGAGATTATCTATACTGATGAGAATCAGCGTGTACTCTTTTTTATCTTTTATCTCCTTTTGAAGATATTCATAAAGATATTCACGTGTAAAAGTTTTTGTCACATCATCAGTAATTTTAACGCTGAAACCGTTATAAATAAGATAAAAAATAAAATAGATACTGACTAAAATAATAAGAGTTGCTTCAATAAAAAAAGAGCTGTGTAAATTTTGATAATTTGTTATCAGTGTATGAGATATAAAAGCGATAATAAGAGCAAAGATAGGAAGGCCGATACGAAGTGCCAATCGAAATCGGTACTCCCTCTCTTTTGTTTCAGGTAATAACATCTAAACGTCTAAGTGTTTTACATCTTTTGCATGTGTTTCAATATAATTTCGACGTGGTTCAACTTCATCACCCATAAAGAGTGTAAAAGCATCCGATGCAGCTTCGGCATCATCTATATTGATCTGTAAAAGTACACGGTTTTCCGGTGTCATCGTTGTTTCCCAAAGCTGTTCAGGATTCATCTCACCAAGACCTTTGTAACGTTGGATATAAGCACCTTTTTTCGCATACTCTTTGACATCTTCAAGAACTTCTATGAAATCTTTATCAAAGGAGATATCCCACTCTTTGATCTTGTTGTAGACAAATGATGCTTCTGCAAAATGCGGTGCGGCAAAAAGCTCATCATTTATAAGCAACTCTTCCATCCCACCCTCTGTTTGAACAAAAAGATGAATCTCATTTGACTCTTCATTGATAGTGTATGTAAGAATATTGTTATTGATAGATTCCAAAAATTTCTTGATCTCTTCAAACATCTCTTTCGCTCCAAGAGAGATAAGATCCGGATTTTCAACAAAATGACGAATGAGTTTTACAAGAGCATAACGACGCTCCAGTGCTTCAAGTGATGCCGCATAATGATCAACCATTCTGAAGTATGCAACAAGATCGTCATGTCCAATTCCATCCACTTCCAATGATTCTACACCATTATCTATAAGATAATCGTTCATCGCTCTGTCATCTTTAAAATAGATCTCTTTTTTCTTACCTTTTGTATAACGGTAAAGCGGCGGTTGTGCAAGATAGAGGTACCCTTTTTCAACGATATCTCTAAAATAACGAAAAAAGAACGTTAGCAGGAGTGTCTGAATGTGACTACCATCGACATCGGCATCGGTCATGATGATAATCTTGTGATAACGGAGTTTCTCTTCGTTATACTCTTCACCTATCCCACAACCCATTGCCGTAATCATATTCGTGATCTCATCAGATTTTAAAATCTTCTCCAAACGCGCTTTTTCAACATTTAAAATCTTACCCTTGAGTGGCAGAATTGCCTGGAATACTCTGTCACGGCCCATTTTTGCAGAACCGCCTGCAGAATCCCCTTCCACCAGGTAAAGTTCACAGATGCTTGCATCTTTACTTTGACAATCGGCAAGTTTACCAGGAAGTGTTCCAACACTCATAGAATCTTTTCTACGCGTAAGCTCACGCGCTTTTTTCGCCGCTTCACGGCCACGGGCTGCCATCAATGCTTTTTGAACAACAGCTTTGGCCTCTAACGGATTTTCTTCAAAATATTTATTTAAAGCTTCACCTGTTGCTTTTTGAATCAACGGGCGAACATAAGTATTTCCAAGTTTTCCTTTTGTTTGACCTTCGAACTGAGGCTCAGGTACACGCACCGAAACAATGGCAATAAGACCTTCTTTAACATCATCACCGGAGATTTTGACATCTTTTTCTTTTGCAGCACCGTTTTTAGCATTATAGTTTGAGATGACACGGGTTAATCCGGCACGAAAACCTGCTTCATGTGTTCCACCGTTTGGAGTACGAATATTATTAACAAAAGAAGCAAGTTTTTCTTCATAGGAGTCATTATACATCAGTGCTATATCAAACTCTATATCATCTGCTTTTCCACTGAAACTGTAAACATTAGCAACAGTTTGTTTTTTATTCATATCGCTTACATACTGTGCAATTCCGCCTTCAAAGTGATAGACTTCTTTTTTATCCGTTCTTTCATCATTGAATTTTATGGTTATAAATGGGTTAAGATATGCAAGTTCTTTAAATCTTTTTGCAAGATAATCATATTCGAACGTTACTGTTTCTGTAAAGATGGAAGGATCAGCTGCAAATTCAATAGTGGTTCCTGTTTTACGAGTCGTTCCCGTTATTTCAAGAGGACCTTGAGGAATACCCATCTTGAAATCTTGTTCATGGATCTTTCCATCACGATAAATAGTCATATGCAGATCAGCTGAGAGTGCATTTACAACTGAAACACCAACCCCATGGAGTCCTCCGGAAACTTTATAAGTATCTTTATCAAATTTACCACCGGCATGAAGAACGGTTAAAACAACGGTTGCCGCGCTCATGTTTTCTGTCGGGTGCATATCAGTAGGAATACCGCGACCATTATCACTTACAATACAGGTACCCCGTTTTGTAAGTGTTACTGTAATAGTATTACAATACCCTGCCATCGCTTCATCTATTGAGTTGTCAATGACTTCATAAACTAAGTGGTGGAGACCGCGATGTCCCGTATCTCCAATATACATACCAGGACGTTTACGAACTGCCTCTAAACCTTTGAGGACTTTAATATTACTAGCACCGTAATTTTGTTCCATTAATAGACTCCATTTATTGCCATCACGGCATAATTAGAGATATTCTATCTAAATAAATATAAAAATAAGTTTTGATTTATAAAATTGGTTTAAAAAAGAGGGTCCAACAGTCTTAAATGACTATTGGCATGACAACTGTAATGAAGTTTTCATCACGAAGAATAAATGGAAGATTCCCTTCATTGAGTCCTATTGTAAACTCTGAAGTGTTAATAGAATTTAAAAAGTCTAGGAGATATCTTGAATTGATGGCGATTGAAAATTTTTCTGTGAAATTTGTTGTAAATGTTATCTCTGTTTTTGCTTCAATATTATCGTCACTTAAACTTTCAAAAGTAATAGTGTCATTTAAAAATGAGATTTTTACATCTGTAGATATTGTCGTTATCTGTTTAATTGCATCTATCATTACTGCTTTTGGAAGAAGCAGATTATGCGCTGTCTCTTTTGGAATGATTCGTGAATATTCAGGAAATTTACCATTGATGAGTTTTGTAAAGAATGTATATTGCTCAGAGTGGATAATAAGATTTGTTTCATCATAGTAAAGTTCGATATTGTCAAAGAAAAGTTTTTGTATTTCAATGATCGCTTTTTTAGGAATGATGATGGAAAGTTCTTTGTCACTTTGATTTTGCACAGTTACTACAGCTAAGCGTCTTGTATCTGTAGCAGCAAAATTGATAACATCGGTTTTAATGTCTATCAATGCACCGTTAAGTTCAAATTTAGGGTTATTTGTATCAATGGCAGGTGTAATTTTTTTAAGTGATTCTATGAGCGTATGCGAATCTATAGATATTCGTGCTTTATTTTCATAGTTTGGAAATTCAGGAAATTCGTTATATGAAAATGTAGGCAGTTTGAAGTTGGAACTTCCTTGAGATATATGAAGTGTATCTCTGATTACTTCAAGAGTTATATCTCCCTCTTTTAATATTCTGACTATATCGAGAAATTTTTTACCGTTTGCAGTGATACTTCCTTCTTTGGTAATATTGACATTGTCTGTTGTAACACAAAAACCTATTTCATAATCTGTGGCTTTAACAGTCAATTTTGAATGAGAAGCATTGAGATAGACATGTGATGTGATTTGTGAAGTATCTTTTTTTTCTAGAAAAGGTCCAGCATGGACTAATATGTTTTCTATGACAGATTTAGATATATTAATCTTCATTTTAAAATCCCTATATTATTTAATAATTTCAGTATGTAGTAGTAGGTGTAAGTGAATATGTGAAAACACTCTATAAACCTCTTGAAACTCATACTTTGTGATGTGATGAAGCATGAAGGTTTACTTCACATCTATTCACTTATACAATTATATCTTTTTTTTAAACTTTTTAACAAAAAACTAAGAAGATGCTGTTATTTTATTGCTCAATTCTTCAATTTTTACTCTAAAATCTTCATCATCTTTGATAAGATCATTGATTTTTTTAATAGTATGACTGATAGCTGTATGGTCTTTCATACCAAAGTACTGAGCAAGTTGGGGCATAGTATTTTGTGTGAGCTCTCGGCAGATATAGATGGATATACGACGGGCATAAACGATATTTTTACTTCTTCCTTTTGAACGAATTTCACTTGGTTTGATGTTAAGATCCTTTGCAACGACCTGAGTGATCTTATCCATTGTGAGATTTTCACGATTTTCATTCATTTGATCTTTGAGGACATTCTTTGTGAATTTGAGATCGATATCGACATGCATCAGTTGTGAATAGGCATGAAGTTTTGAAAGTATCCCCTCTATCTCACGGACATTGCTCTCAATGACCGTTGCAATATAATTGACGATATCTTCAGAAAGTTTCACTTTGTTAATCTCACATTTTTTCTTGATGATGGCTATTTTCGTCTCAAGTTCCGGCGGTTGGATATCAGCAACAAGTCCCCACTCAAAACGGCTTTGGAGCCGTGCTTCAAGACCGCCTATCTTTTTAGGATGTTTGTCTGCTGTGAGTATGATCTGCTTGCCGGCGCCTTTGAGTGCTTCAAAAGTGTGAAAGAACTCCTCTTGTATACCCTCTTTATTTGAGAGAAACTGAATATCATCGATAAGCAGGACATCGCATTTTCTATATTTTTCTTGAAAACGTTCCATTGTTTTGTTACGAACATGACGAATGAAGTCATTTAAGAACTGCTCGACTGTAGTATAGATAACGACTTTCCCTTCGTTTTGCAGTACGTTTCCAGCTGCTTGCATGAGGTGAGTCTTTCCAAGACCGACGCCACCATAGATAAAGAGAGGATTATATACTTTCCCAGGGTTTTCACTGGCACTTTTCACAGCGGCATAGGCAAACTGGTTCGAGCCGCCTACCATGAAGTTATCAAAAGAGTGTGAAGGATTGAGAAGCGAAGAGTTTTGTTTTGCTTCTACAACTTTTTTACTCTTTCTTCTTTCAGTCGTATTTTTCAGTGTGATACGAACAGTGACCTTTGAACCTGTCTTTATCTCAAAGAGATGGGCGATCTTTTCTGTATATTTATTTTTGATCCAGTTAAGTACCAGTGCATTTGGGGCATAAAAAAGAGCCAAATCACCTGTAGATTTTTTACTGTCATACTGTAGATGTCTGATATAACGTTTATATTCTATCTCAGTAATCTCATCTTTGAGCGCTTCTAAAACTTCTTGACCTATATTCACATAAAACCTTATTTTTTCTTTTATATGTGAATAATACTAATGTTTTGCATAAAACAGGGTTAAATTTATGTGAATAACTATAAAAGT